>NZ_JAWOHB010000017.1:0-72496 GCF_046496365.1 Desulfosarcina sp.
ATCCGCGATCGGGCCCTAATACTGGCACTCCTTAGGACCGGCATGCGCATTGGCGAGCTGTTGAACACCCAGGTGGAGGATCTGAATCTGCGCGAGCAAAGGATCCAGATCATCGAGGCTCAGAAGAATCGGGTGGGCCGAGTGGTCTATCTCAGCACCGATGCCGTGGATGCTCTGGGAAAATGGATGCAAACAAGAACATATCCAAGCGAGTTTATCTTCTATGGCCGGGACATCCTATGTCATGGCCGGGGTACCCAAGCTAAGAACCCTGCCGGGGGTGGGGGGGTACGCCCCCCCTTCTCGATTTTCATCATAGGGTTCCGATGCGGTACAAGCTGCATAGCCGTTTGAGACGGCGGACTGGGGTTAGTGCGCTGGGTCCTTAAGAGGCTATATCCCCATCAAAAATTGTTTAGCCTGATATTCAAATTCCCTTGTTTCAACATCTACCATCCTGTTTTTTTCTTCATCATTAATGTAGATCGTTACATAACCGCCGTACCCTTCAAATGTTATGCGGCATGGAAAGCATGAATGCTGTTCATTTTCCTCCAAGTCCTGACCACCTTTGCCGAAGAAGATTGAGGCCTGACTCATGACTTCTTCAGGAGCCAACTTCGTTTGCTTGCCGATTGTTAACATAATTTTCCACCTCCTTTCCCAGTGGGTATTTTAACTGTAATCATTAAGCTGTCGGTATCGAGTGGCGGGTTTTGCCTGCTCCAACTAACGCCTCTTGAGAAAGGCGCAGAAACACCTCTATGGCTTCCGGAAAGCCCCGTGGTGAAGAGATTAGTTCAAAGGCTACCATGGGTAGCCATCTAATTTGACTCTAAGCCCCTACTTTCAGATATCCTGATCACATTTGCGTTATTATTTCTTTATTTGGGGTGCTGAATGTACGCGATATAACATCCCACCGGCTGTCAACGGGAAAAGATTGACGACGGAGTCAGATTGCCACCGGCGGCAGTCAGGCTGTCTCCCACTTCAAACATGGTCGGTCTCGCCGATCGCCAGATCGGTTTTGGGCGAAACGGCATAAAACAGTTGATTCAGCTTTTCGACCGTGGGGATCGATTGGCCCTGTTCATAACCTCCCAGATGTCGTGGGCTCAGAAAAAGCGTGGGACCTATAACCTTAGCTCGTATTTTTTGACATAATCGACCGGATGGTAGGAAAGTTTGGCTTTGCGCAATCCGTCATTGTCCAGATCCTGCTCGCGGTTGACCAGACCGGCTCCCGGGGTGAGGTTCTCCAGGAACAATTGATTGATTGCCTGATAGCTGCCCTTGAATGCGGGATTGCCTTTTTCAAAGTGGATAACCACGGTCTGGTCGGGCATCCTTTCGGCAATGGTGTAGGCCACCAGAATGTCGTCTACGCGAAGGGCGCCGCCGGTGAGACCCGTAAGGTGGCGCCATTGGTCGAGAATCCGGGCAATGGCGTTATTTTCCGCGGCCAGGGTTTCGTGGCTTTCGCAGTCACGCCAGGTACACCAGTCTTCCTGCATCGCCAGCGCCTGGCTGACCATCTCCGGTCCGAACGCCAAGTAGTCGAATGAATAGCTTTTCTTGAACTGGTTGACCAGGTTTTTCTTCTTGTGAAAACGGTTGCCTTTCAACTGCGCCAGGTCTTCGATGCGGTACAAATAATCCCACTGGCCGCGGGAATCCAGGAACTGGCACCCGTCGGACAGCGTTTTTTGCCAGATGTGGCGCAGCGCCTCCGGTATGCGGATGACGCGATCCGCCAGGGCGGTGACGGCTGAGATCCTGGAAGGCCAATTCACAGCCTCCCAGTCACCCACCGGCGCCCACAGCGCCGGGAAGGGGATGGCTTGCCGAATCCAGACCAGGTCATCGTGCCAGGCCCATTCCAGGCCGTATTCCGGCCCCCAGCCGAACAGGTTGGTGAAGCTGTAGTCCGATGCAATCTGGCGGCACTGGGCCAGTTTAAAGCGGTAATCATCTTGTTGTTCCATGCGGATGGGTTCGAAGGTCAGTTGCATGGCATTTCCTTTTTCATCCATGTAGGCTAATTATCTTTGGTTGCCAGCCGTTGCCGCTTCCATAATATTTTGAATTTTCAGGGAAAGCTTTGAAATATCAAACGGCTTTTGAATGAAACCATTGCAACCCCTTTGCAAAATTTCTACAGACTGTCCATCGACGGCATACCCGCTGGAAAGCAACACCGGCATCTGCGGATGTATTGCACGGATGCGATCGAAGGTTATTATGCCGTCCATCCCGGGCATGATCACGTCGAGGATCACCAAGTCAATTCCGGACCCCATCCGGAGAACAACTTCGGTGGCTTCTTCGCCACTTTTCGCTGCAATGACCTGGTAGCCCAATTTTTCCAATAAGGCCTGGCTGACATTAATAATCATCTCTTCATCATCAACCAGAAGGATGGTTCCCGACCCTTTAACCACTGCCTCGGCCGTGGCTATCTCCGGATGAATCTCTTTTTCCGATATTTTCAAGTAGATGTTGAACGTCGTTCCATGATTCCTTTTGCTGTTGACGGTAATTATGCCACCATGGTTCTTGATGATTCCATATGCTGAAGCCAGTCCCAGTCCGGTACCGCGGCGCTTTTCTTTGGTTGTGAAAAATGGGTCGAAAATTCGACGGCATGTGTTCTCATCCATGCCGATTCCGGTATCCGTGATTGACACGTTGGCATAACGTCCAGGCTTGGCATCGAATGGTTTACAGTCATTATCGTCCAGGGAAACGGCACTTGTTTCCAAATAAAGTTCTCCACCACCGGGCATGGCCTGCCATGCATTGATATACAAATTCAGAAGCACCTGCTCGATTTGACCTCGATCAGCGTCAACAAGTAATTGTGCCTGCGGCATTTTAGTATGAACGTTGATTTCTTTTCGGGTGCGGCTGAACATGGTTGCGCTGTTGAGCACCAGCGCATTGATGTTGATGGCCTTTACCTCATATTTGCCTCCACGAGCGAAACCCAAAAGCTGTTTTGTCAGGCCTGTCGCACTTTGGATACACGCATCAATGGATTTGATATGCTCCAAATTGGGGTGGGAAGGCATCAATTCCAACGACATCAGTGAAGTCCGGCCCTGAATTCCCATCAGTATATTATTGAAATTGTGGGCGATGCCACCAGCCAAGGTACCAATTGCTTCGAATTTCTGGGCCTGCAGAAGTTGCTGTTCCAACATTGATTTTTCAGTGATGTCCTCGTAGCTTACAAACTGGTCATGGTTTTCCATGGTAACCGGTCTGAAGTGAATTTTCTTTTGTTCTCCGTCTTTACAGGTCACAGTAAAAACTCTCGGCCTTGCTTGTCCAACGTTGATTTGTTTTTTATCTTCGACCCACTTTGTAATTGCCTTTTGTCGGTACGCCTTATCCGGAAAAGATTTTTTGAACCAAGCGTTTCCCGTGGGGATATCTTCAAGCGTATATCCAAAAATATTGGTAAATTGCGGGTTGATATATTTGTATGCGCCATCATCGGCTATCAAAGATATTCCCAGCGGAGATTTTTCCACAAGTGCCCGAAACCTTTCCTCGCTTTCTCTTAGGGCCGACTCCGCCCGCTTGCGATCCGTGACGTTTCGCACGAATTCAACGGCTCCGATTGAATTGCCGGAGTCATCAAGCATGGGAAAAGCGAACAGCTCCAATATTCCCATTTCTCTTTCTTGTACTTTAAGCGGGACTTCACTCATTTCAAGCTTGCCTGAACTGAGTGACCGGATGGTAGGGCAGACACTGCATGGTTTAGACCTGCCATGATATGCTTCATAGCATTTTTTACCCTCCAGAGGCTGCTCGTGTGCGTACAAATCTCTCATGGTTTGATTTACGCGGACGACATTCAACTGGGCATCAAGAACACTGATGCCATCTTGGATGGAATCGAAAATGGTGGAGAGAAATCGCTCGCTTGCATTCAAAGTCGCCTCTAACTGATTCCGTTCTGTAAGGTCAATCCCGAGACAGGTTACGTCCAGTATGTTTCCCTGTGCATCTTTGGTGAGTACATTGGACCAGGCCACATCGCGCAAACCACTGCACCTTGTTACGATCTGGTTTTCGTAGGTGGAAAAGCCAAGGGTATCCTGCTGGCTCATTACTGTGCTGAAAACGTTTCGAACCGCCTCCCTGACATTAACAGGGATAAACAAGTCGAACCAATCCTGGTCGATAACCTCGTTCGCTTTCCAGCCTGTAAGTTTCAAAAAGTGGTCATTGGCAAATATAATTCTTGCCTGAGGGTCTAAAGCGATTCCGATTTGGGGTATGTTTACCAGGATATCCCGCCATTTCTGCTCGGACGCGATCAGGGCCTTTTCAGTTTGTTCTAATCGCTTTATGCGCTTTTCAAGCGCTTCATAGGTTGGTTTTTCAGGCATGATGGTTACCTATCCTTTAGGCATATGCATGGCAATGGATCAGGTCCGCCAGGTTTTATACATAACCACTATGCGATTACCACAGAACGCACCCATTGCAAATCGATTCTCCGGCTTAGTGATCACATCGGTGTGGTATGTGTTGTGAACAGGCCGTTGAGTGGTTACTTATCTGATTGCGGGTTGAGGGCGATTCAATTTTTTATGGAGGCATGCATTGAAAACGGAGAACAACATGGACAGACCCAACCCGGCTTATGTGAATCAATTAATCAACGTGGTCAATACCAGTCCCTTTCCCGCGCACATGTTGATGGCGCTTAAAGCGATCGAATTCGACCATGCGCGGGTCGTTTTGAAATGTGACACCTGCCATCTTCAGCCATATGGTATTGTCCACGGTGGTGTGCTGGCGACACTCATTGATACAGCCACCTTCTGGGCCGCTTTTCTAAGACTGCCCGAACATGACGGCCTGGTGAATGTTGACCTGAAGCTCAATTACCTGATGCCCGTGTCGGCCGGAACACTTACCGCCAGCGGGCGTTGCATCCGAGCCGGACAATCAATCAGCTACGCCGAAGCAGGGGTGACCAATGCCGACGGGCAGCTGGTGGCCCATGGCACCTCAACACTGATGGCACTGCCCGGAAAAGGATTGGCTTTGGGGTTGAGCAAATTCCTTGAAGATTAATTTTTCGGCCAGACCCCATACAGGGCAATGGCGGCCTCGCCTTGACGCCGGAGAAGCCCCCGAAGCGTTAAAAAGACTTGATTGTTGGCGATTTTTGAGTTGAAATAGGCAGGTTTAGCAGACACTTGGAAAACCTGTTGATCCCTTGCGGGGGGCTAAGACCAGCATTTACGGATTGTCGGTTATGATCGTTTATTGTGAAGAGTGCGGATTTAAAAACATAATCGATGAGACCGTCATCAAAGGCCCGCGGCCTCAGATACCCTGCCAGAAGTGCGGGGATTTTCTGCGTTTTTACGGGCGCAAGGCAATCGTGCTGCAAACACCCCCGCCGGAGAAAATAGAGGCGCCGCGGTCCTCCCTGATACTGAAATACGGTAAGGTGGTGGTAATTGTTAACGCAACGAATGCCCGCGTGGAAATCGGGCGCCAGAAGAGCAATGACATCCAGGTGATCAATAACCGGGTTTCACGGACGCACGCAATAATCGAATACAAAAACGGGAAATACTATCTCTCCGACCAAAGCTCCAATGGCACCTATCTTCTCATGGAGGGTCGCCAAGGCGTCACGGTCAAAAAAAAAGACGTCCTGTTGACCGCCAAAGGCGTCATTGGTCCGGGGTACAAGGTCGACTTCAAATCCCCCGATGCCATTCACATCCTATTCGATCAGAACCCTTGACCCGCGCAATCCGATGCCTTGGATGCCGCCCCGTCAGCGCCGCGAAAATCCTGAAGGTGCAAAGGGCAATCTTATAAAGATGGATTCGGGGAAGTGGGTCGATCACCTATCTTTAAAAGGCTGTTCCAACGGTCTTGCTGGACACCCCGTTGGATTTTCCAGTCGGATGAGCTTTCGTTTGACCTCAAGTCCGCCGCCGAAACCGGTGAGATGGCCATGTTTGCCGATGACCCGGTGGCAGGGGATGATGATGGCAATGGGGTTGCGGCCGTTGGCTGTGCCCACGGCCCGTGCCGCTTCGGGGCTGCCAATTCGCCGGGCGACCCACTGGTAGGAGACCACCGTGCCGTAGGGAATCGTTAACAGTATCGACCACACCTTCATCTGAAATGGGGATCCCTGCGCAAATAGATTGACATCGAAGGTTTTGCGTTTTCCTGCAAAGTATTCAGACAGTTGGTTCTTTACCATCGTGAAACGGTCCGGGTCCCGCCGCCACGTGTTTTCGACGGTCAACGGGTGTTTCCCATCCAAGAAATTCAGGTGCCGCAAACCCTCTGCGTCTGCGGCCATGACCAATATACCGGCCAAATCGGTTTCAAGCGTGTCGTAAATCATTTCGCCTCCTCCACCAGCCACAGATAGACAGCTGCATATGCCCGCCAAGGGCGCCAGGCCTCGGCGCGCAGCCTCACCTGGTTGACCGTCGGCCGGGCACCTCCCTTTTGGAGTGCTTTCATGATGCCCAGATCCGATGCCGGGAAGGCGTCGGGCTCGCCAAGGGCGCGCATGGCCACATAGTGTGCCGTCCAGTCACCTATGCCTGCGATGGTTTTCAGGGTATCGACAAACTGGGACAATTGCCCGATTCCATCCAATTGCAGCACGCCCTTGACGATTAACTGTGCAATCTGGCGCAGGGTCTCCTTTCTTTTGCGGGGCATGCCGATCTCCGCCATATTGGCTGCCAAGAACTCATCGGCGCTGGGAAAAAACCGGTTCAAATGGATTTCGCCGTCCCCGTCATGGACCCGGCCAACCAGACCGGCAATGCGACCCAGTTGCGTGACGGCCCCCTTTACTGAAATCTGCTGACCCACTACTGCCCGTACGGTTGTTTCGAAGGGATCCCAGGATCCGGGCAGACGCAGTCCCGGTGCCTTGCGGATCCGTTCGGCCAGCAAGGGGTCCTGGATCAGGGTCTGTTGAATGGCCTGTGGATTGGCATCCAGGTCGAACATGCGCCGAACGCGTTCGACGACCGGCAGCAGCTCCCGACTGTCCGTCATGCATACATCGAGTTCAAGGGCATATCCCCTTTGCGCGTGACGTACAGCCAGGGTGCCGCGGGTGGCCGACAGGCGGATGGTCCGCCGATAGGTCCCGCCAGCCGCCCATTCGACACCGGGGATGGCCCTTTCCTGGAAAAAGGCCAGCATCCGGTCCCAATCGTATGGCGGCCGGTAAGATAACGTCAGGGTGCACCGGAACCCTGAATCGGATCGGGGACGTGTCTGCGGGCGCCTTCTGCGAAGCTGAGACGGGGTGCAGCCGACGTACCTGCGAAAGGCGGCATTACAGCGCCGCAGGCTGCCGTATCCGGCGGCAAGGGCCGCCTGGGTGATGGGCATGTCCGTCTCCACCATCAGCCGTTTGGCAAACAGCAGGCGGTGGTTGTCTGCAAGGGCCTTGGGCGTGGCTCCGATGTGCTGCCGAAACAGACGGCGCAAGTGCCGGGTTCCGACACCCAGTCGTGCGGCCAGATCGTTTACCGAACCGTCGTCAAGGGCTCCCTGGCGAATCAGAAACAAGGCCCTGGAGACGGTGGCAGACGTACCGTTCCAGGCGGGTGTACCCGGTGCTGTTTCGGGCCGGCAGCGCATGCATGGACGCAGGCCGGCCGCTGCGGCTGCGGCTGCCGAGGGATAGTAAACGATGTTTTCCGGCCGGGGTGACGGGGCCGGGCAGATGGGGCGGCAATAGATGCCCGTGGTTTTTACACCGATGAAAAATAGGCCGTCAAAGCGCGGGTCCCGGGCCAGTCGGGCGCGGTCGCAGACGTCACGGTCCATGAGCGTATTCATATTCAGCCTTTAGCCATGATGGCGGTCATCCAGCATTGTCATTGAAACGGTTTGCCTTTATGCGCTGCTCCATATTAGATGGTTTTTATCGGCTGACAAGTCGTTTTCGGACATGCTTAGTAAAGAAACGACTACTAAATTTACAAACCGTATGATTTGCGCTACACTTTTAGCATCTGCCGCAAAAATGGGTCGTTTGGACCCGTATTTTTAACGCCTCCACCGGAGTCATGCACCCTACCCGTTCATAGGATCACCAATGTCCCGATTCACCAGAAAGTCATCAAAGAAAGCCGGCAGCTCCCCCGGAACCCTGGTCCACGTGGGAGAGAGAAAAACGGATGATGTCCACTTGGCTTTGTTGCACTATGATGCAGAAACGGTCATAGAGCGGCCGTTGGCGCTTGTTGAAGAGGCCTTGCCGCTGCTAAAATCCAGCGCTACCACCTGGCTCAATATCGACGGTATTCACGACATCTCGCTGATGGAACACATCGGCAGACATTACGGCGTTCATCCGCTGACCCTGGAAGACGTGTTAAACACCACCCAGCGGCCAAAAACAGAGGCTTTCGACGATTACCTTTATGTCGTGGTGAAAATGCTTCATTATGATACCGAAAAGAACAGGATCTCTTCGGAGCAGGTCAGCCTGATACTGGGAAAAACGTTTCTCCTCACCTTTCAAGAGGATGTCGGCGATGTTTTTACGCCGGTGCGAGAGCGTATCCGCAAAGGCAAGGGACGGATCCGCACCGGTGGCTGCGACTACCTGGCATACGCGCTTATCGACGCCATTGTGGACAACTATTTCGTGATTCTAGAAAAGGTGGGTCAGCGGCTGGAAACCTTAGAAGAGACCATTGATGAAAATCCGGATGCCGGCATGCTGGAAGCGATTCATGCCATCCGTCGTGAGTTGATTTTCTTGAGAAAACAGGTCTGGCCCCTGCGGGAAGTCATCGCCCATCTACAAAAAGACGGCACCCCTATGGTTGGTGAGGCTGTCGGTCCGTTTTTGCGCGATGTATACGACCACACGATCCAGACTATCGATACCATCGAGTCCTTCCGGGATATCCTGTCCAGCATGCAGGATCTTTACCTGTCCATCCTCAGCAACCGTATGAACGAGGTCATGAAGGTCCTGACCATCATTGCCACTATCTTTATCCCCATCACCTTTGTCGCCGGCATTTATGGCATGAATTTTAGCAGCATGCCTGAACTGACCTGGCGCTGGGGCTATCTGTTTGTGTGGATGATCATCTTATCCGTTGTCTCGAGCATGCTTGTTTTTTTCAGACGCAAACGGTGGATTTGAAGCGGGGCGATGCGTTGCCGCACCGATGATGAGAATTCACAAAGCCGGGTCGGGTGGATTGCGGTCAGATAAAAAAAAGGGCATTCCGTCAATCTGGAATGCCCTTTTCAAAGCCAAAAACGAAGCCTTAGACCACGGTCACGTTGGCCGCGGCAGGACCCTTGGGACCCTGCTCAATCTCAAAACTGACCCGGTCCCCTTCGCTGAGAGATCTGAACCCACTGGAATTGATTGCCGAATGATGAACGAAGACATCCGGACCGTCTTCCTGCTCGATAAAACCAAACCCCTTGCTGTCATTAAACCATTTTACAATACCATTTGCCATGCTAACTTCCTCCTACAGAATAAAAAAAATTAAATCATTGCTTCAAACTTCAGGCGCCACTTTGACAAGACAAATGGATCGATCCCTTAGCAAGAAACCGGACTGCCAACACCGGCAATCCTTTATGACCTGTCTGCCATATCACATATATAAATAAATGCAAGTCAATTTATTTTTTGGTTCGTTTAGGCCGGTAATAATGCGTGGCTGTACCGTGAAAAATGTCGGCGGCCTCTTTGAATGTCTCGGACAGGGTCGGATGAGGATGGATGGTCAAAGCCACATCGGTGGCATTGGCCCCCATCTCCAGGGCCAGGGTGGCTTCGCTGATCAACTCCCCGGCGCCCGGTCCAACGATGCCCACACCCAGCAGGCGTTCGGAATCCGGATCGATGATAAGTTTGGTGAGACCGTCACTGCGGCCCAGGGTGACGGCGCGGCCTGACGCCGCCCAGGGAAACCGGGTCACTTCGACGGTGATGCCTTTTTCTTTGGCAGCGCTTTCAGTGAGGCCGGTCCAGGCAATCTCCGGGTCGGTGAAGACCACTGCCGGGATGGCCGCGGGATCGGCGATCACCTCTTTTCCGGCGATGTTTTCAACGGCGATGCGTGCTTCGTAGGCCGCCTTGTGGGCCAGCATGGGATGGCCGGCCACGTCGCCGATGGCGTAGATGCCTCCGGCCGTTGTCCGGCAGTGGGCATCGATTTGGATAAAACCCTCTCCATTCAGGGTTACACCGATCTTCGACAGGCCCAGACCATCCGTGGCGGGCCGGCGGCCGACGGCGACGAGGATCTGCTGGAACACCCGGGTCTGCGGTTTTTCATCCTGCTCCCGGAAGGTGACCTTGACACCGTTTTTCTGGATCTTGGCCTCCGTCAGGGTGGTGTTCAACAGGATCGATTCGAAGCGTTCCGCCAGGCCTTTGTGGAGAAAACGGACCAGGTCGCGGTCCACCCCGGTCAACAGGTGAGGCAGCTTCTCCACCACAGTCACTTTCGATCCGATGGCTGCATAGACACTGCCCAGCTCAAGACCGATATAGCCGCCGCCCACCACCAGCAGCGTCTTGGGAACGGTTTTCAGATCAAGGGCTTTTTGTGAATTCCAGATACGGTCCGAGTCGGGCGGAAACATCGGTATTTTTGAAGCCCGGGAGCCGGTGGCCACAATCGCGTGTTCGAATTTAAGGGTACTTTTTTTTCCCTCATTGTCGGTCAGCGTCACTGACCGGTCGTCCAGAAATTCGGCTGTGGCCCTGACGTGGTCGATCTTTCGCTGGGTCACCAGACGCCCCAGTCCGCTGGTGAGCGCACCGACCACGTCCGATTTCCAACGCCGCATCTTGCCGATGTCGATTTTGGGTTTACCGAAGGAGACGCCCCAGGCATCTGCGCCGGCGGCTTCCGTGATCAGCCGGGAAACATGCAGCAGGGCCTTGGAGGGAATGCAGCCGCGGTAAAGGCAAACACCGCCGGGGTTCTGCTCCGGATCGATGAGGGTGACGGCCATGCCCAAATCGGCCGCCAGAAAGGCAGCCGCGTAGCCGCCGGGACCTGCCCCGATGACAGCGACTTGTGTTTTCTTATCAGTCATGGAGGACACTTTCTATTCAGAGGGTTTAATATGTCGGCGGATTCATTTTCCGGCCGATCGGCGATTGTGGCAGACCATTCGAACACCTGCCGTTCAATCCAGGAAAAGGGTCAGGGGCTGTTCCAGACCCTCGCCGATCCAGCGCAGGAACCGCGCCGCATCGGCCCCATCGATAAGGCGATGGTCATAGGAGAGTGCAAGGGGCAGAATGGTTCGCGGTTCAAAGCTGCCGCGGACATAAACCGGTTTGACGGCGGATCGACTCACCCCGAGGATGGCCACCTGGGGCCACATTACAATCGGGGTGAAGCCCACCCCGCCGATGCCTCCCTGGTTGGAGATGGTGAACGTACCGCCCTCGAGTTCATCGGGTTTGATTTTTTTGCTGCGGGAGCGCTCGGCCAGGTCCCCAATGGCTTTGGCCAGGTCGACGATGTTTTTTTGATCTGCGTCGCGCAGCACTGGAACCAGGAGACCCCGGGAGGTGTCAACGGCAATGCCGATATGCACGTATCGTTTGAAGACGATGCGATTGGCGGCGACATCGATGCTGGCGTTGAACTGCCGAAAGCGCTTTAACGCGTGGGCACATATGTGTGTGATAATGGCCGTGATGGTGAGTTTGGCGCCGGCTTTTTCCACTTTTGGGCCATTTTTTTCGATGAATGCCGTCATCGTGGTGATGTCGGCCTCATCGAATTGGGTGACGTGGGGAATGGCCTCCCAGGAGGCTGCCGTGCTCCGGGCTGTCAGGCGTCGAACGGTTTGCATAGCTTCGGTTTCGACCGTTCCCCAGCGGCTGAAATCGGGAAGTTCGGTCGGATGGGGTGTCTGGTTGTCGCCCATGGCTCCTTCAGCAGCCGTGAGTTGTTTTCTTACCGCAGCCTTGACGTCAGCTTCGCTGATCCGGCCGCCGGGGCCGCTTCCGCCGACCGCGTTTATAGCCACCCCGAGTTCTCTGGCCAGCCTGCGGATGGAAGGGGCTGCAGGTGCGGTCGGTCGATCAGAATCCTTTTCATCAGGGGGTGATTGTTGATCAACCCGGTTTTCCCGGTCCGGCAATCCAGAGGCCTGATCATCCTTCTTTTCCGCGGTGGATGCCGATTCTTTGGAACCGTTATCGGCTGCCTTCTGCCCATCCTTTTCATGCCCTTTTGCGGCGTCCGCCTCCTTCTGCTTTTTGGGGGCGCTGGACGCGCCTTCGCCGCGTGCTTCGGCGGGCGCCGACCGATCCGATGATTCCGCATCTGCGTCCCCGGCTTCGGTCTCCACCCGGGCGATCACGTCGCCGACCTTGATCTGATCCCCCTCCTTGGCCAGAACTTCCTCGACCCGGCCTTCGAACGGGGATGGAATTTCCACCAGGGCTTTGTCCGTCTCAAGCTCCATTACGGTGTCGTCCACCGCCACCATGTCTCCGGCCGCGATGTGGACGGAGACGACGACACCCGATTCCACGTTCTCACCAATTTCCGGAACTTTGATCTCTTGTATCATAATGTCTCCTGCTTCTATGCGAACAAGGGGTTTGTGCGATCCGGGTCGATCTTGAATGCCTTGCGGGCCTTTTTCACCATTGCAACGGGTATTTTCTTCTCCCGGGCCAGGGCTGCCAGGGCGGCAAAGGCAATGTGCCGGGAATCCACCTCGAAAAAGTCCCTCAATGCAGAGCGGGTGTCGCTGCGCCCGTAGCCGTCCGTTCCCAGTACAACCACCGGTCCGGGCAGACGGCGGGCAATAATCTCCGGCAGGGCCTTGAGGTAGTCGCTGGCCGCAACGAACACACCGGACTCGCCGGCGGTCTGCTGCTCCAGAAAGGAGAGGCGGGATTTTTTTTCCGGGTTGAGGCGGTTGCTGCGCTCGGTCTCCTGTGCATCCCAGTATAGATTCTTGTAGCTGGTCACGCTCCAGACATCGGCGGCGACGCCATAGTCCGATTCCAGTATGTCCCGGGCCTTGAGACATTCGGTGAGAATGGCGCCGCTGCCCAGCAGGTGCGCCCTGGCCTTGGGCTTTTTGAGCAGGGAAGACCGAAACCGGTAGATGCCTTTGAGAATGCCTTCCTCCACCCCTTCCGGCATCTCGGGCATGGGGTAGAATTCGTTGGTGATGGTGAGATAATAAACCAGGTTTTCGCCCTCCTCCAGCATGCGGCGGAGTCCCTCGCGCACAATCACGGCGATCTCGAAGGCGAAGGCCGGATCGTAGGCCAGGATCGAAGGATTGGGCAGGGCCAGGATGTGGCTGTGGCCGTCCTGGTGCTGAAGCCCCTCTCCGGCCAGGGTGGTGCGTCCGGCTGTGGCCCCCAGCAAAAAGCCCCGGGCCTGGATGTCGCCGGCGGCCCAGATCAGGTCGCCGATGCGCTGGAAGCCGAACATGGAGTAGAAGAAGAAGAAAGGCACCATGTTGATGTCCAAGGTGGAGTAGGCCGTGCCGGCGCTGATGAACGACGCCATGGACCCGGCTTCGGTGATGCCCTCTTCCAAGAGCTGACCGTCAGTGGCCTCATTGTAATAGAGCAGGCTGCTCTTGTCCACCGGATCATAGTTCTGGCCGAGGTGGGAGTAGATGCCGATTTTGCGGAACAGGCTCTCCATACCGAAGGTGCGGGCTTCGTCGGGAACGATGGGTACGATGTAGCGGCCGATCTTCTCGTCACCCAGCAATTTGCCCAGCAAGGTTACCATGACCATGGTGGTGGCCACCTCGCGGTCTCCGGAGCCTTTCAGGAAGTCGGCATACAGGGTTTTGTCCGGTGGCCGGAATATGGGCACCGACACGCTGCGCGATGGCAGATATCCGCCCAATTTTCTACGCCGTTCCTTGAGATAACGCAGCTCTTCACTCTCCTCGTCGGGCCGGTAAAAGGGTGCGTCCTGGATTTGGTCGTCGGGGATGGGGATGCCGAAACGGCTTCTGAAATGGCGCAACTCCTGTTCGTTGAGTTTTTTCTGCTGATGGGTGACATTGCGGCCTTCGCCCGCTTCCCCCAGTCCGTAGCCTTTTATGGTTTTGGCCAGGATTACCGTGGGCGACCCCTTGTGCTCGACCGCCGCCTGGTAGGCCGCGTAAACCTTCTGGGGGTCATGGCCACCCCGACGCAGCTTCTGGAGCTGCTCGTCGGAGTAATTTTCGACCATTTTGGCAAGCTCCGGGTAGCGGCCGAAGAAATCCTTGCGAATGTAGTCCCCGCCGGCCACCGAGTATTTCTGGTACTGGCCGTCGGGCACCTCCTCCATGCGCCTGGTCAGAAGGCCATGCTCATCCTGGGCCAGAAGCGGGTCCCAGTCGTCTCCCCAGATTACCTTGATGGCATTCCAGCCGGCCCCGCGGAAGGCGGCTTCCAGTTCCTGGATGATCTTGCCGTTGCCCCGCACCGGTCCGTCCAGGCGCTGAAGGTTGCAGTTGATGACGAAAATCAGGTTGTCCAGCTGTTCCCGGGCCGCCAGGGTGATGGCTCCCAGGGATTCCGGTTCGTCGGTTTCCCCATCGCCGATAAAGGCCCACACCCGCCGGTCGTCGGGTGGTTTGATGCCCCGGTCCTCCATGTAGCGGTTAAAGCGGGCCTGATAGATGGCCATGATCGGTGACAGGCCCATGGATACGGTGGGGAACTGCCAGAATTCGGGCATGAGATACGGATGGGGGTACGAACTCAGTCCGCCGCCCTCGGCCAGTTCCCGACGGAAATTTTCCATCCGTGTCTCGCTGATCCGACCCTCCAAAAAGGCCCGGGCGTAGATGCCCGGAGCCGCGTGACCCTGGAAGTAGACGATGTCCCCGGGGTGACCGGCACTTTTGGCCCGGAAAAAATGGTTGAATCCGACTTCGTAGAGGGTGGCGCTGGAGGCGAAAGTGGAGATATGCCCGCCAATGCCGGAATTCTGGCGGTTGGCCCGCACCACCATGGCCATGGCGTTCCAGCGGATGATGCTTTTGATGCGGCGTTCAATTTCCCGGCTGCCGGGAAACACCGGCTGGCGGTGGGTCGGGATGGTGTTGATGTAGGGTGTGTTGGCGGAGAAATGAACCTGCACACCGCGTTGCTGGGCCCGCACCTGCAGGAGGCGCAAAAGCGCCAATACGCGCTGGGGGCCCTGGTTTTCGTAAACATAGTCCAGGCTCTCGATCCACTCCCGGTTCTCCAAGGCGATCTCTCGGGCCATGGCGTCGGCTTCTTTTTCGGGCATGGGCAACTATCCTTTCCCTGGCTGTGAATGAACCGCGATAGCGAGCGCATTCCCCTCGCTGGCGGCGGGGAATCTTCACGCTGGAGGGTGGCCACACGGCCGTTGTCCATCCATCCGGCAAGAAACCGCCGGCAGGACGGCATCAATACACGTATTGCAGTTGACCGATTTCGGACGTCTGGGGTGTCTGTTATTATTGGGTCAATACCAAACACCTGTCAATAGTCATGACGTGTAAATTCCAAGTCTACAACATTTGGATGCATCTCTTATCTTGCTTGCTTGCGCGGTTGTTGTTACTACTTTTCCAATTGCAGGGTATAATGACTCCTCACGGAGATCGATTATGGAACTCAAATCCGCACCCACCCGGGGTCGAACGTTGGATCATGCCGCGTTTGTCTATGATACGCTTGAACCGCTGCTGCTTCTGGGGAAACAGGCCGAATACGATCGGCATCTGCTTGCCCTGCTGAATCTCGGCGATTCGGATCGTGTTCTCGACCTTGGCTGTGGCACCGGCGTGCTCACACGGATGATCGGGGATCGCTTGGACGCTGCGGCGGGAGGAGAGAGCGTGGGCATCGATGCGGCGGCCAAGATGATCGCTGTGGCCCGGAAAAAACGGGCTTCGGGCAACTGCCGATTCGAGGTGATGGCGGCTGAAAGCCTTGCCTTCGAGGATGCCAGCTTCGATGCCGTGGTCTCGAGTCTCTTTTTTCACCATGTCCAGATGGACCTCAAGGAAAAATCCCTCGCGGAAGCCTTCCGGGTATTAAAGCCGGGAGGTCGGCTGGTCGTCGCGGACATGCACGTCCCTTCCACCTGGATGGGCGCCCTGGTGTCGCATATATCCCGTTGGTTCTTCATGCAGCCCCAGATTGGAGAAAACATCCGTGGGGTCTTGCCCGATGTTATCGAAGGCGCCGGATTCCCGCGCCCTGAGATTGTGGCCACCTATTTCGGATACGTGGCGTTGTTCAACACCCATAAAGCGGAAGCGTGAACATGGGCATCGACGACAACCTGTCCGACCCCATTGCCCAGATGGAACAGGTACCTCACTTGCAAAAATTGATGGCGGAGCTGAACTCCGGGCTTTCCCTATACTGGGAGGCCGCGGACCGGATCCTGCGTCAATGCGGCGTTACCCTCAAACCACCTGAGCAAGCCACATTTTCATTGCGGATGAACTTTTTTTCTCTGCTGTTTCTTTACTCCTATCAACGGGCGGGAATCCCCCGTTACCGCCGCATCCTTTATGCTGCCACGCTGCAGTGCTTAAGGGGAATGGTCACCGGCTGCGATAACTTGTTGGATGACGAATACAAACAGACCCTCGACACCGATATTCCCGCCGCGGGTCACCGTTTCCGCTCGGTCGTGGACATCATGGTTTCCGACCGCGTGCTTTTCCAGATACTCATGGATGCCGCCTCTAGACATGAACTGGCCCTGGACCAGGTTCTGAACGCTTCGGCCGCTTCCATGAAGACGATGACCCGCAGCGGCATTCAGGAAGCGGCCGAAGAGAAGGGCATCACGGCCATCTTGAAGCCGAAGGAGATCCTTCAATCGATCCATCACTTTAAAACCGGCATTCTTTTCCAATGCCCCTGGGACATTCCCCTGACCATCGAAAAAGTGCCCGAAAAAAAACGGGTGCGGCTGCTGGAGGGGCTTTATCGAATCGGCCTTGGCTGCCAGATCATGGACGACATGGTGGACATGGCCGGCGATATCCAGTCAAGGAAACACAACTACCTGGTCTCTCTGATCCGCCACGGGGCAAACCCGGTTGAAAAAGAACGGCTTGAAAAATCGATGAAGCCTTCCAGCCGGACCGACGCCGCGGCTATTCGCTGCGACCGGTATCCGGAGGCCCTCGGACAGGCATCGGGAACATCCCACCAGCTGCTTGACGACGGTCTCCACGCACTCTTTGCGGTGGAACACCGGTTTTTGGTGACACCCGCCATCCGTTTTCTGGAAAACAGAATCGGGGTTCTTCACCTTGTCAGGCAGGCGGGATCATGAAACCCGGTGATTCCGGGATTTGGATTCGGATCGCTTTTCTATTTCTCGTCCGGTCCGGCCGTGCCACGGCGGCACTGTCCGTCATGGTGGTCACTGCAGTGGCGGCGCTGATTTTCCTCTCCGCCCTGGCCGTGGGCGTCAAGGACGCCATGCTGCGCAATACCGTGGCCTTGTTCACCGGGCACGTCACAGGCCGTGACCTGCCGCAATCATTTCAACCGCAAGATCTGATTGGCGAGGGGGTCGACGCCGTCTTGAAGCGGGTCTTCCTGCCGGGGGTGCTATCCGGGGGTGGACCCTCCCAGCCACTGGTGCTTTGCGGGATCGACCCTGTCCAGGAAGCCCGTCACACGACCCTGAAAATGAAAATCAGCCAGGGGCGGTATCCCCTGACAGGTCAAAGAGAGATCTTGATCAACCGTGATATGGCACAGACCCTCAACGTCCGGACAGGAGATGTTGTGCGCTTCTCGCAGCAGCCTTCCGACAGTCCCACTGCTTATATCGTGTCGGGGATTTACCAGACCGGCCTGGATGCGCTGGACCGCGGTATTGCCTTGAGTCCACTGGAGATGTTGCCTTCAAAAAAAGGTTCCTGGTCGGCGGCCGTTTTCCTGAAACCCGGTGTTGCGTCCGGCACGATCATGGACACCTACCGGCAGCGCTTCCCTGAACCGGTCCGCTTCGAATCCTGGGAGACCCAGATGCCGGACCTGCGACAGCTTATCGATCTGGAGGCCATCTCCATGGCGATCGTGATCCTCCTGGTTTTTTTCGTGGTTGCCATTGGCATCGCCTGCTCCTTCGTGATCTTTATTATCCGCAATCTTCGAGAATACGGAATATTGAAGGCCATGGGGGTGACCGCCACCGAAATGTTTACGCTCATCGTGGCCAAGGTGGTCCTGATGAATGCGATCGCCTGTGGCGCGGGTCTTTGTATCGGGGTCATTGTCGTGGCTGCCGTCGCGCATACAGGTGGCATCGATATCAGTGCATGGACTTCCCACAACCGATATTTTTCCGTTTCCGGAGTGATCTATCCGCGCTTGACGGCGTTTTCGCTGTGGGCGCCGCCACTTACGTCGCTGCTGTTCGGCCTGGTTGCGGCCGTCTGGCCGGCGGCACTGGTCGCACGGAAAAAACCCGCCCGCATTCTGAGACTGGTTTAATTCCATGATTGAGCTATCCCACGTCAAAAAAACCTTTCAATCCGGGCGCGGCCAGGTGAACGCCATTGCCGACGTCTCCCTGTCGGTATCGGGGGGCTGCTTTGCGGCAATCATCGGCAAATCCGGCTCCGGAAAGTCGACGCTGCTCAACTGCATGGGCGGGCTCGAATCGGTGGACCGGGGGGAGATAGTCTGTTTTGGCATGCCGATTCACCGGCTCGCGGCCAGCGCGCTGAGCCGGTTCCAGCGCAGCCGCCTGGGGTTTGTCTTCCAGCGGGGAAACCTGCTCTCATACCTCACGGTGGCCGAAAATATTGGCTTGCCGTTGACCCTGAACGGCATTGTGGGTCAGATCCGCACCAAAAGAATCGAGGCCCTGCTGGCGGACATCGATCTCCAATCCGCGGCAAAGGCCCTTCCCCATGAACTGTCCGGCGGTGAAACCCAACGGGTTAGCGTGGCCCGGGCCATTGCCCATCGGCCGATGCTCCTGCTGGCTGATGAGCCCACCGCCAGCCTGGATACGGTTACCGGGCAGCGGATCGTTCAGCTTATGCGGGATCTGGGAAAAGAACACGGCTGCACCATTATCATGGCGACTCACGACAGGGAAATCACCGCCAGCGCGGACCCGGTTATCGGTTTAAAAGACGGAAAGGTTGTCAGGGAGGAAAAATGAAGACAGTCAAACGAACGCTAATTTACAGCCTGGTGCCGGCAGTGTTGGTCGGCTGCGCTTATGGACACTATGTGGGTCTGCACGGCCCTACCATCCGCAACTATCCGGACATCCACGAAGGGGTGGTCGAAGATGCCCAATGTCTTGCTTGCCACCATCCGGACCTGAAGCCTACGGGGCCGCCCACATCGCATCCGCAATTTACCGGTTGCCTGAAATGTCACAATGACCCACTGAAATAGACCCGCCTAGCAGAAACAGGGTGGCAAAAGAACCGTAAAGGCAGCGGAACTTTACACCAGAACGGCGGACACCGCCGCTTCCACTAAAACCGCAGATAGAAAAATTCGTATTCGCCGTTGTTGATATCGATTTTAAGGTTGTATCCTCTGGCTTCGGCAAAGACGATCCAGGGCGGCCGCCCGCTTCCGCCACATGCATCGCTGGGCCAGGATTCGCCGGTTTTCCCACTGTGGTAGGACAGCATCATGGCATTGCCGTCCATGTCGCGTGCCCTTGCCTTGGCCAAGGTTCTGGCTGCGGCCAGATCCAGATCAGGGTTGTCAACCTGCATCGATACCGTATCAAGGGTATATTCCGTTGATGCGCCTCGAAGTTCAGCCATTGATGCCTCCTTTTGTGCAAATCAGACGATGCTGTCAAAATAAGAAGCTTTCCACAATTGTAAAACAAAGTCGGTACGGTTGTCAGGAGAGTTTCTTTTTTCAGTGAATCGGCGTATGGTCAGCCGATAGACCAACTCAAATTGGCTTTCTATCATTCCCCTGACTGACCCAAATTTTGGGAAGGAAAACATGAGCAAGATAATGGATACAGCCAACCTGGCCGTGTTCTGCGACTTCGAAAATGTCGCTCTCGGGGTTCGAGATGCCCGATTCTCCCAGTTCGACATCAGCAAGGTGCTTGAGCGGCTGCTGCTCAAGGGCAGTATCGTGGTCAAGAAAGCGTATTGCGACTGGGAGCGCTATAAGGAGTTCAAGGCGGCCATGCACGAAGCGGCCTTCGAATTGATCGAAATACCCCACCTGCGCCAGTCGGGGAAGAACTCGGCCGACATCCGCATGGTCGTCGACGCGCTGGACCTTTGTTATACCAAAGCACACGTGGACACCTTCGTGATCATCAGCGGGGATTCTGACTTTTCGCCATTGGTCAGCAAACTGCGTGAAAACAACAAGGATGTCATCGGTGTGGGGGTAAAAAACTCCAGTTCCGACCTGCTGATTGCCAACTGCGATGAGTTCATCTATTACGACGATCTGGTCAGAACCAAGAAAAAAGCTAAAAAATCAGCCCGCAAATCACAACCCAAAGAGACTAAAACGCCGCTTGCGGAGGCCAGGAAGGAGGAGTCGGAAAACCTGACCCAGGAGGCCCTGGATCTGGTCATGGAAACCTTGGAGGCACTGGCGGAAGAACGCGGGTCGGAAGACAAAATCTGGGGTTCCATGGTCAAGCAGACCCTCAAGCGCCGCCGCCCGGGATTCAACGAGTCGTACTACGGGTTCCGCTCCTTCAAGCGACTTTTGGACGAAGCCGCCAGCCGCGGTCTAATGGAACTGGAGTCGGATGAAAAATCCGGCGGCTACATCATCCGCCGCTTCCATTCCGAGGAATAACCCGTCATCGGGCAAGGACCGGTGCGTTGCTACGCATTGATATTGAGAAGTGCCAGCAATCCTGCCTTTGAGCAGGCCTCTACAACCAGCTTGGCTTTTCTCTCGCGCGGACGGTGGAAGGCCCTTTCCTTAATTGGCGCGCGTTGAGGGGTTCATCTCATTGCTGGTCTATGGACGATCATACTTCCACTTCCGGTTGACTATATCCGTCAAGGCTTTTTTGCCCGCGTCCGACAGTCCCAGGCTGTCGATCTCATTTTCAAACTGATTTTTGCTGCCGTGCCCGCTCGCGTATCCGTTGAGGCGCGCCACGGCGGTGGAATCGACGAAATCCCGGTGAAGCGGATAGATGCGCGCCATTTCAGCGTTCAATTCGTAATGCTGTTTGATAATATACTTCTGGTGGTAGTCCTCGGCCATGGTAAAGGTGCGCAGCGGAACCACCTCGGTTTTGACCCGCTGGCCGATCTTTTTCTCCACGGCCGCCTTGGAGCCCATGGCCAGCTGCCGTTGACGGTCGTCGTGGTAGAACACCGCGTTCATGTACTGCCGGGACCATGACCGCCCTGTGGGTTTGTGGCTTTGCCAGAAAATATCCAGCAGTTCGTTGTAGGTGATGCGCTGCGGATCATAATCCACCTGCACGGTTTCCGTGTGATCACCGATATGGCCGTAATCCGGATTGGCCTGCCGGCCGCCGGCGTAGCCCACACGGGTGCGAATCACGCCTTCGATCATCCCGAACCGGGATTCGATTCCCCAGAATCAGCCCAGGCCGAAGGACGCGGTCTCGAAAACCGCCGGCGCCGCCGCATCGATGGGCGGAATTGCCAGTGAATCGGTTTCGGTTTTCAATGCCAGGTTCATGGCCGCCTCCTTGGTTGTCGATCCTTGACCTGCCTGTGCGCCCACCGCCGAGGAGCCGGCCCACAGCAGGGAGACCATACCCATTAATAATAAACACCCTTTGCCGGTTGCGCAGCATCTTTTTATCATCGCGGGGCGCCTCTCTTTCTGGCTATGCGTATTTACCCTTGAACAGGGTGAGTCCCGTCGGTTCGACACCGATACAGCCAAACAATAACCACGAACGCGCAGGCCTGCTGTAAAGATTCGGTAAAGATTGCCGAGCCGGGGCCTGCACTGCGATGCGGCTGCACGCAATCCGAAAACCCGCGCGCGCCTTGCCTTGTCGTCTGGCGGTTTGTTGTCTGGCGGGCGGATAGGCTCAAAAGCCACATTTGTGCTCGATGACCCTGATGATCCGCAGCATGGTTGCGTTGACGGGTGTGGGCGTATGATATGCTTCCCCAAGGGACACCACCTTGCCGGCAAAAATCTCCACCTCGGTTTTTCTTCCGGCTTCCACATCCTGGAGCATGGAGGTTTTGCCTGTCGACGAAAGCGAGTTCATGATGATGTCCCATTCATCGATGTCCGCTTCGGTCAGACCGATGCCGGCTTTCTCGGCCAGGACGACCACCTCCGCCATCAGCGACCGGATCAACGCCCGGGCGTCGGGCGACGATTGAAAGAGGCCATACGGCGCGCGAAGCACGGCCGAGGCCTGGTTGATGCCCACATTGATCATGAACTTCCACCACATGGCCCGCCGGATGTCCGTCGGCATTTCATTGGCAATGCCGGCCCGGTTCAATGCCTCCTGAATACGCGTCAGCCGGGGGCCGCGGCCGTTATCCGTTGTCGGTCCAAAAATAATCCTACCGGGGTTGGCAAAGGAGTACCGTCCGCTTTCGTGTATGGCATCGATTCCAACTGCGATGGCATAGACCAGTTTTTCCATGCCGCAGACCGCCCCGATGGTCTCCTCACTCTCCAGGCCGTTCATCACCGAAAGGATGGTCGTGTCCTTGTCCGCCAGTGCGGCGATGTCGGCAACGGCGCCGGCCAGGTGGTGGTGTTTCAAGGCCACAAGGACAAGGTCTGCTGGTTCAACGACCTGGTCCGGGTGTATGACTGCAATCTTATACAACCGATTGTTTACGTTGAAGATTTTGTTTTTCAAGCGCGCATGTCGCTCACCCCGTGCCACGAAGGATACGGAGAATCCGAGGGCATCGCTGAACATGGCTGCATAGGCCGCGCCCATGGCACCGGCCCCCACAATGGATATCTTTCGAATTACTGTCATGGTCTATGCTCCTTAAACCGCCATGGTGATTGCGGCGATGTCGTCGGCCGGAAAGGCGGCGTTTACATTAAGGGCCACTGATTATCCCATGGCCGGATCTTCTCATAGGCCCTGGCTGCCTGCAGGACCCGGTCGTCCCGGTGCCTGGGACCAATGATCTGAAGGCCGGCCGGCAATCCGCCTTGTGTCAGCCCGGCCGGCACCGATGCTGCCGGATGCCCCGAGAGGTTGAAGGGATAGGTAAAGGCAACGGCCCCCAATAGGGGAATGGGTTGACCGTCAATCTCATCAGGCGGCGGCCCGCCGGCGGCAAACGCCTCGGTGGGCATGGTGGGGGTGAGCAGAAGGTCGAATGCTTCGAAAAGCTCAGCCAGGTGGAGATTCAGTTGCGCCCTCAACTGCTGGATGGCGGTGAGGTTGGCAACCGTAAGACCCCGGGTCTGATCCACCGCTGCTGCCAGGGTTCTTCCGATCTCATCGCGGTTTTTCTCCAGCACATCGCTCAGCTGGGCATAAATATCCGTGCATATCAGCGGGGTCCAGACATCACCCGTATACGGCAGCTGTCCGGTCCACAGGTCTACCGCATGGCCCATTTCCTTGAAGGCATTTACCGCCTGCTCAACGCACGCCATCACATCCTTTTGAACCCGGGCATATCCAAGATCCGGGCTGAAGGCGATCTTCAGCCGCTCGGGAAGGTCATCAATCGAGGACAGGTAGGATCTTGGCGGTGCGGGCAGGGAATAGGGGTCTGCCGGATGGTACCCCGCCGTACAGTCCATATACAAGGCGGCATCCCGAACTGTCCGCGTCAGGGGCCCCATCACGATCATGGAACTGTAGCTTAAAAAGGGCGACGGCCCCACCGGAATCCGGCCGAAGGATGGCTTGAGCCCGAAGCAACCCGAATAGGATGCGGGGATGCGAATGGACCCCCCGGCATC
This sequence comes from Desulfosarcina sp., assembly GCF_046496365.1. Taxonomy (GTDB): domain Bacteria; phylum Desulfobacterota; class Desulfobacteria; order Desulfobacterales; family Desulfosarcinaceae; genus Desulfosarcina. The sequence continues at coordinate 23,936 of NZ_JAWOHB010000017.1, forward strand.
GGAGCCTGTGCACAGTGGCACCAACCCGCCGGCAACGGCCGCTGCCGAACCGCCGCTGGAGCCGCCCGGGGTTCGCTCCGGATTCCACGGATTCCGGGAAGTGCCGTGGAGCCTGTTTTTGGTGAAGCCGGTAAATCCGAACTCCGGCGTATTGGTTTTGCCCACCACAATGGCCCCTGCTGCTTTGAGCCGGGCCACCTGAATCGAATCCGCATGGACCAAATTATCTCTGAAAGGAATGGATCCATAGCTGGTCACCATGCCGGCTGTGTCCTCGAGATCCTTGACCCCCAGGGGAAGCCCAGCTAAAGGCCCGATAATTTTTCCTGCTGCCAATTCCTCGGTCATCGTCCTCGCTTCGGCAATAGCAGCTTCTGGCCGCAGGGATACAAAGGCTTTAAGGACAGGATTGACGCTATCCATTCGATCGAGGGTTTCGCGCATCAATTCCAGCGGGGTAGTTTCCGCGCTAGCGATGAGTGCTGCCAGTTCCCAGGCCGGTTTGTGACTGAATCTCTCCATAAACACTCCTTTTGCAATATTGATGCTTAAATCACTTACCACGCACGTTTAAGAAACCGCTTAAACATGAAACTGAGAAAACAGGGGCAAAACCCCATGGCCCAATGCAATACAGGATCCGGTCTTGCCCGTCAATTAGCCCCCCGCACCATTAGGTGATGAAGACGCTTTCCAACGTGTCGATCTGTTTGTCCATCATCGCCGTTACCTGCTTGATTTGAAAATCCAGTGAGATGCATTATGTTTGCCTATATTTTGTCAAACGTCCTTCTAGGGTGCATTTGTTAAGGGCGATGATCCGCCCTGTGATTACGTATAAGCCCGATGCGCACCTTCACGGGCTTTTCAAATCTTGAAAGACACAACCGCCATGGCTCTGCTGGAAGCGCGACACATCACCAAATCGTACAGGGTGGATCACCGCGACATCACCGTATTGGAAAATATATCCTTTAGCGTCGAGCGCGGAGAGTTCATTGTCATCGCCGGCAGCAGCGGAAGCGGTAAAACCACCCTGCTTACGCTGCTTTCAGGGCTGGATCATCCCACATCGGGCCAGGTGTTCATCGATGACCGCGATATCACCGGTGCTTCCGAGGAGGAGCTGGCGCCGCTGCGCAATCGGACCATTGGTTTCGTGTTTCAATCCTTCCATTTGGTGCCGTTCATGACCGCCAAGGAAAATATTATGTTCCCGGCTGAACTCAGGGGCGATATGGATGCGGATTTGCGCGCCGGGCAGCTGCTTGCGCGCGTGGGCCTGTCTGCCCGGGCGGACAACCGTCCCAGCCAGCTCTCCGGGGGTGAAAAGCAGCGCGTTGCCCTGTGCCGGGCCCTGATCAATCGCCCCAAACTGCTTTTTGCCGACGAGCCGACCGGCAACCTGGATTCGGAGAACGGTAAAATGGTGCTGACCCAGCTCATCGAGCTGAAAAACGAACAGGACGCCACCCTCGTGCTGGTGACCCACAACCCGGAAATCGCCCGGGCTGCCGACCGAGTGCTTACCCTTAAAGACGGACTCCTGGAAGGCTAGCTGCCCATGCGTCATATGCCAACCATCCTTCGCCAGGTGCGGCGCTCATCCAGTCAGTCCGCCCTTTTTGTTCTTTGCGTAGCCCTGTCTCTGACGACCCTGACAGCCTTTTCCGGATTTGCCAGAAGTGTGGGTCGTGCCCTGATCGATGACGCCCGGAGCCTGCATGCAGCCGACATTATTATAAAATCCTATGACCCTATTTCCGCTCCACTGACCCGGGCCATCGGGCGGTTGGTGGATCAGGGGCGCATCGAGGGTGCCAACGTTCACGAATTCTACAGCGTGGTGCGGGCAGCCGACCATGACGCTTCGGTGCTGTCCAGGCTGAAAGTGGTGCAACCGAACTATCCCTTTTACGGCCAGGTCACCTTGAAGTCGGGTCGCCCTTTCCAGCAGGTGCTGGTACCCGGCGCCTGCATCGTGGAGCAGAGCCTGCTGGATCGCACCGGCCTTGCGGTGGGATCATCCATGCAGGTGGGTTACGCTACCTTGTCGATTGCCGACGTGGTCACGGCAGAACCGGACCGGCCTTTGGACCTGTTCACCCTGGGTCCACGCGTGTTCATCCACGATTCAGATCTTGATGCATTGGGCCTGATGGGAACCGGCAGCCGTATCCGGCGGATTGTGCTGCTCAAGGTACTGGACCCGCTTCAGGTGGACGCCATTGCCGACCAGTTGAAGCAAGCATCCCGATTCGACGGGGAACAAATTGACACCCACCTTACCGCCGGATCGGCCGTTAAACGGTTTTTGAACAATTTCCTGTTTTTTTTGAAACTGGTGGGGCTTTTCATTCTGATCGTATCCGGGCTGGGTATTCAGAGCACCCTCACGGCCCTGTTCAACGAAAAACAGCGCACCATCGCTGTCATGAAAGCTGTGGGGGCCACGGGCCGATTCATCAACACGCATTTCATGCGGCTGGTTATGTTTCTGGGCGCCATGGGAACCGGTGTGGGCATCCTGGCCGGATTGGCGCTTCAAGGGATCCTGGCCTGGATGCTGTCACCGTTTCTGCCGGACTATCTGGGCCTGACCATCGCCTGGTCCGGGGTGGTGGAAGCCATTGTACTGGGGGCTTTCGTGGTGGCCCTGTTTTCTTTCCTGCCGCTCTACCGGTTGAGGGAGATGCGTCCGGTGGTGATTTTTAACCGCCTGCCGTCCTCCGGGGCAACGCGCTGGCCCTATTATCTTTCCGCGATCCTGAGCCTGATTTTTTTCCTTGCCCTGGTGCTGTGGCACATGCGCGACATTGGTTTTGGGTTTTATTTTGTCGGTGCCATCACCGCACTGATCCTGGCTGCGGGCATCCTATCCCAGCTGGCGCTGTGGCTGATCAAGCGCCTGCCGGTTCGTCATCTGGCCCTGCGCCAGTCCATCAAGGGTCTGTTTCGCAGGGGCAATGCCACCCGGTCGGTCATGATAACGCTAACCGTTTCCCTGGCCGTGATTTTCGGCAACCATCTCATCGAAAAGAACCTGACGGCCACGTTTGTTCAATCCTTCCCCGCCGATTCGGCCAATGTTTTTTTCGTGGACATCCAGCCCGGTCAGACCGAGGCATTTAAATCCGCCGTTAACCGTCCGGTTCAATTTTATCCCATTATTCGCGCCCGGATCACGGCAATCAACGCCAAAGCCATCGACCGCGATCGGGAGGGTCAAAAACAACGCGACAACCTGTCGCGGGTCTTCAACCTGACCTATCGGGAATTCCTGCTGGACGATGAAACCTTGATCGCAGGCGATTCGCTTTTTCGAAGCGACTGGGTTGAGCCCCAGGTCTCGGTCATGGATACGGTCATTGAGATGCGTGAGATGAAAATCGGCGATCGTATCAGCTTCAAGATCCAGGGAGTACCCTTGACCGCACGCATTTCCAGCATCCGCACACGTGACAACCGATCCTTAAGCCCCTTTTTTTACTTCGTTTTTCCGAACGCGGTGCTGGCCCAGGCGCCGCAGACGCTGTTTGCCTCCCTGCGGGTGGCTCCCGGCCAGATGGGGTCGCTGCAAACCCAAATTGTTTCCCGGTTTCCCAACATCAGTGTCATCGACATGACCCAGACCATCGGGGTCTTTGCCCGGATGATGGCGCGCCTGTCGCGGATCGTGCGCCTCTTCAGTTTATTCAGTATTGCGGCCGGGATCCTGATCCTGGTGAGCGCGATATTCGCCACCCGGGCCGAGCGGGTGGTGGAGTCGGTCTATTACAAGATCCTGGGCGCCGGCAGGCATTTTGTCCGGACTGTCTTTGCTCTGGAAAACGTGATGATCGGTCTGCTCAGCAGTGTCATGGCCCTGCTGATGGCTCAGGCAGGTGCCTATTGGGTCTGCAGGATAAAATTCGATATCGGCTATCAGCCCTTTTTCGCCACATCGCTGGCCATGGTGGGTTTGACCGTCTTGCTGGTGGTGGGGGTGGGTATGACCGCCTCGCGGTCGATCATGGCCAAAAAACCGGTTACTTACCTGAGGGAGCAACAAAATGGATAGACGCCTGCTGAAAATGTCGACCTTGCTGCTGATCGTCATGGGTTTGTCCCTGACCGGATGCAGTCAGGAGCAGCCGGCAGAAAAGGCCGTCACAACACCCCAACTGTCTGTGTCGCCATTCGCGGGGACCATCGTAGCTGTTGGAGACAGCCTGACCGCCGGGCTGGGCCTTGCCGAGGACCAGGCTTATCCGGCCCAGTTGGCTCGCCGGTTGCGGGCCAAAGGGTATAACTACCAGGTGATCAACGCCGGGGTGAGCGGCGAGACCAGCAGCGGCGCCCTTGCGCGCATCGGATGGGTGATCGCCAACCTGGCACCGGACATCGTCATTTTGGAAACCGGTGCCAATGATGGCCTGCGGGGCCTGGACACCGATCTGCTGAAAGCCAATCTGGATCGGCTGGTCGGCACGTTAACCGACCAAAACATCCAGGTCATCCTGGCCGGCATGCATATGCTGCCCAACCTAGGCCCGGACTATACCCGGGAGTTTTCAAAGATTTATCCGCAGATTGCCGAAAAACATGAAGTTCCCTTCATCCCTTTTTTCCTGGAAGGTGTGGCCGGCATGCCCAGCCTCAATCAATCGGACAAAATGCACCCCACGGCAGAGGGTTATGCCCGCATCGTGGAGACGGTCTTGCCGTATGTCATTACGGCCATCGAGCGGCACGAGGCCATGTGAACCGCGACAGCGAGCGCAGTCCCCGCTGCTTCCCGTGGGGAGGATTCAATCTGCCATTTCCACCAAGCGGATGCATCGTGTCGTCGGCAGGGTCGATCTGGGAATCCGGGCTTTTCCAGGCAGATGAAAGGTTATTCATCTGCCTCGGGATATGATACAGAATTCATCATGGTTCACCGGGTACCCTCACAAAGGAGGTCTATCACCCGTGGCATGGCATACCATCAGATCCTTCGGGGCAACCGACTACCAAGCGGTCATGCGCCATCGGGATGCGCTCACGCAATCATTCCGCTTCCGGGTGTCGACGAGCTGTGCGATAACCGCGGAGATGCGCAAAAAAGACAAGTGGTATGTTGGCGGTTGGAAACTTCATCTGTCCATCTATCCCGGCGACTACTCCAAAACCCTGCCCGCCCTCCGACTGTTTGAAGAACGCATGGCCCCTTCAGGCCTGGTGTACAAGTATGCGGCGTCGAAACGATTATATGAAAGCTTTGTGGGTGAGGTGAAGGGCAAATTCGCAACGATTTATTGCAAATCGCCGATGGATATAACCCCCATCGTCTATCTGGTGAACCAGTTGTTCACCCAGGAAGGCATCACACCCGTCAGCAGGCATAGAATCGGTCAACTGGACGGGCTCAAGCACGAACTGCCTTTGCTTGGAGGATACGGTTTTGTCAGATACGGGGCTTTTTGTTTCACCAAGGGTATTCTGGATCTAACCGATGCGCAGCGCAGCCCCATGCCGGATAGCCGGCAGCGCCCTTTTCCCAGTTTCAAGGATCCAGCCAGACTGGAAGGCGAGATGGCCGCCTTCAAGGAGCTTATTGTGCGCTGACCCCGGTCGGCACCGGCACACAACGACGGTTTAGCCAGCCAGGGGGTCATGTGCGTGTTGTCGAAAACGGGAATTGACTTCCAACCGTTCCAGGGAGAGTGCGAGCACATCTTTCAATCGGGGGTTTTTGCGTTTTAAGTGTCTGCAGAAAGCGCTGGTGCGATCCGGGTCATGCAGGCCGGGACCGGGTACGAAAGCGGCTACCACCCGTTCGAATAATAGGGTATGCATGTGCTCAAGGTGCTGGAAATTGGTCTCAAACCAGGGCCAGAGGCGATCTGTCGCGGCCGGATTGCCGGCGGCCGATACCAGCGGCACAAAGCGGATCCGGTCAGGCATCTTTTCCAGGGTGAAGCTCAGGGCTTCTTCCAGCAGGGGCCATTGGCTGAAACAGCCCAACGCTGCGGCAAGTGTCATGCGTTCATGCTCGGCCCGACTCGATTCGAAACGCTGAAGCATGGCTTTTAATGCCGGCCGGCCAGCCAAAATCGCACCGGCGGTCATTACACCCCTGAAAACATCGGGGGGGATTGTGGCACCCTTCAAGAATGCATTGAATTGATCGGTCAGTGAATCGAGAACCTTTGGGTTGCCGATCAAGGCACCGTGGACAAGAATCTGGTCGCGCAGCATCGCCGTGGTCTGCGATTCCCCCGGACCAGGCAGACAACCGATGGCGTCCAGTGCCGTGTTCATAAGGGTTTCGGCCGTCTGGGCGGTCCGGCTCCGAAGGGTTCCCCGCAACACCAGAAACGCTTCAAATAGATGGTTGTCAAGGCTGGAAAGGGGCAGGTAGGCCGGATCGCCGCGAAAGCTTTCGGCCATGTCCAGAAAGGCGCCCATGGGGGCGTGTCCGGCTTTGACCAGCGCAAACAGATCGTTCTGCAGGCCCCATCGATCCACGGGCGGCAATTGGCGGCTGTTGGCCATGGCGAAGAGCCGCTGTAGATTGTCCTCATCCTTGTAGCAGACGTGGTAAAATCCGGTTTGATCGGGATTGAGCTTATAAGCCATGGTGTCCGGCGGCAGGGAAACCTGGATCTGCTGGCTTTCAAGCAGCACCGTCTGGCGATGCGCCGACCCATCCCGGGAGTAGGTGGAAATCGTTATCGGAACCAGCCATGTCTGCACTGCATCATTGGGTAGGCAGGTAAAACGAGCCTGGGTCAAGGTAAGCGTGTTGTCTATCCGCGCGGCGGTAATCATGGGAAAGCCCGGCTGGGTGACCCAGTTGCGCATCAGTCCGTCCACCGGCATGCCGGATGCGGCTGTCAGCGATTCCCACAAGTGGTTGCTTGCAGCGACGCCATAAGCGAAGTCCGTCAGATATCGCCTCAGCCCCGCTTTGAAATGGTCGGGCCCGATCCATGCCTCCAGCTGTCGCAGGATGCTGCCCCCTTTGCTGTAGATGATCGGCGCCGTGCTGGTGGTGATGGCTACCTGCGCGTCACCGGGCATTTCGATGGCAAAGGTTTCGTTCAAGGCGTCCCGGGCCAGGGCCGTCTCGGTCTGGCTTCTGATAAACTGATGCCAGACCTCCCACTCGGGATAGTGGTGGTCGACCATGTGGTAACCGAAGTAGGTGGCAAAACTTTCGTTCAACCAGAGATATTTCCACGCTTCAGGGGTCACCAGATTGCCGAACCATTGATGGGTGATCTCATGGGCAATGACTTCGCAGATTCGGCCCAGGGCTTCCCTTGAAGTCGTGCCGGACACATTCAACAGCAGGTTTTCCCGGAAGGTGATCGCCCCCCAGTTTTCCATGGCACCGAAGGCAAAATCGGGCACAGCGATCAGGTCCATCTTGGTCAAGGGATAGGCAATGGCATAGTAGGCTTCACCGTAAGCCAGCGCTTTGCGTGCGAATTCACGGCCGAAGGCGGTCTGGCTTCCCATTCCCGGCAGGCAGACGGCGCGTACACGTTTGTCGACGGTATCCACGTGGATTTCAAAAGGGCCGACCCCGAAAAAAAGCAGGTAGGTGGACATTTTTGGGGTCGGGTTGAAGGTGACCTGCTGGCGACCATCCGCGCGTTCGGTGATTTCCTGGATGTCGGTATTGGAGATGGCGGTCAGATGGTTGACGATGACCATCGCGACCCTGAAAATCGCTTTTTGCGAGGGATGATCCAAACAGGGAAATGCCCTTCGGGCATCGCTTTCCTGAAACTGAGTGACGGCAATATGATCAGGGGGCTGATCCGCGTTGATTCGGCTGCGGTAGAAACCGGTCATGTGGTCGTTGATTTTGCCGCTATAGTCGACGATCAATTGAAAGGGTCCGGAAAGGGTTTCGGGCAGATGGATGATCAGGCTCTCGCTGGCTTGATCCTGGGAAAACGGACAATCAATGTGGTTTTCATCGGGGTCATTCCCTTGAAGCCGGCATTGGCGGATGGCCAGTTCCACACAATCGAGAGTGACGGTGAGGATGGGTTCACGGGCATTGGCGGCAAGGGTCATCCGGCCCATAAAGGTAAAACGTTCCAGATCCGGCTCGATGGTGAGCCTATATTCAATCGGTGTAATGGGAGCGTGCATGCGGATCTCCAGATATTTTTGTTAAGCGCTGCGGGAAAGGGTTTAGCCTATGTGGGGTAGAATCCAACGACCAAGCGCGTATACGACGCCGGTGGAGATGAATATCCCCGCGGATATGCTGTGGAACCAGAATACCCTGCCGATCCGGCCAGTCTCTTTTTTTGTGTGCGCAAGATAGGTTCTGTACAGAACCATGATGTTCGGTGCCAGTGCGTTCGGATCCGCTAGCCCGCGGTCGAACAGGTAGCGGGCGATGATTGCAAAGGAGCCGGCGGCGATGACCGCTGCGATGGCCATAACAATCAGTATCGTAAAATCTGCGGCAATCAAGATGGCACCTGCCCGGGAAAACCCCGGTTTAGGGTTGATCGATCAGCACGGTTTAATCCCTTCCTACCACGCCGCACAACCCGGCGCAACTGCAGGCGGACCATTCAAGTTGTCAACTCCCGCCAATCAAATCCGGTTCAGGGCCGTTTGCCGCTTTTGTGGAACGCCTCCAGGCTGCTCCGGTCAATCATCACTTTGCCATTCTCACGCACGGCGCGAATTTCATCAAATTCAATCAGCTGGTAGACCACTTTTTTGCCCACGCCGATAAATCGGGCCGCTTCACTCACCGTCATTACCGGTACTTGTATATGGTTACGGTTGTCGGCTGTCATTTCAGCATCCTATACAGGTGTTTGGTTTTGTTGGCATGGTAAGCATCATCCCGGAAGTTGCAAGCAGATCGGCATGCCATTGCCTGCGGTCTCTGCGGGTGGACGCTTCAACCCGATACCGTGTGCCGCGACAGCGGGCGCAGTCTCCGCTGCATGCGGCGGGGTTGGCCGACAAACTGGAAGTCGAATATCATCCCTGCGCTGCTGCGCAGCACGGCCTGCAGGTTGTAAATCAAAATCGTATTCTTATTTTCAGAATTCAAATACCCGTACGCAAAGGAGGATGAAATGCAACCCACATGGACCTACAAAAACTTTCAGATCCAAGAAGGCTTGAAGCCTGGAAGTAAAACACTGCGCTATTTTTTCAAGGTTGTTGAAGGTCACGAGAAAAAATGCAACTATTGCGTCTGGATCGTGGATGATGCCCTGGCCCGGTTCGATCCATCCGAGGATTTCAATGCAATTGTCGCCTCCCGCAAAGAGACCTGGCATCGATGGGTCAAGGCCAAAATTGACGCCGGCGATTTCCGGAACCGGGCGTTGAAAATTGAAAAAACGGGTGAACACGAGATTAATCTGTCGGAACTTTCCGAAAAGGAAACGTTGTCTTGATCCGGGAGCCCTTATGAATCGCACCGCATTGTTCGTAGTTATGGTGATTCTTCTCCATCCCGTGGCCTGTCCGGCAACTGCCGGCATGACCCTTATCACCGAAGAATTCCCTCCGTTCAATTACAGCGACGGTGGGTCGCTGACGGGCGTTACCACCCAGGTGGTACGGGAAATCACCCGACGGTTGCATATGGCAGATGACATTGCCGTTATGCCGTGGGGCCGGGGGTACAAGCGACTGCTTGGCGAACCCAATGTGGTGTTATTCACCACCGCCCGTACACAGGAAAGAGAGTCCTTGTTTCATTGGGTTGGGCCGCTTTATACCGTTCGGCTGGGATTCTATGCCCGGAAAAGCGACCCGCGCCGCATCGCTTCCCTGGAAGCGGCGAAACAGGTGGACACCATTGCCACCTATAAGGACGATTTCAGGGAACAACTCCTCAAATCTTTAGGTTTTAATAACCTGGACAGTTCAAACAGCCCACAGAGCGATATCCTCAAGTTGGTATCAGGACGAGTTGATTTATGGTTTTTCGACAATATCGGCGCTCCCAACGTGGCCCGCAAAGCCGGAATTGACCCGCAGGAAATCAAAGAAGTTTTCACATACCAGCAGCACGTTTCCTATATTGCCATATCCAAACAAACGTCACCGGCCATCGTAAAGCAGTGGCAGGCAACCCTGGATGAGATGAAAGCTGACGGTACCTTTTGGTGGTTGACCCGTAAATGGCTTCCGTCGGAAGCCATTTTGATGTCCGACGGCCAAAACCGCCCCATCATACCATACCCCCTCGAGTTATATACGGAGGATTCCCCACCCTCCTCCTATGAAGAAAATGGACGGATCAGGGGATTGTCCGCCGATGTTGTCCAGGAAATCCTTCGACGGATCGGCCAGACTCAACCAGTATCACTGGTGCCATGGGCCAGGGGCTTCAAAGTGGCTCAATCCAATGCCGGTGCAGCCATTTTTTCAACGACCCGACTGCCCCAGCGTGAACCCCATTTCCACTGGGTGGGGCCGCTTTATCTGCAGCGCTGGGGGTTTTACCGATGGAAAGGCTCCGGTATCGCGGTCGCGGATCTCGAAGCGGCCAAAAAGGTTGGGCGCATCGGCACTTACCACCAGGATGCCAAGATGCAATATCTGAAGGTATCCGGATTCAAGAACCTGGTCTCCACCAATAAAAACATAACCAACCTGATGCATCTCCAGCGGGGCGATATCGATCTGTGGGTCAGTTCGGATTTTAACATTCCCCACCTGGCCCATCAGGCCGGTGTCTCTCCAGACCAGCTGGAGCTGGCCTACGCCTTTCATACGGTGGGCAATTATATCGCATTTTCAAAAACAACCCCTCTCCATGTCATCCGGCTGTGGCAGGCAGTTTTGTCTGAAATGAAGGCAGACGGCAGCTACCAGGGGATCTGCCGGACATACAACTATGATCCGGATTAACAGCCTGTTCACAGGGGGCCGCGCTTGAGTCCAGAAAGAAACCCTTCCCTCAAATCCCTGCTAGCGGGTTTCAATCACCGAGGGATTGGACCGCTGAATCATCGCTCCATCTCCATTGAACTGGCTATCAGCCTGGTGATGCTGGTGCTGCTGGTGGAGGGGGTTCTGCTCTTTTTGATATACAACCGGCAGGCAGACTATTTGTACCGCCAGCTGCAGGCCAAGGCGGATGAGTATGCCGTCAACCTGTCTGAAACGCTGGCGGTCCCGATCTGGGATTTTGATGATGAACAGATTAAACGGATCGGAGAGGGATTTGCCCGCAACGATCTGGTCACATCCATTATCATCCATGACGTGGAGGGGACCGCCCACTATGAATTCAGTCGCAACGCATCCGCAAACCAGATCGTCCGGACGGTGCCGGTGGTTCACACTGGAAGACAGATCGGCGAGGCCCGGTTCTCACTCTCCCTGGACGCCCATCGCAGGGACCTGACATGGCTGCGCAACGCAGCCGTCATGGTTCTGGCGGTATCCCTGGTGGTTATTGTCATTGCCACGGGAATCGTATTGCGCGTGCTCATGCGCAAGCCGCTGGCGATCCTTCGTCAGGGGATGGACCGGGTGGCCCGGGGAGACTATGACTACGGATTCGATGAGGTTCGCCACGACGAGCTGGCCGATATCGCCCGACGGTTCAGCAAGATGGCCGACGAGATCCGTGCGCGCGAGCGATCGTTGCAAAAAGAGGTGGCCGAACGCAAACGCGGCGAGGAAAAAATCAGAGAGAGTCAAGCCCGCACCCGGGCAATCCTCGATGCGATTCCCGATATCATGTTCCAGTTCGATCGCGACGGCCGGTTCATCGACGTGCGTGGAGAAGTGGAAGACCTGACCCTAACCGCCGAAAAATGTATCGGACGAAAAATTGAGCAGGTCCTTCCGGGCCATATTGCCCGGATTTTCCGTAAGCAGCTTACCCGAACCTTCAAGAACATGGCCGTGCGCGTGTTCGAGTATGACCTTCGGGTCAATGATGAGATCGGTTACTATGAATGCCGGCTTGTGGCTGTATCGGACGACCTGGCCCTGGCCATGGTGAGGAACATCACGGAGCAGATGACGGCGGCGGCGGAAAAGAGGCGCCTCCTGGACCAGCTCCAGCGGGCTCAGAAAATGGAAGCCATCGGCATGCTGGCCGGAGGTGTGGCCCACGATCTGAACAACGTCCTGTCAGGCCTGGTCAGCTACCCGGAGCTGATCCTCATGGACCTGCCGGAAGAGAGCCCACTGCAAAAACCCATCCGCACCATCCAACAGTCCGGCGAACGTGCCGCCAACATTGTCCAGGATTTGTTGACCCTGGCGCGCCGGGGGGTGTCGGTCGAAGAGCTTGTCGACCTGAACCACGTGGTCCGTGAATACCTGAAAAGCCCTGAATATGAAATGCTGCGGGTTCATCACCCGAGGTTTCGAATGGAGCTGGACCTGGCCGACGACCTTTTCGACATTTCCGGCTCTCCGTTGCACCTGACCAAAACCGTGATGAACCTGATTTCAAACGCCGCAGAAGCGACGATGGATGAAGGCGTCATCCGTGTCGAAACCCAGAATCGTTACATCGACACACCCATTAAAGGCTACGATGATGCCGAAGAGGGGGATTATGTGGTCCTGCAAGTCAGCGACACCGGCATCGGTATTTCAGACGGGGACATCAACCGGATTTTCGAGCCGTTCTATACCAGAAAAGTGATGGGACGCAGCGGCACCGGCCTGGGTATGGCTGTGGTGTGGGGCACGGTCAAGGATCACCACGGTTATATCGATATCCAGAGCACACCGGCGCAAGGTACCGCGGTCACCATTTACCTGCCATCCACAAAAGAGCACCGCATTCAGGCCAGTGAACCGGAAACTGTTGAGACGCTGCAAGGCGCAGGTGAGCGGATTCTGGTTGTGGATGATGTCGAGGAACAGCGGGAGGTCGCCACGGTCATGCTCACCCGGTTGGGCTATGATGTGACCAGTGTTTCCAGTGGCGAAGCCGCTGTTGATTATGTCAAGGAGCACGGGGTCGACCTGCTGGTGCTGGACATGATCATGGACCCCGGCATCGATGGCCTGGAAACCTATCGGCGCATTATCCGCATCCATCCCGGCCAGCGAGCCGTGATTACCAGTGGATTCTCAGAATCGGACCGGGTGCAGGGGGCTCGGAAACTGGGTGCCGCCGCCTATGTGAAAAAGCCCTATCGGCTGGACACCATTGCCAGGGCGGTGAGAGATGCGTTGAAAGCATGATGACCTTTTCCCAAGCGGTTTTCAAGCCGCACGCCGGTCATGCCTGCTCTGGGGTTTCTTGTATTCGGCATCGCGGACCTGGACCCGGCGGCCATCGAACTGCACGTCTTTGAGTTTATGCCTGACTTTGTCGGCGGCACCCTGGACAACTTCGAAAAACGAGAATTCGCGTTTGAGTTCAATCCGGCCGATTTGATGGGAATGGATACCGGAATGGTCGCAAACCAGGCGAACGATGGCGCCTGCATTGATTTTATCCAGGTGTCCAACGTTGATGAAAAAGCGTCGGGCACCCCCAGCGCTTGCACGTTCTTTGCGGCAAACGCCGGACGGCCTGCCGGCTGGCAGCTGCACCATTGCATCAATGCCCTTGCCTTCGCGGTTGTCTTCCAGGAATCGCTTGAAGCCGACGGCCATGAAACGCAGGATCAATTCTTCCCGGTCGTAAGCCGCCAGCGCCTTGCTGACGGAGGGCAGAAAATCGGCAAAAGCCTCCCGGTCCACCGGTGTGTCAATGATTCGGTCGGCAAAATCTTCGAGCTGCTTTGCACAGACAGCCCGACTGTCCGGAAATTTCCGGAATTCGAATCGCATGGCGTTGGCGCGTTCAATCGCCCGCAGACGGACAACCTCGCGGGGGGTGGCCAGGGCGATGGAGATGCCTGAACGACCGGCCCGTGCGGTTCTACCGCTGCGGTGGGTGTAAGTTTCCGGACCATCGGGCAGATTGTAGTGGATGATATGGGAGATCGCGTCCACATCCAGACCGCGGGCGGCCACGTCGGTGGCCACCAGGATCCGGATGGATTGCTGGCGGAATTTGCGCATGACCAGGTCACGCTGGGCCTGGCTCAAGTCCCCGTGCAGGGCATCGGCCCGGTAGCCCTCCTGTATCAGGGAATCGGCTACGGTTTGGGTCTCCTTGCGGGTGCGGCAGAAAATCAGGCCGAAAATTCCGGGTGTGAAGTCGATAATTCGTTTCAGCCCCTGATAGCGGTGCCTCTCGTTCATCACGCAGCAGCTGTGGGTGATGTTCGGGGCACTGTGGTTGGGGCCGCCCAGCGAAACCGTGTGCGGGTTGTCGAGGTAATCCCGGGCAATGGCCGCCACGCCTGGCGGCATGGTTGCCGAGAACAGCCAGGTTTGACGGTCGGCCGGCATCCGTTCGAGAATTCGGTCGATATCCTCCTGAAAACCCATGTTCAGCATTTCGTCGGCCTCATCCAAGACACAGTAGGCAATGTGCGACAGATTGACCGCCCGGCGCTGTATCAGATCGATCAGACGGCCGGGTGTGGCGACGACGATTTGGGCGCCGCCGCGCAGCTGGTGAATCTGTTGGGCGATGCTGGCTCCGCCATAGACGGCTGCCACGCGGATTCCGGGCAGGTAGCGGGAATAGCGCTTCAGGTCATCGGTAATCTGCAGGCACAACTCGCGGGTGGGGCAAAGCACCACGGCCTGGGAACGCTTCTGGGTGGTATCGACCCGCTGTAGCAAGGGCAGGCCGAACGCGGCGGTTTTGCCGGTGCCGGTTTGGGCAAGGCCGATAAAGTCCCGACTTCCATTCAGCAGCTCGGGCAGGGCCGCTGCCTGAATCGGCATCGCCTTTTTAAACCCCAACGCCTCAAGGGCCTGCAGCAGTTCGACCCGGATACCTATTGTTTTGAAATCCATCTGATGTCTTCCTTATATGCAGCATAAAAATAGCCGCCCAGCTCAATCCGGGCGGCTATTTCGCTTTGAAATTGATACCGATTGCCGGTCGAAACCGATGGGAGACCGACGTGCGGCGGCGTTACCATTGAGGCGGCTTATAGTCTTGTCAACTGGTTTTAGCAATCATTATTTGACTGGTGGAATATTGTTCGTTTTTATGTTAACCGGTAACCCCAACGCAAACCATAAAAGGGTCAATCATATGATAAACCGGATCGTCGCGACCGCTGTTTTCTGCTGCCTGTCGATGGGATGTGCGACCATCTCGGAACAGGCCAAAATGGAGGCATACGGCCGAACCATGGATGCCTATGAAACCGCCATGCGTCTGTCGGATTACAACGCCGCCTGCCAGCATGTCGATCCGTCCATCATGCTGCGTAAAGCGTGTTTAGGCCAATATGAGAATATAAAGCTGGTCAGCTATGATGTTCTCGGGGTCAACGTGGCGGATGACAAGCGCGAAGTCGCCCAGACGGTTGAAGTGGCCTACTATTTTCTCGACCGGTATGTGGTCAAGAAAATGCAGTATAATCAGTTGTGGCGCTACCAGGAAGGTCAGGAAAAATGGGTGCTCCAGACCGGACCGCCGGAATTCGAATAGAAGGCTTTTATTGTTGCCGGTTTTCAGGTCCAGCAAAAGATCGCTGACACCGGGCTAACTTTTTGTCGCATGCGCATTCGGATATATCGGCCACCTCTGTTTCAGATTTTTCAGGATGCTGCGCACAGCATGTCCGTGCATGGCCAGAAAGAGGGTCAGCTCTTCAAGATCGTCCTCGTCGATCGCGATTCCGCTGGATTCGATCAGGCCGGACAGTTCCGCGGCGGCATCAAGCACGCGGTCCCATGCATCGGCTTCTTTTTTGGAAATGACGGCCATGGAAAGCGGTTATTTGCCTTTGGGTTTCGCCTTGGCTGCGGGCGTTGGCTTGTCCTCGCCAGATGTGGCTTTGGCCGTCGGCGCAACCGGTTTCAGGCCTTTGAGAATACGGGTGACCTCCGGGCCGTTTTTGGCCAGAAAAACCGAAATGGCGTCGATGGTCCCAGCGTCTAAATCGATATCCAGCCCGGCATCCCGGATATAGGCGGACAGGTTCTCTGCGGCGTCCAGCATCTGGTCATAGGCCTCGGCCTCTTTTTTGATCCGGAACTCCTTATCCAGTTCCACTCCCTTTCGGACCACCACATACTTGGTTATAACAGCCATGGTTGACACTCCTTTGGTTTGTCGATTTTCCTCATCAATGCTGTGGGTCTGGCCGCCACACTTTTTTAACGGCGGTGGTTCCGAATCATATCCTTGTCTGGTTCAACACAAAGCTTGACGGACGATGGCGATGCAGCGCCCCGGCAATTGGTCGCTGGGCCTAGCGGATGGGAATTTACTTCCGGTGCTGGAGATACCAGCGCTGAAGGTCATAGATCACCTGCGTGAGTTTATTTTGCTCCTCTTTTTCCATTTGCTTGAATTCGAATGCATAGCGGTAATATCCCCGCTCTTTGTCGTGTTCGACCCGCTTGACCTCGGCCTTCTTTACGTAAACGGTGTCGCCGGGTCTGTTTGGATAGCCCGGGAATACCAGGCTGACATCGTAGACCTGCTGGTCCATTTTCAGCACCGGTCCGCGCATGAATTTGAAATTGTGTTTGGTCAGGACGCCGTAGACCCCTCCGAGGCCGACATTGATCAGGTCGATGATGCCCTGGATCTTCTTCAATTGGAAATGCATGCGGGTCCCGGTCAACGCATTGACGCGAAAATTACGGCGGCGCTGCAGCCGTTCCACATGTTCGGGAAAGGGAATTTTCAGTCCATAACTGTCAAATTCACCGCCCTGTGTGCTGAAAATGTACTCCAGCTTATCCGTTCCGTTGAAGTTGAACCGCAGGTGCCACAGATCCTTGCTTTCGGCAGCTTCCCGGAAATCCTCGGGGGGGTCGACAATCAGGTAATTGCCGTCGGGGCCTTCCAGCAATCCGGTGATGCAGGTGAGCCTGTCGAACCCGGCACCGACCACATTCATGGAAATGATGACCTTTTTTTCAATCAGTTCATTGAACAGGACAACCAGTTTCTTGCCCTGCACCTTTACGGCGTCCCCCATGTTCAACGGCCCTTTTTCTGCGAACCCGTCGTTTTCAACTTAATTTAACAGCCCTTTTTTTATCTTCGGCCATCACTGCAGATTCTTTAACACAGACATAGGCGCATGGGGCAGTGGTTTTTTTGTCGGTTTTGGCATGCCATCGAAGCGGTTTATTCATCGTCGGGATTATCGTTCAACTGGCGATATTTTTCTGTTTGCCGCGTCTGAACCGCGTTGAGATCCGTTTTCATCTGTTTGTAGCGTTCCAGGTCGTTTTTTCCGGCCATTTCCGCAACGCCGTCATCCACCTGGTTCCGGGTGTCCGTCCCTTCGCACCCGCCGGCCAACAGCGGCGCGCAGACAGCGAAAACGAGCACGGAAATTCTCAAAATCCTGCTGGCCCATCTCTTCATGGCGACTCCTTATTGAAACTGGTTGCGAAAGGATTCAAAAGCGGCCTTGAGGTCCGCCACTTCGCCGCTCAGGGCCTGGACTGCGGATTCCAATCGCTCCAGCCGATCCAGATCAGCAAAGACCGGACACGGATCTGTCGATACAGGTGTATTGGTTGCCTCATCCGGCTCACCGGAAAGCAGATGCATGTATCGGGACTCCTTGTGGCCGGGCAGCCGCATCAGCCGGCGGACCTGGCCCCATTCGCCCATTCGGTTCAGCGTTTCCTGCAATGCCTCCAGGCTGTCGAAGGCATGCAGGCGGTCACAGCGGCTGCGGATTGCACCCGGCGTCTGGGGGCCGCGGAGCAGCAGCACGCAGAGCACGGCGGATTCGGATGCCACCATATTGTACTTTCGGGTGAAGGTCTCCTCATACTTGGGCACCCGGCCAACCATGCTGCAGTTGACCAGGCCTTTTTTTTCCAGGTCGTCCAGCGCATCCTGAACGATCGTTTCGTCCCAATCCACCACTGGATGCCGATTGGACTTCTGGTTGCAGGCATTGGCCAGGGCGTTGAGAGACAGGGGGTAGTAATCCGGGGTGGTCATGGCTTTTTCCATGAGGCAGCCCAGCACCCGGGCTTCCCGATCGTTGAGCACGCCTTCCATTCCAGGGTTCCTTTCGGGTTTGTTTTTCAGTCCGTGTTCAAGGACGCTGTCAAACTGCCATAATGCATCCATTTCAAAAAAGGATCAAAGGGTTTTTCGCATCGGAACGGTTTGCCGGGCAGGCGGCGATGATTTTCGTTTGTTTTTTTTATTGACTTTTTATGACTGTTTATGATTGTTTTCACGAAAAACTTTTCAATCCACGGATTTCTATCAATGACGGTTGCGCAAGAGAGATCAGACATCATTCCCGCCCAACGCCGCAACCTGATCCTCGAGCTGATCCGACAAAAGGGAGTCATTTCCGTTCATGAGCTATCCGACATCACAAGCGTTTCATTGCCGACGATTCGTCGCGACCTGGACTGGCTTTCCAAAACCGGCGCTGTTCAGCGCAGTCACGGTGGCGCCACAATAAAGACAACACCCGGCACGACTTTCGAACCGGACCATCACATTGCTTCCAGAATTGCCCGAGACGAAAAAACGACCATCGGCAGAATGGCCGCCGAAAAGCTGCAGGACAACCAGAGCGTCATTTTCGATTCCAGTTCTACGGTATATGAAGCCGCACATCAGGTTGTCGAAAAAGGGTTGAAACTCACCGCGGTCACCAACGATATTCGAATCGGTGAACTGCTTGCCGGAAACCCATCGATTCATCTGCTGGTCACCGGGGGGTCTCTCCGCCCGGGATCCTTCACCCTGATCGGTGAACCGGGAACGAGTTTTCTGCGAAACCTGCACGTGGATGTGGCATTGATGGGAATTCATGCCATCAACGGGTCGTCGTGTTGCGACACCTCATTGGACGTCGCGTATGCCAAACGCTACATGGCAGCGGCCGCCAAACAGGTATTCGTACTGGCCCATGCCGCCAAATTCGGACATGTCGCCTTCTTTGAGGCGTTTGACGTCAATGATAAATTTGAAATCATCACGGATCGCGCCCTGCCCGCCTGGATCTACAGAAAACTGGAAGAAAAGGGCGCCAAAGTCACCCTCGCATAAGATAAAGATGGACAACGCAACCGATGGATTGCCGTCGACTGTGGATGTGTTTCAACCAGACAAAAAAATATAATCACCAACGGAGGGCAATCAGATTGAAAAAGAAACTGACACGCTTCGATCTTCAGAAAATGAAATCGGAAGGCCAAAAAGCGGTCTGGGTGACCGCTTACGACTATGTCACCGCCCAGCTGGCTGAAGAGGCGGGTATGGACATGCTGCTGGTTGGGGACAGCCTGGGCATGGCTGTTTACGGGTATTCGGGGACCGTTCCCGTCACCATGGACCAATGCATCTACCACACCGAAGCCGTGCGCCGCGCCGCGCCCAACACGTTCGTCATCGGGGACATGCCTTTCGGCGCGTATCAGGTCGGTGTTGAAGATGCCTGCCGCAATGCTGTCCGGTTTCACAAGGAAGCCGGCGTTGACTGCATCAAGCTGGAAGGCGGCACGCGTGTGGCATCAGTCATCCGAGCCATCTGCGACGGCGGCATGCTGGTTATGGGGCATGTCGGGCTCACGCCCCAAAGTTCCGGTGCCATGGGTGGCTTCCGGGCACAGGGACGCACCGCCGAAAGCGCCAAGGCAATTGTCGAGGATGCCAGGGCGGTTTATGAATCGGGTGCGTTTGCCGTTCTCGTGGAGGGGGTTCCACCCGAGGTCACCCAGGTCATCTGCACCCAGCTGCCCATTCCGGTCTACGGTATCGGTGCCGGCGACTGCGACGGGCAGGTGATGATCTGTTCAGACATACTGGGGCTGTTCCAGGCGTTCACACCCAAATTCGTCAAGCGCTACGGGAATGTCGCCGAAGAATACCGAAAGGTTTTCGCCGCCTACATTGATGATGTTCGCAAGGGAACCTTCCCGGGCGATGAGCATGTCTACCGGATGATGGATGGAGAAGCCGCCAAGCTGGAAGCGGATTGGTCCAAATGAAACACCTGCAGAATCGATAAAAAATGAAAAAAATAGATTTTACCCTGAAAATAGGCAAAGGGACGACGACATTCTCCATTCCAAAAGCGCAGCTGCTTTACGAGCTCGTGGGGCGAAATCGCCAACCGCCTGAAAACCTGGCTGTCGCCTATCGAAACGCGCTGGATCATCCCATCGACAGCCCCCCGCTTCGCGAAATTGCCAAACCGGGCGAGACCGTGGCCATCACGGTCAGCGACATCACCCGGGGCTGGCAGCGCAATGATCTCACGCTGCCGATCCTGATCGACTACCTGAATGAAGCCGGCATCTCGGATGAGGCCATTACGGTCATCATCGCCGTTGGCGCCCACCGCCAGAACACAGTCGAGGAGTTTGCCGAGCTGTGCAGCGAATCGGTCTGCCATCGCGTCCGGGTGGTCAACAACAACGCGTGGGACAGTGAAAACATGGTCTACTACGGCAAGACCAGCCGGGGAACGGAGGTGTCCTTGAACCGCGTGGTGGCTGAGGCCGACCGCGTGATTCTTACCGGCGGCGTTATCTACCATTACATGGTTGGGTACGGGGGCGGGCGCAAAAGCGTCCTGCCGGGTGTTTCTTCTTTGAAGACCATTCAGCAAAGCCACATGTGGGCCATGGCGAAGACTGTCGGCAAAGGATCCAACCCCCTGGCTGCCAACATGAAGACCACCGGCAATCCGGCCCACGAGGACATGGTGGAAGCGGCCGCATTTCTCAAGCCCGACTTTATCGTCAACGTGGTGCCCAATCTGGATGGCGACATTACCGGCATTTTTGCAGGCAATTGGATTTCGGCCTGGCAGGCGGCTACCCGGCTGGTGGATGACATTTTCGGGGTGACAATTCAGGAGCAGGCCGATATTGTCATCGCCTCGGCAGGCGGCTACCCCAAGGATATCAACCTCTACCAATCCCAAAAGACCATCGATAATGCGGTCTACGCCATGAAGCCGGGCGGCACGGTCATCCTCCTGGCGGAGTGTCCGGATATCAAGGAACCCAGCGAGTTTTTCGACTGGTTCAATCACCCCACATTTCTGGAATTGGAGAAGGCGGTGCGGGCCAACTTTCTGATCTCGGGCTGGGTGGCAGTGCGGCAGCTGGAGTATGCCCAGCAGGGGGATATTGTCATGGTGACCCGGAAGGAAAATATCGAACTGGCGCGCAAGGCCGGGGTCCAAGGGGTGGCGACCATCGAGGAGGCCCTTGAAATTGCATACAAGAAGTGTGGCAGCAGCGTGCCAAAGATAACGGTCATGCCACAAGGTGCCAATACCTTTCCGATCCTCGGAAAATGATGCCCGGAGGATGAGCGGCCGCGGCGATTAAACACGTATTTTCACATCAAGGAGGTAGTCATGCGCAAGAAACGGTTGATGGTTGTCCTGTTTGCACTGTTTTTCATCCTGGCGGTTTCTCCGGCGAGTTACGCCAAAATCGTCCTCAAATGCGGTACTTCGACTCAGCCGACCCATATTTATAACCTGGCGGCCGAGCATTTTGGAAAGATCGTTGCGGAAAAGAGCGCCGGTGAAATCGAAGTCCAGGTGTTTCCGGCCTCCCAGCTGGGGTCTGAACGCGACATGGTGGAGGGCCTGCAGCTCGGATCCCTGGAAATGACCCTGACCTCAACCGGCCCCATGGGCAACTTCGTTCCTCAGGTCAAGCTGTTCAACCTGCCGTTTCTCTTCAAGGACCGTGAATCCTGCTACCGCGTCCTGGATGGTGAAATCGGCACCCAGATCGCCGACCGTTTTGTCAAGGTAGGCATCCGCTCCCTGGGGTGGTATGAAAACGGTTTTCGCAACATCACCAACTCCAAAGTGGCCGTCAACAGTCCTGAAGACATGAAAGGCATTAAGATCCGGGTCATGGAGGACGACGTCTTCATTCTGACCATGAAGGCTTTGGGCGCCAGCCCGCTGCCCATGGCGTTCGGCGAACTATACACCGCACTGGAGCAGAAAACCGTTGACGCCCAGGAAAACCCCCTGGCCGTGATCCACTCGTCACGGTTTTTCGAAGTTCAGAAGTACCTCGCCATGACCGGCCATTTTTACTCTCCGGCGGTGCTGCTGATCAGCGAGATGACCTGGCAGAAGCTGACCCCCGAACAGCAGAAAATCGTCTCCGATGCGGCTGTTCAGGCCCGCGATTTTGAACGTCAGCTGTCTCTCAAGGCTGATCAAGAGCTGGAAGCCGCATGTAAAAAAGAGGGTATGACGGTCACCCATCCGGACAAGGCGCCGTTTGCCAAGGCCGTCGCCTCCGTCTACAGCAATCCGTCGGTCATCAAAGCCATCGGGGGCGGCAACGCCGAAGAGGGTCAAAAACTGATTGATGCAGCCATTGCTGCAGCCCAATAATAAGCCGGAAGAAAAATCAACAAGGCGGCCCGGCGCGGACCGGCCGGGCCGGGCCGCCTTGATACCCTGGTTGGGCAAAAACCTCGCGTAAAGGGTGACAGTCGTGTTTTTGAAAACATTTTTCGACATCATGGACCGTTGCATCAACTGGTTTCTGGCCCTGTTGATGGCCGGGATGGTTGTCATCATTTCGGCCCAGGTCTGGTATCGTTTTATTCTGAACGATCCCCTCTCCTGGTCCGAGGAAGCCGGGCGCTACCTGTTTGTCTGGATCTCCTTTTTAGGTGCCGCCGCCGGGGTTCGTTACCAGGTTCACCTGGGTATCGATCTGATGGACAAGCTCCTGCCTCCCGAAGTCTACCGGTGGGTGATTGTGCTGGTCAATCTGATCATACAGATTTTTCTTGTCATGATTATCTATTGGGGTTTCAAGATATTAGGGATCATCCAGTTTCAAGAATCCCCCTCCATGCACATCTCCATGCGCTACCCTTACATGGCGGTGCCGGTGGGCGGGATTTTCATGTTGATCAACTCGTTGCGCATCATGGTGGCCGCCCTCCAAAACCGGTCCCTGGACCGGGAGGTGCGCATATGACCGCCATATTGTTCGTTTCCCTGCTGATCTGTTTCGGGCTGGGTGTGCCGATCGCCTTTTCTTTAGGGGTGGCATCGGTGGCAACCCTGCAGTTCGCCTCCAGCCTGCCCCTGACCTTGGCTGCACAGCGGCTGTTTACCGGTGCCGATTCCTTTCCTTTGATGGCCATCCCCTTTTTCATGCTGGCCGGCGAGTTGATGGAGTCGGGCGGGATTTCGAGGCGCCTGTTTGATTTCGCCCATGCGCTGGTGGGATTCGTCTCCGGTGGCCTGGCCATGGTCGCCGTGGTGGCAGCCATGTTTTTCGCCGGTATTTCGGGTGCTGCCGCCGCGGATACGGCCGCGGTGGGAGCGGTGTCCATCCCGGCCATGATCCGCAAAGGGTATCACAAAGGTTTTGCCGCCGCTGTCCAGGCTGCCGGTGGATCCATCGGCGTCATCATCCCGCCTTCCATCCCCATGATCATTTTTGGTGTCGTGGGCGGCGTATCGATCGGCAAAATGTTTCTGGGTGGATTTATCCCCGGTGCATTGATCGGCGGCAGCCTGATGGCGGTCAGTTATTTTCTGGCCAGGCGCGCCGGGTACGAACGGGAAAACTTTCTGGGGTTTAAGGCCATCGGGAAAACCTTCTTCGGGGCCTTCTGGGCACTGCTGATGCCGATGATTATCTTAGGCGGCATTCTGGGCGGCATCTTCACTCCCACCGAAGCGGCCGTGGTGGCCGCCGTTTACGGTGCGGTGATCGGTTTCGGGGTCTACCGTGAACTCAGGATCCGCGACCTGCCCAAAATTTTCGCCAAAGCCGCCATCTCCACTTCAACGGTGATGCTGCTCATCGCCACGGCGAATATTTTCGGATGGATCCTGACGGCCGAGCGGGTGCCGCAGAATGTGGCCGCCTATCTGGTCAGCCTGACGACTTCGCCGGCGGTGCTCTATGCGCTTATTCTTGCCTGCCTGCTGGTGGTAGGGACATTCATGGAGACATCGGCGTCGCTGATCATTCTGACGCCGGTCTTTTTACCGGTTATCGAGCAGTTCGGTATTGACCCCG
Source organism: Desulfosarcina sp. (assembly GCF_046496365.1). GTDB lineage: Bacteria > Desulfobacterota > Desulfobacteria > Desulfobacterales > Desulfosarcinaceae > Desulfosarcina. The sequence continues at coordinate 47,990 of NZ_JAWOHB010000017.1, forward strand.
TGCATTTCGGCGTCATCATGGTTACCGCGCTGGCCATCGGCATGCTCACGCCGCCGCTGGGAATCTGCCTGTTTATCTCGTGCAACATCGCCCAGATTCAGCTGACTGAGATTATCAGGTACATCGCGCCCTTTCTGGCGGTTATGATCGGGGTTCTGCTGCTGATGACCTATGTGCCCGACATCGTCATGTTTGTCCCGAACCTCTATGGAGATTGACGCCCATGGCCACTGTGACCATCCCCTTTGACGGCAAACCGGCAACCTTCGGCGTACCCGATCGCAACCTGGCTGAGATATTGAGTCCCAGGCCGTCGGTGCCCCTGAGCGATCTGGAATGCGCGATCAAGGCCGCCCTGAATGCGCCGATCGACCAGGAACCGCTGGAAAAGTGGGTCCAACCGGACGACCGGGTCATCATTGTCAGCGACGACAATACCCGCCTGACGCCGGCAGACCGAATTATGCCGCCGCTGCTCGAGCGGCTGAATGCAGCCGGCATCCCGGACGACCGGATCAATTGTATCATGGCGCTGGGAACCCACCGCTATATGACCGACGCCGAGATGGAAGCCAAGGTAGGTGAACGCGTTTTCCGGCGGATCCGGGTCTTCAATCACGAATGGCGGGATCCCGATGCGCTGGTGGACCTGGGCACCTCCAGCCAGGGAACCCCGCTTTTGGTCAACCGTGCCGTGGCCGAAGCGGATGTCGTGATCGGCCTCGGATCCATCGTCCCCCATCACATTCCGGGATTCTCGGGCTCCTCAAAGATCATCCAGCCGGGGGTCTGCGGTGCCCGTACAACGGCGGAAACCCATATGCTCTCCTGCAGCGGCGGCGGGGACTCCTTGCTGGGCATTGCCGCCAACCCGGTGCGCAGGGATATGGACGATATGGCTGACCGGGTGGGCATGCGCACCATTTTCAACGTCGTCATGGACAGCCAGGGTGGTGTTGTTGGTGTTTATTTCGGCGACATGCGCGCGGCTTTCAGGGCCGGTGTGGAGTTGGCAAAAAAGATATACGGGGTGGCCTACCACGAAACGCCGGACATCGTTCTGGCCAATTCCTATCCCTGTGATCTGGATTTCTGGCAGTCCCACAAATCCCAGTATCCCGCCCAGCGGATGGTTCGCCCCGGCGGGACCATTATTGTCTGCACACCGGCCCCTGAAGGGGTCAGCCCGGTGCACACCGACCTGCTTGATTTCACTGCCTGGCCCTCTGAGGAAATCAAGTCCGCCTATCGTGAAGGCAGGATCACAAATGGCGTCGCGGCTGCGCTGGCCACCGCCTGGGCCATGGTGAGGGAGAAGGCCTCGGTGATCATGTTTTCTCCCGGCATTCCCGCTGCCGACAAGGTCCGCCTGGGGCACACCCACGCAGCGAGCATCGACGCGGCGGTCGCCGAAGCCTTGCGACGCCAGGGTCCTGATGCACGATTGAGCGTGTTGACCCACGCACCGGACATGCTGCCTATCCCGGCCTTCGAGTCCCTCGGATAATCATGCACAGCGGCCTTTACATCGCCGTCATTGCCGATGACATCACCGGTGCCGCCGATACCGGGGTTCAGTTCTGCCCGACAGTAGGCCCGGTTCTTCTAGTCGGGGTCCTTGATGGAGAACTGACTGCCAGCCCTATTCACAACGCAGGGGTGGCCGTTTTTACCAATACACGCCATGCCGAACCGGGGGCGGCGGCCGAAATCGTCCGCCGGGCAGCCGGAAAGATCCGCGGCCTGAAACCAGGCGTGGTGTATAAAAAAATTGACTCCTGCCTGCGGGGAAACCTGGGCGCGGAAATCGATGCCCTTGTCCAGGAAACAGGTGCAGCCGGCAGCTTTGTGGCTCCAGCTTTGCCCCAGCAGGGGCGCACCACTGTCAACGACTTTCATCTAATCAACCGGGTGCCGGTCGCCGCAAGCGAAATCGGACGCGATCCCCTGTGTCCGGTCAGAGAATCGCGACTATCGGTCCTTTTGTCCGCCCAAAGCCGCATGGCGGTGGGGCATGTCGATCTGGCCTGCATCAAACGGGGGGCGGCTGCGCTGGTGGAACGTGTCCGGCGACTATTGCGCCGAGGCTGCCGGCACATTACCTTCGATGCCGAGTATACGGTGCACCTGGATGCGGTCGCCAGCCTTGCCCGCGACCACTTTGCAGATATGCTTCTGGTTGGATCCGCCGGTCTGGCCGGAAGCCTGTCCCGGGTGATGGCACCGGAACTGCCTTGCCTAGTACCAGCGGACCGGCCAAGGATCAAAAAATGGTTGTTTGTCTGCGGCTCGGCATCACGGGTGCTGGCGGAACAAGTCGCGATGCTGGCCCGTTCTACTGGCTGGGTTCACCTGTCGATGGACCCGCTGGACTTGATCTCCCCTGGGGGGTCAACCTTGCGGGATGCACAGGTTTTCCGGAGGGTGGACGCCGGGGGCCTGATTCTGGGTATCAAACCGATCCTTGAGACCGGACCGACCGAAAATCCCGACCGGGTGGTCCGGGGATTGGCAAAGTTGGCCGCTGACCTGCTGTCCGCCATGGCTGTGGATGGGGTTTTCCTGTGTGGTGGTGATACGGCCGAGGTCTTCTGGAAGCAGATCGGCGCTTGCGCCTTGCGGGTCCGGGAAGAGATCCTGCCGGGGTTGATGTGTGGCGAGTTTGTCGGCGGGCCGCACAACGGACTTCACGTGGTCACCAAGGCCGGCGCATTCGGGCATGCCGACACCCTGAATCAACTGGTTAATTCTCTTGAATAGAGGGCTCTTGATCATGAAACAGACATTCAATCTGCCCCTGCTGGGCATTACCATGGGCGATCCCGGGGGTATCGGCCCTGAGATCTGCGCCAAGGCGCTCAGCGATCCGGGGATCTTCAGCGTTTGTCGGCCGATTGTTGTCGGCGATGCTGCCGTTATGGCCAATGCTGTCGACTTTTCAAAACTTGATCTGGCGCTCAACCCCTGTCAACTGGTGACGGATGGTCGGTTCACCCCCGGAACGCTTGACGTGCTGGACCTGGGGAACATGCCCATGGCCGAACTGCGGCACAAAACGGTCACCGCCCTTCAGGGCCGGGCTTCATTCGCCTACATCCAACGGGTCATCGAACTGGCCCTGGCCGGGACGATCGACGCCACGGTGACCGGCCCGATCAATAAGGCCGCCATCAACACGGCCGGCTTTCACTATGCCGGCCACACCGAAATCTACGCTGAAAAAACCGGGACGATCGATTATGCCATGATGCTGGCCGATGGGAACTTTCGTGTGACCCATGTCTCCACCCATGTATCGCTGCGGGAAGCCTGCGATCGCGTCAAAAAGGCGCGGGTGCAGACAGTGATTCAACTCACCGACGCAACCCTGAAGGGGCTGGATATCGACGCTCCCCGGATTGCCGTTGCCGGCTTGAACCCCCACTGCGGTGAAGGCGGCCTGTTCGGTGACGAAGACGACACCGAAATTGCGCCGGCGGTGAAAGCCTGCCAATCTGCCGGGCTCCGGGTGGAGGGACCGCTGCCGGCGGACACGGTTTTTTCCAAGATGCAAGGCGGCATGTACGATGCCGTGGTGGTCATGTACCACGACCAAGGCCATATTCCCGCTAAACTGGTCGGTTTTCAATATGACGACGGCACCGGTAAATGGAATCAAATGGCTGGCGTCAATATAACCATTGGACTGCCCATCGTCCGTACATCCGTAGATCATGGCACCGCCTTCGACAAGGCGGGGGAAGGCCTTGCCAACCCCCAATCCATGATTGAAGCCATCAAGCTGGCTGCCAAACTTTCACGGTGACACGAACCGCCTGTTTTGAACCATTCACCATCCATTGACGGGACTTGATAAGCATGAAACTGAGGAGCCAGAAGATTCTTGAACGGCCGGAGTGGAGCATCAACCGTGCCTACTACAAATCCATGGGATACTCCGACAGCGATCTTGAAAAACCCATGATCGGGATCGCCAACGCCTGGAGCACCACGGTCCCCGGCCATTTCAACCTTCGCCAGGTATCGGATTCGGTCAGGGAAGGTATTCGCGCGGCCGGCGGAACCCCGGTGGAATTCGGTGTCATCGGCGCCTGCGACGGCATTGCTGAGGGCCACGCGGGCATGCGCTATATCCTGCCGACCCGAGACATCATTGCCCACAGCATCGAACTGATGGTACAGGCACATTGCTACGACGGGCTGGTGCTGCTGGGATCTTGCGATAAAATCGTTCCCGGCATGCTCATGGCGGCCGCCCGCCTGGATCTGCCCGCCATCCTGGTCAACGGTGGTCCCATGATGGGTGGTCCACAGATGCATGGCCGCAAAGCCGACACCACCTCAATCATTGAAGGTGTGGGCCGGTTGAAGAAAGGTGAGATCTCGGAGGAAGAACTGATCCGCATGGAGGACGCGTGTGCCCCTACCTGTGGCTCCTGCTCTTTTCTGGGGACCGCCAATACCATGTGCTGCATTGCGGAAGCCATCGGCATGTCCCTGACGGGCAGTGCCATGATTCCGGCCACCCATGCCGGTCGGCTGCACACCGCCCAGGACGCCGGTCGGGCGGTTGTCGCCCTGGTTCGCAACGGTGTCACCGCCCGGCGGATTATCACCCGCGCCTCTCTGGAAAACGCCGTCCGTCTGACATCCGCCATCGGCGGGTCCACCAACGCGGCCCTTCATATCCCCGCCATCGCCTATGAGGCCGGCGTGGCGTTCGATATCCGGCTGTTCGACGACATCAGCCGCAGCACCCCGCTGATTGCCAAGATGAATCCGGCCGCAGCCTGCAATGTGATCGATTTTTTTGAGTCCGGCGGTGTTCCCGTGGTGATGAATGCGATCGCCTCTCTGCTGCATCAAGAGGCCATGACCGTCACCGGTCGGACCATCGGTGAAAATATTCGCGGTCATGTTTCACCCGACAATGATGTGATAAAGACCTTTGCGAGACCCTTCAGCGCCAGCGGCGGTTTAGCGGTGCTGCATGGCAACCTGGCCCCGAATTCGGCGGTGACCAAACCGGCCGCCATCCGCAGCGACATGCTTACCTTCAGCGGTCCGGCGCGCGTTTTTGATTCCGAGGCCGAGGCCAACTCCGCCATCATGGCTGATGCGGTGCGGCCCGGGGAAGTCGTGGTGATCCGCTATGAGGGCCCAAAAGGCGGACCGGGGATGCCCGAGATGTTCAAGGCCATGAAACTGCTCCACGGACTTGGCCTCAGTGACAAGGTCGCCCTGGTGACCGACGGGCGCTTTTCCGGCACCAACAATGGCTGCTTTATCGGGCATATCTCCCCCGAAGCCATGGAAGGTGGCCCTATCGCCCTGGTTTCGGACGGCGATGTCATCGCCATCGATATTCCCGGCAAAAGTCTGGAGCTGAAAGTACCGCAGGGTGAACTCGACCGTCGGCGCACACAATGGCAGCCGCCGCCGCCGCGGGTCACCTCGGGATATCTCCATCTTTACAGCCGGCTGGCTGAATCTGCAGATAAAGGCGCCATCATCCGGACCCGCGCAGATTGATCGACGGTCCACAATCCCGGCAGCGGTGCGTGATGAGGTCAATGAAACCCATTTTCAACGCCGCTGCCCCCATTCAGCCAGCAGGCCACCTGCTGATTTCCCCCCACCTCGATCAGCGGCGGCCGTTCAATTACGCAGGGCTCAAAGGCGTGAGGACACCGCGGGTGATAGGGGCACCCCGGCGGCAGCGCGGCGGGGTCCGGGGGTTCGCCTTCTACCGGCACCGGCGGCAGGTTCACACGTGGGTCCGGTCGGGGAACGGCGGCCACCAGGGCCCGGGTATAGGGGTGGCGGCAGTTGCTGTGAAATCCTTTGGCAACGGCGACCTCCACCAGGTTGCCGGCGTACATGACGGCGACCCGGTCGCAGAAATACTCGACCACGCTGATATCGTGGGAAATAAAGAAATAGGCCAGGCCGGACTGCTGCTGAATGTCCTTCATCAGGTTGAGGATCTGGGCCTGGATGGAGACGTCCAGGGCACTGACCGGTTCGTCGGCGACCACCAGTTCAGGCCGCACACAAAGGGCCCTGGCGATGCCGATGCGCTGGCGCTGACCGCCGGAGAACTCGTGGGGATAGCGGTCCAGGTCGCCGGCCCGAAGACCCACGGTGGCGAGCAGTTCGACTGCCAACGCGCGCTGTTCGCGCCGGGAAAGCGTGCCTCTGTTGAGCAGCGGTTCGGTGACGCTGGCGGCCACAGTCATGCGCGGATCCAGACTGGCATAGGGATCCTGGAAGATGACCTGCATCCGTTTTCTCAAAGGCCTCATGGCCCGCCGATCGAGGCTGCTGATCTCGCGGCCGTCGAACCGGATGGAGCCGGCGGTGGGCGTCAGCAGCCGCACCACCAGCCGGGCCAGGGTGCTTTTTCCGCAGCCCGATTCGCCCACCAGCCCCAGGCTTTCCCCACGGCTGATGGAGAAGTTGACGCCGTTGACGGCTTTGACCCATCCCGTGGGGCCTGAAAAAATTCCCCCGCCGGCAGGAAAGTGTTTGATCAGGTCCGTGACCTCAAGCAGGGACGCATGGTCCATCAGCTGGCCTCTTGTCTCCACGATTAACAATCGTATCGATGCTCGTGTACCGGCATTCTTGAATTCCTGAACGCCCCTATCGGTTAACGGACATATAACCAGCAGCTGACCTGCCGGCCCGGCCGGGCCGTTTGCAGCATCGGCGCCTCTTGCCGGCATCGGTCAAACGCAAACGGACAGCGTTCGGCAAAGGGGCAGCCGCTGATGGAACTCGTGGCGGCGGGCACGCTTCCGGGAATTTCATGCAGCCGTCCGCTGCCGGCGCCCAGCCGCGGCATGGACTGGAGCAGCCCTTGGGTGTAGGGGTGCAGCGGATCGGCAAACAGGGGCCCGACAGCGGCGGTCTCCGCCACCCGTCCCGCATACATCACCGCCACCCGACCGGCGGTCTGAGCCACCACGCCCAGGTCGTGGGTGATCAGCAGCATGGCCATGCCCATTTCACTTTGCAGACGGGCCATCAGCGACAGAATCTGGCGCTGGAGGGTGACGTCCAGAGCTGTGGTAGGCTCGTCGGCGATGATCAACCGCGGCCGGCAGATCATCGCCATGGCGATCATTACCCGCTGGCGCATGCCGCCGGAGAGCTCGTGGGGGTAGGCCCCCAGCCGCTTTGCCGCCGACGGGATACGGACCCGCTCCAGCCAGCGGGTCGCTTTTTTCAGGGCCGCGTCACGTGACAGCCCCGAATGTACCATCAGGGGTTCGGCCACCTGCCGGCCGATGGTGAGCACGGGGTTCAAGGCGGTCAGGGGCTCCTGAAAAATCATGCCGATTTCACGCCCCCGGATCCGGCGCAGTCTGTCAGGCTTGATTCGCAGCAGGTCTCGGCCCTGGAAACGAATTTCTCCCGCCACGATGCGGCCCGGCGGAGAAGGAATCAGACCTATCACCGCCAGGGCGGTGACACTTTTTCCGCAGCCCGATTCGCCCACCAGCCCCAGGGTTTCACCGGGGCCGATAGAGAGGCTCACCGACTCTACGGCCCGGCCAATCCCTTCGGGGGTGTGAAAGTGTACCGACAAGCCCCGGATGTCCAGCAATGCATCCCTCAACGGTCGGCACCCGGATAGAGGTAGTGCAGGGCGGTGAGTGCAAAGATGCGGGCCGTGTCCACCAGTTGGTCGAGATCCACCCATTCGTCAACCTGATGGGGCACGTGGCGATCCCCCGCCCCCATGGTGACGATGGGAATATGCTTCAGGGACCAGAGAAATGTGCCGTCGGTGGCACCGGGCACACCGGCATATTCGGGCTCCCTGCCGCTGATCCGTCGGCTGGCCCAGGCAGCGGAAACGACGACGGGTTCGTTGCCGTCAGTCTGGGTACAGGGCCGATCGGAAAGCACCTGCACCGTTACATCCACTCCCCAGGGCCGCTGGATGCCCAACTGGCGATCGGTTTCACGGTAACGTGCATTGACATCCGCGATGGTCTGTCGCGCCAGTGTCACCAATGCCTCGCGGATGCTGGCATGGTTTTGGTTGGGAAGTGTGCGTATGTCCACCAGGATCTTCGCTTCGCCGGGAACCACATTGAGCTGCGGTGCTCCCTGTGACGGCGCCTGGACGACCGTTGGCGTGAAGCTGGGCCAGCCCAGCAGGGTATCCTCTCCAAAGGTCTTCAGCGCTGCGCTTTCCAGTTGCGCCAACCCATCGATGATCCGGGCCACGGCCGGCGCCGGATTGATGCCGGACAGGGGCATGGCTCCGTGGCTCATGTGTCCATGCACCGTAAACCGGGCTCGCAGGGCGCCTTTCTGAGCGATGCAGATAAGCCCGTCCTGGGGTTCGCAGACAACCGCGGCGGTCACCGGATCGGCATGTCCCTGGGCGATGAAATGTTGTACCCCGGTCATCATGTCCTCTTCATCACATAACACACCGCCGATCACTGATCCGGCCAGGGGAATTCCCGATGCCTTCAGTGCCGCCATGGCCACCAGCATGGCGGCCAGATTCCCTTTGGTATCGTTGGTACCCCGGCCGAACATGCGCCCTTTTTCGATATGTGCACCGAAAGGGTCATGGCGCCAGCGGGATCGGTCGCCGGGCGTGACCACATCGGTGTGCCCCTCGAACATGAGGGTTCGCGGACCGGGACCAAATTTCCAGCGAACGATCACATTGGGGCGTTTCGGAAAAACGGCTTCCACGGCCACATCAAATCCCCTGTCCCGGGCCCATTGTGCAACCAGCGCCGCCGCCTCGGCTTCACTGGTGCCTGCCTGCGGGTCCCATACCGAGTTGCATCGCACCAGACGGGCTGTCAGGTCGATCAGCGTATCAGGATCAATCTGATCCATGACCGCGTGGACTAATTTTTCAGCAATCATCCTGGGTCCTAATCGTCTTGGGCCGGTCGGCCATATTTTTACCGCAGGCGCGGGTCCAGAATGTCACGCAACCCGTCACCCAAAAGGTTGAATCCAAGTACCGTCCAGGCGATGGCCAGACCGGGAAAGACTGCCATCCATGGAGCCAGTTCCATAAAGGTCTGCGCTTCGTTGAGCATCCGCCCCCAGGAGGGGTGCGGTGGCTGGGCACCCAGTCCCAGGTAGCTCAGGCCGGCTTCGGCCAGGATGGCGACGGCGAACTGGATCGTTGCCTGGATGATCAGCGGTGAGAGGATGTTGGGCAGTACATGACGCCGGATGATGGCCGTTTCCCCTTGTCCGGCCGCTCGTGCCGCGGCGATGTAGTCCAGCTCCTTGACCGCCAGCGCGGATGCCCGGGTGAGGCGGGCAAATACCGGAATATAGAAGATGCCAATGGCCAGCATGGCGTTGACCGCCGACGGTCCCATGACCGCTGTGATCAAAATCGCCGACAGCACTGCGGGAAAGCCGAAGAGCAGGTCTGCCAAACGCATGATGACTTCATCTATCAGCCGGCCTCCCCAGGCGCTGATCAGTCCCAGGGCGATTCCCGCTCCCATGCCGATGGCCACAGTCATCAAACCTACGATGATGGAATTCACCGCGCCCACCATCACCCGGGAGAGCAGGTCGCGGCCGTACTGGTCCGTGCCCAGGGGATGGGCCCAGGAAGGACTTTCCATGCGGTGGCCCCTGTCCATGGCGTTGGGGCTGTGAGGCGTCCAGAACAGACTGGTCAGGGCCATGATTACAACCAGGGCAGACAGGGCCAGCCCCAGGGAGAAATTCAAATTTTTCAAATAGCGTCCCATGGCCGTCAATTCAGTATCCTCTATTGGCCGTCCGGGCGGATCCGCGGGTCCACGGCTGCGTAGGAGATGTCCACAAGGAAATTGATGATCACCACGGCGGCGGCCATGAACAGCACCACTTCGCGAACAACGGGCAGGTCCCGCTGGCCGATAGCCTGAAACACCAGTCTCCCCAGTCCCGGCAAGGTGAATACATTTTCGATGACGATGGCTCCGGCCAGCAGTTGGCCCATCTGCAGGCCGAAAATGGTCAGCACCGGGATCAACGCGTTTTTCAAGGCGTGGCCGTAGACCACGCTGCGTTCCTTCAGCCCCTTGGCGCGGGCCGTGCGCACATAATCCTCCCGCAGCACCTCCAGCATCGAGGAACGGGTCAGCCGGGTGAGAATTGACGCCCGGATCAGCCCCAGGGCCAGGGCCGGCAGAGACAGGGCCTTCAGGGAGCCCCAACAATCCTCTCCCCAGCCGGGGAACCCCCCGGCGGTAAACACCCCCCAGTGTACGGAAAAGAGCAGCATGAGCAGGATGCCCAGCCAGAACTCGGGAATGGCCAGTCCCAGCTGGGTGCCGGCCATCACCGCAGCATCTGCAGGGCGGTTCTGATGGCGGGCGGCAACGATTCCCAGGGGCAGGGCGATGCATACGGCAATGGCCATGGCCATCAGCGCCAGGGGGCCGGTCACTGCCAGCCGGGAGCCGATCAAGTCCGCCACCGGCATGTCATAGGTGATGGAGTGCCCCCCGGTGCCTTGCAGCAAGCTGCCGATCCATTGCCCATACTGGACCAGGAAGGGTTGATCAAGCCCCAGCTGTGTCCTCAGGGCGGCCAGCGTTTCCGGGGAGGCATTGATCCCCAGTATGATCTGGGCCGGATCGCCGGGAAGCACGAAAAGCACCGCGAAGACGGTGAGGGAGACCAGACCCAGCAAAACCGCCAGGCTGAGCCCCTTTTTGATCAAATAGCCGATCATGCGTGCCTGACCGCCATGATCACTTCTGCCACCACACCGCGCTGCAATCCAGGGCGATGGTCGGATAATTCTGCCACCACCCCATGACGGCTGCTTTCATGACCGGGAGGCTGGGGGCTGAAAAGAGGAATCCGTTGACCGCGTCATCGGCGATGATCTCCTGGCAGCGGCCGAACCATTCTGTCTTGCCGGCTTCGTCGGGAGCCTTGAGCGCATTGGCATAGGCAGTTCTAAATTCCTGGGAGTCATACTGGAAGTAGTAATCCGGTTTGGCGTAGATGCCGATATCCCAAGCCTCCACGTGGCCGATCATGGTGAGCTGGTAGTCTTTATTCTTGAAGATCCGGTCGATCCACTGACCCCATTCGACGATCTCGATGGTGAGGTTGATGCCTACTTTGGACAGCATGTCGGCAATGACCTCCCCGGCGCGTCTGGAGTAGGAGTAGATGGCCGGAAGTTTGATAGTGGCCGAAAATCCGTCGGGGTAGCCGGCTTCCTTCAGCAGAGCCCTGGCTTTGTCCGGGTCGTAAGGGAAGCGACCGGTGAGGTCCCTGTAATACGGGGTGGCCGGTGACCAGTGGGAGCCGATGGGGGTTCCGTAGCCGAACATCACCAGATCCACCACCGCCTGGCGGTCGATGGCATGGGCCATGGCCCGGCGCACCAGGAGGTTGTCGAAGGGAGCCGTTTTGTTGTTGGTGGACATGATCACCTCGCCGGTGGTGGTGCCGGAATAGACCTTGAAACGTTGGTCCTTGGCCAGCAGCATGGCCGATTCGGGTGCGGCGATGTAACCGATCACGTCAATATCGCCGGCCTTGAATGCGGCGATCTGGGCCGCTGGGTCGCTGATGAATCGAAAGGTCACCTGGTCCAGGTAAGGCAGCATGGGATTCCAGTACCTGTCAAAGCGGATCATTTCCACCCGGTCGCCCCTGACCCAGCGTGTAAATTTGAAGGGACCGGTGCCAATGGGGTTGGATTTGGCATCGGCATAACCCTTCATGGGCAGCATCACCGCATCCCCTTCGGCCATGTGGGCAATGAACAGGGCGTCGACGGCTTTTAATCGGATTTCCAAGGTGTGGCTCTCCGGCGTGGCAAGGGTGTCGATGCCGTTGAAATACTCGGGATGGGGGTTGCCGTTTTCCGGCACGGCGGCCCGCTCCAGGTTCCATTTGGCTACTGCCGCGTCGAAGGATTCCCCGTTGTGAAAAACCACCCCTTTTCTCAGATTGAAGATGTATACAAGCCCGTCGGGGGATATGTGCCAACCATGGGCCAGACCGGGGATAAAGCCGCCGCTGCTGTCTACCTTGACCAGCCCCTCATATATATTGGCGTATACGACACGATCGATTGCCGCGGCGGTGTTGGCCGTGGGGTCAAGCCCCGGCGGCTCCGCCGGCTGGCACACCGTCAGGGTGCCGCCCTTGACCGGAGTTTGTGAAAATGCGGGGCAAACCATCCAAACCAGGAAGAGAATCGGGCAAAGGAAGCGACGGGTCGTGTTCATCTTTTCTCCTTTTTGCGTTGAGCGACGGTAAAATGGATTTGGTCCGCTATCGATTTTTAAGATCAATGTAGGCGGTCATGCCGTATCTGCTATCGGCATACAGAATGCCCCGGATGATGGCCCGGGCCAGGCAGTTGGCTGCGGCATGGCCGATGTCGTTGATGGTCTGGGCTGCAGGTGCCGAAAAAAACCCGGAAGTTTCCGGCAGGGCACGGTTTCCCAGAGAGAGGCAGAAAACGACATCTCCATCGAACATGGTATGGGCGGGACGGATAGCCCGGGCCATGCCGTCATGGGCCATCATGGCGATTTTTTTTGCCTGGGACTTGTTAAGGGCTGCATCGGTGGCCACTACGGCCAAGGTGGTGTTTTCTCCTGGTGCACCGGTGGGTGGTTCGGGCAGCCGCACCCCCTGGCGGATACGATCCTCAAATTCGTGTCCGATCTCCAGCCGGACTTCCCAGAATGTGCCGGTTTCCGGGTCAACGGTCGATCCCAGGGAGTTCACCGCGACCAATGCGGCAACGGTAATTCCGGTTTCCAGAATCAGGCTGGCACTGCCCAGCCCACCCTTGATGCCCCCGGACATGGCGCCCGTGCCTGCACCCACACAACCGGTTTTCACCGGACCTGTGCCGGCGGATCGGCAGGCCGCCTCACCCCAGCCGGCATCCACAGGCGGTCTGAATTCCGCGCCGCGTCCGAGATCATAAAGCACGGCTGCCGGAACGATGGGTGCGACGTGGGTTCCATCCAGCGGGAAGCCGATCTGTCGAGATTCCAGATGCCGCACCACACCGTCCGCCGCTGCCAGGCCGTAGACCGACCCGCCCGAGAAGCAGAGCGCCTGGACTTTTTCCACCAGGTTTTCAGGCGCAAGCAGATCGGTTTCCCGGGTGCCCGGCGCCGCGCCACGAACGTCAACGCCGCCCACCGCACCGTCGGGGCAGACAACCACGGTCGTGCCGGAGGCGGATTCGGTGTCGGTGTAATGTCCCACCCAAATGCCGGGAACATCGGTCAACCCGTTGGTTTTTCCTGGTTGCTGCATGTCGTATAGTGATTTGATGTGGGTGGCTTGAAGATTGAACGTCGACCGGTCGACCCAATGACCGCCCATGACCCGGGCATATAACACCTCCAGGGGTAAATGGCTACTGCGGATCGAGGAATCCGGATTCGAAAAGATGATCGGCCTGCGTGTCGATGAGGCGGGAAAGCGCCAGGTATCGTTCCATGAGCGTGTGGGCATATGGTGTCAAAATGGAGCCGCCTCCGGTACTGCCGCCCTGGCTTTTGACCAGCAGGGGTCTGCCCAAGGCCGCTTCGGTCACCTTGATTTTACCCCACACCGCCCGGTAGCTCATTTTGAGGTGCTTGGCCGCCGCATTGAGAGAACCGCATCTTTCAATGGCCCTTAAAATTCGCATGCGGCCCAGACCAAAAATTATCCGCCCCTGGTGATCCTCCAACCAGACCTTTGATTTAACAATGATTTTGGTGTCCATTACACCTCCCGTCATCCGGTCCAGGGTATCAGCAAAGCGCCAAGAGGATAACAGGCGTGAGAACCGGCAGCAAGAAAAAAATCAACCCGATTTCGGCAGCCCGGAAGGAATCCCAAGGTGTTGGCAGCGGGTCTATCCTGAACATGGAGAACCCCCTGTGAACAAGGTGGTAGCGGTTATATATCGAAGACAATTCCCTGGGCCAGGGGCAGGCGGCGGCCGAAGTTGATCGTGTTGGTCTGTCGGCGCATATAGCCTTTCCATGCATCGGAGCCGGACTCCCGTCCACCGCCGGTCTCTTTTTCGCCACCGAAGGCACCGCCGATTTCAGCACCGGACGTGCCGATGTTGACATTGGCGATGCCGCAGTCGGATCCGACTGCCGAGAGGAACATCTCGGCTTCGCGTAAATCATTGGTGAAAATGGCCGACGAGAGCCCTTGGGGAACGTCGTTGTGAATGGTGATGGCATTGGCGATATCCCCGTGGTAGCGGATCAGGTAAAGGATGGGTGCGAAGGTTTCCTGCTGAACAATGGCATAGTTGTGCTTGACCTCGCAGAGTGTGGGCTGCACATAGCAGCCCGATGCATATGCGGGGCCTTCCAGCACCCGGCCGCCGTAAAGGATCTTTCCGCCCTGAGTCTCCACCTGCACCAGTGCATTGCAAAAGTCCGCCACGGCTGGGGTGTCGATGAGCGGTCCCATGTGGTTTTTGGGATCCAGGGGTGTACCGATGCGAAGGCTTTTATAAGCATTGATCAGGGAGGCGACGACCTTTTCATAAATGGATTCATGGATGATGACCCGACGGGTGGATGTGCAGCGTTGGCCGGCGGTGCCCACGGCGCCGAAGACCACAGCCGTGATTGCCATGGCAAGGTCAGCTGCTGCGGTAACGATAACGGCGTTGTTGCCTCCCAGTTCCAGGATGGCCCGGCCGAAACGTCCGGCAACCACCTGGGCCGCATGGCGTCCGACCCGGGTGGAACCGGTAACGGACACCAGCGGCACCCGCGAATCTTCAAGCATGCGTTGGCCCACGGTGCGTCCACTGCCCACCATCAGCGAGAAGAGTCCTTCGGGAACCATAGCGGTATTTTCACGCAGCACGTCGGCCAGGATGTGCTGTACGGCGATTGCCGAAAGGGGCGCCTTGGAGGACGGTTTCCAGAGGCTGGCATCACCGCATACTGCCGCCAGCATGGCATTCCAGGACCACACGGCCACCGGGAAGTTGAAAGCACTGACGATGCCCACCACGCCAAGTGGATGATACTGGTCGTACATGCGGTGTTCCGGTCGTTCCGAGTGGATGGTGTACCCGTAGAGCTGCCGGGACTGGCCAACGGCGAAGTCGCATATATCGATCATCTCCTGGACTTCGCCCAGCCCTTCCTGGAGAGACTTGCCCATCTCGTAGGAAACCAGATTTCCCAGCGGTTCTTTATATAAACGGAGTTGCCGGCCGATTTGGCGGACGACTTCGCCCCGTTTGGGAGCCGGCACCCGGCGCCATTTTAAAAACGCCTTGTGCGCAGTTTGCACGGTTTGTTCATACTCGCTTTCCGTGGCGGTGAATACGCTGGCGACAACCTTGCCATCCACCGGGGAAACCACCTCAACGGTCGGACCGGCTTTGCCCCCCAGCCAATCCAAACCCGTCGAAACACCCTGGTTTTCTTTTTCAATGCCAAGCGCCTTCAAGAACTCCATGTTTTTCTCCCGGTAGTCGGTCGCTTGAGCAACCGGCGCTCAAGGCCTGTAAGCGCTACTTTGCGTCCATGAACGGATAGCGATAGTCTGTGGCCGGCAAAAAGGTTTCTTTGATGGTTCGCGGGCTGACCCAGCGATACAGGTTGAGGATGCTGCCGGCCTTGTCGTTGGTTCCAGAAGCCCGGGCACCTCCGAAGGGCTGGCGTCCCACAACGGCACCCGTGGGTTTGTCGTTGATGTAGAAGTTGCCGGCCGCGTTGACCAATCGGCCTCGGGCCGTTACCACCGCCTCCCGGTCCCGTGAAAAAACGGCGCCGGTGAGCGCGTAAGGCGAGGTCCGGTCACAAAGGTCCAGGGTGGACTCAAATTGCTCATCCGGGTAGACGTACAGGGTCAACACGGGCCCGAAAATTTCCTCCTGCATGGTTTTGAAATGGGGATCGGTGGTCAAGATTACCGTGGGATCGATGAAGAATCCAGTGCTGCAGTCATGGCCGCCGCCGGCAATGATCTCGGCCGCCCCGTGCTCCCTGGCATAGGCGATATAGCTGCTGATCGTATCAAAGGCGGAGCGGTCGATGACGGCATTGACAAACGTGGAGAAGTCCTCCGGAGATCCGACGTTGATGGTGCGCACGTCGGCCAGCAGTTTTTCCTTGAGCAGTGGCCAGAGCGATGCGGGGAGGTAGGCCCTCGAAACCGCAGAACATTTCTGCCCCTGGTATTCGAAAGCGCCCCGGATCAAAGCGGTTACCACGGCATCGGGGTCGGCACTGGCGTGGACGAAGATAAAATCCTTGCCACCGGTTTCACCGACGATCCGCGGGTAGGTGCGGTAGCGATCCAGGTTGGCGGCAACAGTCCGCCACATCCCGCGGAACACCGCTGTGGACCCGGTAAAATGAATGCCGGCCAGACCCGGGCTGGCCAGCACGGGATTGCCCACCGTTGCCCCGGCACCCGGGATGAAATTGATCACGCCCGGCGGAAGTCCGGCTTCCCTGAAGGTCTGCATGAGCATCCAGGCCGAATAGACAGCTGTGGATGCCGGCTTCCACAACACGGTGTTGCCCAGCATGGCCGGCGCCGAGGGCAGGTTGCCGCCGATAGCCGTGAAATTGAAGGGTGTCACGGCAAAAACGAAGCCCTCCAGAGGGCGGTATTCCAGGTGATTCCAGTCGGCCTGACCGGACTGGGGCTGCTGCCGATAGATCTGGGTGGCGTAATAGATGTTGAAACGAAGAAAATCGACCATTTCACAGGCGGAGTCGATTTCCGCCTGGTATACATTCTTTCCCTGGCCGAGCATGGTGGCGGCATTGAGGGTCATGCGCCGGGGACCGGCGATGAGATCGGCGGCCTTGGCAAAAATGGCCAGGCGGTCCTCCCAGTCCATGGCCGCCCATGCTCCAGCGGCTGCGGCGGCCGCCTCGATGGCCAGGTGAACCTCGTTTTCACCAGCCTGGTGAAAAACGGCCAGCTGGCGGCTATGGTCATAAGGAGTGATGCAGCGTCCCAGATTTCCGGTTTTCACGGGATGCCCACCAATAATCAAGGGGATTTCTAGATCTGTCTCTTTGAGCCGCTTCAACTCATCTTTAATCCGGCGGCGCTCATCGCTGCCCGGCCGGTATTCGAGAACCGGCTCATTGACCGGCGGATCCATGGAAAAAATTGCATTGGGCATCGGCATCCCCTCCTTGGCGCTGAAGGTTTTCACCAACCGGATTGTGGGCATCGCGCTGGCACAAGATCCTAAATATGTCAATAGCGACATAACGAAAGTATTTCAATGCCATCCGAAAGTCGGCCAAAGACATATAGTAACGCTAAAGATACGGTTGGCAAGGATGGGTAAAAACGGCTTCCCACTTGAGGGCTGTTCAGCCCATTGAGCCGAATGGGCCATCACTTTGGCATCAGATATGGCGGGCACCTAAAAAGACGTCGACGGGTTGGGCCCTGGCGAATGCAAACTTTTCCCCGACTTGACCCCACACGGTTGGTTTTTGCGCGGCTTTTCCGGGAACCCGTGTGGTCAGGGAAAGAAGGGCCCCGGCTGCCAGGAGGATGCTGCACAGGAGATAAGCGGCATGCGAATCGCCGGTCTGGGCCACGATCATCTGTGAAATGCGGGGGAAGATGAATCCGCCGATCCCCCAGGCGGAAAACAACAGGCCATAGTTGATGCCAAAATTTTTAAGACCGTAGTAGTCTTTGGCGACGGACGGGAACAAGGAGAGATTGGTACCGTAGTTGAAACCCACCATGGTAGCGGCCGCTACCAGAAGGATGGCTTCGGACTCGCCGATGAACAGCAGCGAGAAGATGACGGCGGCCTGCAGGCTCATCATGATCAACAGGGTTCGGGTGCGGCCGATCTTGTCGGAAATCACTCCGGCCGCCACCCGGCCACCGGCGTTGCCGACGGCCATCAGCGCTACGACGATCCAGGCCAGATCGCCCATGCTGTTTTTGGCCATGCCGGCGACTCCGCCAATGATGATCAACGCGGCACCGGCACCGATGAAATACATGAACCATAACTTGTAAAACGCATTGGTTTTCAGCATCTGCAAAGGGGAAAAGTCGGCTGTCGGTGGGACCGGTACGAGATTGGCGGCCGCCGCAGATGCCGGTCCGACAGGCACGTAGCCGGCCGGCGGGTTGACCAGAAACATGGAGAGGACGCAGACCACTGCCAGAAAAGAGACGCCGAAAATGAACATGGAACGGCTTAGACCGAAATTGGCGATCAGAAAATTGGCCAACGGAGCAATGTATACGGATGCCAAGCCGAACCCGGCAACGACGATGCCGGCAATCATGCCGGTTTGCGAGGAGGGGAACCATTTGATTGCCGGCGGCGTAGCCGAGGCATAGCCGAATCCCAGACCCAGCCCGGTCAGAACGCCGAAGCCCA
Source organism: Desulfosarcina sp. (assembly GCF_046496365.1). Classification (GTDB taxonomy): domain Bacteria; phylum Desulfobacterota; class Desulfobacteria; order Desulfobacterales; family Desulfosarcinaceae; genus Desulfosarcina. The sequence goes on from NZ_JAWOHB010000017.1 coordinate 66,384, forward strand.
GAATCCAGGCCGTCAGGCTGTTGGACTGGGAGATGACGATGAGACCGGCACCGGTCAGGATGCCACCGATAACGGCGGTCAGGCGCGGACTGAGTTTGTCCTGAATCCTGCCGGCTAAAATCATCGCTACGGTGAACATCAGGCAGCAGACGGCGAATGGATCGTTTAGTGAGGCCATATCCCAGTTGAATACGCCGTCTCCAGCCAGCACCGATTCCCGGATGGCTTGTTTGAAAATACTCCAGGTGTAGAGGATGCCCAGGGCCAGGTTGATACCCAGGCCCGCCATGGTTACGCGCCAGCCCTTGTTTCTGATTTCATTCATAGATCTCTCCGTTCGAAGGGTTCATGCTACGCAGATAAAGGTTGCATGGGTGGTGTGGGGTTGCACCGACCCGACCAGGCCGGGCAGCCGTTTAAGTGGCTGTAAAGGCGGACCAGCCGTTCCGTCTCTTCCCGGATGATATTCAGGAAACGGGTTCGATCGCCGGCATCCAACCCCGGATAGTCCACCAGCAGTTCGGAAAGGGACCGCAGGGAGGTCAGTGAATTGACAAATTCGTGGCTGATCATCTGGCTTTCGGAAAGTAGCGCACTCGTTTTGCTGAGCATAATTCCCTCTTTCTGCGTTATCGGGCGCCGATATTAGTGCATACGAATCATTGAATCCACGGTACAGATTGAATCGGCTTCAACGAACCCGATTTTTCAACATTTATGCCAGGAGCATAGATGTTATCAACCTTCCGATATCAATGCTAATTTACCAATTGTCTCCGGTAATCGCGAACCGGCGATCTACAACCTTTGTTGTGACATGCTCGCGTTGGACCAGTGATAATGGACAAGTTTGGCCGATGTCGGGGCGGAAGCGGCAGGCGGGCCCTGCGGTTACAACCATGGTTGTGGTTACAGTTAAGGTTGTAGGGGTCACCCATCGGTCGGGTTGTGTTTCAAACGCTTGCTCAAGGCTTGCTGGGAAACACCCAGCATGGCTGCGGCGTTGGACTGGTTGCCACCGCTGCGGCGCATGGCCTCATCGACCAACAGCCGGGTGGCCTGTTTGATGGTCGGCAGTCGATGGGAAAAAGTGATTGGTGTGCGGGTATCGGCAGCCGATGATATCGGTATTGATCCAGGGGCTGACTGTTCGCGGGCGATATGGGCTTTGAAGGATTCGAGGGATAGCATGCCGGATCGGTGGCGGCTCAGGGCATCGAAAGTCATGGATTCCAGTTCGCGGACGTTGCCGGGGTAGGCATAACTTGTCAACAAGGCCGCCAGTTCTCGGGGTACCGGAGGGATGGGTCTGTCCAGCCGGGATGCAGCCTCCGACAGAAAGTGATCGAAAAGGGGGACGATGTCATCCAGACGATCCCGGAGCGGCGGAATAAGGATGCGATGCGTCTGCAGGCGATAGTTGAGATCTTTGCGAAAACGCCCTTCGTTTAAAAGCACGGCCAGGCGCTGGTTGGTGGCGGCGATAATCCTTACGTTGGCCAGACGGGGTGTATCCGAACCCAGCGGAAAATATTCACCTTCCTGCAGCAGCCGCAATAGCTTGACCTGGGATGGTTGGGTCAGATCTCCGATTTCATCGAGGAAAAGGGTCCCACCGTCGGCCCTTTCGATCAATCCGCCGCGGGGTCCATCGGCTCCGGTGAAGGCCCCCTTTACATGCCCGAAGAGGGTATCCGAAAAGACGGTATCGTCCAGACCGGCGGCGTTGACCGCCACAAAAGGACCTTTCAGGCCACTCAACTGGTAGATGGCCCGGGCAATCAGTTCTTTGCCGACACCGGTTTCCCCCCGAATAAGAACCGGTTGCGAGGTTGTGGCGATGGATTCCACGTATTGGAAAAGCGTCAGCATCTTTTTGTTGTTGGTAATGATGCGCTTGAAGGCTTCCGGATGTTCCAGGGTGTCGCGCAGCATGTGCCGACGAAGCGACTGGTTCTCGCGCTTGAGTTCCTGGAAGGCGACTGCCCGGTTGACAGCCGTGATCAGACGGTCCGCCTCGACCGGCTTGACGATGTAGTCGAAAGCGCCTGCTTTTATGCAGCGCACGGCAGTGGCCACATCCACTGCGCCGGTGACGATGATCACCGGCACGTCCGGGTATTCGCGACGTACGTCATCCAAGAGTCGATGACCGTCTAAATTGGGCATGTTCAGATCCAGAAGCAGGGTTTCAACAAGGTTCTCGGCCAGTATGCCCATTACCTTCCGACTGTCCCGGCAGGTGATCGTATGGTTCAGTCCCGCCATTTGAAGCGTCGTATCGATAGCCAGCAGAATGGATGCTTCATCATCCACGATCATGATGGGCCGGGGTGGATTCAAGGAGATAGACATGCTAAAGCGCCCCTGCTTGCAGTTGGCGGTGGTTCTGGGCCAGTGGAAACGTTACGCGTACTGTCGTTCCGTTGCCCGGTGAAGACTCAAAATGCATGCCGCCGCCATGGTCCTTAACGATGCGATCGGAAATGGCCAGACCCAGGCCTGTGCCGCCGCGCTCCCGTCTGGTGGTAAAAAAGGGGTCGGTAATCCGTTTGAGATTTTCTGCCTCGATGCCCCCGCCTTCATCCCTCACCTGGAGAACGATCTGATTCGTCCGGGCATTGAACCCGGTAGTCACGGATACGGCCCGATCGATGTCCGGCAGCGCCTGGCAGGCGTTGACGACCAAGTTGATGGCCACCTGTTCGATGCGCTGGGAGTTGCCCAAAAATGTCGGCAGGTTCGGATGGCAAGTCAGGGTGAAGTGCCGGGTGGATTTTTTGATCAGGTTGGCGGTCAATCCGATGGCCTTGTTTACCACAGCGTTCAAATCCACAGCATCTTTCATTTCTGAGGGGTTGTCCCGGGAGAAATCCTTCAGATCCGCAACGATGTCCCGAACCCGTCGGGCATCTTCGGTAATGCCAATGAGCATCTGGGGAATCCGGTCGCGAATCCGGCTGTAGGTGGTGGCCCCCACCTGGAAATCACCGTGTTGCGCATGGTGCCGATCAAGGATGGGCAGCGTGGCCTCCCATATGCGGGTCAGGCTGGGGGCGTTGAGCATGACCGAAGTGATGGGGTTGTTAATCTCATGCGCAACACCGGAGACCAGGGTGCCCAGGGAAACCATTTTGGCTGCCTGAAACAGTTGTTCCTGTTTAAGCAAAGTCTTTTCCTCGGCCAGTTGTTTTGCATGGGTCACCTTCATGCCGTGCCAGACGATATGGATCGACAGAACGATGACCAGAAAAAGGATCCAGATACAGATGATGGTGGTTTTGCGGGTAATCGCCGCGATCTGGGCGTGAACATCTTCCACGTAGATGCCTGTGCCGATGATCCAGCCCCACGGGTCAAAGCCCATGACGTATGAAATTTTGGGAACGATGCGGGATGGATCATCCATCCATTGCCACTGGTAGTCAACATATCCTGCGCCCTTTGTCCGCACAATCTCCACGCAGGCCAAAAAAAGCCGTTTGCCCCCCGGATCAACAACGCCGGCAACGTCTTTGCCTTCCAAATCCGGACGATAGGGGTGCATGACCATACGCGGATGCATATCATTGATCCAGAAGTAGTCCTTGAAATCCTGTCCGTAGCGCAACCCCCGGACCTGTTCCATGGCAAGGGCCTGGGCCTCGCCGCGGTTCAGCACCCCCTGGCGCTCCTGTCGGGCAAAGGCGTCCAGACTGCTCCAGGCCGATTTCACCAGCTCACGGATAGTCTCGCGTTTACCATCCAGGAGCCGTTCTTCCATCACGGGCAGGATCAGCAGAAAAATGGTCATAATAAACAGCAACACCGTCAGCATCACCGGCAGGAAAATGCGGAAAGGGACATGTTTAAGGGTCGTGCTGCCAAACGTGGTCGCCATGTCAGTCAAGCAAGTCGCCGCAGACAGGAAAGAAAACGAAGCTCCCCGTGGGGTCAAACCAATCCAGTCAATCCAGCATACTGGATTGTGGAGGAAAATCAATTGTAAACTCCCGACAAAACCCATCAGGAATAGTGGCGGATCTCCTGAGCAGGTCCGGTTGACAAAATCCAAGGCTTGTTACCCAGGGCCGGTGATGTTATGGTAGCATGATCGTCCAGCTTGAACCCGGAGCAGGGAATCACAATGAAGAATCCGCCGTATCCGCATCTTTTCCAACCACTCGATCTGGGTTTTACAACGCTTAAGAACCGGGTGATCATGGGCTCCATGCATACCGGCCTGGAAGAGGTGCCGGACGGATTCGAGCGACTGGCGGCCTATTTCGCCGAACGAGCCAGGGGCGACGTGGGACTTATTGTTACCGGCGGCTTCTCCCCCAATGGTGAAGGGTGCGTGGCGGATCATGCGGCGCAGCTGAGTACTGCGGACGAGGTCCATCACCACCGGACCGTCACCACCGCCGTCCATGCCCACGGCGGCAAGATCGCCCTGCAGATCCTGCATACCGGCCGTTACGGGTTCCACAAAAAGCTGGTCAGTCCATCGCCACTGCAGGCACCCATCAACATCTTCAAGCCCCGGGAGCTGTCCGAAGCGGAGATCCGCCAACAGATCGAGGATTTCGGCCGCTGTGCAGACCTGGCCCGGCAGTCCGGTTATGATGGCGTGGAGATCATGGGGTCGGAAGGCTACCTGATCAACCAGTTCATCGCCCCGGCTACCAATCAGCGCAAGGACCGCTGGGGCGGCTCGTATGCAAACCGCATTCGGTTTCCCCTGGAAATCGTTCGCAGGGTCAGACAGCGGGTCGGGGCAGATTTCATGATCATTTACCGGCTGTCCATGCTGGATCTGGTTGCGGGGGGAAGCTCCTGGGACCAGGTGGTGGACCTGGCCGGACACGTGGAAGCTGCCGGGGCGACCATGATCAATACCGGCATCGGCTGGCACGAAGCCCGTATTCCCACCATCGCCGGCATGGTTCCCCGGGCGGCGTTCACCTGGGTCACCAGCCGCCTCAAGGGCGCGGTCTCCATACCCTTGATCACGAGCAACCGGATCAATACCCCTGAGGTGGTCGAACAGATCCTCGCGGACGGCCATGCGGATCTGATTTCAATGGCCCGTCCGTTTCTGGCTGATCCGGAATTCATGAAAAAGGCCAGGGAGGACCGCGCCGATGAGATCAACACCTGTATCGGCTGCAATCAAGCCTGCCTTGACCAGATTTTCGAGGGTTTGGTTGCCGGCTGTCTGGTCAATCCCCGGGCCTGCCGGGAAACGGAAATGGTCATCTCCCCGACGCCTGCCCCCAAACAGGTGGCCGTCGTGGGTGCCGGCCCGGCCGGGCTCTCCTTGGCTGTGACGGCGGCATCCCGGGGCCATGTGGTGACCCTTTTTGACCGCCAGGACCGCATTGGAGGGCAACTGAACCTTTCGGTGCGGATTCCCGGCAAGGAGGAGTTTGCTGAAACCCTGCGATATTTCCGGCGCCAATTGGTTCTTCTGGGCGTAAGGGTCCGGCTCAACACCAGCATCGAAGCAAAACACCTGGCAACCGAAGCCTTCGATACGATTGTGGTGGCCACCGGTGTTCGACCGCGCCGCCTTGACATTCCCGGCAAGGACCATCCCAAGGTGATCTCCTATATCGATGCCATTGAGGGCGTCAAACCGGTCGGAAAGACTGTGGTCATTATCGGTGCCGGCGGCATCGGCTTCGATACGGCCATGCTGGTCACGCATGCGGGCCCCTCCACCAGCCTTGACCGCGATCGTTTTCTGGAAGCGTGGGGCATTGACCGTGGGTACCGGCACCCGGGCGGGCTTGCGTCCACTCCTCCGCCAACACTGGCATCGCCCCGTCGGGTCACCCTGCTGCAGCGCAAAGCATCCAAAATGGGGGCTTCGCTGGGCAAAACCACCGGCTGGATCCACCGGGCTACCCTGCGAAAACGCGGGGTGACCATGATCAGCGGGTTGTCCTATGAAAAAATCGATGATGACGGGCTGCATATCGTCAAAAATGGAAACCGACAGACGATTCCTGCGGACACCATTATTGTCTGTGCAGGCCAGGAACCGCTGCGGACATTGGCCGATGATTTGACAAATACAGGCATGCATGTGCATGTCATCGGCGGCGCGGACAAGGCTGCCGAACTGGATG
>NZ_JAWOHB010000079.1:0-2687 GCF_046496365.1 Desulfosarcina sp.
CCAGAAAAATTGTGAACGTCGCCCGTGAAAGCCTCAAACGGGGACTCTCCATGGTCAAACCCGGCAACACCGTGGGGGATATCGGATGGGCCATTCAGAAATTTGCGGAAAAAAAGGGGTGCTCCGTGGTCAGGGAATTCGTGGGCCACGGCGTGGGTTTCGAATTTCATGAACCGCCGCAGATTCCACACTTCGGCCGAAAAGGCGACGGCATCGAGCTGGTCCCGGGAATGGTTTTCACCATCGAACCCATGATCAATTTGGGCGGACACATGCTGCGTGTCCTCAGGGACAACTGGACGGCCGTCACAAAAGACGCGTCGCTGTCAGCCCAGTTTGAACAAACCATTGTCGTAACCGATGACGGGTATGAAAGTTTGACGCCCTATGCGCTGTGAGGGTTGAAGAAAATGGTTTCAGCCGTCAGCACCGCTGCCGGCCGGGCCGGATTCACCCAGCTATGCACCGCTGATTATCGGAAAAAGCCAGGCGCCTCCCAGAACGGCGGCCGCAAGCAAGAGCGCCCCGATCTGGTATGACCATCGCAGCGACTGTTTCACGAAGAAACAGTAAATCATACCCAGCGCCAGACCCGACATAAATCCAAACAGGTGCCCCATGATGTCGCTGTGCCTAGCGGCGCCAAGAAACGCAAGCAGCGCCATCCCGGCGGCAATGGGCAAAAACGCCTGATAGCGCTCGCCACGCACCTTGATTTTGTGAATAAACTGATACGCCGACAGCACGCCCACGGCACCGAATACGGTGGTGGAAGCGCCGATGGAAAGGTGCCCGGTCTGATAAAACCAGGCGTTGGCCAGATTGCCGAGCATGCCCGAGGCCAGCAGCATGAGCCACCCCACGCCCCAGCCCATCACCGAACACACCGCCGTTCCGAAAACAGCAATCCCGACACTATTGCCCAGCAGGTGAACAACATCGGCATGCAGCAGCAGCGATGTCGCACACCGGTACCATTCGCCGCTTAGAATGTGGCGGGCAGATGATCCGTATGCCTCTGCAAAAGACCCGGCATCGCGGCCCGACACCACGGCCACATGAACGGAGATAATCACCAGCGCGCCCCAGAGGCCGGAAAAGGTTCTGGGGTATTCCACGACGGCGCGTTTGCGCAAGGGGTGGAAGGATCGGTTTTCATGAAGGTATACTCGAATGAGTTCAGCGGCGGGTGCAGCATCATCATCGTTCACTCGAATCACCCATCCACCGGCGCCCTTGGCGGCTTGATGGTCAATACCTGAAGAAAGCAGAACCAGGCCGAAGGTCTGCGCTTCTTCCTTTGACAGTTTTTCTAAAAGCACAGGCATCCGCAGTCAATTCCCGTCGGGTTCCGCGATATCCAGCATTTTTTTCAACTCCGCAAGCGCCGCATCGGACATTTTGAATGAATGCTCAGGGCCCGGAAAATTTTCGTCGATGACATCTGCCTTGTAGTGTTCGAGCGCCTCCAGAATAACGGTCCGAATCCGAGTGTACTGCTTGACGAATTTGGGTATGAATTTATCGAACAGGCCGATCATGTCATGGGTGACCAGAACCTGCCCGTCCACATCCACGCCTGCGCCGATGCCGATGACCGGCACGCGCACCGACGCTGCAACCAGCTTTCCCAGGGGTGCGGGAACCGCCTCCAGGATGATCGAAAAAACACCGGCATTTTCCAGGGCGCGCGCATCTTCGATAATCCGTTTTGCAGCGGCTGCATCGCGTCCCTGCATTTTAAAGCCGCCCAGCGCGCTGGCTGTCTGGGGTGTCAAGCCGATATGGCCCTGCAGCGGAATGCCCGCCTTTACAATCGCCTCAACCGTGGACGCGAAGTCCACCCCGCCTTCCAGCTTCACGGCATCGCATCCCCCTTCCTTCAACAGCCGTCCGGCATTGTGGATGGCTTCCCGAATGGAGGTATTATAACTCATAAAGGGCATGTCGCCGATAATCAAAGGGCCCCTGCATCCGCGAACCACCGCCCGAATGTGGTGGATCATATGCTCCATGGTCACTGCCACCGTACCATCCAGGCCCATCACCACCATGCCCAAGGAATCGCCCACCAGCACAATGTCCACGCCGGCTTCAGCCGCCATTAATCCAAACGGGTAGTCATAAGCGGTCACCATGACCAGCTTCCGGCCCTTGTGCTTGGCCTGTTGAATGTCAAGTATCGTAACGTTTTGATGGCTCATGGCATTACCTCCGCCCAGCTTTTTTTCAGCTGCAAAAGTGATGTTGAATCGTTTCAATCAGCGCCGTCAGGGTACGGTTGACCGGCGCTTCCAGCCCGAATTTTTCTGATTCGCGCACCACAAATCCGTTGATGGCGTCGATCTCCGTCCGCCGCTGATGATCAATGTCCTGCCCCATGGAAGACCGGTTGCCGGCGGTCATTGCGGCAATGTCGAATACATGGGCGGTGGCGTGATCCCGAACGCCGGCCCCCGCTGCTTCGGCAAGGGCGGCAGCCTCCTCAACCGCCGCCCGGGAAAGGGCCTTTGTGACCGGCAGGTCCAGCAGTTGACCGTTTTTGATCCCGGTCAAGGCCGTGATGGCGTTGATGCCGACATTTACCAGAAGTTTGTCCCATACCACATCCCGAATGCTTCCGGAAACCGTAGTTTCGATACCGGCCCTCCTGAAAAGACCGGCAACCTTTTCCGTCATGACCGAAT
>NZ_JAWOHB010000085.1:0-7237 GCF_046496365.1 Desulfosarcina sp.
AAAAAATCTCCTTTTTCTCCCCGCAATGCGGACAGGCACATGCGAACGACTCCAGGTTTTTAAACTGGGTGAATCCCGGACAGTGCTGCGGTGTCGATGCCATCTTGGACGCTCCTTTCCCTTTCACCTACACGGTTTTGGACGCTGTTTTCTATTTATCTGATGAATGCCGCTGCTGCCATAGGGTCAAATCGGTATATCCGCGATCTGGACTGGGTATGAACCCGATGCTCCAAAATGAGGCGGTGCGCCGGAAGATCGGTACCAGGGTCAGCAAAACAGATTCATCGGAGGATAAGCAGGTTGAGGCGGTCGGCGGATACCACAATCGGCAGCAACAAATACTGCCCGCACAGTATGTTCCTGCGACCTTACCCTTTGTAGGCTGACCCTGTGGTATCGAAAATGGTTGCTGCCGAAATTTTTCGGCGTAAATCCCCAAACTCAAAATTTTATTTTTTCAGAGGCCTCGACGGCATAAGAGGAGACGGTCATGAAAATCGACGTTCTCAATCCGACAACGGGTGAGGTGATCAACAGATATGATGCGATCGTTCGTCAACATCAAGACGGTCTATGTCGCCAAAGGAGAAAATAAATGAACCGACCGGTAACGCTCGAACTCGAAGCGGACACGATTCGATTTACCCCGGATGGCCGGATTGCCGTCGTCGATGCCATCGGCGCATTGAGCGAAGCCGAATGCCCGGAATGTGTCTGGGAAGATTTAAAACACAAACATCCCACAATCATGAGGTTGTGCAAAGACTACACCTTCCAGCAAGAAGAGACGGTTCCCGTGGCCAGCAGCGACGCGTGGGAGATCATCCAGACGATGCTGCTGGACCATCTCATCGACAACACGCTCTAATGGCGATAGGGAAAAGGAGGCAAAAGTGAAAAGAAAACCGATGTTATCAATCATCGGCCTGTTGGTCGGTTCGATGATCGCCGTTGCCGGATGCTCGGCCAATTTGAGCCGAACGTTCTACCAGCACCATCCACGCTCGCTACAGGATGTGGAAAAAGATTGGGGCGAACCGGTAAAGGTCACCCTGCTGGAAAACGACATTGAAAAACGCGTCTACCCGATCCAAAGTCCCTACACCGATCTGAAATACCGTTATTTTCTGTTCAGGGACGATATGGTCCTGGCCAGCGGTCTAACCGATATCGGCAGAGAGGCACCGGCAAAGGTGCATCAACAATCCGTTGGCTTCAATCCCAGCGATCTCAGCAAGGCCTTTTACGCCAACAACCGGACGACGGTTGCGCATATAGACAGCACCTGGGGCGAACCGTTGCGCGTCAAGGATATGTCGGATGGTACGCAAGTCCGTGTATACGCGATCCAGGACCCCTACACGGACTTCAATTTCCGTAAGTTCATTGTCAAGGATGGCATCGTCGTGGCCAGCCGGATCTCTCCGGAAAAGGGATTCTCCTCCCCACCCGGGCAATCGGAGACCTGCTGCATCGAAATCAACGAGCTCAGCAACCGTTACTACCGCAATCACCCCATGTCACTGGAATCAGTCAAGCAGGTCTGGGGCGAACCGGTCCTCATCGAAAAGGACGACAATGGACTGGAAAAGTGGGTCTACGAGCTAAAAATGCCCGTCGACGCGGGCTTCTCGTTTCGCTTTTTCGTCATTGATGACGGCATGGTGGTTTCCAGCGGAGTGAGGGATACGTTGGATATCGCCGCCAATTAAACGGGTTGGTTTACCTGATCGTTGCCTAAGAAGATGCTTCAATTCCGCACTTGGCAACGTCAGGGTTTACCGGGCTTATCTTTGGGGGGTAATTGATGAAGGTGATCGGGATGTTTCGGCAGGCTGGCCCTGACTGTCGCCGGTGACCCGTAGATCGCCTCGAGCAGTTCTGCAGCGGGTGCGTTTTTGCAGAGCAGGGTTTCCGCTCCCGCCTGCTGCATCTGGTGGGCAATATCATCTTCATCGAACATCGAAAGGCCGACGATGCGTATCTCAGGGAATTCGTGTTTGATCGCGAATGTCGCGTCGATACCGTTCATCGTCGGCATGGAAACGTCCATCACAACCACATCCGGTTTCAAGTATCTGACCTGCTCGATGGCCTCGCTCCCGTTGGACGCTTCTCCCACCACCTCGATGGTCGGGTTGCCGGCAACCATCATGATCAACCCTTTGCGCATCAGGGTGTGGTCATCGACGAACAGCACCCGTAAGCAGCCCGGATGATTACCAGCTGCCGATACGGTCCGCGGGTTGGGTACCCGGTCGGTAATTCGCCGATTTCGCGCGGAGGTGTCGACCAGATCGATGGGAACCGTCAGGATAAAACGGCAGCCTCGACCGGAAGCACTTTCGATCGCCAGGTTGCCGCCCATGTAGCTGGCGCGTTCCCGCAGGCTGCGCAGGCCCAATCCGGTTGTCTTTAAACCGCCTCACCAGCCACTTCAGGCTGGCAAACAGGTTGACGTGCGTCAGCACGGGTGGGCTCAGTTCATGCGACAGCTGTCGCGCCTGGGCGATGGCCGCTCGCAGGATTTGGCCCACCTTCTCCAACGTGGGATGGTCGGCGTCATTGTCGGTTGCCGTTTCCAGTTGTAACTTGGCCGATGCCAGCATCTGCTGAAGATCGTCGTGCAGCAATTGGGCGATCCGCCTGCGCTCCCTCTCTTCCGCCTCGATCAACTCAACCGCCAACGACTGAAGCTGCATTGTGCGCATATTGGCTATGGCGGTCCGCTCCGCCACCCGCCGTTCAAGGGTTTCATTGATTGTTCGCAGCTCATTTTCAGCCTGCTTGACTTTGTCGATGTCGGTTGCCGTTCCGAACCACTTGACAATCCTCCCTTGGGTGTCGTGGACGGGTATGGCCCGGCTCAAGTGCCAATGGTAGCCGCCGTCGGCGAGCCTGACCCGATGCTCGATGCGGTATGTCTCACCGTTACGAACCGCTTCTTCCCAGGCCTTTTGGGTAGGCTTCTCATCCTCATGGTGTAGAACCGGAGCCCATTGATAGGCTCCATCGGGCATCCATTCAATGCCGTCGTACTCTTCATGCCGTTGGTTATAGTAATCGACTTGTCCATCCGGATTGGCCGTCCAGACCAGTTGTGGCATGGCATCGGCCAACTGACGAAATTGTGCCTCGCTTTGCTGCAAATATGCTTCGACCCGTATGCGCGCGGTGGTGTCGACTCCGACAGACAGAATCTCGGAGACATTGCCATCCTGATCGAAAATCGGTCTATTGGTCCAGGCCATCCAGACCCGCCGACCGTCACTGCAGATGTTTTCGTTGATTTTGTTGACGTAACGTTCGGGATGGTCGAGGATTTCCTGAACCATTCCGGGCAGGTCATTCCCGTTGGACGCCTGTGGCGGGAGAAGAATGCCGATGTGTTTGCCTAGAATTGCTTCGCGCGAGTAACCGAAAAAGGCATGGGCAAAGTCGTTGAAAAAGTAATCGATCCGTCTTTGCGCCAACGAATGATTGCGCTGTTGGCTAGCTGGCCCAGTTCTTTGAAGGCGACGGTCCTACAGGCGGCACATTAAGGTGGGATTTTTTATTTCCGTGACCCTAAAATGTAACCGCAAGGCTGATTGACCCGAACACCTGTGCTTCATCCTGGCCTTCGAACTCCTCGGTTCGATAGACGTGCGCATAGGTCAGCTTGATGCGTTTGTAGGCCAGGCTGATGCCAGCGGAAATGTCAGCCACGAGAGGGTTCTTGTCGACGCTGTGGCTGTCCTGTCACGTGTTTCCATCCAAAAAGATGTTGCGCGCAACGGCCCTGCCGTCTACGCCGGCAAAAAAGGCTATGCCGAAGTCAGAAACTGCACTGAGGCGAGGGTCTTTCCGACCGACCGGGGGGAGGTCCCGCCGCCGGGATGGATAAGGGATGTGCCAAAATCGACCGGCAGGTTGTAGCTGAACCGGATTTCTCCACCGAGGTTGGCATAAGTAAACACATTGCCCAGGCTTACCCCGGCGTGGGGAATCAGGTCCCAGACAAAGCCACCGCCGCCGAAATGGTGGCGAAGGATGCGCCAGAAGCGCTGCCAGACGAGCATCAGGCCGGGCTCGTTTTTTAATTGGTTGTCCCATCCTTGAGGACCCTGGCCATCTATCCACTCGTGAACCCACGTTTGAGCCTCCTCTGTCTGGGACGCGGGTCCGACGATGCCCAGGCTTGATTTGAAGGTGTTCAACAGATCCATGTTTTTGCGCTGCAGCGCGGCCGACAGGTAGGTTTAGCCGGCGTAGGGGCGGTCATCCACGATCAACGCTTGAATGGACGTGTTTCGCGGGGTGTACATATTCTGACCCAGGGAAAGGGCCAGGTTGTTCGGGAAATCATCCCGATCCGTGCCTTGAAACCGCTCGGCCAGCCATCGAGACCAAGCCGGCAAGCTCCCGTCACCGCCGTTTTTTTTCAAGTCCTTCGATATCCAGGAGGATTTGATCGCTTTGGTGTGCTGCCAGTCAGAGATTTCCCAATTTCATCGTGACGTACCTGAAAAGATACATGATGCCCGTTCCCACCAGCCAGAGGAACAGCGCCGCCAACAGCAGCATAACAATTTGCGCTGTCCACGCCGGTTTTTTTGGACGATTGTTTTCGCGTAAATGTTTCATTTGACCACTATCAACCGGTTCAGGTTGAATTCATCTAGGGCATGGACTCTATATGCCGATATGGAAACACGCATTTCGACCATTATAGCGGAGTCCTCAAAAGACGATGGATTAACATAGGGATTCGAGTAATAGGGTCATTTCGAAGCAAAGGTACACTGGTGTGCCTATTTCCATTTGGGATTGGCATGCTATTTAATTGGGGAGTCGGTGAAAGACGCCGATGAACAAGCTGAAGGCCGGATCAACCGGAGATGCAGCGGTGAAGGCGGTCCTTGAAAAGATTGACGAATTCGTCCGGTCCGAAAAAACTCCGTTGATTCCAACGAAGAGCAATTAATCATTTGTCACATCAAGGAGATACTATGCAAGTTGGAGAAAGAGGCCATTTGAAAAGCATTGTCGACCGTGAAGCGTTGATGCGGCATAAAACGTGCGCCGCCTGTGGGCGGCCCTTCAATCTAGGTGATCCAGTCGTTCTGGCGTGTGGGGCCTGGGAGGGCCCGCCAAAATTGGTCCATGAAAATGAGGCGGTATTCGATGCGAACACATCGCGCTACGTCGAACGGAAATGTTTCCAGGCCAAAGGAAATGCTTAATCCAGAACCGTTTTTTTGGCGGGAATCATCTGCGCTAAACAGGATTTTATGAGCGTTAAAAAAGAGATCGTTGATAGTCTTTTGTTCAGAGAGCTGATCGCCATCCGCACGGATACGCTCTGGCGAATGCTTTTCTGCCTTCAACAGGGCCAACTGCCGGGCATCCATGAAGAGGGGGCCACCGGCAAGCTGGACAACAAAGGTGCCATTTTCATTCCGGGCGGGTTGATCTACCAGGATGTAGACGACAGGCAAGTGACGTATGAGGTCACCGAACCGTTCGACGAATCGATTTTTCGTGAGAAGATCCGTGAAAGCATGCAATTCGATAATGCGTCACTGTTGTTCCCGGACGGGATGGCCAACAGTGTCAACCTGGACAGCGGTTTCTTCGCGCGCGCGGCCCGGCGCATATACACGTACAAGACCGCCGCGTTCAAGCGAAAACGGAAAGTCGGCCCCAAGCTTCCCATCGATATCGATTCCAACGATATCGTTCGCAGCCATTGCCCCACCTACTTAGACCCACCGTACGGCTCCAGAACACGGATCAGTACCTGTGTGGCCATCGGTCTGACCGATCCGCATCTGTACTTTGCCTATTGCAAGACTGAATTCTGTATGTCCCGGGCACAGTTGACGGACTATGCCCACCGACTCGATACAGCGCAAGAGCATGCGGTGCTAAAGGGTGGAAAGACGCTGTATCCGCCTTATGTCATTGTCTGCCATGATACGCGCTATAAGGAAAATAGTTTGACGGGATTGATTCGGATACTGGGTATCGGCCGATTTGGCGAGTTCAGTACCGTTACGTTTGAAATCTTGAACAATAAGCTGCTTGGAGAAATGAGAAGAAAAAAAGTGGCACCTGGCGAGGAGCATATTTTTGCCACCCACGATGGGAATGACATTTTAGGGGTGCTGCGGACATACGGCCCCACGAACCCTGGCAGGCGCTCCCAGAAATATCAACTGGACTTGATCGCACCCAAAAGGGATCTTGATCTCGATCTGGAGAGCATTGCCAAACAAGCAAGTGAACGCTATTGGGTCTGAGCGGCTGTGTTCAGTCACAAGGCATTTCTCACAATCGTTTAAGTTCCAGCGCGTGACAGGAACTACTGCGCTTATGCGTTCGGAAACCTGGGACCGCCACAGCCATTTCGATTGCTGTGTTGCCGCTATCAACGTCCAGATCCAGAAAAACGGCCTCACCGGATTGACGCAGGGTGACCGTCAATTGCCCACCAGGCACCGGCGTGGGGCCAAAACGTATCTCCCGGCCGCATTCAATCCACTCAGGGAAGATGCCGGAACCGATCACAATCGTATTGCCCTCTTCGCGCACGAAAAGATTACGCATCATCATCAACCACTCCGCCGCCCAGCCGTGCTGTCCGTCTCCCATGCAGCCGCCTTTGATAAACGGATGGATCGCTTCGGGCCACTGCCCGGTGGGTGAGGCCAGATCGGCGACCGTCATAATCAGTTGACGATAGGCCGGGTCACCGGCCCGCAAAAGCGTCTGGGCAATATCCAGGGTCAGGTAAGCATTGATTCCCGAGTAGATCATGTCCTGAAAAAATGCTCCGGAATGAAAACAGTTTCTCATCAGGTAGGCGACGGTGTTCATGATCATGGGGTCATTGGGGGGCGTCAACTGTAAGGGATAATCGGCCACGATGGATTCAATCGCGCCCGCGTCCAGACGGCGGTAGGGAGATGCCGGGATCGCTTTTCTCCTCTTTTTTTCGGGCATCTTTTCGATGCTCTCCAAGATGCGTTTTCGAAAATCGACCGCCTGCCCATAATACGCGTTCTGCTTTTTTTGGGATTGATAATCGCCGGCCAGTCGACCCGCCGCGCACAGGCCGGCCACCCGCCAGAAGTTATCCCAGTAATAATGATCGTTGGGCACTAAGTGTTCGGCGATGAATCCTGTGGGCAGCAGCCCGTGGTGGGGCTCGTCCGTATCCTGCGTCCGGCGTTTATTGACGATCCAGTCC
>NZ_JAWOHB010000165.1:0-71565 GCF_046496365.1 Desulfosarcina sp.
AGCAGTTACCGGCCGGTCCTGAGCCAGGGCTACCATCATGTGGCCATCGCGCCGGCACACCAGAAAGACCCTGATTCCGGATTGTATGGCGCCCATCTGGTTGCCTCTCTGGTAAAGCGATTGATCCGTGGCACCTTCCAGGGCCGTTTTGAACCCAAATATCTGCAGAACTACCTGGATGAATATGTCTTCCGGTTCAATCGTCGCAAATCAAAATCGATCGGGAAAAAATTCATGCGAATCGTGCAGCAGGTTGTAAAATCGGTTAATATCAGAAACAAAGACATCCAGTTCGATCTCGATCCGATTTCAGAATACTTCTCACTTGGGCTTAGTGCATAACCGCAAATTAATAAGGAAAACGTAGTGGGTTGGGGCTTTACGAGGTATGTGGTTAGCGAGATAGGTCCGATGGCTGGCACGAGGATGGCGGTTGACCCAAACGTACCGAAGGTGGAGCGATTCATTCGCCTTGGCGGAGAACCATTCCTAATCAGGTATAATAGCCGCTTACCTGTGGTTGTCTATGTGCCCGAAGGCGTTGATGTCCGTTATCGGAATTGGCGTGCTGAGCCAGAGTTAAAAAAAGCCAAAGAAGGCTAAACTATTTGCCTTTTTTTCCCTAAATTTTAAAAAAGAATAAGAAAACAGAATATTGGAGCTATCCATTGGAGAAAGCGCATATCCCAATTGACCCTGACCTTAATGCTGAGCTTAGAGCATACTGCGATAGCTGTGGCATTCGGTTTGTCGATTTTGTCGAAGATGCATTGGAGCAGGCGATTGCCTTTGAGGAGATCCTGGATAAATCCGAAAAGGCGGATCAGGTTCTGAATCAGGCCACCAAAGATATGCGGAGATCATTCCGCCATGGATTTCATGTCGGTCTCGTCACCGGGGTTTTTATGGCCCAAGGACGGTTGGGCTCCAGCAAAGATTGCACCCCTCCCGAATTATCCTACAGAAATGAGCCGAACAAAGTGGTCACTGGATCGCAGTTGTCTTTATTTGACTAAATTTGATGGTTTCGTAAAAAGTCGAAATTTCAGGTTTATTGTCATCCTCGCGAAGGCGGGGATCCATAAGATTCAGATAGTTATAGACTCCCGCCTCCGCGGGAGTGACACTGTTTGTGACTTTTTACGGGTTCATCAAATTTAGCGTTACAAATTTTTTCATATTTGATAACGACATATTATTATAACCAATTTGGGTGTCCGGCGACCTTAAAAATTTGAAACCCTTCGGGATTGCCGATCTCACCGCACTTGCGGCGTCAGACGCTTTCCCGCATAGGCAACTATTGCGAAAAGACCTCTTGTATTTGCGGCGGGCTCGACAATCGCTCAACTTAGTTGAATAGTCGCTCTGGTGCAAAAAAAGCAGGTCATGGCGTCCTTCTGACGATTGCAACGCCGGTTTAACCGCTTTGATTTATTTCGAGTCGGAGATGGGGAGAGAACAACGTTGTTAAGAAATGAGAAATAAAAAATTGCCACAATTAGAATAGTATAAAATGAATTTTACGCCTCGTCAGTGCTTGGCGACCAAAATTTTCTGGTATTTTTCGACTTTGTGAGAACTAAAAAATAACTGAAATAATGCACTTTTCCTCCATTATGAACTTATGCTAAAAAAAAGGGCCGACTTCTCAAAAGTCAACCCATTAAAATGGAAGGGAATTTGAACATTGACAACATTCGATGTAAATATTGTCATCGTTCGTTGTGAGAGTGACACGATTCGATGGAACCTACAACTATCAAAGTCGGCCTAAGTCATTGTTTTTATTGGTCGGGGCGAGAGGATTTGAACCTCCGGCCCCCTGCTCCCAAAGCAGGTGCGCTACCAGACTGCGCTACGCCCCGATTTTTTTCGTGCCCTCTTAGCATTGTTTAAATGCGTGTGCAAGCGCTGAATGCCATTTTACGCTTGCGCAGTCCACCTTGCTGGTGCCTGATCTGGAGGCTGATCCAGGCCCGCCGGCGCAGCTGCAATATCCACATTGCGGGTTAATTCTCCATGGTGCCCCGCGGGCAAATGCGCGGCAATTTTTTGGGCCAGCGCTGCGAGCACCCCTGAGCGCAATAGGGTCAAAGGCTTTAACCAGCCCATGGTCAACGTGAAATCCTTGACAGAAAGGTCTATCAATATTATTTATTTCGTTTGATTTTTTTACGGAGTTTAGTTTATTTGCATAGAATGTCAAGTCGCGGGATGCACCGGATCATCATGATGTTTGCGAAAGCACTGCGAGAGTGGCGGAATTGGTAGACGCACTGGACTTAGGATCCAGCTCTGGCGACAGAGTGGGAGTTCAAGTCTCCCCTCTCGCACCACGCCATTTTCGGCATGGTTTCTGAATTGGCGGTTGGACCGGCTGGCCATCGAATAAATCGATTGCGGGTCCGGCTGGATTGGGATGCCATTTTTTCCAACTGCTGCAAGCGAAAACCATTTCCCGCAGGCCCCATAGGAGCCCTGACGCCTGTCGCGTCGGGGCGCTTAATTTTTTACCTGAATCGAGTCAAATCCAGCGTCGGTCGGCAACTGTCGTTGTCCCGGCGTGTGCTTCGTTCAGGGTATAGAAAGGATGAAAATGAAGGTTACTGTTGAAGATTGCAGCGCTGTAAAAAAAATCATGCACATTGAAATTCCGGAAGCGGACGTGACCCGCGCACTGGACGATGCCTACCAAACTCTTAAAAAGACTGCTAAAGTCAAAGGTTTCCGTCCTGGAAAAACGCCGCGCGGGGTGCTCGAGCGGCTTTACAAAAAGGACGTGAATGCCGATGTGGTTTCCAAACTGATCCAGGATTCCTATGTGGGTGCGCTCAAAGAGACTGAATTGAAGGTTGTTGGGTCACCCATCGTTGATCCGCCCGAGTTGGCCGCCAAGGGCGACTTTTGCTTTGATGCCGAGGTCGAGATTCAACCGGAAATTGCCGCTGTGGAATTGACGGGCCTGAAACTTAAAAAAACGCTGCACAAAGCCAGTGACGAAGAGGTTGAGCTCCAGATAAAGATGATGCAGAAGAATCTGGCCAAAAGGGTGCCTATCGACGAAAGTCGCCCGGCGCAGATCGGTGATTTCGTGCAGCTGGACTACGAAGGCTTCAAGGACGGCAAACCCTTTGAAGAAACCCGGAAAACCGAAAATTTTGTGATCAAACTCGGTGATGCGCACATTGCCGAAGCCTTTGACCAGGGTGTTGTGGGCATGAACCCCGGTGACGAAAAAGCGGTCACCGTCTCCTTTCCCGAAGATTACTTTAACAAAAAGCTGGCCGGCCACACGGTGGATTTCAAAGTTAAACTCAATGAAATCCGCAAAGAGGAGCTCCCCGAAATCGACGATGAGTTGGCCAAGCAGCTGGGGCCCTTTACCACCCTCGACGAAGTTCGGAATAAGATCAAGGCAAACCTGACCCAGGGGTACGACAAACGCACCGAACAGGAGCTCAACGAGCAGATCTTCAGTCAGATACTGGAAAAAACCGAATTCGAGGTTCCCAATGTGATGGTGGAGTATGAACTCAATACCATTCTTGCCGATGCAGAGCGATCATTTTCCTACCACAACAAAACCTTTGAGGAAGCCGGAATTTCCCGTGAAAGTCTTGCGGAAAAATATCGCCCAACCGCCGAAAAACAGGTTCGCCGCCAGTTGATTCTGGGCAAGATCATCGAACAGGAAAAGTTGGAGCTGGCCGATGAGGACCTTGAAAAAGGGTTTGCTGATATGGCCGCCACCTACAACCAGCCGGTGGATGTGATCAAGGGATTCTACGGCAGCGATGGCGACAAACTATCGGTTTTTAAGCACGCTTTACTTGAAAAACAGGCGATTAAGCTTATAATGGAAAAGAACGAGATCGAATCGGTTGAGCCGGAAAAGGCTGCTCCCGAAGCCGGGGAATAGGCGCTGCGCTAAACCCGAGTCGCGGGTGCCGCGGGCCGGTGCGTGAAGGCATACGCGTGCGGGGTTTCACGGGCGCAGGGATGTGCAAAACGACAAGGTCCGTTGACCGATGACAATAATATGGATGTAAAGGAGACAAGTGCGTGACATTAATTCCGATGGTCATCGACCAAACCAGCCGGGGAGAACGGGCCTACGACATCTATTCGCGGCTCCTGAAGGACCGTATTATCTTTCTGGGATCCGCCATCAATGACGATGTGGCCAACCTGCTGATCGCCCAGATGCTGTTCCTTGAATCCGAGGACCCGGACAAGGATATCAACCTTTACATCAACTCTCCCGGCGGTGTGGTCACTTCCGGGTTGGCGGTTTACGACACCATGCAGTATATCAAACCCGATGTGACCACGGTTTGCATTGGCCAGGCTGCCAGTATGGGGGCGCTCCTTCTGGCTTCAGGCGCCGAAAAGAAACGCTATGCGCTGCCGCACGCACGTATCATGATTCACCAACCCATGGGCGGGTTTCAGGGCCAGGCGTCAGACATCGCCATCCAGGCCAAGGAAATCCTGCGCATGAAGGACGCCCTTAACGACATCCTGGTGCGTCACACCGGCAAGAACGTGGAAGACGTCCAGAAGGATACCGACCGCGACAACTTCATGTCCGGTAAAGAGGCAAAAGCCTACGGAATCGTGGACCATGTCATCACCAACCGGGATGACCTGGATCATTTAACCGACATGGAGGCATGACATGGCCAAAAAAGACGACGCCAATGACAACCTGTTCTGTTCTTTCTGCGGGAAGAATCAGAAAGAGGTCAAAAAACTGATTGCAGGGCCGGCGGTTTACATCTGCGACGAGTGCATTCAGTTGTGCAGCGAAATCATCGAAGAAGAGAATGAAAAAGAGGCCGGTGAATTTGAGAATCTGATGATTCCCCATGAGATCAAGACCCGTCTGGACGACTACGTCATCGAACAGGACGTGGCCAAGAAAATCCTGGCGGTGGCCGTGTACAATCACTATAAGCGGCTGGATTCAAACATCAACTCCGGAGACGTGGAGATCCAGAAGAGCAATATCCTGCTGATCGGCCCCACCGGATGCGGTAAGACGCTGCTGGCCCAGACCCTGGCTCGGTTTCTCAATGTGCCCTTCACCATTGCTGACGCCACCAGCCTGACCGAGGCCGGCTACGTTGGCGAGGATGTGGAAAACATCATTCTGGCCCTGCTCCAAAATGCCGATTATGACGTGGAAAAGGCCAAACGCGGTATCGTGTACATTGACGAAATCGATAAGATTGCCAGCAAGTCGGACAACCCCTCCATCACCCGGGACGTATCCGGTGAAGGTGTTCAGCAGGCCCTGCTCAAGATCATCGAAGGCACCACGGCCAGCGTTCCCCCCAAGGGGGGTCGCAAGCATCCCCAGCAGGACTTCGTGAAGGTGGATACCTCCAACATTCTTTTTATCTGCGGCGGCACCTTCAACGGCCTGGAACAGATCATCAAACGGCGGATGGGCAGCAAGCTCATGGGTTTCGGTGCCAAGGTGAAAAAAAAGACCGAGAGCAGCCTCGGCGAAACCCTGCGCGAGGTTAAACCTGAAGACCTGATCAAGTTCGGGCTGATTCCCGAGTTTCTGGGTCGGCTTCCCGTTATCGCCACCCTGGATGAGCTCAGTGCGGAAAGTCTGGTTCGGATTCTCACCGAGCCAAAAAATGCACTGATCAAACAATACAAAAAATTGTTCGAAATCGAAGGGGTGAATCTGCGGCTGACAGACAGCGCGCTGTCCGCCATTGCCGATGAAGCCCTGAAACGAAAGTCCGGTGCGCGTGGGCTGCGAGCCATCCTGGAATCATGTATGCTGAATATCATGTACGATATTCCTTCCAAACAAGACGTTAAAGAATGCGTGATCGGCGAAGAAGTTGTGTTGAAAAAAGAAGAGCCGATTCTGCTTTACGAGCCATCCAAAAAACAGGCCTGATGAATTTCGGGCCAGGCGGGTTTTCCGGATGGTCAATAGCAACTGAGGGTCGTGCAAAAATATGGTCAATATACCTAAATTCTTTAAAAATCCGGAAGGGGGAATTTCCCGTGAAATGCTTCCCCTGTTGCCGCTGCGTGACATTGTTGTGTTCCCTCACATGGTCGCGCCGCTTTTCGTAGGTCGCAACAAGTCGGTCAGTGCGCTTTCCAGCGCCATGAACAAGGATAAACGCATCTTTCTGGCCACCCAGAGAAACGCCGGTGTGGACAACCCTGCCGAAAAGGATATCTGCGACGTGGGTGTGGTTGGAACGGTGCTTCAACTGCTGCGGCTTCCTGACGGCACGGTCAAGGCGCTCATCGAAGGAAAACAGCGCGCCCGCATCGAACGTTATGTGGACAACCCTGAGTTTTTCGAAGTCGAATTGTCCCTGCTGCAGGACCAACCGGGTGACACCATCGAGGTGGAAGCCCTGATGCGCGGCGTAGTCGACAGCTTCAGCCAGTACGCCGGCATTAACAAGAGCATCTCTAAAGAACTTTTATCCAAGATTTCAGCAATTTCTGATGCTTCCAAGCTGGCCGATTCGGTGGCTTCGCATTTTTCCTTTAAACTGGAAAACAAGCAGAATCTTCTGGAAACCGTTGACCTGGGTAAGCGTCTTGCGCTGCTGGTCAACCTGATCAAGCTGGAGATTGAGGTTTACCAGATGGATCAGCGGATCAAGGGCCGCGTCAAGGACCAGATGGAGAAAACCCAGAAAAACTATTACCTTAACGAGCAGATGCGGGCCATCAAAAAGGAGATGGGTTCTGAGGACGAGGTGGGCGATGAGCTCAAGGATCTGGAAAAGAAGATCAAGCGCAAGCGCATGTCCAAGGAGGCGTCGACGAAAGCCCGTCAGGAGTTCAAAAAGCTCAAGCTGATGACCCCCATGTCGGCTGAAGCCACAGTGGTGAGAAATTATATCGATTGGATGATCAGCCTGCCGTGGTACAATAAAAGCCGCATTCGCAATGATCTGATCGAGGCCGAAAAAATACTCAACGAAGACCACTACGGACTGGACAAACCCAAGGAGCGCATACTCGAGTATCTGGCAGTTCAAACGCTGGTCAAAAAACTGCGTGGTCCCATTCTTTGTCTGGTGGGTCCGCCCGGTGTGGGCAAAACCTCCTTGGCCAAGTCCGTTGCGCGGGCCACAGGCCGCAAGTTTGTGCGTCTGTCCCTGGGCGGTGTGAGAGACGAGGCCGAAATACGGGGGCATCGTCGAACCTATATCGGCGCCATGCCCGGAAAGATCATCCAATCCTTGAAAAAGGTGGCGGTCAACAACCCTGTTTTCTGCCTGGATGAAGTGGACAAGATGAGCATGGATTTCCGTGGAGATCCCTCATCGGCCCTCCTGGAGGTGCTGGATCCCGAACAGAATTACAGCTTCAACGATCATTACCTGGACCTGGATTACGATCTGTCGGATATTTTGTTTATCACTACGGCCAATACCCTGCCGGATATACCGCTGCCGCTGCAGGACCGCATGGAGATTATCCGGCTGCCCGGTTACACGGAACTGGAAAAATACAACATTGCCAAAGAATTCCTGGTGCCCAAGCAGATAGCCGCCAACGGCCTCAAGGAGGATAACATCTCCTTTTCCAAGGCGTCCATCACCATGCTCATCCAGCGTTATACCCGTGAGGCGGGTGTGCGCAACCTGGAGCGGGAGATCTCTTCCATCTGCCGAAAGACCGCCCGAAAAGTGGTCAACCAGAAGGACGAGAAGAAACATGTTATCTCGGCCAATGCCATTCCCGGTCTTTTGGGACCGCCGCCATTCAAGATCAGCCAGATCGAGGAAAAGGACCAGATCGGCCTGGTGACCGGACTGGCCTGGACCCAGGTGGGCGGGGAACTGCTGTCTGTGGAAACGCTGACCATGCCCGGCAAAGGCAACCTCAATATTACCGGCAAACTGGGTGACGTCATGAAAGAGTCCGCTCAGGCTGCGGTGAGTTTTGTACGTTCAAGAGCTGAAAACCTGGGCATCCAGAATGATTTTTACAAGGATCTGGATTTGCACATCCACATTCCCGAAGGGGCCATTCCCAAAGACGGTCCATCGGCCGGTATTTCCATGTGCACGTCACTGGTGTCCGCGTTGACGCGTCGGCCGGTTCGGCGGGATGTGGCCATGACCGGTGAGATCACCCTGCGGGGACGGGTGCTGCCCATCGGCGGCCTGAAGGAAAAAATGCTTGCCGCCCACCGCGGGGGAATCCGTAAAGTTATTATTCCCAAGGAAAATGAGAAGGATCTCAAGGATATCCCCAAGGTCGTCACCCGCCAGATGAAAGTGGTGACGGTTGAACACATGGATGAGGTGCTGGTTCATGCACTGGTACTTGGCCGGGGGGAGCGGCTGTTTTCCAACAACGACATGCCGATCCCGGTTGAACCAGGCGGGTCCGATCAGCCTCAGATTTCAATCAATTAAAAAGCACCGGTACGCTGATTTTGGACTTGACTTTGTCAGGGTGAATTGATAGCTAAGTGTCTCTTCTTTTGCGGGTGCGTAAAAGAAAGCGCATTGTAAATTCGGGCGGATAGCTCAGTTGGGAGAGCACCGGCCTTACAAGCCGGGGGTCACAGGTTCAAACCCTGTTCCGCCTACCAACCGGCACGCTGATATCACTTTCGGGGGTGTAGTTCAGTTGGTTAGAACGCCGGCCTGTCACGCCGGAGGTCGCGAGTTCGAGTCTCGTCGCTCCCGCCATTTTTCATAGAGAGTCCAGTTGGTTACCAAACCGGCTGGACTCTTGCTTTTTACCGGTCCCTCGATTGACGGCTTATTTGACGGCTTTTCATTTTCAGGCATTAGATTCATTCGTTCCTAACGCACGCTCAAACACTATGACCTCCGCCTTATCCTGTGCTTGTTGCGCGTTGGAAGACAGGCTTTCAAGTGCCTTACGCACACGTTCCAGGCCAATGCTCCTCAAATATTGTTCTGTGGTTTTTGGGCTTCTATGGCGCAAGATGGCCTGGATGTGAGCGACCGGCTCACCCTGATGATAAAGGATTGAAGCTGTCAGGTGTCTAATGGCGTGAAATCCGAAATGCTTGACACCTGCCTCTTTACATATCCGTCGCATAAACTTTTGGTTGCTGACAAAGGGTTGCCCATAGTTTTCTTTTTGGCCAGGGTGTTCATTCAGGGATAAAAATACATAGGGGCTGTCCTTTATCGGCCTATGTTCCCACCACCACCTTAAAGATTTCCGCAACTCTTTTGTCATTGGAAGCCAATCGTATTCTAAACTTCCATCCTTACGCTTTCGAGTCCATAACTGTAAACGTCCGTTTCCCCAATCCACGTGGGACCATTCCATTCGAAAAATTTCGCCTCGGCGGGAGGCCAAATGTAGAAAGGCCAGTAGCATAACCTTATCTTGGCCTTCGGCTATGGGGTTCCCCCGCGCGGATATGCGGACCTGGCCTTCCTCCAGCATATGATAAGCGTCTTGAACCAGGACGGGAAGCTGGGCATCGTGCTACTCAAAGATGCCAGCATCAAAGGTGCGTCTATCGCCTTCAATCATTCAAAATTCACTGCCAGGGTCAATCCTGATGTGGCCGACCGAATGAAAGCCATTGATAATGCTCTGGAAGGATTCGCAAGGGAAAAGGCCATACAGAAAATCACCCCGCGCATAAACAAATGGAGCCAAACCACGGGCCTAACTCCGACGGGATTCCAGTTTCGGAAGCTGACGAAAAGATGGGGAAGCTGTACCAACGCCAATGAAATCATCATCAACTACGATGCCATCAAACTACCCTTTACCCTGATTGACTACATCATCGTCCACGAGTTGGGCCACATCAAGCACAAGGACCACTCCAAGGATTTTTATCGGGAAGTGGCCAAACACATACCGGACTGGAAGGAGTTGGACGAAAAGCTGTGTGGGATGAAGTTGTAATAACAATGAAGAGCGTTTGAAAACAAAAAAGCCCAACCACCACTGGCCAGGCTTTTCGATGCTATTTCCCTGCTAATACAAGTGGGTTTCAGGCTATTTCTTGCGACAGGTGCCGTAATGAATAGCGAACATAACGATGGTCAAAGTGTAATCGCCAGCCTCCTGTAATTACTATTATTTTACACTTTTAGCAGGCTTATGACACTTTCGGGTGTCATCTGTAATTACAGTGTCACGGGTGCCGGGGGCAAAGAATATCAACCCTGTAATCAAAACAGCCGGCGCCGGAAAAATTTTATTTGGACTTCCAATATAAATCATAGATTTCCGCAAGGACTTCATCGCCCATCGATATTTCTCTACCCAAATCATTTTCATACAGGTTCTGACCTGCTGTAAATTGTCCATTTTTATCATATTCAAGAACTTGAATACATCTTTCATCATCAGGGCTATGTGTCAGATAGTATTCAGTGTATGAACCATCACCGTAATCATACTGGAACTCAATTTTTGTATCTTTCGGCTTGCCTTCATACAAATAAGCATAACGCTCACCTGCTTTTACGACGAATAGGCACTCTTGGGACAGATAATCGGCAAAGGCTTCCAACTCCTTTTCGGTCAGTGGCATTTTTCCGTTAGTTTTGATTATGGATACATCCTCGTATAGCATTTCCCCAGATTCGCTTCTGTATCCACCTCTACAATTTGGAATAATGGTAAATCCGCCATTCATTTCCCATGATTTGGATTCAAGGACTTTGAAGTAGGCGTCTCTCCGTTCCTGGGGAATGGGATGTTTGTCGCGAGTCAATGATGGGATGACAAATTCGTATTCCATTTTACCATCCAATTGAATTTCTGTCATTTTAGGGTTTCCTTTTCTTTAAAGGTCAAAATGCTTACCTTGTTCATTATCGGCGGTCAGGGGAAAAGGTTTACCGTAGATGCTCTATTTGCTAATGGTGTGTTGGGACAGGTGAGGTTTAGTCAGGTAAAACCAGATTGAAGAGGGGATATTGACGGCTTTTTAGACGGCTTTTGACGGCTCTAAACGGACAATGGTGGTTCTAATGTGCGGTAAATATAGGTGGAATACGCTTTGGGTCGTTCTGTCACGCCGGAGGTCGCGAGTTCGAGTCTCGTCGCTCCCGCCACAACAAAGAAAAGGGTTCACAAGAATTTGTGAGCCCTTTTTTTATCGTCACAAAATAGCCGTACCCACCACTATACCCACCATGAACCCAAGAATCGACAAATCCGTGAATGTCAGTTGGAACCCGGACACGGAAAGGCTGACTATTTTCTGTATGTAGACGGTAAGGCCACCGGTGTTGTCGAGGCAAAAAAGGAGGGCGCCACTTTATCAGGGGTTGAAATCCAATCCGACAAATATAAAAATGGGCTTTACGATCCGAACCTCCGCGATCTCTTGGTGGGGCTGCAAAAAAAGACCGAACAGACTATCGATCGTGTCAGTCAGGATCAGGTGATTGAAGCCGGTTTCGATGCCGATGCACTGGAAAAAGCCAAAGGGTTGGTGGATTCCTTCAAGGATTTTATCGAAAAAAACAAAGATGAAATCACCGCCCTTCAAATTCTGTACAACCGACCGTATAAGGCCCAGCTGGGAGCGGAGGAACTCCAGGCCCTGGCCGATGCCATCCGCAAACCGCCTCACCATTTGTCTCCTGAGCCTGGATCATCCGCTTTTAAGATTGTTGCCACTCACAGAGATCCTGTCCCTCTTTCACGAGAGCACCTATCCCGACGGCCAACCGGCCACCCTTTTGCTGGATGAAATTCAGTATGCTCCCCAGTGGCAAACCGAGATCAAGCTTTTCATCGACCATCAGCCCCAGTACCGCATCCTGGCCACCGGTTCCGCTTCCGTGGTTCATCGGGACCGCCCGGCCGAAAGCGGTGTCGGCCGCTGGATTACCATTCTGGTTCCCGCGCTCTCTTTTTTTGAATTTGTCGGCATGCGCAACCAGCAACCCCAGGGGATTGCCCCGGATCTGCGCGTCAGCAGGATCTTCTCGTTTTCGTCAGGCGATCTTTCTGCCCTGACAGCCCAATTGCGGCCCTTGCAGCCGCTTTTTCAACGCTATCTTTTAGTCGGTGGTTTCCCGGAAAGTGCTCTTAATTTTGACATTCCTGAGGGATGAAGCGTAACGAAGATATCGGGCTTTTTACTAGGCCGTCAAAACTGGAATGCAAAACTGATCGGACGATGAGCGACTCATCAGAATCAGGTCATCCGCTACCCTCCTTCACCACGTTCAGTTCAATGGCCGTGGTCATTGGTATGGTTGTGGGTATCGGTATATTCCGCCTTCCTCCGATCATCGCCTCGAATTCATCCGGCGAGATGCAGTACCTGCTGTTCTGGGTTGCCGGAGGTTTCATTTCACTCATGGGAGCACTGTGTTACGCCGAACTTTCCTCTTCAATGCCCAATGCCGGGGGTGAGTATTATTTTTTGAGCAAAGCCTTCGGGCCGGCGACAGGCTTTTTTTTCTCCTGGGGGCGAATGACGGTCATACAGGTCGGGTCGGTTGCACTCATCGCGTTTATCCTTGGCGACTACGCCACCGTTGCTCTTGATCTGGGCCAAAGCAGTTCCGCGATTTATGCCGCTGCCGCGGTAATTATCCTGACGGGACTCAACATCATGGGAACCCGCCATTCCAGGCGTGCGCAAACCATTCTTGCATCCGTGGTTGTCCTTGCCCTGGTCATTATAATGATTGCCGGGTTTTCCAAAACACCGGCCGATGCGTCCGGATTATCGCTGGCGGGGAAAAACAGGCCGGTTTTTTCCGGTGGTGCCGCTGGCCTGGCCATGATCTTTGTTTTACTTTCATACGGGGGCTGGAGCGAGGCTGCCTATCTTAGCGGAGAACTTCACAACGTAAGAAAGCGCATCGTCCGCGTTCTGGTTCTTGGCATCGCGATCATCACGGCGATCTATCTTTTGGTTAACCTGACCTATATTCATGTACTGGGGTTTGATGGGTTGAAGGCGTCGCAAACTGTGGGTTATGATCTCGCTGAACAGATATTCGGTCCCGGCGGTTCGTTGGTCGTTGTATGGATTGTCATCGTTGCCGCCCTCTCCACAGCCAATGCCACCATCATCACCGGTGCCCGCACGAATTACGCACTGGGACGTGATTTCAAGTTGCTCGGGTTCATGGGAGCGTGGAACATGATCAGCAACACCCCGGTCAATGCGCTTTTGGTTCAGGGAGTCATTTCCCTTATCCTGGTGGGTATCGGTGCCTGGTCGAAGCATGCCATAGTAACGATTGTCGAATACACGGCCCCGGTCTTCTGGGGTTTCATACTCCTTACAACCCTGAGCCTGTTTGTATTCAGATGGCGCAATGGGGTGCCGGCCTCAGCCTATAGGATTCCGTTCTACCCATTGCCCCCGCTGCTGTTTTTGTCCGCCTGTGGGTATATGCTTTACGCGAGCCTTACCTACACTGGAAAGGGAGCACTAGCCGGTGTGATCATTCTGCTGGCAGGCGTGCCGGTCTGGTTCTTGGCCGACAGGTATCAGAAAAGGGCCTGATGGCGCCGGCCGGTCGAGTGGCGCCGGCATGAGGAGAAAAGCCATGTTGAAAATGGAAGCCACATCAAAAAAGCCGCCCCAACAAGTTATCGGCCAAATGAAAGCGTATTTCGGAGACGGTGGCTTGGGATTGAACCTGGTCGACGATACCGCCGGCTGTCTGCGCTTTGAAGGCGGAGGGGGGCATGTCGCAGCCACCTTGTGCAGCGATCACGACCTGACCCGTGTTATCCTAGAGACGCGCGAATGGGAGATCCACGTGCGCCGGTTTGTGCAAAGCCTGGACTGATAAGATCCCGGGGCGATGTTTATTGGCTCGACTGATGGAATCATGGCCGGACGGTCGCTGATCCGGACCGTGACGGTAGACGGACGCGCCGGGCCGCATCGTTCTTTTTAAAAATTCTTATTGCCACATGGTCGGATGTCTGTTAGGCATAAATTTACGGGGTTCGCGATCTGGTAATTTTTTCTCTCCTTCGTTTTCCATCATTGGCATGCCTCGAACGTTTTTGCTGCTGCAGCACTAGGCCATGCGCCATCCCGCTCCTTAATTGAACGCTTAAAAACAGGGATCGCTTCCTGTATCCAATAGCAGGACACCGCAAGAACCAAGGAAGTTCAGGCAACCGTATCGGATTAACCTCTTTTTGGCGTGGGGGAGGATGGCATGCGTGGTCTACAATTCTGGGCAATGATGGTCATTTTTGCGGCATCTACACTGGCGGGATGTACCACCGAACAGCCGGTGAACATGGATGCCATTTTGAAACAGCCGAAAATCTTCGTCGGTTCGGATACCTGCAAGCAGTGCCACCT
This sequence comes from Desulfosarcina sp., assembly GCF_046496365.1. Classification (GTDB taxonomy): domain Bacteria; phylum Desulfobacterota; class Desulfobacteria; order Desulfobacterales; family Desulfosarcinaceae; genus Desulfosarcina. Next base: position 14,318 of record NZ_JAWOHB010000165.1, read on the forward strand.
GGAGCACTACGACTCCTGGAAAATGACCCTGCACAGCCGCATGCTCCAGGATGCCCAGGCCAACAAGGATGCCATCATCGTGCCCATTGACGAAAAGCGCATCCGCGAAGACCTGGCCAAACTGGAGGCCAAGCTGAAGGTGCCTTCCGCCGAGATCTATGTTCCCAAGGAGGATGAGATCCTCTACACCATCGGCAGCCAGTGGAAGCAGCGCTACCTGGTCAAAAAGGAGGGGGTGCTGTACATCTCCCCCATCCAGTACAACGCTGAAAGCGACCGTTGGGTCAATTACCATGAGGCCGACTGGGACAAGCGGCCCTGGCTGGAAAAGTGCGGCGGATGTCACGCCACCGGCGCCGATCTGGAAAAACAGACGTTCAAAGAAGCCGGCACCTCATGCGAAGCCTGCCACGGCAAGGGTTCCTGGCACGCGGCCCTGCCCAAAACGGCCGTGTTTGAAAAGCGGGATACCATCGTCAACCCGGCCAAGCTGACCATGGGTGTAGCCGTACAGATTTGTGGGTCCTGCCACAACCGGGGCACGTCCACCCAGCACAAAGGGGCCGGCTGGCCGGTCAATTATGCACCCGGCAAAGCTCTGGAAGCCTATTACCAGTCCACCTCATTTGAAGCCGGTGACGCCAGCCACTTATACGGCAACGAGTTCTCCGCAGCCCATCACCAGCAGTATATCGACTGGAAGCAGTCCAAGCACTTTGTGGAAGGCGTCACCTGCACCTCATGCCATTATGTGCACCAGATGGGAATCGCCCCGACACGTTCTCAAACCTTTGTTGCCGGTTCCAAGCAGTGCCTGCAATGCCACGAAATGGTCAACAACAACATGGGCCACTCCATCCACTCGTTTGCCAACTGCGTGGGGTGCCATATGCCGCGGATTGTTAAGAGCGCCGAGTCCGGTGACCTCCACAGCCACGTGTTCAAGACGCTGTTGCCCTCAGAAACCCTAAAGGATCCCAAGATTCCCAATTCGTGCCAAACCTGTCACAAGCACAAGGGTGAAGATCTGCAGAAACTCCAGTCGGAATGGGAAAAACTGGCCCGGCTGCCAAAACCGGTTGGGCAACCGATCGAATCGATTCTTTATCACCCAGAACAATAAGACCGGGAGCCAGCCATGACCCGTTTGATGAAAAGCCGACACGTGTCAATGGGCTTCAAAGCCTCGATTCTGGTCGGGGTCTTGTTGGCCGCCGCGGCGGCCCAGGCGGCTGAAGAGGTTGCTTCGGCCATGCGGCGATACAAGGAACGCGAGGCCAGCACCGGTTACTATGAAGAATATGAGGTGTTGCCGCGCCGCCAGCGCCCGTTTGTTGAAATCCCCGGCGTTAGGCGCGGCATTTTCCCATACAGTCCCGGTGCCGCCCAGGTGCGGGTGCGTACCCGCCTGGCCGATTCCCACCAGGGCATCAAGTTTTACGCCAACCGGCGCTGTGAAGACTGCCACATCCAGGAAACCCGGGACATCCATACGACAAGGGCCAACCTCACCTGCCGCCAGTGCCATGGCGGAGAACCCATCGCCAGCATCGAACACTACTTTTCATCCATGAATCCCATACGCAAGCATGCCTATGTATGCGCCAAGTGCCATGAGGGGTCCAGCGCTTCTTTTGCTTCCTATATCGTTCATCAACCCGATCCCGGATCGCCGGAAGCCAGAAAAAACTTCCCGGTGCTTTATTATACCTATGTGTTCATGCTCGTGCTCTTGATCGGCACCCTGGCCTTTTTCATCCCGCATAGCTTTATGGTGGGGTTGAGAGAATTGTTCGAGAAAAAGAGGACGGAAAAAGATGACGGAGACGACGCGCATTAAGCGATTCAGCACATCGGACCGGCTGTCCCACCTTTTCCTGATGCTGACGTTCATTATTCAGACCGCTACCGGATTCGGCCGCCTGTTTATCACCACCAGGTGGGGGGAAAAACTCAGCGCTGCTTTTGGCGGATATGAAAATTCACTGTTGATCCACAAGTGGGTGGGAGTGTTGATGCTGGCCGGATTCCTGATTCACACCCTCTACCTGTTGACCCGCGTGGATTGGCGACAACCGGTCAAGAGCATCTTCGGACCCGACTCATTGGTGCCCAATCTTCAGGATTTGAAGGATTTCGGGCAGCGCATTCGCTGGACTTTCGGTTTGGGCCCACGGCCGGTGTTGAACCGTTGGGCCTATTGGGAAAAGTTCGATTACTGGGCGGTCTATTGGGGCCTGCCGTTGCTGGCAATCACCGGTCTGATGCTGATGGCTCCCTTGTTGACCAGCCGCTTTTTCCCCGGCTGGATCCTGAATATCGCAGCGCTCCTGCACAGGGCCGAAGCCATTTTAGCGATCAGCTACATTTTTATCGTCCATTTTTTTATCGGTCACCTTCGGCCTTCCAGTTTTCCGATGAATGAAGCCATGTTTGCGGGGAGCGTCTCCATGGATGAAGCCGATGAAGAGAAACCCGCATGGGTCGACCGGCTAAGACAACAGGGCAGATTGGCAACCGCCCAGGCAGCGATGCCGCCAACCTGGTTCAGGGCGGTATATTTTGTATTCGGCTATGCTGTCCTGATCGCTGGCTTGTACCTGCTGATTAACGGCATAATCAACAGCCGTTATATCATTTTGCACTGACCCCACGCTGCAATCATCATCCCGGGAATCGTTTCCGGCGAAATGGCGGGCAGACAGGCGGCGATGTATTCAGCCCTGTCGTGGTTGCGACAAGGGTCTGGCGTTCATTCCAAAAAATGAAATCACGGGAAATGAACGTCCATCAATTTGTATGCCCCGGTCTGTTGACTGATGGTAAGCACCAAGTTTCCCAATATCCCCGCCACAGTTCGATTCCAGTGGCGACCGAAGGCATTCGAATCAGAAATTGCAGATCATGCTGTCGTTAGGGACGAAGGTCCGGTAGTTCCTTGCCGATGTTTCGGTAAGATGCCCCGGCACGGCAATGCCCGAGTCATGCTCAGCATAGTTAACGAATGTCCTACCATCAATCCGGACCTTCATTCCGCGTTGTGGGTCTTTGAGGGGAACAATTGCGCAAGCGGTCTTGTACGTTTCGCTAAGTTCACCATATCCCATTTTGCGGGCCCTCTCGGCGAGGCTGATCTCCAGATAGTTCCGCGCTCCCCGCTGGATCCTGTCACCATATTCTAATTCAATATCCTGCAACAATTCGTTCAGTTGGTTGTCCATTTCAAACGCTCCTTGTTTAGTGTTATTCTACAATGCCACCATAGAAAGCCGGCCACCTTGAATTTTACCATGGTAAACATTATTGCAATGAGGGCTGTAAATAGGGTTTGTGATAGGCTATACCCACAAATTAACCGGTTCTCATCCTACAGGGAGGCACCAAAGGACCTATTTGGCATCTTCATGTGCCATTCCTAGATCCGTACCAGTTAAGCTTGAGGACATTTTAAACCCACATGGCGCAACTTAAAATACTGCATGTTATCGGACAGAGACCGGAAATGACCGGAAGTGGGATCTACTGTGAGGCGATTATCAGGGAAGCGCAAAAATACGGTTTCACAAATTACAGGGTCGCCGGTGTCCCTGTTGGCAGGATGCATGTCTTAACGGAGATTTCTCAAACCCGAGGCGCCTATGTTTTTTTTGAATCGGAGGCGCTCAACTTTGCGGTTACCGGTATGTCGGATGTAATGCCCTACAAAAGTTCTCTTTTCAAAGCACTGAAAGGCAAACGCCTGACTTCCTATAAGTCGGCATTCACCCAGGTGCTTCAAACTGCTGTCGCCGAATTCAATCCGGATGTCATTCACGCGAATCACCTTTTTTTACTTACGGCCCTGGTAAGGAAGCTTTTTCCGGACGTACCCACCGTGGCCACCTGCCATGGCACAGAACTGAGACAATACAATAACTGCCCGCATTTAAGACGTTTTGTAAAACGCTACTGCCACAGGCTGGACAAAATCATAGCGCTGACCACCGATCAGAAAACGGATATCAGCCGTTTGTATGGCATCCCCACGGAAAAAATTGTTGTTGTCGGCGGCGGATATGATGAAACCTTATTTACCCGCGCACCCAAACCTCCTGCGGGAACCGTGCATATCCTCTACGCCGGTAAATTTAATCGGAGCAAGGGCGTTCCCTGGCTGTTAAGGTCGCTGATGAAAATTAAGCAGCATGACTGGCACCTCCATATGGCGGGAGGCGGGAATGGATCCGAATATACCCAATGCATTGATCTTGCAAAAAAATTGGGCCCGAAGGTGACCAACCATGGCTACCTGGACCACCGGCGATTATCGGAGCTGATGAAAAAGGCCCATGTTCAGGTGCTGCCTTCTTTTTTTGAAGGCCTCCCCCTGGTTCTCTTTGAAGGTCTGGCATCCGGATGCCGAATTATCACCACCAATTTATCCGGTTTCAAAGAAATATTGGGTGAGGCAGACAGCGGCACGATCAATCTGATTCAATTGCCGGCCCTTGAAACCATTGACCGGCCTTATCAAAAGGATGCGGCCGCATTAGAAAATACATTATGCAAAACGATACTCGACATGATGGATGCTGTAAAAAAATCTCCGGATGTTGACGATCCCCAAGCCGAAATACTTGCATCCCATTATACCTGGCCACGTGTATTTGAACGCACATTATCAGTTTACAGTGATGCTTTGCATCAGGAAAGATGAAATGTGCCGGCCTCCAAAAACAGCCGTCTTGTGTGAAATGGGTTATGACTGGTTTCCGGTGGATGCGCTAATCAAAACCCCAGGTTTTACAAGTCAGCCATTCTCACACGGGTTGTTGCGCATTACGCAGCCGGGGCGGCAGAATGAAGACCTTGCGCAGCCCCTCTTGGAGTGATATCGCCGATTCCGGACAGAACCGGGCACAGACCCCGCAGCCGAGGCAGGCACTTTCATCCCGCTGAGCCAACCCGTTTTCGTTCAGGGAAATCGCATCGGTCGGACACCATTGCATGCAGACGCCGCATCCGGTGCAGGCGTCGCCATCGATCACGCAAAGGTGATAGGTGGAATTGATCATGGGAAGGGTTCCATTGCGCCAAATCCGCAGGGTATCGCAACAATCCTTGCAGCAGTTGCAGATGCTGGTCTCCGGGCTGGATTCCCGGGAGCCCGGGTGAAAGGCCTTGTGAATCAATCCAGCCTGTTGCGCGTCTTTTAAAATTTTCAGGGCTTCCTCACGGGTGACTGTTTTGGCAAATCCCTGGGCGCTGGTATGCCGTGCCGATTTACCGAAGGAAAAGCAGTTGAACACGGGCGCATTCGTTTGGCAGGGTTCTCCCAAAAGGCGCCTTCGCTGGCGGCAGAAACAGTGACCGACCGCGATGTCGTCAAATTTGTTGATGATCGCTTCGACCGTCTGGCTCGGGAGGATAACCTCTTCAGTGGATTCCACGGGCCTTTCTACCGGAATGATCCGGATTGCTTTGCCATCGGCAGTCTGGCCGGCTGGCACGGTTCGATCGATGGCCGGTGCTGCCGAGAACAGGGGCATCAGCGCATCGTAATTGCCCTGGGTTTGATCCCGCAGCTCTGCCAGCAGCTTTTCGAACAGACCGGCGAGTTCCTTTTCCGTCTCGCTGCCGGTCAACTCACCCATGAATTTGTATTCCATCAATCCGACCATCATCAGCGGCAGGAGCCTATAAACCATGACCCCGCTGGAACTGGGTTGATTGAAGACCAGCCCCTTCTTGGCCAGACTGGCGGCCAGCTGCGCAATTCGTTCCGCTGAGAATCCACTCGAGGCGGCCAGCTGGTCCATGGTCTGGGAAGGCGTTTCACTGAAAGCATCGATCAGGTCCAGTTCCTCCTCAGCCTCCCCCACGACACGCTGGATAATGGTTACAGCCGTCTCGGAGACCGGGAAGTGAATCAGCCCCTGCCTGCAGATGACGCCGGCCGCGCGTTCGAATTTTTCTGCCAATAGCTTCGACATGAATTTTCTCCCCTGTTGATATTTCCACGGTCAGAATCACTTTTCCTTCTCAACCGGACTTTTGAACCGCGATAGCGTGCGCAGGCCCCGCTGCTTGCGGCGGGGTTAGCGAGCGAACGGGGAATCTTCAATCAAATAGATCATAGATTCCCCACGGCGGGTCAAAACGAATTATTCCAGATGTCACCGATATCAGGAGGCATCATCCCGATAAACGGCATCCTCCGAGAAAGCAGGCCGGCAGACGGCAATGTATACAGCGCCTTCCGGTTCCGGGGTGCTGTAACGCACCCATTGGCCGGCATGGGCGATGACCGCTTCGCCGGCCCGGATTTCAAGGGCACCGTCTCTGGTTTCCACGCGCAGCATCCCGCCGAGCACCACGGTGTATTCTTCGAAATCCGGACACTGGCCGGGCTCCTGCCACCCGGCGGGTGAGACCATACGGGCGACACTGACCGCTTCGGTCCCGGAATTGACCCGACCGATATACTCTTCGATGCGTTTGGGTCGGTTCCCGGCCGCCTCGATGATACTCGGTCGGCTGATTTTAGTGGCCATGGCAATTCCTTTCAGGCGCCTGCGGTCGGATGTCGGAAAACCGAGGACGGAATTTCCGATGCCACCCCGACCACTTCTACAAAGGTATCACGCTTAAAAAACCAGGTTGATCCTGCTTCCACGCTTGACATGGATTCGCTTTGAGCGGTCGACTATTCTATCAAACACACCATATGGTCGTGCTGGCCCCGTTCGATCTGGAACTGATCGGCATGCTTTTTGAGCAGGTCGGCGAAGCTGCGGCAGCCATAACTGGATTCGTCGAAGGTCGGGTCCAGGCGTTTGACCACCGGTCGGATGGCGGCCTTGAGCACCCATTTGTCACCGTTTCTCAAGGAGATCTGTTTGATGGCCTTGGTGATCAGCTCGGCGGCGTCCTTGACGGTGGCGGTTTCGGCTTCCTCTTCTTCGTCCTGGGGCTCGAGGGCGAAGGTTTCGTAGTATTTGAAGTCCGAGCAGCTGTTGGCCCAATGGCGGTTGGTGGCATTTTTACATCCTACACCGATGAGATCCTTGCCCGCAGCCTTGAGCTTCTGGGCCAGGGGAATGAAATCGCTGTCTCCGCCAACCACGATGATCGACGAAATGTGGGGAAAACGCAGGATATCCTCCACGGCATCCAGGGAAAGTTTGATGTCTGCGCCGTTTTTTGCCTGAGCTCCGGGAGGAAAGAGCTGAATCAGTTCCACGGCGCACTTGAGCAGGCTCTGACGGTATTTGGTAAACCAGTGCCAGTTGCAGTAGGCCTTGTTGATGGCTACACTGCCGTAGGTGGTTGCAAAATCATACACGCCCTGTACATCCACCAGAACGGCCTGCTGACGATTCCGGTTGGCTGGTTTCGGGTAGCTGCCGCTGCCGTTGACGGCATCGAAGATACTGGCGTGAAGGTTTTCGAAATCCCAATAGATCGCTACCGCATCTTTGGCCATATGCGCCTCGTCTGGTGATGGTGAGTAGGGGCTGCTGCTACCAACGTGGTTGGTGTCCATCCATAAACGGCATCTTTCGATCCAGGCCGGCGTTCTTTTGCCCTTGAAATCCTCCCTGACGGGCCGGTGCGCCCGAAATGGCGCTGCGGCTTTGAACTGAATCAGAATCCACCGTTGATGAACGGGCAGCAGCTCGGGTTAAGCCTTGGCCTGAAACCCTGCTGGACGTTAATGAAATTCCCCGGATTTGTCAATTTTCGCGTTGATGCTGCCGGATAATTCCCTGCCGGCCTTTATCCAAAAAAATCCCGTATTATATTAACGCCTGTGTTCGTTGGCTGCGGCCAACAGATTTATGGCATGCAATACTACCGCACCGGGAGTCAGGCCGCTGAAAACCGAGACGCCAGATACCGCCGCTCCGTCACCGTTCGCAGTCAACAATGTGCGCATGTTCATTGCCTTTCGGGTGTTTTTCAACTGCCGGTTTTACTACCCTGTCTTCACGATTCTGTTCCTGGATTTCGGGCTCAGCGTGGCCCAGTTTTCCATTTTGAATGCGGTTTGGGCCGCCACCATCGTCATGGCCGAGGTGCCATCCGGTGCCCTGGCGGACATCGTCGGCCGGCGCCGGCTGCTGGTGTTTGCCGCCTTCTCGATGCTGGTGGAAATGGCGATCCTGTGCCTGGCCCCACGGGGCAACACCCCGTTGCTGTTCAGTTTTTTTCTGATCAACCGGGTGCTCAGCGGCCTCGCTGAAGCTGCTGCCAGCGGCGCCGACGAGGCCATCGCCTACGACGCCCTCCAGGCCCAGGGCCTCGCGGATCAGTGGGGGCGGGTGCTGGATGTTCAGATGCGCCTGCGATCAATCATGTTTATCCTCACCATGACGGTGGGGGCCGCCGTGTACGACCCGGATCTGATGACCGGGGTCATGGCGGCCTTCGGATCGGATTATCGCTTTACCCAGGCCCAGACCCTGCGGTTTCCCCTTTACCTGACCTTTGTGCTGGCCCTGCTGACCCTGGCCACCGTTTTGCGGCTGGACGAAATCCGCCCCAACGCCAAGGGTGACGGCTCCGGTGAACAGCAGTTCGGCGGGCCGGCCATGCATGCGTTCAAACTTACCCTGGATGCCGGCGGGTGGATTCTCAAAACCCCATTCGTCCTGGCCGTCATCATGTTTGGAATGATTTTCGACGGTATTCTGCGTATGGTCATCACCCTGGCCAGTCAATATTACCGCCTGGTGCAGCTGCCCGAATCGCTGTATGGGATTTTGGGGTCGGTAATGGCGTTGGCGGGGCTTTTTATTCCCCGGCTGGCGCTGCAAATTGCCGAAAACCGGTCTCCTGCATTCTGCCTGTGGTCCACGGCGGCTACCGCCCTCGTCGGCCTGTCCGGCATGGTGTTTTTCTGGCCCTACCTGGGGTTGATCCCGGCCCTCGTGGCCTTTTCCGCGCTTTACATGGTGGGATTTTACGTCAGCTATTTTGTCAATCAACGGGCTTCGTCTGCCCGTCGGGCCACGGTGCTCAGTTTCAAAGGGCTGGCCTACAACCTTTCCTACGGATGCATCGGGGTTGTCTATGCAGGTCTTCTTGAGGTTAAGAAAACGGGAATCGATGCGGCCGACAGCCACGTCCAGGCGTTGGAAAACGTCGTTTTCAGGGAGACTTTTTTCTGGTTCCCGCTGTTGCTTGCTGCCGGTCTGGTCGTGATGACGGCCGGCATTCTTCTATTTAAGGCCAGACGTCGATGATTGGCGGCGAGTCCGAAAGTCCGTGTTGACAAGGGAAAAGCATTTATATTATTCTGTTTTCTAGAACTGCCGCCCTATTTTCTCATTGGACCGCATTGATTCAAGGCGCACGCCATTCTGTTTGTGCCGACCATTGACCCCGCCGGAGGTTGATTTGCCCGGCGCTGCTAAAGACATGCCGGAAATACTACACCGACGGCTGCACAAGGGTTGCGGCTGTTCACAACGATTATTGAAAAGACAGGGTTGATTTATGGTTCAGTCCGATGCCATCGAACAGACGCCGATGCCCGGTGCCCGGCAGCTTCATTTTACAGGAGATACGATCACTTTCCACCTGAAGGTACCCGAATCCTGGGAAGGCCAGGCTTGGTTGCGCACCAGCCTGGGGCAGGGCCGCTCGGTGCGCCGGGAGATCATCCGCCAGGTGGACCGCCAGGAAAACCCGCTGGGACGCAGCTGGTATGATATTCCCATGACCGTCGTCGCCAGGGGACACTTCAGTCTCACCGTTGCCCTCACCGAAGTGGGCCATTTCGAGGCCAAAGGTTACTTTCTGGACCGGAACCGCACCGACCCGCTCTGGCCGCCGGGAGCCAATACCGCCATTAACGTTGCACCGGCGGACACCTGCTGTGCCAACATCATTTACAATGCCTTCGTGCGCCAGTTTGGGCCCAACAAAAGCGGGGTTTTGGACAATTTGGACCCGACCGTAAAATGTCTGGACGATGTCGGTTACACGGTCATACCGCCGTCGGGGACATTCCGTGACCTGATCGGCGAACTGGACTTTATCATCGGCCACCTGGGATGCCGTATCATTCAACTGCTGCCCATCCATCCCACGCCCACCATTTATGCCCGCATGGGGCGGTTCGGCAGTCCCTATGCGGCTCTGAGCTTCACCGCCGTAGACCCGGCGCTGGCCGAATTCGACCCCAAGGCCACTCCGCTGGAGCAGTTCGTCGAGCTGGTTGATGCCGTCCACGCCCGCGGGGCGAGGCTGTTTATCGACATCGCCATCAACCATACCGGCTGGGCGGCCAGTCTTCACGAGACCCATCCCCAATGGCTCTCCCGGGAACCGGACGGACAGATCGAGAATCCCGGTGCCTGGGGAGTGGTCTGGGCGGACCTCACGCGCCTGGATTACAGTCACCAGGATCTGTGGCAGTATATGGCCGATGTCTTTCTCACCTGGTGCCGTCGGGGGGTTGACGGCTTCCGCTGCGACGCGGGGTACATGATTCCGACGGCGGCCTGGCGCTATATGATCGGTAAGGTCCGGGATCAGTTTCCCAACGTTATTTTTCTGCTGGAAGGACTTGGGGGCAAGGTTTCCGTGACCCGGGACCTGCTCAACTGGGCTGATTTCAACTGGGCCTACAGCGAGTTGTTTCAAAACTATGACCGCGATCAGATCGAACATTACCTGCCCGCCGCCATGGATATTTCTCAATCCGACGGCATCGCCATCCACTTTGCCGAAACCCATGACAACCTTCGCCTGGCCGCCACCTCCCCGACTTATGCCCGGTTGCGCACCGCCCTTTGCGCGCTGCTTGCCCACCAGGGAGGCTTTGGATTCGCCAACGGAGTGGAGTGGCTGGCCACTGAGAAAATCAACGTCCACGGCTCCCCTTCGCTGAACTGGGGCGCGCCGGAGAATTTGGTGGATCACATCCGGCGGCTCAACGCCCTGCTCACTGTCCACCCGGCCTTCTTTCACCCGGTGCGGGTGGAGATGATCCAGGAGGGACCAGGCAACACCATTGTTGCCGCCCGCAGATACGAAGGGGATGGCAACGGGCTGCTGGTGGTGATCAACCTGGATGCAGGATCGGCCGCTCAAGCAACCTGGTCGAGGGGACGGTCTCCGGTGCGCGGGGATGCGCCCATTGATCTGCTTAGCGGGCATCCGGTCTCTGTCGGCGAAGACACGCAAACCGCTCGTGTGGGGCTGAATCCGGGGCAGGTACTCTGCCTGACGGACGATCCGCAAGACCTGGTTTGGGCCGTGCATACCGCCAATGGATTTCCGCGCACGCCGGAGCGCATCCTCAGACAGCGGTTGCGGGCCAAGGTGCTTGATGTGTGGCGATTTTACCGGGGGGCAGGGGACCTTGGAAACTGGGACCCGGATCAGGGTGCGGTGCAGCTGCAGACCTCACCCCTGGACTTTTGCCGAACCATGAATCCCGACGGCGCCGCCCCGCGAACCGTCGTCTGGCAGGCCCCCGGCGACCTGCGCCGGGAGGTGATGGTGCCGCCGGGTCATTTTCTGCTGGTTCAAAGGGAGCATCCGTTCCGGGCATCCCTATTCGAAAATGGAACGGTGATGGCCGTCGAAGAGAGCCTGAACGATTCCGGGGGCAGGGCCTTTGCCCTGTTCTCTCCGCTGCCGGTGGCCGGTCGGCACAAACCGCGAACATTGAAGCTTGCCTGCTATGATCCAGCCGGTTGTGTCCACCATGAGGCGCCCCTGCTTTATCTGGCGAATTCGGGGCGGATGCGTGTGAGAAAAATTTTCACCCGGCCCCGAATTCGGCTTTCCAGCATCCATATGCTGGGGACCAACGGCCGCGGCGCCATGGCCCGGGTCCATGCCCACTGGGGCCAGCTGCCCAGCCGTTACGATGCCTTGCTGGCGGCCAACCTGAGTCCGGATGTGCCCGAGGACCGCCGTATCCTGTTAACCCGGCTGCGGGGGTGGGTCGTTTTCCAGGGATTTTCCCAGGAGATCGGCCCGGACTGCCTGGATGCCTTCGGTTTCGATTTCGATTCATGGGGCGGGTGGCAGTATCACATCCCCTCGGGCCAGGGACAGCATGTGTTGTTGAGCGTCGGCATTCGGATGCTGCCGGGCAAAAACGCCATTCAAATGGTGTTTTACAGGCACCCGGCTCAGGGCCGCAAGGATCGCCTGGCTGACGATCGACCGGTGACCCTGATCTTGCGTCCGGATATCGAGGACCGCAACTTCCATCAGGCCACCAAAGCGTTTACCGGTTCAGAGCATCACTTCCCGTCTGTCGTCACCCGGCGGGAAAAGGGGTTTGTCTTCCAGCCCAACCCCGGTCATGCGTTGGAGATGCAAGCCGAAGGAGCCGATTTTTTTATCGAAACCCAATGGCAGTATATGGTTCATCGGCCTCAGGAAGCCCAACGGGGGCAGGACCCGGATTCGGATCTGTTCAGCCCCGGTTATTTTTCCGGATCGCTGGCCGGGGGGGAAAGTGAGATCCTCAACGCCCGGGTGCCGGACCAAGGCGATCCGGCTGCAGGACCGGATGAGGATATACGCAATCGGATCCGTCGCTTTTTTAAGGCGTCGCCCCAATGGGAACCGCCTGTGCCCGCTCTAAAAAAAGCGCTCAACCAGTACATCGCCAGGCGAGACCAGTATTACACGGTCATCGCCGGTTATCCCTGGTTTCTCGACTGGGGACGGGACACCCTTATCGTGGTCCGCGGGATCATCGCCGCGGGGGAACATGAGCAAGCCCGGACCATAATTCAGCAGTTTGCCGTTTTTGCCAAAGACGGTACGATTCCCAACATGATCCGCGGAACCGACACCGGCAACCGCGACACCTCCGACGCGCCCCTGTGGCTTTTTCGGGTGTGCGACGAACTGGGATCGGTCATGGGCCACGAGACGCTGTTGAAGACCGATTGCGGGGGGCGGACGCTCAAGCAGGTTCTGGTCGCCATTGCCCGCGCCATGATGGCCGGCACCCCCAACGGAATTGTGATGGATGCCGCGACGGGACTGCTCTTCAGCCCATCGCACTTCACCTGGATGGACACCAACTATCCGGCCGCCACCCCGCGCCAGGGATACCCCATCGAGATCCAGGCCCTGTGGCAGGCCGCACTGGATTATCTGGGCCGCGTGGATGCGCCGAAACATCGCAGGCCGTGGAAGGATCTGGCCGGGCAGGTGCGACAATCGGTACTGGGCCTTTTTTTCAGTGAAGAACGGGGGTACCTGAGCGATTGCCTGCACGCCGCTCCCGGCGTCCCAGCCAGCGCCGCGGTGGCTGATAATGCGCTGCGGCCCAACCAGCTTTTTGCCCTGACCTTGGGAACGGTGACGGATAAAATGACGGCTGAAAAAATCCTCTTCGCCTGCCAGGAGCTGATCGTTCCCGGGGCCATCCGCAGCCTGGCGGACCGTCCCATTGAACCGGAGCTGCCGGTCTACCATAACGGGATGCTGGTCAACGATCCCAAAGCCCCCTATATGGGGCAATACAGCGGAGATGAAGACACGCGCCGCAAACCGGCCTACCATAACGGTACGGCCTGGACCTGGGTCTTCCCCAGCTTCTGCGAGGCCTGGGCCGACTGCTTCGGCCCGGGTGAACACGAGACGGCCCTGGCCTGGCTGGCCAGCAGCAGCCGGCTGATTAATGACGGGTGCGCCGGCCATGTACCGGAGATTGTCGATGGCGATGCGCCGCACCGATTTCGCGGTTGCGACGCCCAGGCGTGGGGGGTCAGTGAACTGCTGCGGGTGTGGATCAAGATTGCGGGGGAAAAAAAATCTGGGGTCGGTAATTGACGGCGTCCCTTCCGCGAATGGCATCTTTTGGCCCAGACCGGTGTTCTCGCTCATCATGTTCAAATCCGGGTGTGATGGGAATAGGCATAGGCCAGCGGTTTTCGTGTCGACCGGACCTATTTGGTAACCAATAGAAAATACAAATAAAAACAATCAGGAGGTGGCTCGTGAGTTTTAAAAAACAGTATCTAAAAAGCAAAGAGCGGTGTAAAGTGACCTTCCGGCTTCCCAAAGATGCGGCGCCGGGAGCCAAAAGCGTTCATATCGTGGGCGAATTCAACAACTGGAGTGCGGTAGAGACGCCCATGAAGCCATTGAAGAGCGGTGATTTCACCGTTATCGTGGAACTGGCGCCGGGCCGGGAGTACCAATTCCGCTATCTCATCGACCAGACGACCTGGGAGAACGATTGGGAAGCGGACCGATACGTGAAAAGTGATTTCGGCGACTGTGAAAATTCAGTCGTGGCTGTGTGATGATCAATGGATGCGTCTTTCCGCAGGCACTGCACCGGCTGAACGAAAACCGTACAATCGAACAGGAACTGAACTGGTGTTCCGCCGGTAACGGCGAGATGGCCACGTGGGCCATCGAATTCATTGAGGAGCGATATCATGAGGTTAATTCAAACATTCCAGGTCTTTCCGGATATCCCGGAATCCCTCTCTTTTCTTGAGACGCTGTCGCGCAATCTGTGGTGGAGCTGGAATCAAAATGCCGTTGAGCTGTTCCGGCGCATTAACCCGAGGCTGTGGGAGGCTTCGGGCAGAAATCCCATTGTATTCGCCACCCGGATCCCCCAGGAGCGGTTTGAGGAGCTGGCCCATGATGACAGCTACCTGGCTCACCTTGAGAAAGTGCGTGAGCGCTATCAGAATCGGGTCCTGAATCAGTCCAACGGCGACAGCCCATGGGATCAGGGTGAGTCCGTGGCCTATTTTTCCATGGAATTCGGGATCCATGAAACCCTGCCCCTGTTTGCCGGGGGGCTGGGCATCCTGGCCGGAGATCACCTCAAGGCTGCCTCGGGGCTGAAAATGCCCCTGGTGGGGGTGGGGCTGCTTTACCGGGAAGGATACTTCCGCCAGCTCCTGGACAAGGACGGATGGCAACAGGAAACCTATCCTGAAACCGATCTTTACCACCTGCCCTTGTCCAAACAGAAAGACAAGCACGGCAAGGACCTGGTTATCAGGGTGGCGGGCATTGGCGGAGAAATGCTTGCCCAGGTCTGGAAGATCCGCATCGGCCGGGTCCCTTTGATTCTGCTGGACACCAATCTGCCGGATAATTCCAGGGAGATTCGTGACGTCACCGCACGGCTTTACTCCGGTGAGCAGTACACCCGTTTGGCTCAGGAGGTGCTGCTGGGAATCGGGGGCATGCGCGCGCTGGATGCCCTGGGCATCCAGCCCACCGTCTGCCACATGAACGAAGGGCACTGTGCCTTCGTGGGCATAGAGCGGCTCCGGCAGATCATGGAACGCTACGCCATCCGCCTGGATATGGCCCGGGAAATCGTGCCGCGCACCACGGTGTTCACCACCCACACCCCGGTGGCTGCCGGACACGATGAATTCCCACCCGCCATGGTCAAACCTTACCTGAAGCCTTTCGAGGCGCCTTTCGGCATGGATGCCGATCAACTCATAGCCCTGGGGCAGCCGGATGGGGCGGCAGCAGAGTCTCCCTTTTCCATGTTCATCCTGGGACTGCGCACCGCCCAGCATATCAACGGGGTGAGCAAGCTCCACGGCCAGGTGGCCCGTCACATGTGGTCCCACATCTGGCCTACCCGCTCTGAAGATGAGACGCCCATTACCCATATTACCAACGGGGTTCACATTCCCACCGTTCTGGCACCGGAAATCAAGCTGCTGTTCGATCGGCATCTGGGGCCCCAATGGAACATGGGCTCCACCATTCCGGAAAATGCCAGCCGCATCGACGATATATTCGACGAAGAGCTGTGGCAGGCCCACGAGATGTGCCGGTCGCGGCTGATTCGAACCGTCAGGGAACTGATGTACCGGCAGTACGGGCGCCGCAACTCTCCGCTGACCGTCATGAAGGCCGTGGAGTCGGTGCTGGACCAGGACACGCTGACCATCGCCTTTGCCCGGCGCTTTGCCACATACAAGCGCGCCCACCTGCTTTTCCAGGACCCCGAGCGGCTGGAGGCGATCATCAACGCCAAGGATCGTCCCGTCCAGTTTGTCTTTTCCGGCAAGGCCCACCCCAAAGACAACGAGGGCAAGGGGATCATCCGCAGCCTGGTGGATTTCGGCAAACGCACCAACCTGCGTCACCGATTTGTCTTTCTCGAGGATTATGACCTGCATATCGCACGTCATCTGGTGCAGGGTGCCGACGTATGGCTCAATACCCCTCGACGGCCCATGGAGGCCTGCGGCACCTCGGGCATGAAGGCGGCCCTCAACGGGGTGCTCAACGTGAGTATCCTGGATGGCTGGTGGTGTGAGGGGTACAGTCCGGAGCGGGGTTGGCGCATCGGCAACGGGGAGGAATATCAGGATCACAACTATCAGGATGCCGTGGAAAGCCAGGCCCTGTACAACATTATTGAAAACGAAGTCGCACCGCTCTATTACGACCGCACCGCCGGCGGCACGCCCAGGGCGTGGCTGAAGATGATGAAAGCCTCCATGCAGATGGCCATGTCCCAGTTCTGCAGCCTGCGCATGATATCGGAATACGAAGAGCGTTTCTACCTGGCAGCCAGCCGCCAATTTGAAGAGCTGGTGGCCGATGGGGGCGTCCAGGCACGCCGGCTCAGCGACCAGCATCGCCGGTTTCTGGACAAATGGAAGCAGATTAAAGTGGCCCAGCCTGTTCGCAGCGCGCAGGGACCCTTCCGGGTAAACCAGTCCTTTGAAGTGAGTACGGAGGTTCAGACCGGTGAGCTTCTCCCGGAGGAGTTGAACGTGGAGCTGTATTACGGTAAAATGCGCCATCTGGACCGCATCGATGCGCCGCTGGTGAAGAAGATGAAGGTCAAGGAGGAGCGCGCGGCGGGCGAATATCTCTACAGCTGCGAACTGCCCTGCACCGATTCCGGCCGCTACGGGTTTACGGTAAGGGTTACCGCCAATGCCGATGCGTGGATCCGTTTCCGGCCGGAGCTGTTGACCTGGGCCTGAGGGTCTGTCCTGAAAAATGCGTCATTTGCTCATACCGAAACCCCGACGCCATATACGATTGAGAAAGGAGGTACCGATGCCCTCGGCAAAGCGCAACCCCCGGGTGCTTATCGTAACTCCGGAAGTGACCTATCTGCCTCAGCGAATGGGCAATTTTTCCCGATACCTTACGGCCAAGGCCGGCGGCCTGGCCGATGTGTCTGCTGCTCTGATCAGTGCGTTGTTTAACGAGGGGGCCGACGTCCACGTGGCTCTGCCGGATTACCGGTCCATCTTCCATGGGCGCCTGGCACCGTTTCTCGAACGGGAACAGTGGACGATCCGCAATGTCATGCCCGACGACCGGGTGCACCTGGCCGAGGACAGGGCTTTTTTCTACCTGAACCGCGTCTATTCGGACTACGGCGGTGAAAACACCAAACTCTCTCTGGCCTTTCAGCGCGAAGTGATCAACAACATCGTACCCCGGGTACGCCCGGATCTGATCCATTGCAACGACTGGATGACGGGGCTTATCCCGGCCATGGCCCGGCAGATGGGGATTCCCTGTCTGTTCACCATCCACAATATTCATACGGTCAAAGCCACCCTGGCCCATATTGAAGATCGCGGCATCGATGCGGCCTATTTTTGGCAGCATCTTTTTTATGAGAAATTCTCGTCCAGCTACGAGGAGGCCTGGGAAACCAATCCGGTGGATTTTCTCGCCAGCGGGGTTTTTGCCGCCCACTTTGTCAACACGGTCAGCCCACGGTTTCTGGAAGAGATCGTCGAGGGCCGCCACGCCTTCGTGGAATGGCGGTTGCGACAGGAACTGACCAATAAGTTTTATGCCGATTGCGGAGCGGGAATTCTCAATGCTCCGGATCCGGCCTTCAACCCGCAGACAGACAAGGATATTCACATCAACTACACTGCCGGTGATCATTCGGCCGGCAAACTGGAGAACAAACGCTACCTGCAAGAGACGCTGGGGTTGATCCGTGACGACCATGCCCCTGTGTTCTTCTGGCCGTCGCGGCTGGACCCGATCCAGAAAGGCTGCCAGCTGCTGGCCGAAGCCTTTTACGGCATCATTTCCAATTACTGGAATATGAATCTGCAGGTGGTGTTCGTGGCCAACGGGGATTACCAGCAGACCTTTCGGGACATCGTCAACCACCACGGATTTCAGCGGCGGGTGGCTGTGTGTGATTTCAACGAAAGTCTGGAGCACCTGGCCTATGCGGCGGCCGACTTCATTCTGATGCCCTCCCTGTTCGAACCCTGCGGTCTGCCCCAGATGATTGCCCCCATCTACGGGGCGCTTCCGGTGGCCCATGACACCGGCGGCATCCACGACACCATCATTCACCTCGATGTGAAACGGGGCATCGGCAACGGTTTCCTGTTTAAAAACTACGATGCCGGGGGCCTCTACTGGGCCGTGACCCAGGCCATGGAATTTTTCAAGATGCCGAAAGCGCTGAAACGCAGGCAGATTGAACGAATTATGCAGCAGAGCGCGGCATCGTTCAACCATGCCAACACGGCCAGGCAGTATATCAATCTATACGAGAAGATGTTGGAAAGACCACTTATCAATTAATGTGCAAGGCCGTCGGCCTTTCAGGTTGAAGGTGTTCAGGAATAAAGGTAGGGTCATGCGCCTCTTCAGCCTGTCTTTCAAACCCCTGAAAAGCTTAACTCCATGATTGCTATCCACACGCTTGTCGATCGTCTGATCAATGCCGACCCTTACCTTGAAGGCCATCGCGCAGACCTGGTCCGTCGGCTTGGACACATTCAGGGCATGCGCGAGCGGATTACCCAAGGCCGCATGGACCTGATGGACCTGGCGTCGGGTCATGAGTACTTCGGTCTTCACAAGACCACGGACGGATGGGTGTTCAGGGAATGGGCACCCAACGCCACAGCAGTCTATCTTGTAGGGGATTTTTCCGGATGGAACGAAGACCGGTCATTTGCCCTGACCCGGTTGAGCAATGAAGGCGATTGGGAAATCCACCTATCCCCTGATGTGTTGCACCATGGAGATTTTTTTCGCCTGCGGATTCACTGGGACGGCGGAAGGGGAGACCGTATCCCTGCCTACGCCCGCCGGGTGGTGCAGGACCCTGATACGATGATCTTCAATGCCCAGGTTTGGGCGCCCGACTCGCCTTACCATTGGCGGCATGACGATTTCAAGCGGCCCGACCGACCGCCGCTGATTTACGAGGTGCATGTCGGCATGGCCCAGGAAGACGAGAAGGTTGGCACCTGGCGGGAGTTTACGGCCAACATCCTGCCGCGGATTGTTGCCGCCGGTTACAATACGATTCAACTGATGGCCGTGCAGGAACATCCTTATTACGGCTCTTTCGGCTATCATGTCTCCAGCTTTTTCGCCCCGTCTTCGCGCTTCGGTCCGCCGGAAGATCTCATGGACCTGATCGACTCGGCCCACGCCCAGAACATTGCCGTGATCATGGATCTGGTGCATTCCCACTCGGTCTCCAACACCGTTGAAGGCCTGGGGCTTTTCGACGGTACGGAATACCAGTATTTCCACAAGGGCCGGCGGGGTCACCACTACGCCTGGGACAGCCGCTGCTTTGACTACGGCAAACCCCAGGTGATCCATTTTCTGCTTTCCAATTGCCGCTACTGGCTGGATGCCTTTCACGTGGACGGGTACCGATTTGACGGCATCACCAGCATGCTCTATACCCACCATGGACTGGAACGGGCCTTTTCCGGATACGACGATTATTTCAACGACACGGTGGATGAAGATGCCCTGGCCTACCTGGCCCTGGCCAATGAGTTGATTCACCGCATCCGTCCCGATGCCATGACCGTAGCCGAGGACATCAGCGGCATGCCGGGATTGGCGCTGCCCGTGGCCGGGGGGGGGGTGGGTTTCGACTTCCGCTTTGCCATGGGCGTTCCCGATTACTGGATCCGGATGGTCAAGGACACGCCCGACGAAGACTGGTCCATGGGGCACTTGTGGCACGAGTTGACCAATCGACGACGGGAGGAGCAGACCATCAGCTATACGGAATCCCATGATCAGGCGCTGGTGGGAGACAAGACCTTGATGTTCCGCATGGCTGACGCCGCCATGTACGACCACATGTTGGCCGATGACCCGCATCTGGGTGTGGACCGGGCCATGGCCCTGCACAAGATGATCCGGCTGGTCACCCTGGCCACGGCTGGCAGCGGCTACCTGAATTTCATGGGTAACGAGTTCGGCCATCCCGACTGGATCGACTTTCCCCGGGAGGGCAACCATTGGAGCTTCCGGTATGCCCGGCGGCAGTGGCATCTGGCGGATGATCCCAACCTCAAATACCGGCTGCTTGCCCGGTTCGACCGGCAGATGATCGCCTTGTTCGACGGTTTCAACCTGCTTGCCGGAGGGGACCCTTCCCTGTTATGGGACCATCACCATGACAAGATCCTCGCCTTCGCCCGCGCCGGATGGATTTACGTTTTCAACTTCCATCCGACCCAATCCTTTCCCGGTTACGGCATTCCGGCACCGGGCGGATCCTATCGGCTGATGCTGGATACGGATGCCACAGACTTTGGCGGCCACGGCCGCATCGCGCCGGGCCAGGTCCACCACACGCTGGTGGAGGCAAACAATCCATGGGGCAGGCGGCTGTCTCTATACCTGCCTGCCCGCACCGGATCAGTATTGCAACCGTTGGCCGCATTGAACAGGGAATCGTGAGGCAGGATGAGCCAATATCGTCGGTTGATTTCAGAAGCCGGCCGGCTGCTTTTCCCCGACCCGGGTTGTTTTTGAGATCCTGAACGCGTGCATCTGCAATCACTATGGAACTGAAAACCGATTTTCCGCTGAAGGCCTTTAACACGTTCCACGTCGAAGCGGCTGCCGAATGCTATGTTCGCTTCGATGCGGAGAACGAGATCGCTGAATTCCTCAGTCGGAACCCCTTTGGCGAACAACGTCACCTTGTTCTCGGCGGCGGCAGCAACCTGCTGTTCGTAAATGACATCGCCGGCATCGTTCTGCATCCGCTGTTGAAGGGGATCCGTGTGGCTGAAGCGGACCGACGGCACATTTGGATCAGAGCCATGGCCGGCGAGAACTGGGATGACCTGGTGGCGTTTGCCGTTGCCAGCCGCTGCGGTGGCATTGAAAACCTTTCTCTCATCCCCGGCAGCGTCGGCGCCAGTGCGGTACAGAACATCGGCGCTTACGGGGTTGAGGTCAAGGACGTCATCGACAGCGTCGAAGCCATTTCGATGGAGAGTCGGGAAAAAGTGATCTTTTCGCCTTTGGATTGCGGCTTCGGCTACCGTTCCAGCCATTTCAAGGGCCTCTGGGCCAATCGGTTCATCATCACGGCGGTGGTTTTCAGACTCAGCCGGCAGCCCGAGTTCGTCCTCGACTATCCCGGTGTCAAAGCGGCTGTGGAAGCGCTGGGAGCCATCGGCCTGGAGACCATTCGCCAGGCCATCATTTCCATCCGGCAAAACAAACTGCCGGACCCCGCCCGCGTCGGCAATGCGGGCAGTTTTTTCAAAAACCCGGTAATTGACGGCAACACCCTCAACAGCCTGCGCAGGCGATTTCCTGATCTGCCTTATTTCCCCCAGGGGGAAGATCAATTCAAGCTGCCCGCAGGCTGGTTGATCGAGCGCGGCGGCTGGAAGGGTAAACGTGCGGGCAGGGCGGCCGTCCATGACCGGCAGGCGCTGGTGCTGGTGAATCTTGGCGGTGCCACGGGACGGGAAATTCTTGAATTGTCCGAACAGGTCAAAGGGGATGTTTATGACCGGTTCGGCATAGAGCTGGAGCGTGAGGTTCTGGTTGTTCCTCAACCGGGATGCGCAAGCTGCCGCCGGGAGAAATACGAACACGCATGTCAACCCTCCGGAATGGGGGGGCGTGTCGATGGCCCTTTGGCCTGATTCAGGCTTTCAGATCCGATGCAGGCGCTGAACAGGATGGTTCCCAGCGCCATGAACGCGGCGCCGAGGAGAAAGGCCTGCCGGAGCGCAAACAGGTCCATGATGACTCCGGCCAGCACCGATCCCATGAGCATGCCTAAACTGTGAGCCGCGGTGAGCAGCGCCATGGTCGAGCCCATGGCGCCCATTCGACCGCCCTGGGTCACCGCCGCCGCGGTCAGGGCGGGCATGGCGATGCCTCCACCGATACCAAAACCCACCGAGCACCAGAACAGATCCCGAAAACCCTGCGCGTACACAAAAGCGTAGACGGCAACCGTTACGATGAAGCCGCCCAGAACAATCATGAATTTCCGGTTGATCCGGTCCGCCAACCATCCCATGGGTACTTGAATGATACCACTTACTAAAACGCCCAGCATCACCAGGATGCCGGTCCCGGAAGCTGAAACGGAAAATTCGGTATCCGCAAAAACGGGGAGAAATCCCCAGATGATGCCGATACAGGCCGTATAGGCCAACCGATAAATGCACAGCCCCGTAATCACACGATCGGCCAGGATGATTTTCCAGCCTACGGCCGGGCGTTTTTTTTGCACCACTGATTCTTCGGCAGTGGGGGGCAGGTAGGCCAGGCTGAGAAGAAAACCGACCAGGGACAGGAAACCCATAGAGAAAAAGGCTCCCTGGAGGCTGAACCGGTCCTTGATCACCCCGCCGATAAGCGGACCGGCGCTCAGCCCGATGAACATGGACATGTTGAACAGCCCCATGACCCAGCCCTCCCGGCCCAAAGGGGTGATGTCGCCCACATATGCCTGAACGACGGGCATGATCATGGCAGAGGCGATTCCCTGGATGAACCGGATGCCGATTAGGGTGGGTACGCCGGTTGAAAAGACGAAGGCTATGGAAATGATTGCATATCCCAAAAGACCGGCGACAATGAAGGGTTTTCTGCCTTGTCTGTCCGATCGGTAGCCGAAAAATGGCAAAAAGAAGGTCCGGGACAATGAGAATGCACCGAAGATCATGCCGATGTAAATACCGCTGGCGCCCAGGTCGTGGGCGTAGACCGGCAGCAAGGGCACCACGATGCCCACGCCGGTGACAGCCGCAAAAATGGAGAAGAAAAGGGTGCCGAAAATTTTACGATCGCTGGCGTTCACTAGCGTTGAAAGACCCTTTAAATACGTTGTCAATACGGGAAAAAAATGAAATAATTGCCGTTGCCAAGGATGAAGAGCACCCTTGCATCGCCTAGAAATCCTATGATCGATTCAACCACTCCGACAATTTGAGGATAACGGTATGCACAATTATCAGACCTTGCTTGAAAAAGCAAAAAATGGATTCGATACCCTTGACCTGCCCGAAAATTTTAAAACCGATGCACGCGTCCATCTTGAGAGGTGGCTCACGGACAGCATGTTTGCCGACTACGTACCCCAGATCGATCATCTCATCGGTTGCGGGCGATGGGAATTTCTACTGGATTCTTTCTATCAGGTGATCCCCTTCGGCACCGGTGGCCGACGGGGGTTGGTTGGCGTGGGCCCCAACCGCATCAACCCCTGGACCATCCAGGCCTCGGCCCAGGGCCACAGCCAATACCTGATCAAGGCCCACGGC
The DNA here is from genome assembly GCF_046496365.1 of Desulfosarcina sp. Lineage (GTDB taxonomy): Bacteria > Desulfobacterota > Desulfobacteria > Desulfobacterales > Desulfosarcinaceae > Desulfosarcina. The sequence continues at coordinate 37,843 of NZ_JAWOHB010000165.1, forward strand.
GACTCGGCCAGGCAGCGGGGGGTGGTGCTGGCCTACGATGTGCGTCAATTCACCGATACGGGGATGTACGATTCCCAGCGGCCTAATCCGGTGAAGGACCTGACGTGCCGGCAGCTGGCCGAAGCGGCGGCCCAGGTGTATACGGCCAACGGCCTAAAGGTCCATCTGTTCGATAGCACCCGCAGCACCCCGGAGCTCTCGTTCGCCATCCGCCATCTCGGCGCCATCTCCGGGTGCATGTTTTCCGCCAGTCATAATCTCCCCACGGACAATGGCAAAAAAGTGTACGATCAGTACGGCGGCCAGCTTATTCCGCCCCATGACCAGGACCTGGTTGACGAGGTGACCAACAATGTTGCCGCCATAACGACCATGGATCTTGATGCCGCCGGCCAAAAAGGACTTTTGGCCATGATCGGCAAGGCGGTGGACGACGCCTACCAGGAGGCGGTGGCCGCGCTTATGCTCAGTGATGCCAGAGGCGTGAAAATTCTATACAGCCCGCTGCACGGCACCGGTCTGACCTCCGTCTACCCAATTCTCAAAGGGATGGGCTTCGACATCCACCTGGACCCGGCCACCGCCAACCTGAGCGGTGCTTTCGAGAACGTCACCTTCAACATCCCCAACCCGGAGGTGATTCAGTCCTTCGACGCCGCCCTGCCCAACGCAGACGCCATCGGCGCCGACGTGATCATGAGCACCGACCCGGACGCCGACCGCATCGGCATCATGGTGCGGCACAATGGCGAGTGGAAATTTCTGAATGGCAACGAGATCGGCATCGTCCTGTCCGAGTATGCTATCGGCCAGTACCGCAAAAAGGGACGGTTGACCAAGCATAACGTGATCATCAAGACTGAGGTCACCTCCTCGCTCATCGACACCATCGCCGTCGAAAACGGCATTGAGTGCATCGGCGACCTGCTGGTGGGATTCAAATACATCGGAGATCGCATGAACCGGCTGGAGGCGGAGGGCCGGCAGGCGGATTTCATCCTGGGCACCGAGGAGAGCCACGGTTTTCTCATGGGCAACTATGCCCGTGACAAGGATGCCGCCGGCGCCGCCGTCTGGCTGGCGGAACTCACTTCGCAGCTCAAGTCCGAGGGCCGCACCCTGGTGGGCTACCTCAACGCTGTCTACGCCAAGTACGGGTACTGTCACAACTACCTCACCGAAATCCGGCTGCTGGGAGCCAAGGGCATTGGCCGGATCAAAACGATCATGGACCATTTACGGCAAAATCAGGTCCCGTCGGTGGGTGCGTTCACCGTAGCCGAAAAGATCGACCGCTGGAAAGGAGATCCCCAGCCGCATCTGTCCCGCACCGACACCTCATCACGCAACGTGCTGATCCTCAAACTGGACAACCTGCCTGCAACCCGCAGCATCCGCATTACGGTGCGGCCGTCGGGCACCGAACCCAAATTCAAGATCTACATTGAAGTTCTCGGCCGGCCCTTCGACCCGTCGGCCATTGATGGGGCCAAGCAGCAGATTGTCCAGATCCAGGAACAGCTGGAACGTGCGTTCATGGCCTATTGCTACGGTATCCTGGGCGTGGATTTTCCCGAACGGGGATTTCTGCTCTTCTGGCAGCTGCCGCTGGATGACAAGCTGAAATATTTTGAGGTCGAGGAGCACATTGCCGCACTGCAGGACGTTGCCGACGCCGGCAAGCGCAAAGTGCAGCTGGACAACCTGCTCAAGTTTCTGGGCGCCAACCCCACGCAGAAGGTGGACCGGGCCTTTTCCACCCGCTACGGCAAAGGGATACTGGCGTACCTGGATCTTGAATAGCCGGGGCGCCAGGCAGGCCCGGCAATATCGCCATGTCAGACGTCACAGGTTCTAATTTCGTGTCATTGGGTCCGGGTTGGTTTTTTGGCGATCTTGTCAGATGCGGTCGGATTGCATGGCGATGATGCGCGTGACCGAAAGCGACCGGATTCCCCTTCCCAGGGGAGGTGTGTCGGGCGCATGCGGAAGATCCGATACCTGCGCGAAGATATTGGGGATCAGCCGGTCCTCGCGATAGATGCCGAAGGTGATGCGTTTCATCTGCTGCGCAGTGAGATGGCTGAATGCCGATTTGGTGATCCAAATGGCCCCCCCATGGGCGATGGCGGAAAGATGAAAGGCCTGGTCCGCTGCGCCGCCGGGGAGCATGAAGGCCATGCTGGCGGTTAGGTCTTCCTGTTGAAGGTGGTCCCTGCCGCTGCTGATGCCGATGTTCAGACGAAGATCGGCAAACCAGCCGCCTTCAGACTTCAGCGATTTTTCAATCTCACGCATTTTTTCTTTGAGTTCAACGGCACAGCAGATGGCATCATAGGCCGGATCTGTACCCGCGTGTCGGGGAATGATATACTGCACTTCGGTTCCACTGCGCTTGGCGCGATGCCCACCGTAGGATGCCAGCACACGGTCACTTTCATCCCAAATCCGTGTCATGAGCTGAAAATAGGTCTCCGGCAGCAGGGTGTCGACGATGCTGCGGGAATCATCCAGTCGGGCCGAGATTACACTGAAAGGTGTTTTTCCGGAGGCGGCCTGGGCATCCGCCCGGGGGGTGCCGTCGGGTTGGGTGGCCGTGCTGCCGGCATGGGCATTCTGCCCGCGCTCCTTGCTCAGAAAAAAGAGGGTCCCTTCCGCCAGGGCGATGCCGTAAATGCGCATGTTCTGCGTCCGGCCGTCGTCATCGTCAAGGTTTATGGCACAGCTGTCGATCGGACCTGCAGGATCCCCACCGGCGTCGGATTCGTTTGCCTGGTCCGGTTCTGCCTGACTCATTGAGATTGTTGGCGCCAGCCGGTTGAACGTCTCTTCTGCGGTGACTTGCCTTAAGAAACGATAGGTAAAAGAGAACAGCGGCTGCCAATTGAAAACCAGTTCTCTCAAAGAGGCCCGCAGCATAATGTCGAAAACGGTTCCGGATGGATCATTGGCTCTCTCATCGCTGATTGCCTGGGACAGGCGATCACTCAGGTCCACCTTGATCCAGTCGATGCGAAGGTCATGATTGACAAAAAATGTGGAGGCCGGGATGGTGTCGGCGGACAGGTGGTAATGTGGGGATGTGGATTCCTCCGGCTCCTTGTCGGCTGCCGGCGCTTCGGGATACAGTTCGGTCAATGACGGGTTGCGGGGCAACTGGGAAGCATCGCCAGCTTCGCGCAGCTCCATGGCAATGGTTTCCACGGAATGGCCTTCATCGCGGAGCAGCTTCAGCATAGCTACGTGGCCCAGCGCCGAACGCGAAAAATAACTCTTTTTTCGGGAGCCGTCACGGCCGACTGGTGAAACCCGCATCATTGATTTGGGCAATACCCCCAGTTGAATGAACCGAACCAGATCATTTTTGGAAATGCCGGTTTGCTGAAGGACCTCTTCTCCGGACAACCAGGTATCCCCACCGTGATCCAGCGTCTCCTTATCGGCATACGATGGGTGAATGGTCTGGGTCATTTTCATATTGTCCGGACTGGCCTCTGCATTTCAGTTTCAGTTTTATTCCAATACCAAAGCAAGCACCCGTCTATCGTTAATTGGCAAATACTGTCTATACAATAATTATGCCGAACTTATCTGGACTGTTGTTTTTTTATCGATGGGTGATCTTTTCAGTGGATTACCCAAAGTCCAAGGACGCCGCCGGCAAATAATGGCCGAATCCCTTTGGACGGCAGCATGCTTGACGCTGACCGCTGTGGGCAGGTGTGATGATAAAGCCCAAGATCAGCAGCGAATCGTTCCCTTGAATTAAAAGCCCGATGGGTCGGGAATCTCCGGGAAAGGGGAACTGTTGCATTTTTTTCCTATCGGTTGCCCGCTATTATGAAAAAAATTCCTGTTTTTTCTTGGGCCTCTGGTGAGTCGGGCCAATACCCCGTCAGACAGGTGGATTCCAGGGGTCATCATGCGCTTCAAACCGGGTTATATGCTTCTCGCACCACAGCGTCGGGTCAATTTCGTCCAAGTCGGAGACTGTGTCGGTTACATCGTCCCGGCAACGATCCACACGGAGGTCACCAGGGCCAACACCACCCGGTAGTAGCCAAAAACAGCCAGACCGTGTCGGTTCAGATAGGAGACCATCCATCGGACCGACACCACTGCCGAGACAAAGGCAAACAGCAGACCGATGGCAAGGGGAGCGGCGTCGAAGGTCTGAAGCATTACCTGGCCCTGTTTGAGGGCGTCATAAGCCGTGGCCGCACCCAGGGTAACTACGCCCAGTAAAAAGCTATACTCCACGGCAGCCGACAGCGACAGCCCAATCATCAACCCGCCCACAATGGTCACCAGGCTGCGGCTCACCCCCGGCCACATGGCGATGCACTGTGCAAAACCAATCACCAGGGCCATGCGCCAGGTCAGATCTTCAAGGGATAGGCCCGCATGGGCCTGGCCGCGATTCTTCCGGTTGCGCCGACTGACCACCAGGATGGCCGCCCCACCCACGAACCAGGCGGCTACCACCGGCCAGAGCCCGAAGAGGTAGGCCTTGATAACCCGGTTCAGCAGCAGCCCGATGATGGCTGCGGGAAAGAATCCGGCCGCCACATTGGCCAGCAACCGGGATCCGTCCGGGTCCTTGCCGGTCACCCCCCGCAGCATCTGTTTGACGCGCCTGAAATAAAGCCCCAGTACGGCAATGATGGCGCCTGCCTGAATGCAGATGGTGTATGCATCGGCTGCATTTCTGGTGCGCTGTCTTTCCGCTGCCGAGGTTGATTGGGAATCACCAATGCCCATCAGTCGCTGCGCCAGAAGCAGATGTCCGGTCGAACTGACCGGCAGATATTCGGTCAGACCTTCGACCACGCCAAGGATCATCGCCTGACCGACCGTCATCGCCGCCCTTTTGTCTTCGGCACCGGTTGGGGATACGGAACGATCGCCCATGGCGGCGCCAGTACTGCAGGTGAGCAGCAATATGACGATCCCGGTGAGATGGACCCAACTCGATTTTCCCAAGCCGATTTGCGCTCCTTTTTGACCGGTCCGACCTGAACCCTGGGACTGCCGGCCCCATCCCTGATTCTTGTGCACCTTGACCCTTGATGAACTGGTAAAAAGTCGATTTTCGGACGGTGCCGTCAACCCTTGATGACGCACATCGGCTTAATCCGGGCTACCTTCCTGGACAGGCCTGCGCCCTGAACCGCATCCACCACCTGATCGATATCCTTATAGGCGTCGGGCATCTCTTCGGCCAGGGTGCTGCGGCCGGTCCACCTGACCAGGATGCCTTTGTCCGCCAGTTCACGATTGATTGAACGACCTTTGCTTTGCTTTTTAGCTGCCGTGCGGCTGAGCACTCGTCCAGCCCCGTGGCAGGTGGATCCGAAGCTCTCATCCATGGCGGTCTGGGTGCCGGCCATTACATAGGAGGCGGTGCCCATGTCTCCGGGGATCAGGATCGGCTGACCGGTCTGCCGGTAGGCCGCGCAGACCGCCGGGTGGCCAGGGGGAAAGGCCCGGGTGGCCCCTTTGCGGTGCACGCACACGGTCCGCTGTTTTCCATCCACCGTGTGCTCCTCCCGCTTGGCGATGTTGTGGCAGATGTCGTACACCTGGTGCATGGCCAGGTCGCGCGGACCGATGCCCAGCACCTGCTGGAAGGTTTCCCTGGCACGGTGCAAAAGGATCTGACGGTTGGCCCAGGCGTAATTGGCCGCACAGGCCATTGCGGCCAAATAGTGCCGGCCGGCGTCGGATTGGATCATGGCACAGGCCAGCTGGCGATCCGGCAGCAAAATGCCTAATGTCTTGACGTGTTTGGCCATGAAGGCCAGCGAATCGTCGCAGACCTGATATCCCAGCCCGCGGGAACCCGAGTGCAGCAGAACGGTGACCTGGTTCCGGAAAAGGCCGAAGGTCCGGGCTGCTGGCGCATCGAAAATTTCATCCACCACGCCCACTTCCAGAAAATGATTGCCGCTGCCCAGCGTACCCAACTGCTTGACCCCGCGCTCCAGGGCCCGGTCGCTGACCACGGAGGGGTCGGCTTCGGTCATGCAGCCGCCGTCTTCGGTGCGCTCCACGTCCAGCGGCTCTCCGAATCCATGGCGGACAGCCCAGCGGCCGCCTTCCCGCAGCACCTTGATCTCCTCTTTGGACGACAGCTTGACCGACCCGGTTGAGCCCACGCCGGACGGGATGTTCTGGAACAGGGCGTTGACCAGCTGCTCCAAAACAGGACGGACCTCTTTTTCCTCGAGACCGGTGGCGGCCAGGCGCACGCCGCAGTTGATGTCATAGCCCACCCCGCCTGGAGAGATGACCCCGTTATTCCAGTCGAAGGCGGCCACGCCGCCGATTGGGAACCCATAGCCCCAGTGCATGTCGGGCATGGCCATGGCGGCTATGAGAATGCCCGGCAACGTGGCCACGTTGGCTACCTGCTTCAGGGCTTCCTCTTCGCGCAACGCTGAGGCCATGCGGTCGCTCATGAAGATCCGACCCGGCACATTCATGGATCCGGATTTGGGGATTTCAAAACAGAAGGGGCTGATTCGTTTCAGTTCCATATCAACCTCCCGCCAGTGACCATCCGAAAATGGCATCTTGCAGCCCAGGCCAGCGTTCTCGCAATCCTCGACGCAGCGCTGCTACGCCTGCGGTTTCGAAAACGCTGTGGCCTTGCCCTGAACCACAAGCTACCATTTCTAAATGGCCATTTAGACATCAAACAATACCGTTGCTTCCCAGTCGTCGGTCGTATGACTCACATCGATCTGGTGGTAGGTGACAGCCTTGATTTCGTGAAGAATCTCATGACGATCGGGCTGATAGCGGTCGGTGGATACACGGGCGCAGACGGCAGTATTTGAGATGTGAACAATCTCGATGCGTTTAACCAATTTTTCATTGCCAGTCCACAGGTAGAGCAGCTCTCGCAGGTAGTTGACCATGAGATCCGCCGGATCGTCGCCGGTGACGGCCACCTCGATTATCTCTCTTGGTTTCAACCGCTCCGGTTTGGTGATCAGATCAAAGAGGGCCAGGCCGGCTTTTTTAAACAGATCGGCCTGATCAGTGCCGCTGACACGTATTCTCATATCCGCGGTGTGGTCCAAGATGGTGTAAAAATGTCGCATAGTTGAACGCGCTCTTTGTGAGGGTGGGTTGACCCCCTGAAGCGTTATACTGATTAACAGATAACCCTTGAACATCGAACGACCACCAGTCAACATCCAATGAAAAACAAACCGTTATCTACAAGATGCGGCCGGTTTTCGTCGTGCTGTACCCGCCCAACGCTTCCACCCGACTTTGGAACACATCGCTATTGATGGTCTCCAGCAGGATCTGGATGTTGCCGGACTCAAAATGGGCCTGGGGAATGATCAAATCGTACTGCTCGGTGACCACGGGGATAAAATCCAGACCTAACGCCTTCGCCGCGGCATATATCCCCAATCCGGCATCCGCCGATCCGCTCAGCACCGCCACGGCCACATTCATGTGGGTGAACTCTTCACTGGCATAGCCCCTGATACGCTCCGGTGAGAGACCGATCTGCCCCAGCCGGTAGTCGAGCAGGATCCGTGTGCCCGAACCGCCCTGGCGGTTCATGAAGACGACGTCGTCGCGCCCCAGGTCTTCGATGCCCGTGATGCCTTTGGGATTGCCTTTGGGGATGATAAGGCCCTGGTCGCGCATCACCAGGTTCACCAGGCGGACGGGTACGTCAGGCAGATAGCGTTTTACATAGGAATGGTTGTATTCACCGGTTTCCGTATCCAGCAGGTGGGCGCCGGCCAGGTGGCAAACGCCTCGTTTGACGGCCATGAGTCCACCCATAGAGCCCACGTGGCTGGAAGAGAGGGTCAAGGCCGCGTCGCCGGCACGCAGCTGATCGGCCAGGACGTCCAGGGTGTTGTCGTGGCTGCCCACGATGACGATGGTGTTGCGGATGGCGGGCAGCGGCTTGAGCAGTTCGGCAACGACCGGGTCGCTGTCCTTGATTCCTTCCGACTGGCGGGGGATGCGGACAATGCCGTCGGCCTCGGTGATGCTGGTGATCATGCCGGCTCCCCGGGGCAACGGGGTGGCGACGATGCGATCGCCCACCTGTCCCAGTTTGACTCGCAGGAACTCTTCCACCCCCAGTTTGGAGGCGATCTTGCGGGTGGGTACCACGGCAACGGTCTGGCGCGGGTGGTCGGCAACGCCCAGCATGCGCTTGATCAGGGGCTGGACGAACTGTTCGCAGGCGATGATGGCGGACACCGGGTAGCCGGGGATGCCGAAAAAGGGTTTGCTTCGTATATCGCCCAGGATCACCGGCTTGCCGGGCATGATGGTCACCCCGTGGACCAGGAGATGTCCCAGATCCTGGAGGACGGGCAGGGCGTAGTCCTCGGAACCGGCTGACGATCCGCCGATGGTCATGACCATGTCCACCTCACCGGCCACGGCGTCGGCCACCGTTTGCCGGATCAGATCCAGGTCGTCCAGGACCCGGTCGTGCCTCACCGCCTCGCCGCCGCTGGCCTCGATTATTTTTTCCAGCACGTAGGCGTTGGTCTCCAGCACCTGCCCCGGTTTCAGGTCTTCGGGGGCGGTGGTGCGCCAGTCCACCAGCTCGGAGCCGGTGGGGATGATCAAAACGCGCGGTTTTCTTCTCACCGGTACCTGATAGATGCCGCCCGAGATCAGGGCGCCGACGCAGTATGGGGTTACCGTATGGCCGCGGGGGTAAAGCAACTCGGTGGCCACGATGTCTTCTCCCATTTTGCGCACATGCTGCCAGGGAAAGGCAGGCGCCTCGATGCGGATGCGATCCTCGCCCACGGTCTGGATGTTCTCGATCATGATCACCGCATCGGTGCCCTCGGGCATGACGTGGCCGGTGTTGAGAAAGCGGGCCTGGGTTCCCACGGCCAGCTCTTTGGGTCGGGTTTCGCTGGCGCCGAAGGTCTCTTCCGCCTTCACGGCGATGCCGTCCATGGCGGCGGCGTGGAAGTTCGGAGACGACACGGCTGCCGTTACCGGTTCGGCCAGTACCCGGTTCACCGCATCGGGGGGCGACACGGTTTGGGCGGTCATGGTGCCGATGCCGGGAAAATGGTCGAAGAGGATCTGCCGGGCTTCCTCCAGGGGCTTCATCCTCAGGTATATGTTGCGTTTGGGATTCACAGGAGCAGCTCCATGTATGGTTGATTCTATTTTAAGTGTTGAGCGATGGGTTTGTATCAAACCGGAAGTGTTAAGGAAAGGCGTTGAGTCGGTCTGCCATTTTGTTTCCTCGAATCGATGGAATACATCAGCATGACGATTAATGCTTCACAATTAACCTATTCGTTCATAAAGGTATCACCTCGACCGTTGTCCCCTTTTCCAGCCCTTCCGTATTCATGCCGATGGCGATGAGGCCGTCGGCCTTGACCATGGTGTTGATCAGACCTGATTTGCCCAGGATCGGTTCGGCCGTGATGTGGCCCTCGGCGGCATTCAGACGCACGCGGACATAATCCACCCGCCCCTGGGCCGAGGCTAGGTTGCGGCTCAGGACGGCCTGAAGCGGGAATCGTCGGGTGGTTTCCGATAGTCCGCACAGGCGGTCCAGAAAAGGACGGACCACCACGGAAAAGACCACCATGGCGGATACGGCGTGGCCGGGAAGCCCCCAGAAGGCCTTGCCGCCTGAGCGGGCCAGGATGGTAGGCTTGCCGGGGCTGATGGAGATGCCGTGAACCAGAATTTCGGTATCGGACAGGGCGTTGAGCACCTCCACGGTGAAATCCCTGGCTCCCACCGAACTGCCGCCGGAAATCAAGACCATGTCGGTTTGTTCCAGGGCGCGCCGGCACTTGTCCATGAGGTCGTCACGGTCGTCCCTGACGATGCCGAAGACCATCGGCACGGCGCCGACCGCCAGCACCTGGCCGGACAGGGTCTGGGTGTTGATGTCCCGGATCTGTCCTTCACCGGGCACCCGATCCACCGGCACCACTTCGTCGCCGGTGGAGATGATGCCCACCCGGGGGCGTCTGAAAACGGCGATCTCCGTTTGTCCGCAGGCGGCCAGCAGTCCGGCCTCCTGGGGACGGATTCGTGTGTTTCTTGTCAGCGCCGGCCGGGTATGTTGGATGTCTTCGCCTTTTTCGATGACGTGCTGGCCCGGGGCCACACTGCGATAAGCTTCGATGGTGGTGTCGTCCAGCTCATCGGTATGTTCCACCATGATGACGCTGTCCGCACCGTCGGGCAGCATGCCGCCGGTGGCGATCCTGGCCGCCTCCCCGGGGCCGATGGAAAAGCCGGGCCGGACGCCCATCCTGATCAGCCCGCGTATGTTCAGATAGGCGGGGTTGGCCTCCGATGCGCCGAAGGTGGAGGATGCTTTCACGGCAAACCCGTCCATGGTGGACCGGTTGAAATCGGGAATGTCCACATCGGAATAGATATCCTCGGCCAGCACCCGATCCAGGCACTCAGCCAGCGGGACGGTCTCCATGCCCACCGGTATAAATGACGAAACGTGGGCCAGAACCCCTTCGATGGTTTCAACGTTGAAAAACTCTTTCATGACATGGATCTTTATATCATAATAGAAACGATGGAAACAGAAACAATGGCAACCTGTGTGAATCATGCGGATGAATCAGCCGGCCTGGTGTGCATGAAATATCAGATTCATTTTTGTGAGCAGTGCGCCCGGTGCCGGGATCCGAAACTGTTTTGCAAACACCGGACCGCCTGTATTATCTGGTTTAATACGAAACTCTGCGGGTTGACCGGCACGGCTGAGACCGGAGAATCATCAAATGATTCAAGGCTTAAGAATCCATAGGCATACGGCTATAGCTGGTGACGCAGAAAGCCGTACTTCTGGTACGCCTCAGTGACGAAGGCTGACGCGTAACGCAGATATCTTTATTTTGGAATCCGTCATTTTGCCCCCAACCCCACCATGCTCGCCAGGGAGCGGGCCATGCTATCCAGGAAGGCTTCGTCGGGAAGGGTTATGGTCATGTTCAACCGGCCATCCGCCGTTCTCTCCATGCAATCACCCAGCTTGGCTTTGAACGCGCCGGCCAGTTCTTCCAAGCCGTCGCCGTTGGCCTGATCCGCGAACATTTCTCCAATAAAGGCAAATGCGGCCCCCACCAGCTGACCGCCGGCAGCCGCCACCTTCGCCTTTCTGGCCAGGGCGGCCGCGGTTTGGTGGGCTTCGGCCTTCATGCTTTCATCCTCGGCCGCCTCGGGCCGGGCCCCCAGCAGGATCTCCATGCGGCGCTTGAGCTCCTCCATCCCCGTGCTCATGTCCACCTGGCTGGTGTCCGCGTCCGGATCCAGAACCGCCAGGGCGAGTTGATGCTTGGCCGACAGGGTGGCCAGCAGGTTCTCCTCCAGGGTGTCGGTGGTGACCAGCAAAAAGACCTGCACCGGCTGTTTCTGACCCATGCGATGGGCCCTGGCGATGCGCTGCTCCAATACGGCCGGATTCCAGGGCAGATCCACATTGATCACGGTATTGGCGGCCTGCAGGTTCAGGCCCGTGGCACCGGCATTGGTGGCGAGGAAAAGCATGCAGGCCGGATCGTTCTGGAAGCGGTGGATCAGCTCCTGGCGTTTTTTCTGGGGCACGGAGCCGTCCAGGCGCACATAACTCATCCGGCGGGCTTCCAGAAGCGGTACGATCAGGTTGAGCATGGTGGTCCACTCTGAGAACAGAATGATCTTGCGGTCCGCTTCGGCCCCGAGTTGATCCAGCAGACCACCCAGTTCTTCCAGTTTGCTGGAGTATCCCGGGGCCTGCTTGTCCACCAGAAAGGTGCTGTCGGCGCACATGCGGCACATGAGCAGGGCCTTTTGCAGCCGCAGCAGGTCCATTTCCGACAGGTACTTCTTGTTGATGATGGTCTGAATGATGCTGCGATGGCCCTTTTGCATGTCGAGCTGTTCGTCGGTGGGGGCGATGCGGATCACCTCGGTGGTGCGCGGCGGCAATTCATTCAGCACCTGCCGGCGGGTACGGCGCAGTAAAATCGGGCGCAAGGCCTCACGGAGTAGGTCCAGCTGCTTATATCCCAGCAGTTTACCCTTTTCATCCACCACCCGGTGGCGGTTGAAAAACCGGAATGCCGGGCCCAGGCGCCGGTCGTCGATAAACTCAACCACGGAGAAGAGTTCTTCGAGCCGGTTCTCCAGGGGCGTGCCGGTCAGCACCAGGGCAAAGGTGGATTTAAGGGCCTTGACGATCCGGCTGGTTTTGGCTTCCCAGTTCTTGATGCGCTGGCCTTCATCGAGGATGATCAGGTCCCAGGCCACGCGTTCGATGGCCAGGATATCGCGCAGCACCTGTTCGTAATTGCAGACGGTAAAAAACTGGTCGTTTGCATACTGGGCCGCCCGCTCCTTGTGGCTGCCCAACACCAGGCGGACGCTGCGATCGCTGAAGCGTCTGATTTCGCTGCGCCACTGGGATTTGAGGGAGGTCGGGCAAATGATCAGCACCTTGGCCACCGCAAAATGGCGCGAGAGCAGCTCGGCCACACCGATCCCCTGAATGGTTTTTCCCAGACCCATGTCATCGGCCAGAACGGCCCGTCCGGCTCCGGCCGCAAAGGCGATGCCGTCCAGTTGATAGGGCCGCAGTTCGGTCTTGAGCAGGGTATTTCGCAGGGGATGGGCCGCCGGATCCCTGCGGATCTCGTCCACCACCGCCGCCATGCGTCTTTGAAACAGCAACTGCTGAATGTAAGCCTCGGCATCCGGATAGATCGTCACCGGCGTACCCAGGCGTTCCACCCGGCCAATGCGCTGCAACAGATCCTTTGGATCCTGGATGGCTTTGTCCTTCAGTGCTGCCAGTTCGGAGCGGATCGGTTCTTCAAGCTCGTCGGGCAGCAGCAGGCGAAGTTCCAGGCCCTCTCCGTAGCGCAGGTAGACGGCGATCTCTTCGACGACTGCCGGTGTGTTTTGGACTGCCTTGGAAAATTTGGCCCGGCCACGCTCCAGGGCGTAGAGGATATGCTTGCAGGTACCCAGGGTGTTTTTGCGAAAATCGGGGCAGGCGCAATACGATTCACCCGGTTGCCAGCCGCGCAGGGCCAGGCGGTAGCTTTTGCCGGACAGCGGATTGGTGACGACGTAGTCGGTCCACAGCTGCTTGGGATCCATGGACTGGAGGCGCAGCTTTTCCTCACCGGACCGCCGGCGACGCTCGGCAATGGCCTGGACGATGAGGTCCGCTTCGCTGAGGTTTTCCATGGGAGCGCGTTCAGGTGGCGGCGCCGACAACCCCAGGGCGAGTTTTTCCTCCAGAACCAGGGACAGGGCCGCCCCCTGATGCACGCATGCGCCGCGGCAGACGCTGCAGCCCAGGTCGAAACGCTGTCGCTTGTCGTTGCTAAGGCCGATGATCACCGTGGCCTCATCTACGTTCAGGCGGAAGTGTCGATCATCCAGGGTCACCTGCTCATCCAGGTCGATCTCGAATTTGCCGCCTTCCATGATCAGCTCCCGGCCCCGGGGCCCCAGCAGCTTGCAGGCCTGCAGAAAGGAGAGATGGGAGAGTTTGTCTCGCAGGGTTCTCATAACACGCCTCCTGATTGATCGAATCGGTTCGGCCCTCTATACCGCTCTATGCTTTTATTTGCAACGTGGGCGGGTAAAATGATATCTGTTTTGGGAGCCGGCTTCAAAATGCCCCATTTCGGTCAATATCGGTGTTGGGTTCACATTTCAATCCTCGAAATATCTACAGTATTCCTCCGGTTGAAATGATCGCCCGCCTTGATCTTGACCGAACTGCCACCTTTTGAAACAGCATCCTGGAAAGGTTCGGGCGGGTATAACCATGGATTCATGAAGGATGGACGCGAGATAATGACCGACAACTACCTGAAACTGGCCAAGGCCAATCTGGAGCGGCTTTATGGGAATCTACCGGGGGATCTGGAGACGACTCTTCCCGCTGAGAAAGCCGGGCAAACCTATGCGTTTTCGGCATTCGGCCAAACGTGCGTCATTTCACCGGAAGGCATCAGCCTGGACGGTGTTGAACCGCCCGGCGTGATCGGCATCCTGCTCTCCCTTTATGCCTTGAATGCCACCACCGACCTTCCCGTCCTTGAACCGCTGCGGGCGTTCAAGGAATTTCCCAATTCGGCGTCCTATGTGGGCGCCTTCGCTTCCCACACCGAGCAGATTTTGGTTCCGGCGGTGAGTACGATCGAAATGCAAGCCGCAATGATCCGGGAACGCTTGTCCGGTCAGGTTGCCCCCGCCTCGGCGGGCGGTGATTTCGCCTTCGTGGTGCGGCCGCTGCCCAAGATTTTCCTGTGTTATATCTTTTACGAGGCCGACGAGGATTTTCCGCCGTCGGTGACCTGTCTCTTTTCCAACAACGCCAACCGGTTCATGCCCATGGACGGACTGGCCGATGTGGGCGAGTATACATCGAAAACGATTCTGAGGCTGGTTGGGTAACGGTGGCAACCTGTACCTCGAGTCGGGGAAAAGGCCCGTCTGCGGTTTTTGCCAACCGCTGACTACTCCCCGTGGTAAACGCATAAAATATACTAAAATAATTGACTTTTTCATTGTCTACAGTTAACAAAACCTCTTGGGAAAACAACATATATCTTAGAAAGGCATGATAACAAAAGAACGCTGCTTGTTTTATTTTAAAAAACGAGGACAGAATTAAAACAAGTCGTTCCGGTATTGATGTTTGCCACCTTAAGGGTTGATCCGGAGTTTTGTGGCAGTTGTCTGCGCCGGTATGGATCAGCATGACTGGGAGATGAGCAAGCTGCTTAAAAAGTTGCGAATAAAAAATTTTAAAGGATGGAAAGACACCGATACCATTCGCATGGCCCCGATTTCCTTGTTCTTCGGTGCCAACAGTTCCGGTAAGTCGAGCATCGGCCAATTCCTGATGATGCTGAAGCAAACCGTTGAGTCGTCCGACCGCAAGGCGGTGTTTTACCCCGGCGGGAAAAATTCGGCGGTCCAGCTTGGCTCCTATCAGGAGATGGTCTTTCACCGTGATCCGAAGAACAAGATAGCGTTTGAATACCAATGGTCACTCCAGGACATGTTGAAGTTCAAAGATCCTGTCTCCGGGCAGTCGTTTTCGGGTGATGCGCTTTCATTTCAGGCAGAAGTCGGGCTGGGTGACAAAGACCAGCACGCGTTGGTGCTTGACCAGCTCAGGTATGAATTAATTGAGCGCGAAGAAATCCGGCTTTCTCTCGGGATGGAGCGAAAGCCGGAAACAAAATCCGATTACAAGGTCGAAGCCACCAATTATGCGCTGAAACGCAAGCAAGGGCGTGTCTGGTACCCTGGTGCGCCGGTTCGGTTTTATGGATTTCCCGATGAGGTGGTGGCCTACCATCAGAACGCTGACTTTGTTCAGGCACTTAACCTGAGGCACGAAAAACTCTTCAGGTCGCTTTGCTATCTTGGCCCGCTTCGTACCAAGGCCGAGCGGTTGTATTCATGGACCGGCATCGAGCCCGAAAGTGTTGGCTATTCAGGGGAAAATACCGTGGCAGCCATATTGGCGGCGCGCAACCGCAAAATCAGCCTTGGCTATAAGCGTCCCGCCAAGCCTTTCGAGGAAATCCTGGCGATCAAACTCAAGGAAATGGGTTTAATCGAGGCGTTTAAGGTCAGCCCTATATCTGAGCAGCGCCAGGAATATGAGGTCAAGGTACGTACCAAAGGCTCAAAAGATTGGGTGGATCTTCCGGATGTCGGATTTGGTATTTCCCAGGTGCTCCCCGTTCTGGTTCAGTGTTTCTATGCGCCACCGGGATCGATAATCCTGATGGAACAACCGGAGATACACCTTCACCCCAGTGCTCAATCGGCTTTGGCCGATGTGATGATCGATGTGATCAACTCCAGGGAAAATGGCGCCTACAGGAATATTCAGGTGATAATCGAGACCCACTCCGAGCACTTCCTCCGGCGGATGCAAAGGAGAATTGCCGAGGAGGCAGTTGATCAACAAAAAATTTCAGCCTATTTTGCCAACATAACCAAGGCGCCAGCCACACTGGAACCTTTGCAGATTGATCTTTTCGGAAATATCCAGAACTGGCCGGAGAACTTTTTTGGTGATGAGATGGGAGACATTACCGGACAGGCCAAAGCAGCAATGAAAAAGCGGATGCAACAAAGCCCATCGAGTTCGAAGGTTTCCGAATGAGTAATCTCCCGAAGAAAAGCCTGGTCGATACCAATGTTCCCAAAACGGTAAATTTTGCACTTACCCCGAACACGATTCCCCAAGAATTGACCGGTTGTGTTCTGGCCTGCGTTGAGGCCATCGGCCATCGGAAGGTAATTATCTGCGGTTTGATCAGGGAGACTGGTTGGCCCAAAGAGCCAAGTTGGTCCGTCATGCGTTTGTCCAGGCAGTAGATCAGCACTGGTCACGTTCAGGAATTAAAGCCAATCGGTTGATGTCGGACGTCTATTCATGACAACTTCCCACATAGACCAGAACCAGGCATGGTATTGCAGCGTCTTGAATAACAGCGTCTGCAAACTCATCGGAGTGTAGGTCCTGTGAAGGCAGACAGGTCTCTGCCTGGTCTTTTCAGTTCAACCGGCCTAAGAAAATGGCGGGCGAACAATACCGGATAGGAACATGGGCAAAATCAAACGCAAGGCACCCGGGCGCGGGCCTATCGCCCAAAAAACGATCAAGGCGCTTTCCAGGCAGGCCAATCAAAAAGTTCTTGATCTGCAGGTTTATCGCCATGCCCGGCAAAACGCGGCGGAACTCGAGAAAACCATTATCTCGGAAAAAGAGATGGCCGGTCTGGACCCGCTGCATGCCATTTATGCCTATGCGCAGAACAAGCTGTCGGTCATGGTCGAGCAGCTTTCGGATTTGCCCGCACTCTCACGCCTGGTAAAGGCCTACACCGATGCTGAAGATGTGTATCTGCCTTCCGGGCCGCCCATGAGCCCGCTGACCGGCGCCTATTTTAGCTGCTGGGGTTTTTTCGATCTCTGCGTTGGACTCAAGAAAGAATCCTTGGCCACGGTGGCCATCGATGTCGGTAAGGCCATGGATTTGGATCCGGGGTTGATCACGCTTTTCGATCTCATGCAGCGTTCCAGAATGGGCCTCTACCTTCACGAAGGGGCAACCGATGGCCTTGTCTGTCTTACCGAGTTCATCACCAACCAATCCGTGAAAGCGATTGTTCCCGCCGGCTATTCGGGCGAGTCCGGGGAGATCTGGTTTACCCGGTTGCTGCCCGAACCGTTTCCGGACCAGAGCAGAGGTTATTCCCTCGTTTTCATAACGCCGTATATCCTGGGAGAGTTGAATGGAAGTCGATACACCACCGGCCCAGTGGCCCAGTGGGAGGCCTTTTTTGAAAGGACGCTGCCCAAAACGGGGATCAAGGCGCCCGTACCTGCCTACGAAAAGCTCATGAAATACGGATTGGCCCGCAATTACTGGAATGCGTACATCATGGACAGCTTTTTGAATTCACGGGCTGAAATGATCATGCTGGCCGGTTATCCGGACGTGCGGGCGAGCCTTCCCCACGCCATCTAAAATTCGGCAGGGATGTCAATCATTAAGGAACCTTGAGATGGATTTCACCAACCTCACCACCCTGCGCAAAACCCATCCGGCCTGGCGGCTGCTCATGGCCGACCATGCGCCGCTGATCGCCAGTTTTCTGCACCGGGTGTTCATCCAGCCCAACGTGCGGGTGATGGCGCAGCAGGACCTGGCGGCCAAACTCGAGGATGAACTGTTCCATCTGCGGGAGACGCTGGGCATCGAAGACTTTGCCCGCGGTGCCGGCGACTATCTGGATGAATGGGCCCGCAACGACAAGGGCTGGCTGCGCAAGTTCTACCCGCCGGGGTCCGACGAGGCCCATTTCGATTTGACGCCCGCCGTCGAAAAGGCGCTGGCCTGGCTGGAAGGCCTGACCCGGCGGACGTTTGTGGGTACCGAGTCGCGCCTGTTGACGGTTTTTGAACTGCTGCGGCAGATGGTCACCGGCGCCGAGGCCGATGCCGACACCCGCATCGCCGAGCTGGAAACGCGCAAGGCGGATATCGACCGGCAAATCGCACGTATCCGCAGCGGCGACCTGGCCCTGCTGGACGATACGGCCTTAAGGGACCGATTTCAGCAGGTGGGTTCGGTCGCGCGGGAACTGCTGGGCGATTTTCGGGAGGTCGAGCATAATTTCCGTCAGCTCGATCGCCATGTGCGCGAGGAGATCGCCACCTGGGAAGGACGCAAGGGGCTGCTGCTGGAACGGATATTCGGTGAGCGCGATGCCATTGCCGATTCGGATCAGGGCCGCAGCTTTCGCGCCTTCTGGGACTTTCTGATGTCTCCGGCGCGGCAGGAAGAGCTCTCCGAACTGCTCGACCACGTCTTTGCGCTGCCGGCCATTGACAGCCTGGACACCGATCCCCGCCTGAAACGGATCCACTACGATTGGCTGGAGGCGGGCGAGCAGACCCAGCGCACGGTGGCCCGCCTGTCGCAGCAGTTGCGGCGCTACCTGGACGATCGGGCCTTTCTGGAAAACAAGCGCATCATGCAACTGCTGCGCGAGATCGAAGCGTCAGCCCTGGCCGTGCGCGACGCTTTGCCGCCGGGTGGCTTTATGGATATCGACGAACCGGCCCCCACGATTCACATGCCCATGGAACGGCCGATGTTCTCCCCACCGGTTAAACCGCTGATCACGGCCGAGGTGCGTGCCGGCGATGAGACGCGCATCGACGCCGACGCACTTTTCGACCAGGTCATCGTGGACAAAGTGCGGCTGCAGGCCAATATACGCCGCCTGCTGGCGGTCCGCCACCAGATCACGCTGCGCGAGGTGACCCTTGAGCACCCCATCCAGGAGGGGCTGGCCGAGCTGGTGACCTATCTTTGCCTTGCAGCCGACGATGAAAATGCGCTATTCGATGAAGCCGCACCCGACTGCATCGCGTGGCGGGACGAACAGGGCAAGGAGCGCACGGCCCGCCTTCCGCGGGTGATTTTTAACCGTTAAGCAGGACAGGTAAGCCAACCCATGCAACCCGAAGCACCCCCATCTTCAGTGGCCTCGTCCGATGGCGACACGTTGTCCAAGGTCGTCGTCCTGTTGATGAAAGGGGTCCTCTACCAGGAGATCGATCCGGGCTTGTGGCAGCACATGTTGAACCTGCAGGCCCGTATCAGGGATTATATGGCGGTGATGGGGCTGAACCTGATGCTGGATGAGGCCGAGGGCTACGCCTGGCTGCATACCCGTGAGCCTGCCGAAGACGAACAGCCGCCGCCGCGCCTGATCGCTCGCCGCCAGCTCTCCTATCCCGTCAGCCTGATGGTGGCGCTGCTGCGGCGCAAGCTGGCCGAAACCGACGCCGGCGGTGGGGATCCGCGTCTGATCCTGTCGCGCGACGACATCCTCGAGATGGTGCGCACCTTTTTGCCGGCCGGTACCAATGAGGCCCGCCTGGTCGATCAGATCGACGCTCACCTCAACAAGATCGTGGATCTGGGATTCGTCCGTCGCCTGCGCGGGCAGCCTCATCTGATCGAGGTTCGACGGATTCTCAAAGCGTTCGTCGATGCCCAGTGGCTCAACGCGTTTGACGCCCGGCTCAAGGCCTACCGTACCCATCTGGCCGGGGAGAACGCAACCGCGGAGGAAGGCGCCTGATGGCCCGGCAGGAACTGCTCGATTTTGCGGTCAGCGACGCGCTGGCCGGCTTCCGTTTAAGGCGCCTGGAGGTCTACAACTGGGGAACCTTTCATGACCGTGTCTGGACCTTGCAGCTGGGCGGGCATAACAGCCTGCTCACCGGCGATATCGGCTCGGGCAAGTCCACCCTGGTGGATGCGGTGACCACCCTGCTGGTGCCGGCCCAGCGAATCGCCTACAACAAGGCTGCCGGGGCCGACAGCCGGGAGCGGTCGCTGCGCTCCTACGTGCTGGGGTTTTACAAGTCCGAACGCAGCGAAACCGGCCAATCCGCCAAACCCGTGGCCCTGCGCGATCACAACAGCTATTCCGTGATTCTGGGGGAGTTCCGCAACGACGGCTACAGCCAGGATATCACCCTGGCGCAAGTGCTCTGGCACAAGGACATGCAGGGGCAGCCGGGCCGTTTTTATGTAATGGCCGACCAGCCGCTGACCATCGCCACCCATTTCGCGAATTTCGGCAGCGACCTGAACCAGCTGCGCAAACGCCTGCGCGCCGCGTCCGGTGTGCACCTGTTCGACAGCTTCCCGCCCTATGCAGCGCTTTTCAGGCGCCATTTCGGTATCGACAACGAACAGGCCCTGGATCTGTTCTTGCAGACGGTTTCGATGAAATCCGTGGGCAACCTGACCGCGTTTGTCCGCGACCACATGCTCGAAGCGGCCGATGTGCAGCCGCGCATCGATGCCCTGATCGGCCACGTCGATGACCTGAACCGCGCCCATGAAGCCGTGCTCAAGGCCAAACGGCAGATTGCGCGCCTGACGCCCCTTGCGGCCGACTGCGCCCGGCACCGCGGCATCATGCAGCAGCGCACCCATCTGCGCACCTGCCGGGATGCTTTGCAGGCATATTTTTCCGCGCTCAAAGCGGATTTGCTGGTCCGGCGGTTGGCCAACCTGCGCGATGAGCAGCGCCTGCTGGACCAGCAGGTGGCCCAGTTTTCGCTTAAGCAGCGCGAGCAGGCGGGGAACCGGGACCAGCTGAAACAGGCTATCGCCGAAAACGGGGGCGACCGCATCGAGCGCCTCAAGGCGGAGATCAAGGAAAAAACCGACCGCAAGGCCCGGCGCAAGGAACGCGCCGGGCGCTACCAGCACCTGGCTCAGCAGGCCGGTCTGCCCGGGACAATGACCATCGAGGCGTTCGTGGAAAACCGCAACCGCATCGACGCCCTGCTGAGCGACCTGGCAAGGCAGGAAGCCAATCTTCAGAATGCACACACCGAGGCCGCCGTTGAGCTGCAGGGGTTGAGGCTGCAGCATGAACAGCTGAACGGGGAAATCGAATCGCTGCGCCAGCGACGAAGCAACATCGACGCCAAACAGATCCGCATCCGCCGGATGCTCTGCGAGGCGCTTACAATCGACGAGGCGGACATGCCCTTTGCCGGCGAGCTGATCCAGGTCAGGGAAGAAGCGGCGGCCTGGGAGGGGGCCGCCGAGCGTCTGCTGCACAATTTCGGCCTCTCCCTATTGGTTCCCGAACGCCACTGCGGCGCGGTGGCCGGCTGGGTGGACCGTACCCACCTGCGCGGCCGGTTGGTCTATTTTCGCGTTCGTGACCAGCGCGTCGGCGGGACGACCGGTCTGCACCCCGAATCGCTGGCGGCCAAACTGGACATCAAGCCGGACGCTGTCTTTTATTACTGGCTGGCGCATGAACTGGGACGGCGATTCGACTTTGCCTGCTGCGAGACCCTGGAACAGTTCAGCCGCGAGCAGCAGGCCGTCACCCGCGCCGGGCAGATCAAATCGGGCGGCGTGCGCCATGAAAAGGACGATAGGCATCGCCTGGACGACCGCAGCCGCTACGTATTGGGTTGGCGCAATGCACCCAAAATTGCCGCCCTGACCGGCCGTGCCGAACAGCTCGAACGGGCCATGCAGGCAACCGCCGATACCATCGCCGACCTTCAAGACCGCCTGCAGGATCTTGCCGCGCGTAAAAGCGCCCTGGAGAAACTGGGCGAACTGCGCGACTTCAATGAAATGGACTGGCAGTCGCTGGCCCGCGGCGTTGCCGACCTGGAGGCGGAAAAAAAGGCCTTGGAAGCCGCCTCGGATGTGCTGGCCACCCTGGGTCGTCGGCTGGCTGAGTTGGAGCAAGCCATGGCCGACAACGCCGCCGCGCTGGATGCGAGCAAGAAAAAGCACGCTCAAAATGAGGAAAAACAGCAGCAGACCGACCGGCAATTGAACGAATGCCGGCAGGCGGGCAGTGAAACCTTCGATGCCCAACCAGCCGAATGGGTCGCATCGCTGGAAGCATACCGATCGGAATCGCTGGGCGAACACCGCCTGAGCGTCGAGTCCTGCGACAACCACGAGCGCAAGATGCGCGATTGGCTGCAGATCAAAATCGATGCAGAAGACCGGCGCCTGAAAACGCTGGAAGAACGCGTCATCAAGGCCATGCAGGATTATCGCCGCGATTATCCCCTGGAGACCCAGGAGACCGATGCCCGTCTGGAGGCTGCCGCTGAATACGAAAGCATGCTGGCCCGACTGCAGGCCGACGATCTGCCGCGCTTCGAGCGAAAGTTCAAGGAACTGCTCAACGAAAACACCATCCGCGAGATCGCCAATTTCCAGTCCCAGCTCAACCGTGAGCGCCAGACGATCCGGGAGCGCATCGACCGCATCAACCGCTCCCTGACCGATATCGAATACAACCCGGGCCGTTTCATCCAGCTCGAAGCCCAGCTCAATCCGGAAGCCGACATCCGCGACTTTCAGCAGCAGCTGCGGGCCTGCACCGAAGGCAGCCTGACCGGATCGGAGGACGACCAGTATGCCGAAGGCAAGTTCCTGCAGGTCAAGCAGATCATCGATCGCTTCCGTGGGCGGGAAGGCACCAGCGAGCTGGATAAACGCTGGATGCGCAGGGTGACCGATGTGCGCAACTGGTTCCTCTTCGCCGCTTCCGAACGCTGGCGCGAGGACTGCAGCGAGTATGAGCATTACACCGATTCCGGCGGCAAATCGGGCGGCCAGAAGGAGAAGCTGGCCTATACCGTGCTGGCGGCCAGTCTGGCCTATCAGTTCGGCCTGGAATGGGGCGCGGTGCGCTCGAGAAGCTTCCGTTTTGTGGTGATCGACGAAGCCTTCGGCCGGGGCTCGGATGAATCCACGCGTTACGCCCTGGAGCTTTTCAAGCGGCTCAACCTGCAGCTGCTGATCGTCACCCCGCTGCAAAAAATCCACATCATCGAACCGTATGTGGCCGGCGTCGGGTTTGTGCACAATGAGAACGGCCAACACTCCCAGTTGCGCAACCTGACCATCGAGGAATACCGCGCCGAACGGGAGGCCCGTTCCGCATGACCGCCTGGACACGCCCGCAGGAGATCCAGGCCCGGCTGCAAAAGCTGTGGAACCGGGGACATCTCTTGTCAGCCCAATTGACCGCGGAACCGCTTTTCCCGCTGCGGGTGCCGCTGAAATGCCCGACCCCGCGCGAACTGGGAGACCATTACGGCGAGGTGAAAGCGTGGGTCGACGAGCTGGTGCGGCAGGCCGGATCGGGCCGGGGCAAAACCTACGATCTTGAATGGCGTGCGGTCAACCACCGCCAGCTGGGCCGCAACCAGCTACCGGTTGCCGCCATTTTCGAACAGCCGGCCGCCGCGCTGGGCTTTATCGGCAAACAAAAGCAGGCCGAGGCCTTCGAAGCCCTTTACAGCCAGATCGCCAGGAGGTTTCCCGACCTCGAACCCTGGTTGGCCCGAAAACCGCTGATCGCCCTTCGGCACCAAAAAAGCTGGGCCAGGCTGCTGGCGGTGCTGGCATGGTTGCGGGATCACCCCCGGCCCAATATCTACATTCGCCAATTGGAAATCCCCGGCATCGACACCAAGTTTATCGGGCATCACAAAAAGCTCCTGGCCGAATTGCTGGATATCGTGCTGCCGACCGCGGCTATCGATCACAGCGCCAGGGGTGTCGCCGGATTCGAGCCGCGTTACGGGTTTTTCTCAAAACCGGCCCAGATCCGCTTTCGCCTGCTCGACCCCGATTTGTTCATTGCCGGGCTGTCGGATCTGCAGATTCCGGCCGATGAGTTCGCCAGGCTCGATCCGCCCGGTGTGGAGCGGGTTTTCATCACCGAAAACGACATCAATGGGCTGGCTTTCCCGGCGCTGAAAAAATCGATGGTCGTTTTCGGACTCGGTTATGGCCTGGAGCGACTGGCCGCCTCCGCCTGGCTGGGCGGCAAAAAGCTATACTACTGGGGAGACATCGACACCCATGGCTTCGGCATGCTGGATCAGATCAGGCATTACTTCGCGCACACGCGTTCTCTGCTGATGGACCTTCGCACACTGATGGAGCACCAACTCCTCTGGGGCAACGAACAGGCGCCGCTCCATCGCGATTTGCCCCGTCTGGATCCTGCGGAAACTGCCGTGTACGAAGGACTAAGGCAAAATCAGTGGGCGCCGGCACTGCGACTGGAACAGGAGCGAGTCTCTTATACCATCCTGAAAGAGGCGCTTAAAGGGGCCATCTCCTCCGAATTTGACGCACGATCCAATGGCGCTCTCCACGGGTGCCGGCAAGGGCCGGGTCCGTAAGCTTAAGAGAAAGGAAAAGGTACCCATGATCATGATTGTACAGGCGGCCTGCGACCTGCTGGAAAGCGGACAAACCTTCGTTCTGGCCACCATCGTCGATCATAGGGGTTCGACCCCGCGCACGTCGGGCAGCAAGATGATCGTCACCGCCGACGGTCGCGGAATCGGCACCATCGGCGGCGGACTGCTGGAGGCCGGGGTCATGTCACGGGCGGTGGAACTGATCCCGCAGCAACAATCGGCCATCCTGCCCTTTGACCTGAGCCACGACATCGTCGATAGCATGGACATGATCTGCGGGGGACAGGCCGAAGTGCTGCTGGACTGTGTGTTGCCCACGGCAATGAATCGGACGGTCTTTGATCGATGGCGGCGGATGCTGGATGAACGGCAAAAAGGGTGCCTGCTTACCAGTGTGATCGGATCCGGGAATACGGTGAGCGCCATTGCCCACGGCCTGGTTACCGCCGCGGGCGAAGTCACCGGCGATTTGCCCCTGTCCGAATTCAAACGGGAGAAGGTGTTGACGGCGGCAGCCGGATCGTCAACGCTCCAATCCCTGATGTTCGACGGCGCCTTCGTGGTGCTGGAGCCGGTGCAACAGGGGGCCACCGCCTATCTTTTGGGTGCCGGCCACGTGGCCCAGGCGACGGCGGCCATAGCCGCCATGGTGGGGTTTCGTGTGTCGGTTGCCGACGACCGGGAGGAGTATGCCAACCGGAAACGGTTTCGCGATGCCTCCGAGATCCGGGTGCTGGAAAGCTTCAACGATGCCTTTGCCGGCCTGGCCGTGGGCGGGGATGATTTTATCGTCATTTTCACCCGGGGGCATCTTTACGACAAAACGGTTCTGGCCCAGGCATTGAAAACCGATGCGGGCTATATCGGCATGATCGGCAGCCGCAGAAAAAGAGGCGCCATCTACGCAGCGCTTTTAAATGAAGGATTCTCACAGGCGGATCTCAATCGGGTATGCTCGCCCATCGGCCTGGCGATTGGCGCGGAAACACCCGAAGAGATCGCCGTGAGCATCGTGGCGGAGATGATCCGCCATCGTGCCGGGGCGGCGTCCTGAAAAGCAATCCAACGGCCAGGGGTTTTCCGGTTATAAACTGGCATCCCCTATCCGCTCACACGCAGCATCCAGTCTCCATGATCGGCTGTTTCCGGGAAAACTGTTGGAAACAAAGGGGGCGCCGGCGCCCCCGTGATCACTCCGCGACCATCCGGCAGGGCTATTTTTCCAGCATCCCCAATGCGGTTGCAACGATTTTCTCAGCCGTAAAGCCGAATTTTTCCAGAACGGTTCCGCCGGGGGCAGAGGCTCCGAATCCATCCATGCCGATGACTTTTCCGTTGGGACCGGCGTAACGCTCCCAGCCCATGGGGATGCCGGCTTCCACGGCGATGCGGTGTTTGACGGCCGGTGGCAGGATCCGGTTTTTAAACTCCGTTGAATGGGCTTCAAACAGCTCCCAGGAAGGCATGCTGACCACACGGGCGGCGATGCCCTTGCCGGCCAGGATCGCCTGCGCCTTGAGGGTGATATGCACTTCGGCCCCGGTGGCAATGAGGAGAATGCGGGGTTTGCCCTTGCAGTCCGCCAGCACATAGCCACCTTTTTCCACACCGCCTGTGGTCTGTTTTGCATCCAGGATGGGCAGTTTCTGGCGGCTGAGAATCAGGGCCACCGGACTGTCGTTGGTTGCAATGGCTTTGCACCAGGCGTCGCTGGTCTCCGTGGCGTCGGCCGGTCGGATCACGGTCAGGTTCGGGATGGCGCGCAGGGCGGCCAGGTGTTCCACGGGCTGGTGGGTGGGGCCGTCTTCCCCAACGGCCACACTGTCGTGGGTGAAGACGTAGACCACCGGCAGCTTCATCAGGGCGGCCAGGCGGACGGCCGGGCGCATATAGTCGGAAAATACAAGGAAGGTGCCGCCATAGGGGCGCACACCACCGTGCAGAAACATGCCCGACATGATGGCGCCCATGGCGAATTCGCGGACGCCGAAGCGGATGTTACGGCCATCGTAGCTGTTTTGGCGGAATTCAGGGCTGCCGTTGATATGGGTCTTGTTCGAGGGCGCCAGGTCGGCCGAGCCGCCCATCAGGCTGGGAAAAATAGCGGCAGCGGCATTGAGTACTTTGCCCGAGGCGGCACGGGTGGCCATGGGGCCGTCTTCGGGTTTGAACCGGGGCAGGCCGGCCTCCCAGCCCTTGGGCATGAAGCGGGTCAGGGCGTTGACCCAGCGGTCGGCCAATTCCGGATGTTGCCGGGCGTATTTCCGATAGGCCGTTTTCCATCCGGCTTCGGCTTTCTCACCCGTTTTTAAACAGGTTCGAAAGGCGTCCAGGGCCTTTTTCGGAATAGCGAAGGGCTCCTTTTCTTTCCACCCCAGGGCCGCTTTGGTCAGCCTGACCTCTTCTTCACCCAGGGGGGCGCCGTGAGCGTCGGCCGTGTCCTGCTTGTTGGGGCTGCCGTAGGCGATATTGGTTCTGAGCATGATCAGGGAGGGCTTGCCGGTCTCCGCCCTGGCGGCCAGGAGCGCCTTTTCAACGGCATCGGGATCGTTGCCGTCTTCAACGGTGATCACCTGCCAGTCGTAGGCTTGGAAGCGCTGGGCCACGTTTTCGGTAAAGGTGCAGCCGGTAGATCCCTCGATGCAAATGCCGTTGTCATCGTACAGGCAGATGAGTTTGGACAGCTTCATATGACCGGCCAGGGATGCCGCTTCGGAGGTCACACCCTCCATCATGTCGCCGTCGCCGCACATGACGTAGGTGTAGTGATCCACGATCTCGTGTTCCGGCCGGTTGAAGCAGGCGGCCAGATGCCGTTCGGCCATGGCCATGCCCACGGCGTTGGCAAAGCCCTGACCCAATGGACCGGTGGTGGTCTCCACACCGGGCGTGTGGCCGTATTCGGGATGGCCGGGGGTCTTGCTGCCCCATTGGCGGAAATTGCGGATCTCCTCCAGGCTGAGGTCGTAGCCGGTCAGGTGCAGCAGGCTGTACAGCAGCATGGAGGCATGGCCGCCGGAGAGGACGAAGCGGTCCCGGTCGGGCCAGTCTGGATTTCTCGGATTGTGTTTCATCACCCGCGTCCACAGCACGTAGCCGGCCGGAGCCAGCCCCATGGGTGCACCCGGGTGGCCGGAGTTGGCCTTCTGCACCGCATCCATGGACAGGGTGCGGATGGTGTTGATGCAGAGATCATCGATGGTCGGCTGCGGCGGCGTGTTCGTCTGGCTGCTCATGTCATGCGGCTCCTTTGGCGGTGGATTCAATTGATGCGCGAGGTCAATGGGGGTTGATACAAAAGATTGCATGGGGACGCAAGGCTTTTGAGTGGGAAAGCGACAGCGAGCGCAAGGTCGGTTATCAGCGTGCCGGCATCCGTATTGACAAAACAATTAAAAACCGATAATTGGTTCAACCAATTCAAACTGGTTTAGAGATTTATCCGCAATAGCGGGTGCTTGTAATCCATGACTGGAAAAAGAATAAAAGGGTCACGCAGCGCGGCGGACAACCTCAGGCCGGTAACCCACACCAAGCTGCATGAACAGATCGTCTCTCAGATTCAGGATCTGATTCAATCCGGAAATCTTCAGCCTGGCGACCGCCTCCCGCCCGAAAGGGCGCTGTCGGAAATTTTCGGTGCATCCCGTCATTCGGTGCGTGAAGCCATCCGCTGTCTGGAACAACAGGGGATGTTGAAAAGCAGGGTGGGCAGCGGTACTTTCGTGATCCTGGAGGATTCGTCACCCCTGAGCGAATTTCTGGCGGTGGCGGTCCATCGAGAAAAACACAAGATCTCGGAAATTTTTCAGTTCCGGAGAATGATCGAACCCCAGATTGCCGGACTCGCCGCCCAACATGCCACGCTCCCGGATATCCTGCACCTGGAGGCGATTGTCCGGGATCAGTCGCAGGCCCTGCATGATTCGGTTCTGACAGGCGCGTATGATCAGAAATTTCATATCGCCCTTGCCCGTGCCACGAAAAATTCAGTTCTGTTTCATATCGTCGAACGGATCACCGATGTCCTGACCCATGTCAGGGATAAAGCCTCCCAGACGGATTACCGGAAAAAAAGGTCCCTCGAAGGACATCAAACCATTCTTTCAGCTGTCCGGGAGGGGGATCCGGAAAAGGCGCGCAGGGCGATGGAGAAACATCTGGCGGTGATTGAACAGACGATAATCGACAACGGTTCGAAGTAGTTCGGCAGCAGGCTTCAACTTGAAGGACAAACCCAAACCATTCAGACTTGAGGAGGAACAATGAAGAAAATCGGTATGCTGATCCTGACAGCGATTCTGGTATTCGGCGCAGGCGGAAATGCATTGGCCGAACGTGCGGGCGGTACGTTCAACTGGATCGCCCCCTACGGTGGTGACTTTCATAATCTCGATCCCCATATTTCCGCCCGGACCAACGATTACCTGGCATTGATCAATATGAACCGGGGACTCTTCCGATGGAACCCCGATACCAACGAACCGGCCGGAGAACTGGCGGAAACGGTGAGTGTCTCCGATGATGGTCTGGTCTATACCTTCAAACTCCGGGAGAATGTCAAATTTCACAACGGCCGCAACATGACTGCCGATGACGTGATATGGAGTTTCAACCGGATTATGGCCAAAGAAACCGCCTCCCCCTGCGCCCGTTATGTGCGTATCGTCAAGGGCGCCAAGGAGATGGAAGCGGGAACGGCGCAAACCATTTCCGGCATGAAGAAGATTGATGACTACACCGTCGAAATGACATTGGAGGATCCCCTGGATCCCGGTTATCCCCTGTGTCATCCCTGCGCGGCCATCCTTCCCCGGGAGGAAGTCGAGAAAAAAGGTCAGGGCTTCGGCGTGGATCCGGTGGGGTGCGGTCCTTTCCAGTTCGTGCGTTGGGAAAAGGGTAGTGTGATGGAGATGAAAAAGTTTTCTGAATACTACGAAACCGGAAAACCCTATCTGGATAAATTGGTTTTCCATATCATGCCCGAAGGTGCTGCCCGCGATGTCGGCTTCCGTTCCCAGGAGCTGGACGCCACCCTCGTCGGTTCCGCCCAGTACCCGTCTTACCAGCAGGACCCGGAGATCTCCAAGAATTTGGTGGAGGTTGCCGAAATGTTCACACGCCATATGGGCTTCAACACCAATTTTAAACCGTTTGCCGACAAACGGGTGCGTCAGGCCATCAATTATGCCATCAATGAAGACCTGATTATCAAAAAATTCCTTAAGAACAAGGCCTATCCCGCAGTCAGCTTTCTGCCGACAACATCCCCTGCATTTGATGCCAGCGCCAAACCGTACGGCTATGATGTTGAAAAAGCCAAGCAACTCATGAAGGAAGCCGGCTATGAGAGCGGCTTTGAATTCACCTGTATTGCCACCAGCAACGAATCTTTCGGCGCGGCTGTCGTGGAAGCCATGATCCCGTTTCTCAAAAAGATCAACGTCACCGTCAAACCGCAACTTCTGGAGGGTGCCGCGTTAAGTGAGAAAGTCTTTAAATCGGCGGATTTCGATGCGTATATCTGGTCGGTCGAATCCGGTCCCGATCCGCGCCAGGCCTTGACCCGCTGGCATTCCAACAACCCCAGGAGTGCCGGGAACCTGGTTGAGTACAGCAACCCGGAATTTGACAGGCTGCTCGACGCTGCAGGCAAAGAATACGATTCGGCAAAAAAGAACGATCTTCTGCGCAAGGCAGACGGTATATTCAAGGACGATGCGCCGATCTGGTTTTTTAACTACAACAAGGCCATCATCGCCCATCAGCCCTGGGTTCACGGTATCAAACCCGTGGCTGTGGAACACATGTTCCAGGATTTTACCAGCATCTGGGTAGAAGCGTCTTCTCCCAGAGCCACCCAAAAATAATCTCCAACAGGTTGGGTTGAGGTATTCAACCCAACTCAACCCAACCTGTACCGTTGAGAAATGACGCCGGCAAGGCCATGGCTGCTTATACGCTCCGCAGACTGCTGCAGTTTATCCCGACGATCCTGATCATTTCCCTGATCATGTTTGTGCTTCTGAACGTGCTTCCGGGCAATGCCGCCCTGATGGCCGGGGACAAGGGGCGGGTCATGGATCAACAATACATAGAAAAGATGCACAAGCAATGGGGGCTGGATAAACCGCTGCATATCCGCTACCTTCATTACGTCCGTGATATGGCCACCGGTGATCTGGGGGTTTCCTTTCTCCGGGGAGAAAAGGTCAACACGCTTCTGGCCGCAAGACTGTGGCCCACATTCAAATTGGCCATCGCCTCGCTGATCATCGCCGTGTGTGTGGGGGTTCCCCTGGGTTTTTATTCGGCGCTGAAACAGAATACATGGATGGATACGTCTGCAATGATGGTCGCCGTATCCGGTGTTTCCGTTCCCCAGTTCTGGCTCGGACTGGTGCTCATGTATTTTTTCTCGGTTAAAATCAGGATTTTCCCCACCTTCGGCTACGGCGGAGGGAGTTTTTTGCACCTGGTTTTGCCCGCGTTCACGCTCGGCGTCGGATATATGGCCCTTTTGGCCCGGACGACCCGGGCGGCGGTCGTGGAAGTACTCAACACCGACTACGTCCGCACAGCACGGGCCAAAGGGCTTTCTGAACTCTGGGTCAACCGGAAACATGTTTTCCGCAACACCCTGGTGCTTATCCTGACCACGGCGGGCCTTCAATTCGGTTCATTGATTGGGCAAACCGTGGTCGTGGAGAAACTGTTTTCCTGGCCCGGCATCGGTTCCCTGCTGGTGGATTCCATTTTCCAACGCGATACCGCCGTAACCCAGGGGTGCATTCTGGTTGTGATCCTTGTTTTTTTGGTCGTCAATCTCTGTGTGGACCTCTTGTATGCGTTCATTGATCCCCGGATCGAATACGAATGAGAGACAAACTGAAAAAGATCTTCAGGCGAAAGAATCTGGTTTTGGGCGGGATGATCGTCATCCTGGTCAGTGTGATGGCCATATTCGCCCCGTTGCTGGCGCCATACCATCCCATTGATGACGCCGATCTGATGAACGCCGAAGAACCGCCGAGCAGTCGTTTCTGGTGCGGGACGGACAGCCAGGGCCGGGACATTCTTTCTCGGATTATCTACGGTTCGAGAATTTCCCTGAGCATCGGATTGGTGACCCAGCTGGTGAATACGATGATCGGCATCGTCTTGGGCTTGACCGCCGGTTTTTTCGGAAAGTGGTGGGATGACCTGGTCATGGGGCTTACCAATATCATGCTTTCCATTCCGCCAATGATTTTTGCCCTGGCCATAATGGCATTGCTGGGTCCGGGGTTCATCAATGTTTTCATCGCGTTGGGATTGACCAACTGGGCCTACAGCTGCAGAATTACCCGTTCACAGGTGCTCGCAGCCCGGTCCATGAACTATGTGATTGCGGCCCGGGCGCTGGGCTACGGTAAAATCCGGATCATGTTCACCCAGATCCTGCCCAACGTGATCGGCCCTATTATTGTCATCGCCACTTTGGGGGTAGCATATGCGATTCTCCTGGAAGCCGCCTTGTCTTTCCTCGGTCTGGGTACGCAGCCCCCCAATCCGAGCTGGGGTGGCATGCTGGCAACCGCACGGGATCAGTTTTTTACGACCCCATGGATTTCCGTATTTCCGGGTGTGGCCATTTTCATAACCGTTCTGGGGCTCAATCTGTTCGGCGATGGCCTCAGAGATATCCTGGACCCCCATGTTACCCGCAAATAATCCCATACCACGCAACACCTAAAGGCGGACCTATGAATCTCACCATCTATTCCACAGAGATATTCACCTGCGACCCTTCACGTCCCCGGGCCGAAGCCATTGCAGTGAGAGACGGAAAAATTGCAGCCGTCGGATCCAACACGCACGTGCGCAACGCCTGTGCGCCTGACGGACCGGTGCTGGAACTGCCGGGCAGGCTGATTACACCGGGATTTACGGATGCCCATACCCATTTCAACCGTCTGGGGCAGAGCCTTGGATGGGTTAGCCTCAAAGGGCTCTCCTCTATCGCCGCGTGCCGGGAAAAAATACGTACGGCCGTGGCACAGACACCACCGGGACAATGGATTGTCGGTTTGGGATGGAACCACAACCAGTGGACCGATCCGCGCGAGCCCACCCGCAGCGACCTGGATGACATCACCCCGGACCACCCGGTTATGATGGTCCGGGCCTGCTGCCATTCCATATGGGTCAATACCCGGGCGTTGGACGTGGCCGGTATCACCGCCGCATCACCGGAACCGCCGGGCGGAAAGATTGACCGGGAGCCCCGTACGGGGCATCCCACCGGCCTGATCCGTGAAGCGCGGAACTTGATCCAGAATCACATTCCCGCACCCACCCTAGAAGCGCGTAAAGCGGCGTTGGTAACTGCACAGGAAGAAGCCCTGCGCCTCGGTTTTACCGGCGTCCATACCATGGAATCCCTCGACGAGTGGGAAGCGGCCCATGCGCTGGAACAAGAGGGCCGGTTGAAAATCCGCCTGTACCACCTTTTCCAGAGCGATGAGCTGGATGCACTGGCCCCGCGCGGCATCGCCCCCGGATCCGGCAGCGGCCACCTGTGGTTTGGTCATGCCAAGTTTTTTGCGGACGGATCCATGGGCGCCAAAACCGCCCTGATGCATGACCCCTACGAAGATGATCCGGATGACTTCGGCATCCCGTTTCTGGAGCCGGCGGTGCTTTGCGAACGGGTGACCCACGCCTGCTCGCTGGGCTGGAGCGTTGCCATTCACGCCATCGGTGACAAAGCGGTAACCCATGCCCTTGACGCCATCGCCCATGCCCGGAAAAAATTTCCTGCCAATCTGCCCGATCGTATCGAGCATATTCAGGTTTGCCGCCCGGAGGATGTGCACCGGTTCCGTGAATTGGGTGTGGTTGCTTCCGTGCAGCCGGTTTTCGTTCCCACCGACTGGCCCGCGGCAGAACGGTTGTGGGGCCAACGCTGCCGCAACGGGTATGCCTGGAAAACCCTCCTGGAGGCCGGTATCGGCACCCAGTTCGGTTCCGACTGCCCCATTGAGCCGATTGATTTCCGTCTCGGCCTCCACGCGGCGGTTACGCGCCAGACCGTCGGCGGTGACCCAGAGGGCGGCTGGTACCCTGACCAACGACTGACACTGGCGCAAGGGGTACGCGGGTTTACGGTCCAGCCGGCCCTGACTTCCGGGAAGGGGGCGCTTTTGGGTATGCTCGCTCCTGGAAAATGGGCGGATATGACCATCTTTCGGCACAATTTGTTTGACTTGAAGCCGGATGCGTGGTTGTCCACAGAGGCCGAAATGACCGTTGTCCAGGGAGAAATCGTTTTTCGGCAAAGCTGACGGGGCGCTGACACGACGATGGGTGAACATCTTCTGGAAATCGACCGGCTGCAAACCGTATTTGCCACGG
>NZ_JAWOHB010000031.1:0-8265 GCF_046496365.1 Desulfosarcina sp.
GTTAGAGGTCGCCCAAGATGAAGCTAAAATGGTGGAGATAGATCAGCGTCTAAAAAATGTTCTAAATTTAGCAGGTAAAGCAAAAAAAACGAATGGCAACCCCTCGCAAATGCACTTGCCCATCTTGATATCCTTTTTTGCAGCGGAGAACCAAGACTGTACCGAATATACCTGGCAAAGCCGCTATCAAATGGTTATTTATATAAATAAACTATGCATCTGATGGACCTGGGGAGTGACCGTATGGAAATTAAGGTGCCGATTGTTAATGCTTTTGTTGACGGCAACGTCGGCGGTAATCCCGCCGGAGTTGTCCTGGACGCGCAACAATTTTCTCACGACCAAAAGCGATGTATTGCCGCAGGAGTAGGGCTTTCGGAAACCGCTTTCGTATCGCCCTCATCTATTGCGGATTATAAATTGGAGTTCTTTACACCAACCCGTCAAATTGCTCATTGCGGTCATGCGACTATCGCGACCTTCAGTTATATGAAACAGCTTGGCATGTTGAACAGTGACCAGACATCTAAAGAGACTGTCGACGGCCGACGCGAAATTCTAATGGAGGGCGAATATGCATTTATGGAGCAATTGGCACCTCGTTATACTTATTTGAGCCAGGCAGATCATCTTCGCGCGATGGCCGCTATTGGTCTGAAAGCATCCGATATTTTGGAAGGGGTGCAGCCCAGCATCGTCAATACGGGGAACTCGTTTCTGGTTATCGCGCTCCGAAACCAGGCGGATGTCAAATCAATTGTTCCAATCAAAGCTCAAATTGCAACAGTGAGCGAAATATACGACCTTATCGGTTTTTACATCTTTTCACCGCAAACAACGAAAGGCGGTCGGGATGCCGGTGCGCGTATGTTCGCCCCGCGATACGGAATTGATGAAGAATCGGCAACGGGTATGGCAGCAGGCCCTCTCGCCTGTTATCTGCACGACAAATTGAATGTGAAAAAAAACAGCTTCGCAATTGAACAAGGCTATTTAATGCCTCAACCCTCACCAAGTGTTATTTCCGTGAGACTTCACAAAGAAGACGGCTCGATCTCAAGCCTCATGGCTGGGGGGATGGCCGCCGTCAGCGAGATCAGGAAGGTCGATTGTTGATGTGTGCTCTGGCGATTAACCAATTCAATCCAGACCGAAGGGTGTCTATTCGTAACATCTGCGCGCTTTAAACTGCATGGTCGGAACACAAAGGGAGGTTCATGGAACCCGTAAAAACCCGATACGCCAAAAACGGTGACATCAGCGTCGCCTATCAGGTGTTTGGTGAAGGCGATGTCGACCTCGTTTTTGTTCCCGGGTTTATCTCTCATATAGAAAACTATTGGGATGATCCAAACTTTTCACGATGGTTGCGAAAACTGGGCAGCTTCTGCCGTGTCATCATGTTTGATAAACAAGGCACCGGACTTTCTGACCGGGTTGGCAACGGTTCTTTTCACGGACATTATTAATTCAACAGAAATGATGGCCAAGTTGGGAGACCGTCAGTGGCATGACATACTTGAACGCCATCACACCGTTGTGCGCAGGGAACTGCATCGCTTTCGGGGCCAGGAAGTCGATACAGCCGGTGATGGCTTTTTCGCCACATTTGATGGGCCTGCTCGGGCTATTCGCTGTGCATGCGCAATTCGAGACGCCGTTTCGTTTCTGGGTATTGCGATCCGAGCAGGACTGCATACCGGTGAGTGTGAAATGATCAGCGGTAAAGCCGGTGGCATTGCAGTGCACATCGGCGCACGGGTGATGCAGGAAGCGAGTCCGGGTGAAATCCTTGTTTCCAGCACGGTAAAGGATTCAATCGCAGCTTGTTTCAATGATCGCCGACAGTGACCCTAAACGTCTATGCCCTCCTGATGAATCCGGTTAATCAGAGCCGGCTTGCCGGTTGGAAAACACCCTTTTTTCGGCAACCGGTATCAAAATGGTAGCAGGCGTTTTAAAAATGAAAACGTTAATTCTCGTAAAATAATATCAATCATGTATTCACACACACGCTGCCTTGCGAAAGCTCATAAAAAAAAGGGCTTCCAAGCTTTAGTGCTTGCAAACCCTTGATAATTCTGGTGGGCGATACTGGATTTGAACCAGTGACTTCCACCGTGTGAAGGTGGCACTCTCCCGCTGAGTTAATCGCCCCAAAAGGTGATCCCACATATAAAAGGGTAGGGTTCGCTAAGTCAAGCCTTTTTTCTTGCGAAGTCCTGCGGGTGCCCTTGATTCAGGGCCGTTTGACGATGAACCACGGGTTGAGCAGGTTCGCTTTGTTGTAGACCAGGGGCTGTCCGTCATCGTGGCGGACAACAATCGCCCCGCTGGCCGCGGCGATGGCATGACCGGCTGCCGTATCCCATTCCATGGTGGGCCCCAGGCGAGGGTAAATGTCTGCCCGGCCTTCGGCTACCAGGCAGATTTTCAGGGAACTGCCCGACGAGATGAAATCCACTTCACCATGTTGGTGCCGCATGTTCGCTACGTAGGCATCCAGTTCCGGTGTCGCGTGGGAGCGGCTGCCCATGATCGTGAAGCGTCGCTTTTCATCCTGCGGCAGCGGCATTCGGACGGCCTTTCCGACCAGTGATGTGGGATTGCCGATGCTCCCGGGGTTTTTCACCCCGATTTCCGCCTCCCGCCATGAACCGATCTTGAAGGCCCCCAGCCCATGATCTGCAAAGTAGAGGGTATCGGACACCGGAACGTATATGACCCCCATGGTGGGTATACCCCCTTCCACCAGGGCGATGTTGACCGTGAATTCTCCGTTGCGTTTGATGAACTCCTTGGTGCCGTCCAACGGATCGACGATCCACATGCGCGGCCACTGCTTGCGCTGCGAAAAGGGGATGTCACGCCCCTCCTCACTGAGCATGGGGATGCCCAAGCCGCCGATATCCGCCTTGATGATGGTGTGGGCGCAACGATCTGCACGCGTGAGGGGGGAATTGTCCGCTTTCTTCTCCACGCCCATGTCGGCTGAATCATACACCGCGAGGATGGCCGCGCCTGCCTTGACGGCGCTGACAATGGCGGTTTGCAGCCATAACGTTCGGTTTTCTGTCACTGGATTACCTTTCTGGTTTTTCGCCTGGAAGGACCGCGTACAGCTTCACCGGCGCTGATACGCCTTTGAGCGCGGCTGAGAACGAGCGGTCCACCGAGACCCTGGACCCGAGCTTGTCGATCACCGGCTCGGAGACGACCGTTTCCCCTTCTTTCGACTTTCCCTGAATGCGCTGGGTGATATTTACCGATGCGCCGACGATACCATATTTTTTGCGTGCTTGCGATCCGATATTGCCCACCACGACCGGCCCGCAGTGAACGCCGATGCCCATCCTCAGCGCAGGTAGATCCAGCTCGGCCAACTTACGGTTAAGCTTGTCCATCGCCGCCTGCATGTCGAAGGCGCACCGAACACACCGAAGGGCCGTGGCCTCAATGGATTCATCAACCGGTTCAAAAAAAGCCAGGATCGCATCGCCGATAAAATCGACGATGATTCCCCGGTGTTTCTGGATCAGAGGAATGACGGCTGAGAAATAGCGGTTAAGCACCGCGATGGTCTCTTCCGGAGAGAGGCCTTCGGTCATGGGAGTGAACCCCCGAATGTCGGCCATGAGAATGGCCACCTCCTGCCGCCTGCCCCCCAACCGACCGGCTTCAGGCTGCTCCAGCAGTGCACGGGCGAAATCCGGGTCCACGTACCGGCCAAAGGTGTTGCGAACCGTATCCCTTTCCCTGAGCCCATCGATCATGGTGTTGAAGCTGGTTGCCAGCCGGCCAAGTTCATCACGGGATTTCACCTCGATTTTTTCTTCGTATTCACCGGCGGCAACCGTTCCGGCGCGGTCGGAAAGGCGCCTGATGGTGCCGGACATGCGGTCCACGTTAAGGCGAATGATACCGAAGATGGCCAGAATAAGGATCACTGCGCCGATGAGGAACCCATTTCTGAAGTTGATGATGGGGGCTAAAATCGTCCTGCCGTCGGCGAACACAACCAGCGCCCAGGGAAAGGTGTCAAGGCTGTGAAAACCCGCTATCTGTTCCGGTGGAATTCCGGGTCCCCAAATCGTTCCTGCGGATTCCCGGTCGATGGCTTCCAGCATCCTGCCCTCCAATGAATCGCCGGTTTCACCCAGCTTCACCCTGTCTTGCAACCGGCCGCTTGCAAAAACAACCTTCCCAGACGTCTTCTCGGCGATGCAGGCATTGGCGTTCTGCCACCAGGGCGCGGATGAGATATCCGCCATCAAAAAGTCGAACTTGATGACAATTTCAAGGTTGCCGACGGGCGTGTCATAAGCATCCATGAGGACCATGGTCACGCTGACGGTCTGGGTGCCAATGCGTTCATCGATTGTCGGCGGCGCAATTTGGGTGAATGAACCCCGATGGAAGCGCATGAACCGGCCGCCGCCCATGCTGTTGTGCATCGCGCCGCTAGGGTACGCATGGGTTGGAGGGGAATGCCAGCCGATGTTCACCCGAACCACTCCCGGCAGGGTTTCCAGTTTATGCACGATTGTTTCTAGAAGATCGGCGTCCGGTGTATCTGAACCGCTTTGTGAGAACATCTCCATCAGTTGCACCGGACGCGAAAGCCGCATTTCAATTTCGTGTGCCGCCCGCTTCAGTTGCAGAATAGCCGTTTCGTTCCATTGCCTGAGCATGAGATTGCGGGCATAGATGAAACCTGAAAAACCGGCAACCAGCAGGATGAGGACTACCGGCAATACCAGCAGGGCCGTCAGACGGGCACGCAGGGTTTTGAAATGATAGGGCGGCATAGACACAATCGCGTCAGGTGTAATAGGTTTCGAGCGCCGACGCTTTGATTTTCTGCATGCCAATGGCCTCCTGGGGGCATCCGGTTGCGCATACCCCACAACCCCGGCACACGGTTTCATCAATGGCGGGGATGGGTGGCGGGCTGCCTTTGGCCCGTTTTGCCTGGGAGATGGCCCCGAAGGGACAGCGGCGAACACAGCGACCGCAGCCGTTGCATGGCAAGGGAGATAATTCGGCCAGGTAGCGGCTCAGTGGCCAGATTTTTTCTGCACCCAATGATCTGGACAACTGGTGGGGAAAGCAGCAGTCGTTGCAACAGTTGCACAGGGCGCCGTTAAGCCGGCCCCGGCCGTCCACGGCCAGTTCGGCGCTCTGCATGAGGCCCTGGCGGTTGGATTCATTGACGATGGACAGGGCCCGGTCCCGGGAGATCTCCCAGCCAATACCACGGTCGTTGGAAAAGCGGATGCAGGTCAGCTGAGACTTGGCGCATCCACGGACCATGGCTCTGCAGTTGCATGGCCACAGGTAGAAGCTTTCGATATGCTGGAACAGGCGGGCCACCTCGCCCAGCAGCAGGTATTCTGGGCAGGTTTCAGCCGCGGGTCTCGGCTGGCCTGCCATGAGCGATTCAACCGTTTTGCGGTGGCGGTTTACATAGTGGTCCAGTTCCCATCGATTCAGCCGACCTTTGATCTTCTCGGGCAGATCCTGCCAGCCTTCGAACAGGGCCCAGCTTTCGAAACGCGTATGGAAATCCGCCGGGGCGATCCGGCCGTCGTCCAGGCGGTGCAGGACACCCCGGCGCCAGGCGCGGTCGAGGAAGCCGTCGGTTGTTTCCAACCCAAGCTTTTTGCCGGCATCACGGGCAGTCATTGCACTCACGCCGAGGGTTTTCAGCAGTTCAATTTCCCGCGGCGAATAGAACCGGTCGATCCACGGTTCTATAAATGCCGGTATTCCACAGATGTCAAACAGAACGGTCATGGTCTTTCCTATTTGTTGACCTTCGTGTAGCGTTGACGCCCTTCCTCGCAGGCAGACTGAATGTCCTGGCGGCATACGTCGGCCTTTCGGCCGGACCAGAACATGGCTTCGTCAAGGTCCTTGCCGTAAACCCCGCACCACATCAGGCCGGACATGGCCCCGGCCCCGGCCGGGTTGATCCTCAGGGACGTGAGAAAAGCATTCCGTGCGGCCTTATAGTTCTGGTTGCGGTAGAGGGCCCAGCCATAAAGGTCCTGGGCCAAGAACGATTCCGGTGCCGCGCTTACCGCTTTTTCAAAGGGGAACCCGTCCAGAGGCCCGTCGCCCCCATAGGCGGAATGAATATAGAATTTTTCCAGGGCCTGGCCAACGGCATCCAGGCCTTCAGGGCTGATCGATTCAGGCCACAGCGCTGCCAGGGCCTGTTCTTTGGGCATGGTGCGCCCAGCTGCCGCCAGCCAGGTGAGCAATTGCGTGCGAAACCCGATCAGGCCGTCGTCAATGGTTATGGCCAGATCGGCAGATGGTGACACGGAATGGGGTGTTTGCGCATCGAAAAAGTGAAGCCGGGCATCTTTTTCCGTATGGCTGCCGTAGATCCAGAAGCGCACCTGTTGAGACCGGCTGACCTGAACCAGGTCGAGTTCAGCGGTGCCATCGCGGCAATAGCGCTGAAACGTCGTCATTTGCGGGAAGATCTTTTTTACCCGCCAGCCAAACCACATTTCCTTGAGTCCGGTATGCAGCACAAGCACGTTGCCGACGAGGAAATGCAGTGCCAGACCGGTGCCGTTAAAAGGCTGCCGCTTGTCGGCACGGAAAGGCAGGACGATGCATTGGTCGGTAGGGGATTGGGTCATCTGGCACCTCCGGGGTTGCCACCGCAAACGAGAAGCGCAAGCCATAAATTCGAACTTGCGACGCGATCAATTTTATTTCGGGTCAGTGGCCGAAACCGACGCCGGGAGGCGGCGCAGTTCGGCCGGGGGCGAATGTATCTTCAAAGGCCAGTTCGCCGCGGATGAAATACTCCACGCAGGTGACGGGGACGTCGTGGGTATAGGTGGTGCGCAGGATGTGGAATGCCGGATGGCCGACCGGCTCCCCGAAAACCGCGGCGGTCTCGGCGTCAAGTGATTCTGCGGTGATTCGCTGCCACACCCGGGTCAACGGCAGGTCCAGGCGATCCACCAGCAGCTCGTGGATGGAAACCGTCTCCAGGTCTTCGAAGAGGATGCTGCCGCATAGATCTGCGCGCAGGTAGCGGATTTCGTAGCGCACCGGTTTGCCGTCGAAGCAGTGCAGGCGCCGGGCCAGGATGGTCCTGCCCTGGTAATCCATTCGCTGGGCAACCGTCGGCGGGGGTTTTTTCAGTGATCGCAATTCGAGAACCCGGCTGGTGTAAGCCATCGCCAGGTCTTCCGCCTGGCGACGGGATGGTTGAACGATGAAATAGCCCATGGCCGGATCGGGTTTATTGACGAATGTCCCCTTGCCGCGGATGCGCCTGACCAACCCTTCGGATTCCAGTTCCCCCAGCGCCTTGCGTGCGGTCATCCGGCTCACCCGGAAGGTTGCGGCCAACTGGTTTTCCGAAGGGAGCCTGTCGGTGAAGCGTTTGGCGCGCATGCCCTGGATCAGCTGCTGTTTAATGAACAGTCCCTTGGAAGTGGCTGACGGGCGCCTGGGTGGTTTGTATATCAAGGTTGTATCGTGAACACGGTTGGGGTTAGAATCATGGCGTGGGCAATCCCATTGCATCCGTTTCAGGCGAATATCCCATCATTTGTGGATGGTGTCCATATTTTTTCTT
Source organism: Desulfosarcina sp. (assembly GCF_046496365.1). Lineage (GTDB taxonomy): Bacteria > Desulfobacterota > Desulfobacteria > Desulfobacterales > Desulfosarcinaceae > Desulfosarcina. Next base: position 7,610 of record NZ_JAWOHB010000031.1, read on the forward strand.
GACAGGTCGGCGTCTTGCCTTTATGGCTCGACCCTATAATGTATATACAACCTTGAGCGAATTGTTTGAACCGTCTTGGGGCGCGACATAAAAATCGATTGCGATCCCCGCGGTGAATCCTCCCGGCGGCTTGCCGGGGCGAAGTAAAAGGATGTTGCCATGCTGAACAATATCGATATCTCAACGGCTATGAACATTCATTTGGACGGCCCGCTGCCGCCGATGCCTGCTTTCCGGCAGGGCATCCGCCGCGCCCCGGACCGGGGCTTCAGGCTGAGCCGCAGCCAGACCGTGACGGCCCTCAAAAATGCCCTGCGCTACGTGCCCGGGCAGCATCACGCGGCGCTGATTCCCGAGTTTCTGGAAGAACTGAAAACCCGCGGGCGCATTTACGGTTACCGCTTTCGTCCCTCGGGTGAGATCCGGGCGCTGCCCATCGACCAATATCAAGGCAACTGCATGTCCGGGCGGGCCTTCCAGTTGATGATGGACAACAACCTGGATGTCGACGTGGCCCTTTATCCTTACGAATTGGTCACCTACGGCGAGACCGGTAGCGTCTGCCAGAACTGGATGCAGTTCCAACTGATTAAAAAATATCTCCAAACGCTTACCGACGACCAGACTCTCGTGGTCCAGTCCGGCCACCCCCTGGG
>NZ_JAWOHB010000160.1:0-24071 GCF_046496365.1 Desulfosarcina sp.
AGGAAAAGAAGCAGCCCCACAGCGCTTTTGAACCGGGGTAGCCAGCCCGATTCAAGCTTGGTTGCTGCCGGCGTGGCCGCCTGCCGGCCCACGGGGGCTCACCGGGATTTTAATTGCGACTGGTACGGTCCAGGTATTCCAGTAGGTTCGCCATGGCTTCGGTGGCGTCTTTCGGCGACAGGGCCCGACGGATGTCCACGATCTTCTTGAGTTCGTCCTTGTCCAGGAGCAGTTCTTCCTTGCGGGTTCCGCTCTGGCGGATGTCGATGGCCGGAAAGATCCGGTGCTCGGCGCAGTCACGGCTGAGCACCAGGTCCATATTGCCTGTTCCCTTGAACTCCTGGTAGATGATGTCGTCCATGCGGCTGCCGGTCTCCACCAGAATCGTGGCGATGATCGTCAGCGAACCGCCGGCTTCTATGTTTCTGGCGGCGCCGAAGATCTTACGCGGCACTTCCATGGCGTTGGCGCCAAGTCCGCCCGAGAGGGTCCGGCCGTAGCTTTCCGTTTCGGCGTTGAAGGCCCGGGCCATGCGGGTAAGCGAGTCGATGAAAACCACCGTGTCCCGGCCGGTTTCCGCGCAGCGCATGGCCGTATGCACTGCCAGGCGGGTCATGCGCATGTGCTGGGAGATGCTCTGGTCCGCGGAAGAGTAGAGCACGTGGGCAGCCTTCAGCCCCCGTTTGAAATCGGTCACTTCTTCCGGCCGTTCATTGATCAGCAGTATGAAAACGTCCATTTCCGGATCGTTGGCGGTTACCGAGTTGGCCATGTGCCGTAAAAGGGTGGTTTTTCCGGTTTTGGGTGGTGAAATGATCAGGCCTCGCTGGCCCCTGCCCATGGGGACGATGAGATCCAGGGCCCGACCGGTGAGATCTTTGGGTCCTTGACTCATGCGCAGGCGCTGGTCGGGGTTGATGCTGGTCATGGTGTGCATGGTTTCAGTCTTTTTATAGCGCTCCAGGCTCAGGCCGTTGACTTTTTCCACCGCAGCCAGCTTCAGGTTCTGGTTGCCCGGGTTGCCGGGTTCACCCCTGCCTTCGATGAAGCTCCCTTCCCGCAGGCCGAATTTGGTGATTATGAAAGCCGGGACGAACGTGTCCGCTGGGCCGGCCTGGTAATTGTTGTCGATGCTGCGGAGAAAGCCGAACCCTTTATCCAGTATTTCTAGGTGTCCGCTTGTCTGTTCCACTGGCTGACGCCCGGGTTTAATGGTGTGCATGATTTTCTCTGGCGGGCATGATTTCGATCCAATACCCGTCCGGGTCTGAGATGAAGTAAAGGCCCATCCCCTCGTTTTCATAGCAGATGCACCCCATTTGGCGGTGCAGGGCATGGGCGGCGGCGTAATCATCCACCTCGAAGGCCAGGTGGATCTCATTGTCACCCAGGTCGTAGGGTGCTGTGCGGTCCTTGAGCCAGGTGAGTTCCAGCTGGTGCTGGCTGTGTCCGTCACCCAGATAGACCAGGGTGAATCCGGGATTGTTCCATCGGCGGTTCTCTGCCAGGTTGAGGGCCTTTTTGTAAAAATCGAGGCTCTTGTCCAGGTCCAGGACATTGATGTTGTTGTGGACAAAGGTAAATTTCATTGACGCAATGATCCTTTCTCAATAACCGGGGTGCACGGCAGATGCGGATTCGTCGAGTTGACGGGGCCGGGCTGCGGGTGGTGTTGAACCGCTTTACTCAGCGAGTGAAGCGCTGAATAGGGCGCACGAGTCAGTAAAATTAATACCCTCGTGAGCGTTGTCAAACCGGCGGGACTTTGACTACATGGGTGCTGACGATATACAGATGCCGAAACTGCCGACTGAGTGATGCGTATACTAAAACAGTTGCCAGGCGATGACAACCCCAATCATTGGACAGCCGCGATAACACCACAAAGGAGTCCGACATGACCACCATCGACCGTTTCGATCCATTCAACAACCGGCTGTGCCGCAATGTGCGCAACGCCCTGTCGGAAAGTTTAAAAAAGGTCTTGGACCGCAAAGAGATTCAGCCGGCGCAGCGCATTGCTGGATCTTTTATGAACGATTCGCTGCCGGCGTGTGTCAAGGCATACATCGACCAGCGCCTTCGGGCCTACACCCAGGTGCTGGCGGATCTTTGCAAAGACCCTATCGACAATCCCCTGGACATCGCCTTCACCATCTGGGACCATGGCCTCTTTTTTGAAACCCATGAATATCTTGAGCCGCATTGGATGCGGGCGCAAGGGGATGAGAAGCAGCTATTGCAGGCTGTTATCCGAGCAGCCGGCGTTTATGTGCATCTGGAGCAGGGAAACCTCACCGGGGCCAGACGAATTGCCGGCAAAGCGCTGGCCGCCCTGAAGATTCATCAGGATCGGTTGTCCTTGCATGCCGATGCCCAGCTGCTGATAGACAAGCTCAGAACCCTGGATCGCGTGCCGCCGATTCTTGCCGGCATTTCGAAATTGGAGTAGTCGATCGCCGTCAGGCAGGCAATCGAGGCGGAAAAACCTGCGGCCCCGAAAGAAAATCCGCCCGAGTAGCGACCCCCCACCGATCCTGCAAAGAAACGCCCGACGTTTCTACAGCAGTCCCAGTTCGACCAGCAGTCCGTAGACGCCTGAACAGCGCAGGCGTATGCGGATAAACTCGGCGATGGTTGGCTGCCAGGGGCGACGACGCAGGGCCATTTTTACTTCCCGTGGCGACAGGGCGCCTTTTTTGAGGTTGCAGGCCCGGCAGCAGGCCACACAGTTGTCAAAATCGGTTTTGCCGCCCCGCGACCGGGGGATCACGTGATCCAGGGTGATGGGTTTGGCCCGTGATCCGCAATAGGCACACGTAAACCTGTCCCGGATCAACACGTTGCGTCGGGAAAAAGGTACGTGCCCGCGGTAGACGCATCTAACCACCTTGACCAGTACGGCCACCGCCGGCGCCCGGAAGGTGCGGCCCACACCATGGATGACCCGGTTGGAAAATTTCAGGATCCGGACCTTATCGGCAAGCATCAGTACCATGGCCTTTTTCCAGTCCACCAGGCCCAGAAAGGTATAATCCCCGTTGAGCAGAATGCAATTCCCGTTCATGGCGACGCTTCCTCTTCCCGGATGAAAAAACTAATCGGTTTTGAAGGCCGTTGTCAATATGGAATCGTCGCCGATTGACACGGGCGGTGGAGCCTTTTGGGTGCCGCATCTTTGCCGCCGGTCCAAACCGGCCCAAAGCTGGCGGGGCTCTACTTCCGGGATTTGCCGGCCAGGTGTGCTATGCATACCTGTACGACTGCAGTCTGATCCATCAGCTTGTCGATATAGGCCTCACCGGAAGAGGTGTGTTCCGGCGCATATTTGGCGACCAGGGCACGCAGCACGTTTTTTTTCAATACATCGTCTTCGATCATCTCGGCGGTGCCCGACACCACCACGCTTTCATACCGGGTGGAGAATTTCTCGGGGATGAGTTCGGTCTTTCCCACCACACAAAAGGAGACCGTTTTGTTGGCAGTGATATTTTCGAGCTTCTGGCCTTCGGTGGCGCAGTGAAAAAAGATGCTTTCTTGCATCACGACGTAATTCACCGGTATGCCGTAAGGCCGGTTGCTTTGGTCCGAGGTGCTTAGAATGCCGTATTCACCCCGTTTTAAAAGTGCCATGGCGGCAGCATCGTCAAGCCGCCGGTCCTCCCTTCTCAACGGTTTCGTCATGGATTTTTCCCTTCCCGCAGCTTGTGCCAATGTGAATGGCAGGTGATCGGTTTTTGCCTTGAGGCTCGGATACCTTGTTTTCGTGCGAATTGCAAACCTCGGCATCGGTCGATCCGGTCGAGAGTCTCCGGCGGCCTAAATACTTAAATCCAATATGAAATGTGTTATGAGTAGTCAGTAATATCTTGACAGGCCGGTGCTGCATTGATAAAAAAAGACCATCTTTCCCAAACCGATCAACCGCCCATGGGCCGGGGAACCGGACCCAACAGAGATTGACCCCGGATCGACATGCCTGGTGCTGAAGACCGGACAGGTCATGCGAGACCGGTTGTCCCAATCCGAGAGGCACGCCTGATGAGAGCCGTTCACCTGCTGGCGGTTCAGGGTCTGAAGACCTATTTTTTCACCTTTGATGGTGTGGCCCGGGCCGTGGACGATGTCTCCTTGCATCTGGACCGGGGAGAGGTGCTGGGGATTGTCGGGGAATCGGGGTGCGGTAAAAGCGTCATGGCCCAGAGCGTCATGCGCCTGATTCCCGAACCCCCCGGCAGAATCGTCGCCGGTCAAATTCTTTTCGACGGTGTGGACATCGCCGCCTTGTCCATGGGTGGTATGCGGGGAATCCGCGGCAACCGCATCGCCATGATCTTCCAGGAACCCATGACCTCCCTGAACCCTGTTTTCACCATCGGCGACCAGATTTCTGAAATGTTCACCCTCCACGAAGGGCTTTCACGCAAAGCGGCATTGGAACGGGCTGTTGAAATGCTGATAAAAGTCCAGATTCCGGCCCCGGAGCGTCGCCTGCAGGCCTATCCTCACCAGCTTTCCGGTGGTATGCGTCAGCGGGTGATGATCGCCATGGCCCTGGCTTGCAATCCGGAAATCCTGATTGCCGACGAACCCACCACGGCCTTGGATGTGACCGTGCAGGCACAGATCCTGGACCTCATGCTGACCCTGCGCCAGGACTATGACACGGCCATCATGATGATCACCCATGATTTGGGGGTCATTACCGAGATTGCCAGCCGGGTGGTGGTGATGTACGCCGGTAAAGTCGTCGAAGCGGCCCGCACCGGGGATATCTTCAAAAATCCCAAGCATCCCTATACCCGCGGTCTGCTGCAATCCATTCCCAAATTGGGTGAACGCGCGCGGCACGGCCGCCGCAGGCTGCGTGAAATCGCCGGGATGGTGCCGAGCCTGTACAGCCTGCCGGAAGGATGCCGCTTCTATCCACGCTGCCCCGACCGGCTGGAAAAATGCCGCCAGCACCTGCCCGAAATCCTCGAGACCGGGGAAGGGCATGCGGTACGATGCTGGCTGCACGTAAAAGAAGGTGAGCGGTAACCACCATGGATCCGTTGCTGACCGTTGACGACCTGAAAGTTCACTTCCCCATCACCAAGGGCCTGATCAGCCGTACGGTGGGCCATGTCTATGCCGTGGACGGGGTCTCCTTTGCCCTGGCCCGGGGTGAAACCCTCGGCCTGGTGGGAGAGAGCGGCTGCGGCAAGACCACCACCGGTCTGGCCGTCCTTCGGCTGATCGAACCCACCGGCGGACGGATCAGCTTCGCCGGCCGCGACGTGACCGCCATGGATCAGGAGCACCTGCGCCTGCTCAAACGCGACATCCAGATGATTTTCCAGGACCCCTATTCCTCCCTCAACCCGCGCATGACGGTCAATCAGATCATCGCCGAGCCCATGACCATCCACCGCGTGCATACCCCGGTCGAGCGGCGCGAACGGGTGGCCTTTCTGCTGGAGAAGGTCGGTCTGTCGCCCGAGCAGGGCCGGCGGCATCCCCACGAGTTCAGCGGCGGACAGCGCCAGCGCATCGGCATCGCCCGGGCCCTGGCGCTCAATCCCGACCTGGTGATCGGCGATGAGCCGGTCTCGGCCCTGGACGTCTCCATTCAGGCTCAGATCATCAACCTGCTGATCGACCTGCAGACCGAATTCGGCCTCTCCTACATCATCATCGCCCACGACCTGGCGGTGGTGGAGCACCTGTGCGACCGCATTGCGGTGATGTACCTGGGTAAGATCGTCGAAACCGCCGCGTATGTAGATATCTACAGCAGCCCCAAACACCCCTACACCCAGGCACTGCTCTCGGCCGTGCCGGTGGCCGATCCGGAGGTCCGGAGGCAACGCATCCTGCTCAGCGGCGACGTGCCCAGCCCGATTCAGCCGCCGCCGGGGTGCGCTTTTCACCCCCGCTGCCGCCACCGCATGGACCATTGCAGCCGGGAAACGCCGCAGCTCAAGGAGGTGGCCGACGGCCATGCGGCCGCCTGTTTTCTGTATTGACCCCCGGCGGTGCAACCGCCGGTAATTGAACGCGTATTGACAACCCGAAGGAGGCAAGATGAAGAAGACATTATCCATTCTGTTGGCAATGGCGGTCCTGCTGTTCGCAGGCCAGGCCTGGGCCCAGTCGTCGATTGTGGTGGCCCAGGACGATTCACCGCGCATGATGAACCCCCATGGGGACGATTCCGATGCCGGTTTGCAGTATTTCGCCAACTTCTTTGACGGCCTGCTGCAACGCAAAGGTGCAGAGGGCACGCTGGCCCCGGCCCTGGCAGTCAAGTGGGAACGCGTCGATCCCCTGAGCTGGAAGTTCTGGCTGCGCCAGGGCGTCACCTTCCACAACGGCAACCCCTTCACGGCCGAGGATGTCCAATTCACTTTCGAACGGTTGTCCAATCCCGAGGTCTCGGAATTCGTCAATGCGGGCAAATCCATCGACAGCATCACGATCCATGACGATTACACCGTCACCATCAAGACCAAGGAACCCATTCCCTGGTTCATCAACAACCTGCACCAGACCTTCATCATGGACAAGGAGGACACCACCACGCGCGATCCAGGCGATGTGATGGTGCGTCCGATGGGTACCGGGGCCTATAAATTCGTGGAATGGGTCAAAGGTTCCTATGTGAAGATGGAAGCCAACGAAAACTACTGGGAAGGCGCACCGCCCATCAAAAAAGTCGAGATCCGTCCCATCACCGAATCCTCCACGCGTTTTGCAGCCCTGGTTTCCGGGCAGGTGGGCATGCTCACCGGCGTTCCGGTTGAACTCTACGACCAGGTCAAGAAAAACAATCAGCTTGAGGTCGTCAGCAAGCCTGCACGGCGTTCGATCTTCCTGGCGCTGGCAAATACGCCCGGCACCCCCATGGCCGACATCCGTGTGCGCCAGGCCATCTACATGGCCATCGACGAAGACGAAATCATCGAGAAAGTGATGCGCGGTCAGGCCGCTCCGGCCGCCCAGATCCCCGATCAGCCTACCATCGGCTACGTCGCCGATCTGAAGCGCCTGCCCCATGATCCTGAAAAAGCCATGCAGCTGCTCAAGGAAGCCGGGTACGAGAAAGGCTTCGCCATCACCCTGAGCGGACCCAACGACCGCTACATCCAGGATGCTAAAATCATCGAGGCCGTAGCCAAGTACCTGGCCAAGGTCGGCATCACGGTGACGCTGGACGCCAAGCCCAAATCGATTTTCTTCCCCGAGGTCAACCAGGGCAAGCTGGCCTTCTACCTGATCGGCTGGTTCGACGGCACCTTCGACATGGGCCGCACCTATGCCAAACTGGCCCACACGCGCGACAAGGAGCGCGGCTTCGGCGAACTCAACGGCGCCGGCTTCAGCGATCCTGAAATGGACGCACTGATTGAATCCACGATGGGCATGCTGGACGCCAAGGCTCGCGAAAAAGCCTTGCAGGATCTCAATAAAATGGCCATGGTGGACAAGATCACCTGGATTCCCCTGCACTACCAGATGGATATCTATGCCGTGCGCAAAGACAGCAACATAGCCTTCCAGCCGCGCCCCGACCGCTGGATGATCTATAAAGAACTATCGCTGAAATAGAAATCCCACCGGAAGGCCGCCGCCCATAACGGCCTTCCGGACCTCTTTCGACAACTTGTGCTCAGCCGGCTGGATGACATGCTGACTTATATCACGCGACGATTCTTGCAAGGCATCGTGGTGCTGCTGGCCGTTTCGATGATCTGCTTTTTCATCTTCCAGTTCATGGGGGATCCGGTCGTCAGAATGGCCGGCCTCTACGCCACCTTCGAAGAGCAGGCAGAAGTTCGCCGGGTCTTCGGACTCGACAAGCCGATCCACGAACGCTATGTGCGTTTCCTGTGGAACGCGCTGCAGGGCAACTTCGGCAAATCGTATGTCAGCCGCGTGCCGGCCCTGGGCCTGATTCTGGAACGCTTTCCGGCCACTTTTGAACTGGCCGTGTGCGCCGTGTGCATCGCCTTCACCAGCGGCTTGAGCCTGGGGGTGCTGGTTTCACTCAAACCCTATGCCCTGCGCAATCGCTTTATCATGGCGCTCAGTCTGGGAGGTATTTCCCTGCCGACCTTTCTGACCGGCATCCTGCTGATCATGATCTTTTCGGTTTTCTGGAACATCCTGCCCTCGTTCGGCCGCGGGGATACGGTCCAGATCGGATTCTGGCGCACGGGCCTGTTGACCATGGACGGACTCCGGCACTTGATTCTGCCGGCCCTGACCCTGGCCAGCTATCAGTTGGCGGTTCTGCTGCGCCTGACCCGCGCCGGCATGCGCGAAGTGCTGACCCAGGAGTACATCAAGACCGCCTGGGCCAAGGGCCTGGCGCCGCACACCGTGGTGCTCAAGCATGCCCTGCGCAATGTGATGATCCCCGTGGTCACCATCACCGGCCTGCAGTTCGGAGAACTGCTGGCCTTTTCCATCGTCACCGAAACGATCTTCCAATGGCCGGGCATGGGCAATCTTTTGCTCACCTCCATCTACGAAAACGATCAGCCCGTGATCGTCACCTATATCATGCTGGCCGCGGCCATCATCATCACACTGAACATGGTGGTGGATATCCTTTACGCACTGCTGAATCCAAAGATCCGTTATGACTGAACGCCGCATCACATCGCGCCTGCTGTGGAACTACCTGCACGACCCGTCGGCCCTGGCGGGCAGCGCTTTGTTGCTGCTCTTCATCTCGGCTGCGGTAGCCGCTCCCTGGATCACGCCGCAGAATCCCTATGACCTGACCACCCTCAGCCTGGAGCATTTCCTCACCCCGCCGCTGTGGATGGAGGGGGGCGCCTGGCCCTTCCTGCTGGGCACCGACGACCAGGGCCGCGACATCCTCAGCACCATTATCTACGGCTGCCGCACGTCGTTGATCGTCGGTTTTTCCGTCGTGTTCATCTCCGGAACCATGGGCATCCTGATCGGCCTTCTGGCTGGTTTTTACGGCCGCTGGCTGGACATCGCCACCATGCGTCTGGCCGATACCGTTTTCTCCTTCTCCACCACCCTGCTGGCTTTTTTGCTGCTGGGAATTTTTAAGCACGGGGGCATCCCCGTGGTGATTCTGGCGATCTGCATCGCCGACTGGGTGCGCTACGCGCGCACCATGCGCGGCAGCGTACTGGAAGTCAAACAGGAGGCCTACATCCTGGCGGCTCGCGCCGCCGGTGCCGGCAACCTGCGCATCATGCTGCGCCACATCCTGCCCAATTCCCTGACCCCCATCTTCGTGGTGGTGGCCGTGGATCTGGCCGTGGTGATCATGCTCGAAGCCACCCTGAGCTTTTTGGGTGTGGGTGTGCCGCTTACCGAACCGAGTCTGGGCATGATGATCGCCATCGGCAAAAACTACATCTATGCCGGCATGTGGTGGATGATCGTCTTTCCGGGAGTCGCCCTGATTCTGCTGGTGGTAGGCATCAACCTGTTTGCCGACTGGCTTCGGGAAGAGTTGAACCCCAAGATCGAACGCAAGGGGTAACGTTTTTTAGGATGAGAATCGAACCACGATGATCAAGACCGCAATGCAAGCTTTCATCTCCGACAGGATTGATGATTTCGTCAACGACCTGGAGACCCTCGTCAATATAGACAGCAGCAGCGACAACCTTGCCGGTATCGATGCCGTGGCCCGTTTTTTTGTCCGGCGTCTGGAGGCCATGGGCTTTTCCACCTGTCTGGAGAAGCGGGGCGACCGGGGCGTTCCCTGTCTGCAGGCCCACAATCGCCCCTTGACGGAAACCTTTGATATTCTGTTTCTGGGTCACATGGACACGGTATTTCCTCCGGGTGAAGTGCAAAAACGGCCCTTCAGCAAGCACGGCGACCGGGCCGGCGGCCCGGGTGTCTGCGATATGAAAGGCGGGTTGTTGGTGGCCCTGTACGTGCTTGAAACCCTGCATCATGGTGGTGTGTTGAACCAGTTGTCGATGGGGGTGTGCTTCAACGGCGACGAGGAGGTGGGATCGAAGGCGTCCAGGGAGTGGATTGAAGCCAATGCCGTAAACAGCCGACGGGTATTCGTTTTCGAACCCTGCCGTCCGGGCCACCGTTTTGTCCTCCAACGCAAAGGCGGCGGTGGCTACCGGATTACGGCCAGGGGTACTTCGGCCCATGCGGGTGTGGAGCCGGAAAAGGGAGCCAATGCCGCTGTTGAGATCGCTCACCAGACGATTGCCGTCCAGCGGTTCAACCAGCAGGCCGATGAGGGGGTATCGGCACACGTAACGGTGATCCGCGGTGGAGAAAGAACCAACATCATACCCGACGAGGCCAGAGCATCGGTGGATGTCCGTGTGGCCAGCAAAAGACAGGTGGCGCCGGTCGAGTCTTTTTTCAAATCACTTCCGGCGAACACCCATGTGCCCGGGGTGACCTTATCCGTAAACGGTGGCGTCGACCGGCCGCCCATGGAATCCGATGACCGGACCCTGGAGTTGTGGCGGCTGATCGCGGCCGAGGCTGCCAGGATGGGCTTGAAAGTTGCGTGGATTGCCACCGGCGGTTGTTCGGATGGCAATTTCGCTTCCGCTTTGGGCGTGCCCACCATCGACGGCATGGGGTTGGTGGGCGGCAATGCCCACCGGCAGGACGAATATGTGGAGTTGAACAGCATTGTGCCCCAGATCCGGCTTATCGCTTCCGTCTGCCAATCGATTGCCCAAGATAAGAGATCAAGCCTTCAGGCGTCGTAGGGATGAAGATCGATTCCCCGTTCGCTCGCCAACCCCGCCGCAAGCGGCGGCAGATGCGCTCGCTATCGCGGTTCAATTGGATTGGGGTGCGGCGGCGCTTCCCTCCGCCCTCCCTCAGCTTTTCAGGTTGACCGTCTCCACCAGCACCCGGGCCGTACCCTGTTCGTAAAAGCCCAGTTTTTTGGCGGCGCCCGCACTCAGGTCGATGAATCGGTCGGCAATGAAGGGCCCGCGGTCGTTGACGCGCACAATGATGCTGCGCCGGTTGGACAGATTGGTCACCCGCACGAAGATGGGCAGGGGCAGGTGCTTGTGGGCGGCGCTCAGGCCATTGGGATAGAAGGCTTCGCCATTGGCGGTCATGTGCCCGCCCCGCTGCCGGTAGGTCTCATCCCCGTACCAGGAGGCGATGCCGGTTTCACGGTAGGTCTGCGCCTGCGCCACCGTCATGGGCACATAGCGCTGGCCCCGGACCACATAGGGCGAGGCCTTGACCCGGCCCTGGGCGATGGCTTCCTTGGGCGACAGGCCGTCGATGGTGTCGATATCGTCGTGGGTCAGGGGCCAGGAGAGCGGGGCGGTGACCACATCAAAGGTGAACCCGCCCACGGTATAGACCGTGCTGCCGGCGAATCGGGTCACCTTGTAAGCCGTGACCACCGTTCCCTTGGTCAGCCGGTAGGTGGTGCGCACCACGCCGCAGGAGGACAGGAGCACACATGACGCGGCCAATAGCGTTATGCCAAGGCGCAAGCGGTGTTGGCAGTTTTCCGGCGTCCGGTTGAAGCGCCGGGCCACGCCGGCAAAGCTGCGCCGGATCAGCGATGCCAGCGCATCGATATTTTTTGCCGTCGTTGCGACAATTGCATCTTCTGGCAACGTCATCGGATCATCCGTTCAGGGCCTGTTCAAAATCTTGCCTTAAATCCCGGGTGTCCTCGATACCCACGGAGAGGCGGATCAGGGAGTCGGTGATGCCGGCCGCCTGTCGCTCCCTGGCGCTCATGCCGGCGTGGGAGGTGGTGGCCGGCCGGGTGACCAGGGTCTCCACCCCGCCCAGGCTGGGGGCCACGATGGGAATCTTTACCCGCTGCATGAAACGCTCGGCCGCGGCGAGGCCGCCTTTCAGTTCAAAACTGACCATGCCCCCGAAACCCTCCAGCAGTTCCCTGGCCCGATCGTAACCGGGCCGGCCGGGCAGACCGGGGTAGTTGACCCGGGCGACGGCCGGATGGGCGGCCAGGGTTTCGGCGATGGCCAGGGCGCTGCGGTTCTGGTGCCGAACCCGCAGGGCCAGGGTTTTCATCCCCCGGTGCAGGAGGAAACAGGCATGGGGGTCCAGGCTGCCGCCCAGGTGAATCAGCTTGTGGGCGATCTTTTTCAGCAGGTGGCCCTTGCCGGCCACCGCCCCGGCCACGATGTCCGAATGGCCGTTGAGGTATTTGGTACAGCTGTGCAGGCAGATGTCGTAACCCCATTCTGCCGGCCGGAAATTGACCGGCGTGGCGAAGGTGTTGTCGATCATGGCGATCAGGCCGTTGGCCGCGGCAAACTCGGCCAGGGCCTTCAGGTCGCCCACCCGGAGCAGCGGGTTGGTGATGGTTTCCACGTACAGGCCGCGGGTGTTGGGCTTTAGCCTGGCGGCCCAGGAGGATGGATCCTCGGCGTCGATGAAATCGAACTGAAACCCCAGGGGGACGAAATCCGAAACGATGAAATCCTGGGTGCCGCCGTACAGGCAATTCTGCACCAGGATGTGGTCGCCAGGCGAAAAGAGTGCCAAAAGGGTGGTGGAGATGGCCGCCATGCCGCTGGCGGTGACCAATGCGGCCTCGGTGTTTTCGAGGGCCGCCAGCTTGCGGTGCAGTACCTCGTGGTTGGGGGTGTTGTTCATGCGGATGTACTTCAACTCGTCGTAGCCGGGATGGCCGGCGTACGCGAAGGTGGACGACTGGAACACCGGCAGGCTGACGGCCCCGCAGATGCGTTTTTCAGGCTCGCCGGCGTGGATCAGCCGGGTGTCGATGCCCTGGTTTGCATTGGCCATGACGACTCCTTGGATGGTCGGGCGGGTTGAATATTTCGTTTTGATCTTTACTTTCATGCTGTCGGAATGAATATTTTAGCATGTTTTCTGCGGAGAGACCATGATCGATTCCAGCGCATTCGGCGTCATGACTATTGACGGCCGAACCTATACCTCCGATCTGTTTATTTTCCCCGATGGGCGTGTACGGGACGGGTGGTGGCGGCAGCGCGGCCATGTGCTGTGCGTAGACGACCTGCTTGCCCTGGTCGACACCGCCCCGGAACTGTGATCGTGGCCGGCACGGGCACCAGCGCGCGCATGCGCCTGCAAGCGGATGTCGTGGCCTTTCTGAAGGAGAGGGGCATCGCCTTGATTGCCGAACCCACTCCCCGGGCCGTGGGAATTTACAATCAAAAGTGCACGACGGGATCGAAGGTCGGCGCCTGCTTTCATCTGACCTGCTGAGGCCTTTGCCGGTACCGTCGGTTTTTTGGCCAATAATGCGGTAACGCCTGTCGGGACGGCGCGCGGCGATATCCGGTTTCGCGTTGGCGCGGCTTCCAGCTGCGATGCGGTTGTTTTTAATGCCGAGGGATCACATGTCGAAAACGAAAAGCGCAAGCGATTTTGAAATGGTCCTGGAAGTTCACAATGCCGGTGATCGTGTCTTTCTCAGGTCCATCCTGGATGCGGAAGGAATCGACTACTTCATTCTGGGAGAGACGGTTGCACCTTACCTCTTCAATTCCGTGCCCATGCGGCTCATGGTCAGGAAAGCGCAGGCGGCGATGGTTCGCGAACTTCTGGAGAACTTTGCGCAAGCCCATGCGTACGGCGGCTTGAAACGAATGCTTGACAAAAAATGAGGACGGCAATGCCTTGACATCAAGATATATGCGGTTACTTTTGTGCCATGGAAACGGGATCCCACATACGCCTGATATTGGGCAGAGCGGCCAAAGCTGTCGAGCGGGTTGATCGGGCCAGTATCGCCGGAACCGGTTTGAATATAAGCGATTTCAGTATCTTGGAAGCGCTTTTGCACAAAGGACCGCTGCCCATCAACACCATCGGCAGGAAAGTTCTTCTGACCAGCGGATCCATGACTGCTGCAGTCAACCGCCTGGTCCAGAAAGGCCTCTTGGAACGGATTCAGGATTCTGCCGACGGTCGGTCTTATTACCTGCACCTGACCAAATCGGGGCGCATGCTCATAAAAAACGCCTATGATAAGCACACCCAAAACCTTGAAAAGATCGTCGAGGGATTGACCGCAAGAGAGCGCAGCGAGGTGGTCAGGCTGCTTAAAAAGATCGGTCTGCATGCCGATGGCGTTGTGGTGGATTGATTTTCAGCTGGCCCCTGGTTTTGAAGAGCCGACACAAGGGGGGTGTTCGAATTCAGCAGCGATCTCACCGGGCAGGATTAAAACCCGATTGACGTGAAAAAACGGAAACCTTCAGAAAGAGGAGAATTTGCCATGAAAATACGGATTGTTTTCTACTCCACCTATGGGCATGTGTACAAAATGGCCCAGGCAGTGGCCGAGGGCGTCCGGGAGGTCGATGGCGCCGAAGCGCTGTTGCGGCGCGTTCCCGAAACGCTTCCGCAGGCGGTGCTCGAAAAAATGGGCGCCATCGAGGCCCAAAAGGCATTTGCGCAGATACCGGTCTGCACCGTCGAAGAACTGCCTTCCGCGGACGCCGTTATTTTTGGTACGCCGACGCGCTTCGGCAACATGTGCGGACAGATGCGTCAATTCCTGGATGCCACCGGCCAGCTCTGGTCCCAGGGTTCGCTGGTGGGCAAAGTCGGCAGTGTGTTTACCAGTTCGGCGACCCAGCACGGCGGACAGGAATCGACCATTTTGTCATTTCACACCACCCTTTTACACCAGGGCATGGTGATTGTCGGATTACCCTACGCCTTTCAGGGACAGATGCGCATGGATGAGATCACCGGGGGATCGCCCTATGGTGCCTCGACGATTGCCGGCGGGGCAGGGGAGCGGATGCCCAGCGAAAATGAACTGGCCGGCGCACGCTTCCAAGGCAGGCATGTTGCCGCGATTGCCGCCAAGTTGAAGTCCTAGCGGGGCATGCCACGCGTCGGGATGCCTGAGATTGCCTGCGACTTACGGCGCGCCACTGCGAACCGCAATCCGTTGTTCGTGTGCCCGTATGGGCCCCGATCGATGCATACGAAATGGCCGGGTTTGGACGTTGACCTATCCCTGCCCTGATTGCAGCCATGGTTTGATTGATATTGGCGGTGAATGATAGAACCGGCCTGGATCGTTTTTTCAACAGCTTACAGGGAGAAGGGTCGATGGTAGAGATCGCCGCCGTATACGGCAGCCCCCGCCGGCAGGGCAATACCGCAACACTGCTCAAGCACGCCGTCGCCGGCGCCCGTGACGCGGGTGCCAACGTCACCGAAATTGTCCTGCGGGATTTGAAAATGTCGCCCTGCATGGAAATCTACGGGTGCAAAGCTGACGGAAGATGTGTCATTGACGATGATTTCAGAAACGTCGAAGCGCTGCTGATGCGAATTGACGGCCTGATGCTGGCCTCACCGATTTTTTTCTACGCCGTCAGCGCCCACACGAAAATCCTGATGGATCGCTGTAACTCCCGGTGGGTCAATAAATACTGGATTGAAAAGCAGCCCTTCGGTCAACAAGACTATCCGCGCAAAGGTTTGTTTATTTCCGTGGGGTCCACCAAGGGCAAAAAACTGTTTGACGGCGCATTGATGAGCGTCAGATATTTCCTGGATGCACTGGATATGGAACTCTGGCAATCCCTGATTTATGGGCAGATCGAATCGGAGGGGCAGATTTTGCAGCACCCTTCATTTCTAAAGGAGGCCTATGAATCGGGAGCGGCCTTGGCCGCGGTCCTGGCTGGCCGTTAGCCGCTTAGGAACCTGAATGAATTGATAATGAAAGGAGCGTCACGATGTCTTTACAAGCGGTTCAAACCGACAGGGCCCCGGCGGCCATAGGCCCCTATCCCCAGGCGGTGATTGCACAGCCCAGGTCAAACAGATTCTGATCGCCGCCCGCAGCGGTCTGGAGCGGACCACCGCCGCGGAGGTGTTTCTCACGGACATGGGCGAATTCTCAGACTTTAACGCCATTTGCGCCGGGTATTTTTCGGCCCACAAGCCGGCCCGCGCCGCCATCGAGGTGAGTGCGCTGCCCAAGGGCGGATGTGTGGAGATCAAATGCACGGCGATTGTGGGGTGACCGTTTTCTCATGGAGGTCCCTTCATCAGCGACCAACGCCTTTCGATTAAGGCCTGCGTGCGATTCTCCCTGGACAAGACTGCAGTTGGATCAACCCGGCGTTAAACGATTTCTTCCCGCCTGTTTGCTTGCATACATAAGATTGTCCGCCCTTTTTAGCAGGGTGTCCATGGTGTCGCTTGCATGCACCAGGGTGGCACCCATGGAAAGCGTAACCTGTAATTTGATCTCTCCGTGAAGGATATATGATTTTTCAATCAGGGCACGCACCCGGTTGCCCAGGCGGCTGAGGTTTTCCAGATTGATGTTGCGGATGATGCCGATGAATTCTTCACCTCCCCAACGGCCATAAAGGTCAAAGGGTCGCGTGTTGGATTTAAACGTACCGGCAACGAAGCGCAGAACCGCATCGCCGGTATCATGACCATGGGTGTCGTTGAATTGTTTAAAACAGTCGATATCCATGAAAAGAATTCCGAATGGAATGTTCAACCGTTTACGCTCCTCAAGCCTGTTATGGAGCTCGGTTTCGATATAGGTTCGGTTGGCCAATTCCGTAAGACCGTCCAGCAGGGCCAACTTTTCAAGCTCCCGGACCCTCAGTTCATTGGCACGCCGGTTGCTGATATCGGAAAACAATTCGATTCCGCCAATGACCTTCCCATCCACGTCGGTTAATGCACTGACGCGGACATGGACGGGAATCCGGTGGCCCTGTTTGTGGCGCATATACACCTCGCCCTCGCGAGGCCGGCCATCATGGATGGTTTCCCATAAAGGGCACTTCCCGGTACAAAGACTCGTGCCGCTGCTGTCCACATGCGTCAGAATATTATCAGCGCACGATTGACCGATCACCTCCTGGCGGGAGAATCCGGAGATTTGTTCAGCAGCTGCATTCCAGTAGGTGATCACCCGCTCTCGATCCACAAAGTACAAACCGTCATGCAGGTTCTCAAGGATCCTGGCATAAGCATCTTGATCCAGGTTCATGGGGTTTTCCTTGATGCCGGATTCACATAAGTTAATTCATCCTGGTTACAGGTGAATGATTGCGCACTCTCCCTTTTATTGTCAAGGTATTCAATGTGTATTCATCGATATCTGGCTAATCCAGAACGTCAGGGCCATGACCCGTCGATTTATGAAAAGCATGCCGGATAAAGTTTTATGCAGGAGCGTAACAGCGCATGGAATTTGCCCCCGATGCCATGATTTTTACTGTCCGGAGATCGATGAAACCGATCACGCAGAACATGGATGGGTTCGGTTAAGGCCGGGGTTTGACCGCTACCCTTCAAGCGTGGTGCTTTCAGCTGACGGGGTGACTTCCGGAAAGGCCGTGGCGCGGGAAAAGGCCGTGGCGAAATCCGGTTCCGAGGCCAACTCCAGGTAGCGGATGCGTCGGCACAGATCGCGTGCTTCCGCTCTCAATTTTTTGTCCAGAAGCGCCATTACCACACCCACACCGGCCAGGTTGTCTTTGGGCATGACCAGACCGTCGGCAACGGCCGGGGGCAGCATCCCGATGGCCAGGGCGTTTTTCCAGTTGAAGCGGGCGCCGAAGGCGCCGGTAAGAATGGTGCGCTCAATTTTGTCGATGCCGGCCTTGCGCATGAGAAATTCGATTCCCGTGGAAAGCGCCGCTTTGGCCAGTTGAATCTGGCGGACATCGTTGAGGGTGACGGAAATATCCCTGCTGGTGGCGCTTTGATCCCTGCCTGCGATGGTATAGTGCCGTCCGATACCCCGCTGATCGGCAACCACCCCGCTGATTGTTTCATCCAGCCTGCCGTTGGGCAGGATGGCCCCGATCTGCCGCAGGGCGGCAATGGTGTCGATGATGCCCGAACCACACATGCCCATCGGCCGATTGCGGCCATCATTTCCCAGTACTTCATAGACGACGCGGCGGTTGCTTTCATCCGGCCATGCGCGGTGGATGGCACCGGATACCGCACGCATGCCGCAGGAGATCTGAGCGCCTTCCAGGGCCGGACCGGTGGCACAGCTGGTAACCCATAACCCGTCCCGGTTGCCCAAAACGACCTCGCCGTTGGTGCCGATATCAATGATGAGGGTGACCGCGCTGCGCTCGTGGGGACGATCCGCCAAGATGGCGGCCATGGTGTCTCCACCCACAAAACCCGATACGACCGGCATAAAAAATACGGGAACCGCCGCATCGGTGGTCAGCCCGAGGTCTTTGGCGTTGAGGGTTGGCGGGGTCAGCGTCAGTGGGAGATAGGGGAAGACGCCTAACCCATAGGGGTGAAGACCGGCGAAAATCTGCTGCATGGTGGTGTTGCCGCAAACACCCACCTCGTCGACATCACCGCATGTGGCCCCGATATGCGCCAGACAGCGGTGCATGAGCAAATTGATGCCTTCAACGGCCAGACGCTGGAGTTGATCCAGATGCGCATCCTTTGCGTTGATCCTGCTGATGCGGCTGATCACATCCTCACCGAAGCGCCGTTGGGGATTGACACAGGCGTCGGCCGCCAGCAGCGCGCCGCTCCTCAGGTCGCACAGATAGCCGGCTAAGGACGTGGTGCCCAGATCAACGGCGAATCCGAGGCCGGCGCTCTGGCTGCCTGCCAGGATGCGGCGCAGGCCGATCTCCTCATGTACCACCAGGGTGAAGGTTTTCAGGCTGTCGCGATATCCGCCCAGCTGCCGCAGGGAAGCGATGTCGGCAACTGCGGCGGCGGGGTCGCCGACCTGGGCGGCGAGCCAGTCCAGCAGACTTTCCGGGGAGTTGTCCGTCTTCAGGCCCGGTGGTCGGCCGGTGAAGGCCAGGCGCCGGGTCATGGCATCCACCGGATAACTTCGGGCGATACCGGTTTTTCCTCTGGTTTCGGAACTTTCTTCCAGGTTGTCGGGGATCGTGACCGTTCCCCTGCCGATGGCCCGCGCCTGGCAGGCCAGCCGCGAGCCGCCGGCCATCTGGTCCGGCGTAAGGCTGTCCAGTTCCTCATCGGTGGGTAAAGAGAAATTCTGCTGGGGATGGACCAGGACGCGGCACTTGCCGCAGATACCCACGCCACCGCAGTCGGCCCGGATACCGATCCCACAATCGGTGCCCATTTCCTGGAGCGTTTTATTTTCATCCAGGGGCACTTTGAGCCCGGCCGGCTCGAATGTAATCGCTTGAGCGGCGGCAATTTTTTCAATGGCACGGCGATCGATCTTTCCGGTAGCCGCTCTGGGAATCCGATCGACGATGCGGATCTGACGGGGTTTCTCGTGGGGCTCCAACGCCTTGTCCAGGCAAGCCCTGACATCGTCGTCGCAAGCGCTGCCAGCCACCAGGGCGATGATCTCCCGATCCCGGCCGGTCTCCACCGAGTTGGCTATTACCAGGGCTTCATCGACGCCGGCGATATCCATGATGACCTGGCGAACCTTTTCCAAATCCACCCGGTTGCCGCCCACTTTGACGATATTGTCCGCCCTTCCGGTAACCACAAACCCCTGGCTGCCATGGGCTTTGACCCGATCCGCCACCGTGAACCACCCGTTGCCGTGCACCGGAAGCTCCCGCGAAAGAAATGGCGACCGGATGTCCAGCATGTCACCGGCGACTCTCCACTGGATGCAGCTGTAGGGTGTGAAGTGCGCTTCGCCTTTGGCCCGGCAGCGGGTGGCGATGCCGCCGGTTTCCGTGGAACCGTAAATTTCGATCAGGTCCACGCCTGCGGAGCTGCCGAAGGCCGCGCCATCGGCTTCAGCCAGGGGGCCGGCCGAGGAGAAGGCCAGCCGCAAGGCCCGCTTGTCCGCTGGACTTTCCCTGAGTGCCCGGTAATGGACCGGTACGCTCACGAAAATTGTGGGCGCTGCGTCGACCATCTGCTGTTTGATCTCTTCGGGAAAGGAAGGGGTCGACGCCACCACCCGGGCCGATGCCGCCAGGGGTGCCAACAGCGAGTAAAGCAGTCCGTAAATATGCAGGGCCGGTACGCTGGCCAGAATGCGGTCGCTGCTTTGAATCTCATAACGGGTTAACAGATAGTCCACCTCGCCCAGCAGATTGCGGGGTGTTTTGGACCAGAGACGCGGCGCACCGGTAGATCCGCCGGTGAACAGGTGAATCCAGGTCCGGTCAGGATCGGGTTCTTCCTCGGACCGCAGGGTTTCGGCTTCATCGGCCAGCGCCAGCACATCGATGGCTGATACGCCGACCGGCAGAAGATGACCGGGCTTTGCAACAGCTCGGTTGAAACCGGTCAGCTGATGCAAATCCATAAGCGCGGTTGCCGACAGGGTATGGGGCAGCAGCAGTTCGGGCCCACCGGCCAGCGACGCCAGAAGGGCGGCCGCCATCAGCGTGCGGTCCTCGGTGCAGAGGCAGACCGGTGCGCCATCAACTTTCCGGCTGTCAAAAGATGCCTTGATGCGGCGGGCCATCCGATAAAGGCCGTCATAGTCGCAGCCGGGCATGCTGAATGTCTGACCCGGGCGGGCAGGGCCGGACAGCAGCCGTTCCATCATCAAGGTGATCGTGTCCTTTTCTGCATTCGATTGTGTCATCGTCGATGGGATTCCTTAAGCCGCATATGACAGCCTCAGCCGCCGGTGGTGGATGGGTCGGGTATACCTGACTGGACACCAGTTATTACAGTGCTTTGTCCGGGTCAAGCCATTCCCGCAGCAGGGTCCCGTCAGCAGGCCACAGCAAAACGGGGGCGATCGTAAAAATGCCCTTACGGGAACCCGACAACCGTGTTTTTGTTTCCTCGCGAAACCGCCAGGGGTCAGGGCTAGGACCTTGACGGGGCGCTGACCAGCATCGGTTGGCCTTGACACCGACGGAAATTTTGAATAGCTAATGACGCTTCATTTGTATACGCAGCAGGCGTCGATTTAAAAAGGATCGATTCATGAAAAGCGGTACCAGCCGGTTATGCGATTTTGAGGTCGACAAGGCTGCCATCGCCTGTGCAGCCGCGGAAAACCGGCTGCTGACCATGGAAATCGAATTCAGCCTGCGCTGCAATTTTCGATGCCCGTATTGCTATGTTCCCGAGGAGAGCTATTTTGACGGGGAGTTGACCGCCGCGGAGATCCGGGATGTGCTCATGCAGGCCCAAGCCCTGGGTGCGCAACGGATTATCATCCTGGGGGGCGAGCCGAGCATCTACCCGCTTATCCGGGAAATGATCGGCTTCATCCAGGACCAGGGCATGGATGTGGAAATGTTCACCAACGGCAGCGGCATTTCGGCCGGTTTCGCCAGGTGGCTGTTTGAGCGCCGGGTGCGTGTGGTGATGAAGATGAACACCTTCGATGCCGAACTGCAGGACCGATTGTCCGGGAAACCGGGAGCCGGCCGGATCATCGCCAACGCGCTCAGCCACCTCAAACAGGCGGGCTATCCCTCCGAAACTGCATTCCTGGCCGTGAGCACCATCATCTGCCGTCAGAACCTGGATGAACTTCCCCGCATGTGGTGCTGGCTGCGGGACCAGGGCATCGCACCCTATTTCGAAATCATCACACCCCAGGCCAAGGCTCTGGAAAACCCCTGGCTGGTGGTGGATCCGCCGACCCTGCAAGGGGTATTTGAGGAACTGGCGGCCATCGATCGGAAGCGTTATGGCCGAACCTGGCCGGTCCAGCCGCCGCTGGTGGGCAACCGCTGCCTGCGCCACCAGTTCTCCTGTCTGGTGACCTCCAGGGGGGACGTCATGCCCTGTGTGGGAGTGACCCTCTCCCTGGGCAACATCCGCCGGCAGCCGCTGAAGACGCTCATCGAGAACAGCCAGGTGCTCAAGGACCTGAAAAATCACCGCCGGACCATCAAGGGGCCCTGCGCAAGCTGCGACCAGGCCGACGGCTGCTACGGCTGCCGGGGGGCCGCCTACCAGATGACCGGCGACTACCTGGCATCGGATCCCCTGTGCTGGCGCAACTGTCCGAGTCCGCCCTGAAGGACTGTCCATGAGCGCAACGACTTTGCCGAGCCGGCCCAACCCCCCGTCGGCCATATCCGGCCTGCTGGGATGCCTGGCCGTTTTTGCATCGGCCTTCTGCTTCTACTTCTCCACGGTGGTGATCCGCTGGTCCCAGGATGTGGTGGCCATCGACTCCGCCTTCTACGCCTTTTTCCGTTTTCTGCTGGGATTTCTGGTGGTCTGCATCCTGATGACCCTCAGGCGGCAGGGGCCGGCCCCCAAACGCTACCATCTGCTCGTCGGCCGGGCCGTGGGCAACAGCATCGCCGTATACTGTTTTTATCAGGCGGTGCGCTTCACCTCGGTCGCCGAGGCCAACATCCTCAACATGACCTATCCCATTTTCATTGTCATCCTGTCATGGATACTCATGCGCCACCAGCGTGATCCGGTCGCTGCGGCCATGGTGGCGGTGGCCATCGCCGGCGTGTGGCTGATCCTGAAGCCGGGAAGCACGGGCCTCGGTCTCGACAGCCTCTGGGGGCTCGGTTCGGGGATTAGTGCGGCGGCGGCCATTGTCTACCTGAATATCAGCCGGCAGCACCACGATGCCAACACTGTGCTTTTTTACATGTTCGGCCTGGGAGCGCTGCTGATGTTCGTCTTTTTCCGCAACCGCTTTTTCTGGCCCAACCCCACCGAGTTATACTATCTGATGGTTTGCGGCGGGGCCGGCATTGCCGGTCAGTTTCTCATCACGATAGGATTCCGTTATGTCACCGCCGTCGAGGGGGGCGTGATCTCCTCGACGCGCATCTTGCTGGCCGCGTTGCTGGGCCCCTGGCTGGCCTCGGATCCGTCGCTGGGACCGCTCGGCTGGCTGGGTGCCGTGCTCATTTTTGCAGCCAACGTCGTGCTGACCCTGCGCAAGAGTATCGGGATCAAACCTTGAAATTTGAATTTAATTCCTGATATTGATCTTTAAGCCTTTGTTCAACCCCAATTTTGTCATTGATCGCCTTTACACTTTTGCTGATTGAAGAATAGGTGAGCTCAAACAGGTCCCCGATTTTCTGATTGGAAAACCGCCCGGTTTTAAAAAGAAAATAGATCAATAAATCCCGTTTTTCCTTGTCACTGTCCCGCATCTTCTTTGCATTTCGAACCGCTTCAATATCAAGCCCCAATATCCGGCCAGCTTCATTTAAAAACAAGCCTGGATCAAATTCACGCAAAAGTCTATTGTGTTGTGGCAGCTCAATATTTTTTTTATCTGCCAAGAACCGTTCCTTCAATTTTTCAACGAAATCCTGGCTGCCGAAAATCAGTCCATATTTGACATCTTCCCAAAGGCTGTGGTTCTCCTTGGCATATTCCCGCATTTTCTTTCGATAAGCCTTGTGAGAATCCTCTCCGGGTAAATAATCTAAAATCGTTCCGGTATTCAACCACTGCGGTGATTTCTTCTTATAGCCGTAAAACGGGTAACTGCTCCATGGGTAATCCGCCAGCCGCTCAACCCTTCCTGCACGAAGCGGGTTGCGATGGATATAACAGGATAATCTTAGCAGGTAGGCATCATTTTCCACGATAATGCTTTTAAAGCGTCCTTGGAAAAGATGCCCGTTGGTGTGATGGTTCAGATTGAATTTACGGGTATAAGTTGATCCGAACCATTGCATGGCCTTAGATAGATTGGGATCAAGCGTTTTCAGCAACAGATGATAATGATTGCTCATCAGAACATAAGCATAGATCTCAATGTTGAACCGCTGAACCAGTTCTTCTAATAAATTGATAAACAGCGCTCGGTCAACATCCGTATGAAAGATATCCTGACCGCCATTGCCACGGGATAGCACATGGTAAAGCGCCCCGGGAAATTCTATCCTCCATTGTCGTGCCATGGAGCATGTAATAAAATCTGAGAATTAATTTGTCAATCTATTTCACATTTCAAGGTTTGACCCCAATACTTTTCAAGGTTTGACCCCAATACTCTGATGAGGTTCTAAACAGGCAAAAGCCAAAGACCGAGGATGAAGACAAAGGCGCTGACCACCATGACCACCATGGTGTATCCCACAATTTCCCTGGCTTTCAATTTGGTGATACCCAGAAGGGCCAGCGCCCAGAAGGGTTGCAGCATGTTAGTCCACTGGTCT
>NZ_JAWOHB010000111.1:0-5587 GCF_046496365.1 Desulfosarcina sp.
CAAGTGGTGGCTGATGCCCGCCGCCAGATGCAAGAGCGGGAAAAGACCTACCGCGAGAAAGCCCTGAAAATGTATGCCCACGTCTGCGGTCGCTGCGGTCGGGAATTCAGCGGCAAGCAGCTCAGGGAACTCACCGTCCACCACCGGGATCACAACCACGACAACAACCCGCCTGACGGCAGCAACTGGGAACTGCTGTGCATTTATTGCCACGACAACGAGCACGGGCGCCTGGAGGTGGCCGAGGCATATGAAGGCCGCTCATCATCAACGCAGGCGTCGGATTCTGATTTTTCGCACAAACCCTTTGCCGCCCTGGAGGCGCTGCTTAAAGACAAATAACAACCCGCACGGCGAATCCGCTGTGAATCTCTGACCGCATATGCATGCCGAGCGCGCCGATGGCAAGGCCCCATCCTGGAAACGAAATCATTTCAACCGCAGCAATCATACCATCCGGTTTGCGTTATCTGTGGGCGGCGGCGGCGATCCTTTTTTCCCTGCTATTGCTGGCCGCTGCGCTTGCGGTTCCTTTTTTCTTCGAATCACCGTCCATGTGGTATAAATTTGGCGCCGGCAAGGTCAGTCTGCTTACCGGCAAGATGCTGGGTATGGCGACGGGTCTGCTTCTGCTGTTCCAACTGCCCCTGGCGGGTCGACTGAAGGTCCTGGACCGTATTTTTTCCATGCCGGGCCTGCTCCGCCAACACCGGGTACATGCCTGGGCCATTGCCATGATGGCCCTGATGCATCCCGCCTGTGTACTGCTTTCCGAGGGTTCCATCGTCGTTCCGCTGGAGATGCGCTACTGGCCGGAGTGGGTGGGGGTGGTGCTGCTGGCCATCGTTCTGATGCAGTTTGGCTGCAGCCGATGGCGGCGGTCGCTGGGGTTGGCCTTTCACATCTGGGCGCCTTTTCACCGTATCACCGGTCTGCTGATCGCAACGCTGCTGATTGTTCATGTTTTGAATGTGAGCGAAACCTTCACCCATGAAGGGCAGCCCCGCCTGGCCGTCTTTATCGCCGCGGGTCTTTTTTCGATGGTCTGGATCTGGGTGCGCACATCATGGCTGCGCAGTCGCCGCAGACCCTGGGTCGTCTCACAGGTTGAACGCACCGGTGCCGACTGCACCCGCGTGGACCTGGAGCCCTCAACACCATTCCCGTTGGCCTATGCCCCGGGTCAGTTTGCCATCGCTTCCTTCCGGTCGGCGCATATTTCACCGGAGCCCCATCCGTTTACCTTCTCTTCTACGCCCAGCCGTCCGGAAATGCTCCAGTTCACCATCCGTGCATGCGGAGACTGGACCCGGGAGGTGCAAAGCCTGCAACCCGCAGACCGGGTTTTCCTGCAGGGCCCCTTCGGCCGTACCGGCCACCTGTTTCTAAAACCGGATCGGGAGTTGATCATGATCGCCGGGGGCATCGGCATTACGCCCATGCTCAGTATGCTGCGATTCATGGCCGACAACGGCGATTCCCGCCCCACCACCCTGATCTGGAGCAACCGCAGTAAAAAGCACGTGGTGTTCGCCGACGAAATGGACTTCCTGGCCGATCGATTGACAGGCCTGCGCTACATTCCTATATTTACCCGAAGTACGGAACAGGGAATTCGGACTGCCCGACTGAACCGGACATCGTTGGGACTTTTTCTTGAGGGCTGTGGCCGCGGATCAGCCATATTTCTGTGCGGCCCCCCGCCAATGATGACCCGGATGAAAGCCGACCTGAAAATGCTCGGATTCCCCCGCCGTTCGATTTTTACCGAAATTTTCGGCTTTTGACCCTGCCATTCTTCAAACAAAGATCGTTGTTCAACAACCGGCCCCCAAGCCCTTTTACCCAAGCTGACGAACAGGAGGCATCTTATGAAATCATTGGTCAAACACGCGATCGTTTTACTGTTTGTTCTGATCGTTTCCACCCAAACGGCCGCCGCTGCACCGCAATGGGAATTGGACCCCCCCCATTCCAGCATCTACTTCAGCATCCAACACATCTACGCTACCGTGCGGGGCAACTTTGAAGATTTCAAGGGGACCGTGATATTCTCTCCCGATGATCTGGCCGGCAGCCGTTTCGATTTTGAAGTCCAAGTGAAAAGCATCAATACCGGTAACAGCAAGCGCGACAGCCATCTTAATTCGGGTGATTTTTTTGATTCGAAAAAATACCCGCAAATGACTTTCAAAAGCACCGCCGTCAAGCATGTCGCTGACAACCGCTACGTGGTCGAAGGGACCATGACGGTCAAGGATGTCAGCCAAACGATTGCCGTGCCGTTTCACCTGCTGGGGGTAACGGACCACCCGTTTGACGACAAATCCGAAGTGGCCGGTCTGGAAGCCCGCATGACCATCGACCGGTTGGCCTATCACGTCGGCGGCGGAAAATTTTATGACATGGGGGTGGTTGGAAAAGATGTGGATGTGCTCATCAGCCTGGAAGTCACCCGCAAGAAGTAGTCCAAGAGAGCATCCGATCCAATGCATCAGGGATCTGCCGTGAACCGTTTGGCGGCCACGGCGCTGGTTCTGCTCCAGATCGGTCTGCCGACCGCCCTGATGCAGTGACAGGTATGTGCGTCCGTCGTGGCTGCTCCGATCCCTTTCCAGAATTTGCGATCGCGCCTGGGAAGGCCGGGGGGCCTGGCCGACAATTCAATTCATTTCAGGCCCGGGCCCGCTCCCGCAGTTCGGCGGCCAATCGTCTGGTCACAGGACCCACCTCGGCGGTGCCGATGGCGGTATCGTCCACCTTAACGATGGGCAGCACTTCGGTGACGGTGCCGGTCAGAAAAGCTTCATCGGCCCCGTACAGTTCGCCCGTTTTGAAAAACCGCTCTTCTGCGGGAATCCCCAGCTCGCGGCACAGACCAAGCACTACCATGCGGGTAATCCCCGGCAGGATGTGGGTCGTCAGCGGGTGGGTGACCACCACACCGTCCTTGACGATGGCCACGTTGGAGCTGGTGGCTTCGCGGACCACCCCTTCGGCGGATACGAAAATGGCGTCGAAGACCCCGGCCGCCACGGCCTTTTGTTTGGCCAGCACGTTGGGCAGCAGTTGAACGGTCTTCCAGTCGCAACGACCCCAGCGCAAGTCTTCGGTGGTGATGACCGCGGCCCCGTTTTCACGCAATTCGGTCGGTTTTTCCGTCACCGCACGGATCGTCATGATGACCTGTTGCCCTGCAGCTTCCGGGACCTGGTGGTTGCGGGGTGCAACCCCTCGGGATATCTGAAGATAGAGGCCTGCCCGCGGGATGGCGGCTGCTGCGAACAGCTTCAATATCGCGCCGCGGACCGACTCCCGTTCCATGGACGGGAATTCCAGGCCTGCCATGGATCGCTGCAAACGGTCCAGGTGCTCCTCCAGACAGAACATTCGGCCGTTGTAACTGACGATGAATTCGTAGACGGCATCGCCGAACTGGTAGCCGCGGTCCTCGATAGGCACCATGGCCTTTTGGATTTCCATTATTTCGCCATTGACATAGGCAAGTTCGCGCATGTTTTCTCCTCGTGTGGCGCACAAATATGGGTCCAAATAGCAGAACAGATTGATTTTTGCAATAAAAACGGCAGCCCGCTGCTGGGTGTCGCAGGCTGCCGTTTTTAAGAGAACCGGTTATCGTCGGGAGAAACTGGTCTGTTTAGATGTCATAGTACAGGTGGAACTCGTGTGGATGCGGACGCAACCGCACGGGATTGACTTCATGGGCGGTCTTGTAGTCGGTCCACATATCGACCACATCCTTGGTAAAAACGTCGCCTTTGAGCAGGAAGGCTTTGTCTTCGGCCAGGGCGGCCAGGGCGCTGTCCAGGGAACCCGGCGCGGACGGGATCTCGGCCAGTTCTTCGGGCGGCAGGTCGTAGATGTTCTTGTCCAGTGGATCGCCCGGATCGATTTTGTTCTGGATGCCGTCGATGGCGGCCATCAGGATTGCTGAAAAGGCCAGGTACCCGTTGCAGGATGGATCGGGCGTTCTGAACTCGATGCGTTTGGCCTTGGGGGATGCCGAGTACATGGGAATGCGCACGGCCGCGCTTCGGTTGCGGCTGGAGTAGGCCAGATTGACCGGTGCTTCGTATCCGGGAACCAGCCGCTTGTATGAGTTGGTGGTGGGGTTGGTGAACGCGCAAAGCGCCCGGCAGTGCGTCAGGATCCCACCGATGGCCCAGAGGGCCTGTTGGGAGACACCGGCATATTTGTCACCGGCAAAAAGGGGCTTGCCTTCCTTCCAGATGCTCAGATGGGTGTGCATGCCGCTGCCGTTGTCCCCATAAAGCGGTTTGGGCATAAAGGTAACCGTGTGGCCGGCCCGGTAGGCCACATTCTTCAGCACGTACTTGAACCACATGAGCTGATCGGCCATCTGAACCAGCGGCTTGAAACGCATGTCGATTTCCGACTGGCCGGCGGTGGCCACTTCGTGGTGCTGGCACTCCACATCGATGCCCAAGGATTGCAGCGTCAGCATCATTTCGGTGCGCAGGTCTTGGAACTTGTCCGATGGTGGGACGGGGAAATAACCTTCCTTGACACGCGATTTGTATCCCAGATTGGGACCTTCATCCCGTGCGGAGTTCCAGATGCCCTCGACCGAGTCGATGGCAAAGGCCGCACTTTGCGGATCGCTCCGGTAACGGATATCATCGAAGATGAAGAATTCGGCTTCTGGGCCGATAAAGGCCGTATCCCCAATGCCGGTACTCTTGAGGAAGGATTCCGCCTTTTTGGCTATATTTCTCGGGTCACGGGTGTAGGCTTCCCGGGTGATCGGATCGGCGATGTCGCCGATGAGCACCAGGGTGGGAACCTTAAAGAAAGGGTCGATCTTTGCCGTGTCCACATCGGGAATAACCAGCATGTCGCTGGCGTTGATGGGCTGCCATCCCCGGATGCTGGAACCGTCGAAGCCGAATCCGTCTTCAAAACTGCCCTCGTCAAGTTCACCGATGGGCACACTGAAGTGCTGCCACATGCCCGGGAAATCCATGAAACGAATGTCGACGACTTTCACACCGTTTTCCTTTGCCATTGTCAATACTTGTTCAGGTGTCATCATTTCCTCCGCTAAGCAGTTAATTGGTTAGAATGTGTCTTAAAAGATTACTTCTGATTAGATGGCGTCGATTCCTTTTTCACCGGTACGCACCCGGATCACCTCCTCCACGGAGAACACAAAAATCTTTCCGTCACCGATCTTACCGGTATTGGCAGCCTTTTGAATGGCATCCACCACCTGGGCGGCACGCTCCGTGTCCACGATGATCTCTATTTTGATTTTGGGGATAAAATCCACCACGTACTCGGCGCCCCGATAGATCTCCTTGTGCCCTTTCTGGCGCCCATAGCCTTTGACTTCCGAGATGGTCATCCCTTGTATGCCGATCTCGTTGAGGGCCTCTTTCACATCGTCCAGTTTAAACGGTTTGATGATGGCCTCAATCTTTTTCATTTTTTTCCTCCTGTTATTGATGATCGGGAGAGCGATTGACGCTTCTCCAGAATTGATGAACCCGGTTCACGTAATATCAAATCCGCGTTCGCCGTGCAGAGCATTGTCCAGGCCCTGGAT
>NZ_JAWOHB010000112.1:0-15269 GCF_046496365.1 Desulfosarcina sp.
GACTCGATCGCGGCCTCCTCGGAAGACACGTGGGCCGCATCCTCGTTGATCTTGACGATCTGCTCCAGCAGATCGATGGCCGCCGTCTCTTTCTCGCGGGCCGTCACCATGGCATGCTGACTGGCTTCGTCAAACAGGGTCACCGCATTTTCGACCTGGGTGTCCATGGCCTGAAGGCCGATGGTGACTCCCTGCATTGCGGGCTGCAAGGCATTCCTGGCAATATACCGGGCATTTTCCATGTTGCCCTTGTCAACGGCGGCCTTGATGTCGGCCACCGCCTGGTGAAAACGGCGATGGGGGTCGCTGTTCTGGGCGATGGCGCTGTTGAGGCTGGGGTTTTGGGTTTTGAAGGTTGCCGCCCACTGACCATATCTACAGGCCGAAGCGTCCTCGCCGCCATGGAACGCGGTGCCATTGTCAATCAGTTCAGCCGTGTCAACCATCAGTTTGTAATGGTCCCCGCGCATCATTTCGATGGTTGCATTCAATGCATCGGGATTGCCCAGGTCCAGCTTGTCCAACTCCTGGATCAGCTTGAGGAACTCGGTGTTCTCATGGCGCCATGCCTCCCAGGCCGGGACGAACTTGTTCCACAGCTGCGCCTCTTCCTGGGTTTGGGGCAGGGGCGCGTATACCTTCCAGGCGGCTTCATAATGGTTGCGGGCGGTCTGGATATTTTCGAACTGCTGCGCCTTGTGTTCGCGGCTCAGGTCCGGATTCAGCAGGGTGCGCTGGGCCGCACGTATGGCCTCGGCTTCCTTTTCGATGACCATCAGGCTGTGGACGCTGGGCAGCTGCACCTCTCCAATTTCAACGATGTGGTGGGACAGGCCGTTGACGCCGCGCCAACCGGCAAAGCCCACCGCCAGGGTAATCACGGCGACAATGACGAAGCTGCCGATCAGCTTGGCACTAAGTTTCATGTTCTTGAACATTGGTTTCTCCTTATTTACTGTTTAAACTCAGATAAACGTTTGCATGATGAGCTGCCGGTGGCCAGGCCGCCTCTGCCAGGGCCTCCAGGTCATTGGCGCCGATGATCTCCTTGATTTTAAGAATGCCGATGCCGTACGCCTCATCGTCGACACGTTCACCTTTCCGCTTTTCTTTTTCACCGATCAGGCTTGACCAAAAAATGTTTCACAAGGCGTGCCAACTTGTGGATTCGGCCTAATAATAAAATAACTATTAAAACCATAGGGTTAATGGTTTAACGCCCACCTGTTTTAAAAAGATGGTGGGGGGTGAAATCCGGAAAATCCGGACAGCGGGTCCCGCAAAACCGGACGGATTCCTGGTTTTCGGGGTGGACTGCGGACAAAGGGGCAGGAGCGGCGGGCCATCCGGCTGCGGTTTTCAGAGGGAGGGACGGTGCTGCTTCAACAGATCGTAAAAGCGCGAGCGCGACAGTCCGGAGATGTCCAGGGATTCGCTGAGGCTGTTGCGGGTCTGGTCCAGAAGGCTCTGCGGGTACTCGCGTTCAACCTTTTGCACAGAGGCCTTGCGGAAGGCTTTGAAGGTGGTCAGTGGCGTCGGGCATGTGCCGCCGCACGCACACACAGCATGGATACTGACTTTCGGCAGATGACGCGTGCTGTGTATACAACCTTGCGGCGGCCATGGGTGTCAAAACAGATAGCAACGCTCCTTCAAAGACCCGTAAGCCTTGGGCAGCTTTTTCGTTTACGTCGAATCGACGCGCTGTCACCGTAGTTGAAAACCGGAATACAGGTACTATTTATTGTTTAGACTGCTGCCAATCGAAAAGGAGAATATGCCATGAAAAGAGAAATCACAAAAGACCGATTGACCGTCTTTATCGAGGACGCCCGCATAATATCGAAGGATGAACAAGCCGAATTGCCCGCAGATAAGCGGGAGGCCGTTTCCGGTAAAGTCGGATTGTGGATCGAAGTGGCCTGCCCGGAAGGGTCCTGTTCGCTTGATAAAAATAAGATCACCTTGCCGGCGGGTGGTGTCGTGCCCAAAGAGGCCAAAGGCATCTGGTTGAGTCTGTTTTGCCCGGAAAATCAGTGTTCGATCGAACAAAGCACCGATCTACCCTGAATTCGACATTAAATTGTGTGAAATCATTTCGGGTCCGCCCCGGGAAGTTTCCTTTCTTGATTCTTTTTTTACGTGTCAGCGGCGTGTCAACAGGGACCGACCCTGGAAGCTGGAGCTGATCCGGCGCAGGACCGTGCTTCTTGGCTGGTGTATGCCATGGCCGAGCAGCAACTGAAAACGACTGAGACGTCCGAATTCTGTGGTCTCATCGCTCATCTGCCTGAAGGAGGCCGGCAATGAACACAACGCCCAAAAGCACAAAAGCAAAGGACCCTAATTTCCGATCATCCATATCCGTATCCAATAAGGAGGTCTGCAAGGATGAGGCGTGTATCGGAAAAGATGTGAAACCCACAACCGAGGCGCCTGCGGAAGCGACCCAACCGGATAAAAGCGGCAAAAAGTCTTCGGGGACAAGTATGTCTGTTGGTGGAAAGGAAGCCTGTTCCGAAGATGCGTGCATCGGAAAAAAATGAACCCGGGTGGAAAACCAAGCCATCCACTCATGCAATGTACCGCGGTGAGTAACTGATGCTGGATGACCGGAGCAAAATGAACCAATGGTTTTGTAAGCATCTCGGTGACGCGATGCCGGCCTTTAAGAAGCCTTGATCCGTTCCGTAACGCACATTACAATTTGTAGCGAGTCGCTACAGCTTACGGACGGCATCCATTTTCCGAAAGTCGGGCGGATTCTCCGGGTCGCGGACCAGTAGTTCATTTCAGCTCCCTGATTTTGGCCAAATCCGACTCTTTGCCCAGGATGATCAGGATGTCGCTGTCCTTGACGGTAAAATCGGAATTGGGCACCATGATGAACCGCTCCGGCACCAGCTCCTTTATGGCGATGACATTGACCTGATAGCGCTTGCGCAGTTCCAATTCCATTAACGTCTTGCCGACAAACGACGGCGGAGGGCCTACTTGAGCGATGGTATACTCTTCCTCCAGCGGGAGGAATTCCAGAATGTTGGGCGAGGTCAGCCTCAGGGCCAATCGATGGGCCATGTCCATGCCTGGCCGGATGATCTCCGTGGCGCCCAGCTGTTTAAGGATCTCACCGTGATCGTCGTCCTCGGCCTTGGCAATGATGCGTTTGATGCCCAACCGGCTTAAATGGAAACAGATAAGGATGCTGGGCTTGATATTGGCTCCCGTGCTCACAATGACCGCGTCCATTTCGTCGAGGCCCAATCCCTTGAGGGCCTCGATGTTGGTCACGTCCTGCACGACGGCGCTGGTGCAATGGGGCTCGATGGCCTGCACGCGTTCCT
The DNA here is from genome assembly GCF_046496365.1 of Desulfosarcina sp. Taxonomy (GTDB): domain Bacteria; phylum Desulfobacterota; class Desulfobacteria; order Desulfobacterales; family Desulfosarcinaceae; genus Desulfosarcina. The sequence goes on from NZ_JAWOHB010000112.1 coordinate 3,345, forward strand.
TGTTGCGGTCGATGGCGATCACCTCGTTCTTGTTTTCATACAACGCTTTGGCCACATAGTAGCCGAAGCTCCCGGAGCCGATAACGGCGAATCGCTTCTTGGCCATCTCTGTTTCTCCTTATCCGATCATCATGTTTTCCTCGGCGTATTGGACGCCCTTGGTCGAACCGCCTCCGGCGATAATATAGGTGAACGCCGGCACCCCCACCCGACCGATGACCATCAGAGCGATGATGACCAATTTGCCGGGCTGGGTCAGCGTCGGGGTGACCCCCATGGAGAGACCGACCGTGCCGAAAGCCGAGACCGTTTCAAAAAGAAAGCTCATAAATTGACGATCACCCTCTACGCGCGTGCCGTGGTCCGGATCGAGGAACAGGATCAGGAAAACGGCCACGCAAATGGCGGCCAGCGAAAACACCAGCACGGAGATGCTTTTGGCTACCGTATCCTCCGGAACGGTCTTGCCGAAAAGGTTCACGCATTTGTAGCGCATTAGCCGGCTCCAGGAAAAGGCCGTCAGCACCGCGAAGGTGGTCGTTTTCATCCCGCCGCCGCAGGACCCCGGCGAGGCCCCCACCAGCATCAGGAACATCATGAACAGCAAGGTGGCCGTGTTCAGCGAGGCGATATCCAGCGTGTTGAACCCGGCGGTGCGGCAGGTCACCGCCTGGAAAAAAGCCGCCAGCAATCCTTGACCCCATCCCATGGTCGGTATCAGGGTGCGCTCGGATACCACAATGACCGCCATGCCTGCCACAACCAGGCCGACGCTGGCCGAAATCACGCTTTTGGTCTGGATCGAAACCTTACCGGACTGTCGCAAAACCACGCGGCGGTAGATCTCATAGACGACGGGAAACCCGATGCCGCCCAAAATGATCAGGGTACACACCGTCAGGTTCAACACCATCGAAGCCCTACCTGCAGTGAGACTGTCGCTGAACTGGGAAAATCCGGCATTGCAAAAGGCCGACACCGAATGGAATACCGCCTTGTACAGGGCCTCGCCCAACGGGTAGGCGGAGCGCCAGTAAAAAAACAGGATCACGGCCCCTACAACCTCGACGGTAAAAGTAAAAAAAAGCACCGAGCGGATCAGGTAGAAGATATCCTCCCGGGGCGTGTGGGAAAAGACCTCCTGCATGGCCATGCGCTGCTGGAAGACCACCTTTTTGCCGATAACCTGAAACAGGGCCACGGAAATGGTCATGATCCCCAGGCCGCCAATCTGGATCAGAAACAGGATGATCCCCTGGCCAAAAGCGGTAAAATAGCTGCCCGTGTCCACCACGATAAGCCCGGTGACGCACACAGCGGAAGTCGCCGTGAACAGGGCGTCGATCACGCGGATATCGCCGCTCACCGTGGCGGCCGGCAGCATCAGAGCCAGCGTGCCGACGGCGATGGCCGCCACATAACTCAACAGGAGCAGGTTGGTGGGGTGCGCCCGGTTCAGGCGGTTGTGGAACCAATCAGACATTGCTTTATGCGCGCCACGCTGTTTGTTTGATCACCATCTGCGCCTTCAGCCTCCTCCCTGATCTTTTCGTAGACATCTCTGCGGAGATGCCTGCTGACCGTCTCCGGGAATTGATCCCCGTCCATGAATTTCGCCGTAATCTTTTCGTCCTGGTCCATTCGGTCTGTGCAGAACCCCTCCAAAGCCCAGATAAATACGCAACCAAAATTGATGGCCTCGTAAAAAGTCCCCGGTGTGTCATTCCCGCGAAGGCGGGAATCTATAACTATTTGAAACTTATGGATCCCCGCCTCCGCGGGGATGACAATAAATCTGAGATTTCGACTTTTTACGACTCCGTCACTATTGGGCTTTTTTATGCGTGGTAAAAATCTTGGACGCCAGGTCGATGTCCTCGGGGCAGAAGACAAACAGGCACTTGGCATCCGGGCCCGCAACGGAACCATACACGTAGTTGATGTTGATGCCCGCTTCACCGAATTTGGAGGAGAGCCGGGCCAGTTCACCGGGTTTATTGTCCAACTGCACGGCGATGACCGGCATGATATCGAAGGTGTAGTCATGCTGGGAGAGCAGGTCGATGGCGGCATTGGTTTTACCGTCTTCAGCCAGGAGCCGGATCAGTGCAAACTGGGCCGAATCCTTGCGCATGGAGTTGTAACTGGCGGCGGAAGCGATGCGTTTGAGGGATTTTCCCCGGGCCTTGAACAGCTCCAGGACGTAAGCCGACGCATCCTGAATGGTCAATGCGTCGATATTGATGCCGGCCTCGCCCATGAGCGTGGCCAGACGGCCCAGTTCACCGGGTTCGTTTTTCAGGAACAATGAGATTTCCGTTCTGACCATGATAGTCCTCCTTTTCGGCCTGGGTCGCCGGTTGCCGTGGGATTGTCGGATTAAAGGTGTCGCCCGTCAATATTGGCGTTATGTCAAATAATCAAGTTTTTCAAGGTCCGCGTTTGTCCTTGAGGATGTTGTTGGATATCACCACCCGCTGGATTTCCGAGGTGCCTTCATAAATGGTGAACACACGCGCGTCACGGTAGAAGCGCTCCACCGGATAATCGGTCGTGAACCCATAGCCGCCATGCATCTGCAGGGCTTTGGCCGTGACGCTGTTGACCATTTCGGAAGCGAACAGCTTGGCCATGGAGGCCTGGATGGTGAAGCGTTCCTTGCGGTCTTTCATGGCGGCGGCTGACAGGGTCAGCTGCCGGGCCGCCTCGATCTGTGTGGCCATGTCGGCGATGATCCAGCGCAGCCCCTGGAACTTGGAGATCTTCTGGCCGAACTGGTCGCGTTCTTTGGCGTATTTGACCGCCGCATCGAAGGCTGCCTGGGCCACCCCCAGACTCTGGGCGGCAATGCCGATGCGCCCGCCGTCGAGACCCTTCATGACAATCTTGAACCCTTCGCCTTCTTTGCCGAGCCGGTCCGACGCCGGTACCCGGCACTCTTCAAAATGCAGGTCAGTGGTGTCCGAGGCGCGCAGGCCCATCTTGTCTTCCAGGTTGCCAACCTTGAGTCCGGGGTTGTCTTTGGTGACAATAAACGTGCTGATACCCTTGTGGCGTGCATCCGGATCGGTCTTGGCCGTGACGATGACCAGGCCGCAGTTCTGACCGCTGGTGATGAACCGCTTGGTACCGTTGATGATGTAATGGTTGCCGTCTTTGACCGCCGTGGCCTGCTGGCTTACGGGGTCCGAGCCGGCTTCGGGCTCGGTGAGGGCGAAGGCACCGATATACTTGCCCATGGCCAGGTCTTTGAGATAGTGCTGCTTCTGGTCCTCGGTGCCATAGTTCAAGATGCTTTCGCAGACGATGGAATTGTGCACCGACATGACCACCGCCGTGGAGGCGCAGGAGTAGGCGATTTCGGCAAGGGCCAGCACGTAGCCCACCGTATCCGAATCCGACCCCTCGTAGTCGAAGGGCACCATCATTCCCAATAGGCCCAGCTCGGCCATTTTTTTCAGGTTCTTGGCGGGAAATTCCTTGGTTTTGTCCCGCTCGGCGGCTGTTTCAGCGACAACCTTGCGCGAGAATTCACGAACCATGGACTGAATCATCAGTTGTTCATCGGTCAGCTTGAAGGACATGGCGTAATCCCTTTCCTGGTAAATCTTCTAAGGCGTTGGGTTTACCGGTATGGCTCCGGCCGCACGGTGCATGCAGCCCCGATGACCGGGTGGGTCGTCGGCCCGTATGACCGGTTGCGCCGCCTTGCCGAAATCGTTCGATCATGGGTTGTAAATCACCACAATCAATTCGGCGTCCGTTGCGCCGATGTTTTTCAGATGATGCTGGATTCCGGAATTGAAATGCAGGGAATCGCCGGTGCCGAGGGTGTTGACGTGTTCGCCGACCACCACTTCGATGCTGCCGTCGAGCACGTACACGAACTCCTCCCCCTCGTGGTTGTAGCTGACGCCTGCGTGCGTTTTCATGGCATCGATTTTTACCCGGAAGGCTTTGAGATGCTTGTTTTCGGCGCCCGGGGTCAGGGTCGTGTAGGCATAGCTCGAGGTCCTTTTGGTGTAGGCCTTGATGCGGTCCTGCATGCGGCCCTCTTCTTCTTTGAGCAGATCCCCGGAGTCGATTTCCAGGGCCCGCGAAATCTGGAGCAGAGAACCGACCGGGGGCGTGATCTTACCCGACTCCACCTTCTTGAGAAAATCGATGGAGAAGCCGGTTTCGTTGGCCAGAGAATCGTAGGACATATTCTTGTCGGTGCGGGCCTTTTTGATCTTCTTGCCCACGGGAGTGAGACGGGCGGTTTTTCTGGGGGGCATGGTACCTCCTTTTAGTACTCGTAAAACCCTCGGCCGGTTTTTCTTCCCAGCCAGCCGACTTCCACATATTTTCTCAACAATGGGCAAGGCCGGTACTTGGAATCCTTGAATCCGTTGTACAGGGTCTCCATGATGGCCAGACAGGTGTCCAGGCCGATGAGATCCGCCAGGGCCAGCGGCCCCATGGGATGGTTCATGCCCAGCCGCATGACCGTGTCGATGTCTTCGCGGGTGCCCACCCCGTGGTACAGGGCAAATACCGCCTCATTGATCATGGGCAGCAGGATGCGGTTGGCGATAAAGCCCGGAAAGTCGTTGGCCAGCGCAGGTGTTTTGCCGAATTTAACTGACAGATCCCAGGTGGTCTGGAAGGTCTCATCGGAGGTGGCCAGCCCGCGGATGACTTCGACCAGCTTCATGACCGGCACCGGGTTCATGAAGTGCATGCCCACGATTTTTTCCGGACGGCGGGTCTGGGCGGCAATACGGCCGATGGGAATGGATGAGGTATTGGTGGAAAGGATTACGCCGGGCCGGCAGATATCATCCAGGTCTTTGAAAATCTTGAACTTGAGGGCCTCGTTTTCCGTGGCCGCCTCAACCACGAAGTCCGCATCGGCCATGTCCTTGAGGTCGGCGGTGATCCTGATGCGCCCCAGGATGGCAGCCTTGTCTGCAGCCGACATCTTTCCCTTGTCGACGCTTTTGCCCAGAATTTTGGTGATGCTGGCCAGCCCCTTCTCCGCGTATTCAATTTTGATGTCGCTCATGATGACATCCAGGCCGGCGGCGGCCGCCACCTGGGCGATGCCGTTGCCCATCTGACCGGCGCCGATGACGCCGAAGGTATTGATCTGCATAGGTTCCTCCTCCTTATTATTGATCGCTTCGTAAAAATTGATTTTTCACGCCAAACCGGGCCGCAAGAGGCCTTTTATGGGCGGGAACTACCGTTTGACCACCATGGCCACGGCTTCACCGCCGCCCAGGCAGAGTGAAGCCAGTCCGGTTTTTTGATCGCGGCGGATCATTTCGTGCAAAAGGGTCACCAGCACCCGGCAGCCGCTGGCGCCGATGGGATGGCCCAGGGCCACGCTGCCGCCGTTGACATTGGTTTTGTCCGCGGCGAGTTCCAACGCTTTCATCACGGCAACCGTGGAGCCGGAAAAGGCTTCGTTGACCTCGAACAGGTCCACGTCGTCAATGCCGATGCCCTCCTTCTTGAGACACTTGGGAATGGCCCCGATGGGCGCCACCAGCACGTATTTCATGTCGACGCCATAGGCGGCCTGGGCGCCGATGCGGGCCATGATCGTGCACCCCAGGGCGTCGGCCTTTTGGCGGGACATGACGACAACGGCGGCGGCGCCGTCGCTGATGATGGAGGCATTGCCGGCGGTACCGAACCCATCTTTTTTAAAGGCCGGCTTCATCTTGGCCAGGGCCTCGTAGGTGGTCTCCCGGGCACACTCGTCCCGGTTGAAGACGTTGGACTCCCCTTTGCGCTGGGCAATGGGTACAGGGACGATCTCGGCATCAAAACGACCGCTGTGGATGGATTCCACGGTCCGGCGGTAGGACTCGGCCGCATAGCGATCCTGGTCCTCCCGGCTGACATGATAGCGTTCGGAACACAGTTCGTTGGAAATGCCCATGTGAAAATCGTTGACGATATCCCACAGGCCGTCGTGAATCATGCAATCCTGGAGCTGACCGGGCCCCATGCGGTAGCCGAAACGCGCTTTTTCCAGGTAATAGGGGGCCATGCTCATGTTCTCCATGCCGCCGGCCACCACCACCTCGGCATCACCGGTTTGGATGGCCTGGGCGGCCAGCATGACGGTTTTCAGGGCCGAACCACAAACTTTGTTGACCGTGATGGCTTCGACTTCCCAGGGCATGCCGGCTTTGACCGCCGCCTGCTTGGCCGGGTTCTGGCCGTAGCCGCAGGGCAAAACCTGGCCCATGAGCACTTCGTTGACCTCGGTTTTGCGGATGCCGGCGCGCTTGACGGCTTCCGCGATGACGATGGCACCCAGGTCCGTGGCGCCAATGCCCGCAAGCGATCCGTTGAAACTGCCCAGCGGTGTTCTTACCGCACTGACGATGACGGCTTCCTGCATATGCTGCCTCCCTGCAAATGGTTATGGGTTAAAGGGTTCAAGGGGCCAAGGGTCCAAGGATCCAAGGGTTCAAGGGTTCAAGGGTTCAAGGGGCAAAGGGTGAAAGAGAAAACTGAACGTCCACCATCGAACGCTCAACGTCCAACGTTCAATAATAAATCAAAGAACAGGGGCCAAGGCAAAGAGAAAACTGAAACTAAACCACATCAAACGTCCAACGTCGAACGCCAAGGGTGAAAAAGAAAACTGAACGTCCAACGTCGAACGTTCAACATTCAACGTTCAATGAAGACCCGACACCCAGCACCGCGCTACCCTCCGGAACGCCTCACCGTGTTGCTACAAACGAAAGGCCCCTTTCAGTTTTTTCACTTCTTTTCATTGGACGTTGAACGTTGGAAGTTCGACGTTGGACGTTCACTCTTTTCATCGTCCTTCACTTGACCCCTCGACCCCTCGACCCCTTTTTTTTCATTGGACGTTGAGCGTTGAACGTTCGACGTTGGACGTTCACTCTTTTCATCGCCCTTCACCCGCCCCCTCCACTCACATATTCCTCCGGTACTGCCCGCCCACGGCATACAAGGCGCCGGTGATCTGACCCAGGCTGCAGCACCTGACCGTTTCCATCAGTTCGGCAAAGATATTCTCGCCGGATAGGGCCGCCTGCTGGAGCCGCGCCAGGGCCTCGGGCGCCCGTTCGGCGTTGCGGGACTGGAACGCCTTGAGCCGGTTGAGCTGGGATTCCTTCTCTTCGGTGGTCGCCCGGGCCAGATCGATGCAGGAAGCCCCTTCCAGCATATCGGCGCCGTCGGCGTGGGGGTCCCTGAACGTGTTGACGCCCACGATGGGGTACTCGCCGGTGTGCTTGCGCATCTCGTAGTACATCGACTCTTCCTGGATCTTGCTGCGCTGGTAGCCGGTTTCCATGGCGCCCAGCACGCCGCCGCGGGCGGTGATCTTGTCGTACTCCATGAGCACGGCCTCCTCCACCAGGTCGGTGAGGTCGTCGACGATGAAGCTGCCCTGGTAGGGATTCTCGTTTTTGGCCAGTCCCCACTCGCGGTTGATGATCAGCTGAATCGCCAGGGCGCGGCGCACGGACTCCTCCGTGGGGGTGGTGATGGCTTCATCGAAAGCGTTGGTGTGCAGGCTCTGGCAGTTGTCGTAGATGGCGCAAAGGGCCTGCAGGGTGGTACGGATGTCGTTGAACTGGATGTCCTGACTGTGCAGGCTGCGCCCGGAGGTCTGGATGTGGTACTTGAGCATCTGGCTGCGCAGGGATGCCCCGTACTTCTCGCGCAGGGCCACGGCCCAGATGCGTCGGGCCACCCGGCCGATGACCGTGTATTCGGGGTCCATACCGTTGGAGAAGAAGAAGGAGAGGTTGGGTGCAAAGCTGTCCAGGGGCATGCCGCGAGACAGGTAATACTCCAGGTAGGTGAACCCGTTGGCCAGGGTAAATGCCAGCTGGCTGATGGGATTGGCACCGGCCTCGGCGATGTGGTAGCCGGAGATGGAGACCGAATAGAAGTTTCGAACGTTGTTTTCGATGAAGTATGCCTGGATGTCGCCCATCATCTTCAAAGCAAAATCGATTGAGAAGATGCAGGTGTTCTGACCCTGGTCCTCTTTCAGGATGTCCGCCTGCACGGTGCCGCGCACATTCTCCAGCACCATGGCCTTGATCCTGCCGGCTTCATCGATGGACGGCTGCCGGCCGTTTTCAGCAGCGAATTTATCCACCTGCTGGTCGATGGCCGTGTTGAGGAACATGGCCAGCATGATGGGCGCGGGCCCGTTAATGGTCATGGAGACCGACGTGTTGGGGGCGCACAGCTCAAACCCGTCGTAAAGCACTTTCACGTCATCCAGGGTGCAGACACTTACCCCGGAATTGCCCACTTTGCCATAGATATCGGGTCGCCGGTCCGGGTCATAGCCATACAAGGTGACCGAATCGAAGGCCGTCGAGAGGCGTTTGGCCTCGCTGTTGGCCGACAACAGTTTGAAGCGTCGGTTGGTTCGGGCCGGATCGCCCTCGCCGGCGAACATGCGCGTCGGATCCTCGCCCATGCGCTTCATGGGGAAGACGCCGGCGGTGAAGGGGAAGTGGCCGGGAAGGTTTTCGCGCCGCAGCCAGGTGTAGATTTCACCGGGGTCAGTGAAGCGGGGCAGGGAGATCTTGGGGATCTTCTGGTGGGAGAGGGATTCGCTGTAAAGCGGCACGCGGATCTCCCGGCCGCGGACCGTGTATACCAGGGCATCACCGGAATAGGCCGCTTTGGTTGTCTGCCACGCCTTGACCAGCTTTTCGGTTTCCGCGGCAAGTGATTCGCGGGCGTTGGCGATCTCTTTTTTAAGCTGCGCCACCAGGGCCGGACCGTCTCCGTCCAGGCCGTCGCCGGCCAGGCATGCGGCGGTTGCTTCAAGGTGCCACACCCGCCGCATGGCGTCGGCCTGGCTTTCGGTTTCGCGGTGGTATTTTCTGATGGTTTCGGCGATCTCCGCCAGATAACGGGTGCGTTCAGGCGGGATGATAATGGTCTTGGAGGTGGACAGCTTGGTGTCGGGCCGCGGCAGGCTGGACGTGAAGACCACACCGGTCTTGGCTTGGATGCCGTCGAGCAGGGCGTGATAAAGGGCGGTGACGCCATCGTCATTGAACTTGGAGGCGATGGTGCCGAAAACCGGCATATCCTCGGCGGCCTGGTCGAAGGCCGTGCGGTTGCGCTGAACCTGCTTGCGCACGTCGCGCACCGCATCCTCGCCGCCGCGTTTTTCAAACTTGTTGACCACGACGATGTCGGCAAAATCCAGCATGTCGATCTTCTCCAACTGAGAGGCGGCGCCGAAATCACTGGTCATGACATACATGGACAGGTCCACCAGGTCGATGATGTGTGAATCCCCCTGGCCGATGCCGGCGGTTTCGACGATGATCAGATCATAACCGGCCGCCTTGACCACCTCCAGCACCTCTTCCAGGGCATCGGGAATCTCCGTGTGGGAGCGCCGCGTGGCGATGGAGCGCATGTAAATGCGGGGACTGTTGATGGCATTCATGCGGATGCGGTCGCCCAGCAGGGCCCCACCGGTTTTTCTGCGGGAGGGGTCGGCGCTGATGACGGCGATGCGGATCGCTTTCAGATCGTGAAGCATGCGCAGGATCAGCTCGTCGGTGAGGGAGGATTTGCCGGCGCCCCCGGTACCGGTGATACCGATCACGGGAACGTTGCGGTCGCCGATTCTGGTTTTAAGCTCCTGGCGGAGCTTGGCCAGGTGACCGTTCTGGCTGGCTTTGCCCTGCTCGAGGGTGGTGATCAGGTTGGCCACCATCAGTTTGTTGTCCGGGGTCAGCGCGGACAGGTCCAACCTGGCCCCATCGGCACGGGAGTAGTCCATCAGCTTGACCATGTGGTTGATGATCCCCTGAAGCCCCATGCTGGTGCCGTCCTCGGGCGTATAAATTTTGGCCACCCCGTAGGCTTCCAGCTCCTTGATCTCTTCGGGAACGATGACCCCGCCGCCGCCGCCGAACACCTTGATATGGCCGGCAGCGCCCTCTTTTAGAAGGTCTACCATGTATTTAAAAAACTCCAGGTGGCCGCCCTGGTAGCTTGAAATGGCGATGCCCTGGGCGTCTTCCTCGATGGCCGCGTCCACAATCTCCTTGACCGAGCGGTTGTGGCCCAGGTGAATGACCTCGACACCGGTACTTTGCAGAATGCGCCTGAAAATATTGATGGAGGCGTCGTGGCCGTCGAACAGGGATGTTGCCGTGACGACCCGCACACTGTTCTTGGGCCGGTATACCTGAATGTCATCGTTCATGCGTCCTCCTGTAGTCTGCCGCTATTTCAGCTTGCCGATCAAGGCGCCGGCAATGGTGTTCTTCTGGATTTCCTTGGTGCCCTCGTAAATTTCGGTGATCTTGGCGTCGCGGTAGAACCGCTCCACCTCGTATTCGGTCATGTAGCCGTAGCCGCCCAGCAGCTGGATGGCCTCGTCGGCCACTTCAACGGCGGTGCGGGCTGCATACATTTTGGCCATGGAGGTAAGCTTGGGATCGATGCGGCCCTGGTCGAAGTTCCAGGCCGCTTTGTAGGTGATCAGACGGGCCAATTCAATCTTGGTGGCCATGTCGGCCAGCTTGTGCTGGGTGACCTGGAACTGGGCGATTTTCTTGCCGAACTGTTCACGCTGCTTGACATAGGCCAGGGCCCGGTCAAAGGCGCCCTGGGCGGTGCCCAGCCCCTGGGCGGCTATCTGGATGCGGCTTTCATCGAAAAAGTGCAGCACGTGGTAAAAGCCCTTGTTCTCCTCGCCGATAAGATTGGCCAGGGGAACGCGCACATCCTTGAAAATCACTTCGGCGGTGGCCATCATGCGGATGCCCATCTTGGCGCCCACGTCGGCGGTGGAGAGTCCTTGACGGTCCGCTTCAACCAAAATCAGGCTCTGGCCGCGGTAGCCGGGTTTGGCGTCGGGATCGGTCTGGCACAGCACGCTGTAAAAACCGGCCAGTCCGCCATTGGTGATGAACGTCTTGGCGCCGTTGACCACCCATTCGTCGCCGTCCTTGACCGCGGTGGTGTTCATAAAGGTGATGTCCGAGCCGTGGTCCGGTTCGGTGAAGGCGCCGGCGGAGAGCATTTCACCTTCGGCCACGGCGGGCAGGTACTTTTCTTTCTGTTCGTCTGAGCCGTAGTGCATGATGATTTCAGAGGCGAATGCGGCCAGCGCGATGGCGCTGCCGATGGTGGAGTCACCGCGGCACAGTTCTTCGACGACGATAATATCTTCCAGGGAGCCCAGGCCCTGTCCGGAGTATTTTTCGGGAAAGTGAACGCCGATCAGCCCCAGGTCACAGGCCTTTTTCCAAATTTTACGCGGAAATTCGTGCTTTTGCTCCAGCTCAAAGGCCAACTCCTTGTCGAATTCGCCCTTGACGAAGTCCCTGACTGCCTTTTGAATGTCCTTCTGGGTTTTATTAAGCTCAAAATCCATTCTGTTCCTCCTGCGCTGATAAGTAATGGTATCCGTAGTGTACCAGGGTTCGAGGGTTAAAGGGTTAAAGGATAATAGGGTTCAAGGGTGAAAGAGAAAACAGAACGTCCAACATCGAACGCTCAAGTCCAAGGTTCAATAAATAAATCAAAGAACAGGGGCCAAGGCAGAGAGAAAACTGAACGTCCAACGTCGAACGCTCAACGTCCAACGTTCAATAAACAAATCAAAGAACAGGGGCCAAGGCAGAGAGAAAACTGAACGTCCAACATTCAACGTTCAATGAAGACCCGACACCCAGCACCGTCCTAGCCTGCGGAACGCCTCACTGCGTCACTGCAAACGAACTCCCCGTTCAGTTTTTTCACTTTGCCCCTCGACCCCTTTGCCCTGGAACCCTTTTTTCCTTGGACGTTGAGCGTTGAACGGGCCGCCGTCTCAAACACCGGCAGCTCCCCAAAGTCCACCACCAGGTGAAAGGCCTGCGCGTCCAGCAAGTGCCGGCGCAGCTTTTC
>NZ_JAWOHB010000178.1:0-26860 GCF_046496365.1 Desulfosarcina sp.
TTCGCCGCCCCAGTACGTCTCGTCCACTTCGACCGTGCCGTGCAGCCGGTCCCGATCGGGCCGGACCATCGCCCGGCGCAGCTTGTGCACCAGGATGAAACTAAATGCTTGGGCTTCCATTAATAGAAGAAAAAAGGGATGCATGGGTCAATATTGGGCGTGCCACCAATAAGCCTGAAATGGTTGCTGCTGTACCAGATCCGTTAGACCTGAAGATTCTCCTTGAGACAATGTATTTTGCAAGTATCGAATATGAAGAGGGAGTTCAAGTTAAGGTAAGAGTGGTCTTATATCCTGATACAACTTTAAAAACTTTATTTTATCATGCGCCATGGATTGACGCCTTCCCGTTTGGAGAAGAATTGCTATTTTCCACAGAAACGTTAACAAAATTGGCACCTGCGTTTAACCAAGATTCCACTGCAATTGCAGTGGCTCGTATCTCCCAAATTGGACAGCTACGCTTGGCGTTAAGTGTCTTTAACCGCTTATCATCCCTTTCATTAATGTCGAAAACCCAAATATCGTCCTCCTGCCTGATGTCGGTGATATCAAGCTGACAGATTTCCTCAAGCCTTGCACCCGTGTAAAGGCCGATAAACGGTATCCAGAATTTATGGTCTTTTTCATTGGTCATCGAACCGAATAGTCGCTTTAAATCGTTTGAGCTGAATGGCTCTTTCGATTCATCGGGCCGCTTGGTCTGCTTGATTCGCATACCGCTGGCATAATTTTTAACCATCATGTCACGTTGTATGGCCCAATCAAATAAACTGTAAACTGACTGCATGACATTATTTACCGTTCGGGTACTCAGGCACTTTCCTGGGTGCGTATTCCGCTCAAACTGACCACCCATTCCGGAGGATACTGACCACCCGTTCCGCTTGATTGTGACCACCTGTTCCGCTGCATTGTGACCACATGATCGGAGCGAAGCGACGCTGGTGTTTCCTACCTCCCAGACTTATCGGATTTCGTCAAGGACGAACGGATTTTTCTCATGGACTCTCCTTTCAAATTAATCCTGTGGGCGTTGTGAATCAGGCGATCCAAAATGGCGTCGGCCAGGGTGGGATCGCCGATATGCGCGATCCAGTTTTCGACAGGAACCTGGGTGGCGATAATGGTGGAGGAGATCGACTGCCGGTCTTCCAGCACCTCCAGCAGATCCCGGCGCTCCGGATCGGTCATCGGAGAAATGCAAAAATCGTCAATGACCAGGATCTTGATCTTTGACAATCGATTCATCAGCTTGGGATAAGACCCGTCAGCCCGGGCGACGGCAACCTCCTGGTACAATCGCGGTGCCCGCTTGTACATGACGGCAAAGCCGTTGCGGCAAGCGCTGTTGGCGATGGCACAGGCCAGATAGGTTTTGCCGACGCCGGTGGGGCCGAGGATAATGACGTTCTGGGCCCTCTTGATCCAGTCGCTGCCGGCCAGCCTCACGACCAGTGATTTATCCAGGGCGCGGGGCGTCTTGAAGTCGACATTTTCGATGCAGGCGCTGTCCCTGAGTTTGGCGGTTCTGAGCAGCCGGGTCATGCGTCGGTCCTCTTTAAAGGTCCATTGCCGGTCCACCAGCATGGCCAGGCGGTCTTCAAAGCTCAGCTCTCCCAGATCCGGCTTCCCCATCTGCTCGGCAAAGGCGTCGGCCATGGCGGTCAGTTTCATATCGTGAAGCTTGTCTATTGTCTGCTGTGTCATCATGGTTGATTCTCCTTTTGGTGATAATAGCGTGAGCCTCTGATGTTTGGATGCGAGATGCTGCAGTCTTTGGACGGTGGCAACAGCGGCTGCCGGTCGAGCCCGCTTTTGAGGATGGATTCAACATTCTGATAGGTATAGGCGCCGATGGCCACCGCTCGTTCACAAGCCTTTTCCAGTCTGTCGGTACTGTAGCGTTTGCCCAGGCGCATCACTCCCAGACAGGATCTGAAGCCCTGTTCCGGATGCTGTTTGCGCCGCATGATTTCGGTAACCACTTGCTGGGTACACGGCCCCGTTTTACCCGCCCAATTGATAATCCGTGAAGGGGTCCACGCAAGATGCCGCTGGTGGGATTTGGGCATGTGCTCGGCAACAGTGGTGCGGCCATATTTGCGATGACTTCTGAGGTGACTGGCCACCCGACGGTTTTTGTGAAAGACCGCAATGGTTGTGGCCGTCATGCTGACGTCGAGCTTTCGGCCCCGAAGCTGATATGGAACGCTGTAATAGTGGCGGTCCACCTCCACATGATAATCGATATTGGCGGTCGCTTTTTTCCACTGGGCAAACTCGTATCGATGGGCAGGCAACGTGGCCAGCGCCGGTCTGTCGATGGTTTCAAAAAGATGACGACGGGACGCTTTTATCCGTTGCAACGGGCGCTGGTTGAATAGAACCAACTTCTCATCAATAGCTTTATTCAGCTCTGCTAAAGAGAAAAACCGGTGATTGCGTAGCGCCGCCAGTATCCAACGTTCGGCGATCAATACGGAAGACTCTACCTTGGCTTTGTCTTTGGGTTTTCCGGGCCGTGCGGGAATGACCGTGGTGCCATAGTGACGGGCCAAATCCATGTAGGTCGGATTGATGTCTGGTTCGTAGCGGCACGGATGGGTGACCCCGCTTTTCAGGTTGTCGGGCACCAGGATCTTGGCAACGCCGCCGAAGAACTCCAGGGCGCGGATGTGGGATTTGATCCAGTCAGGCAAGGTCTGGGATGCGGTGGCTTCAGCAAAGCTGTAGTTGCTGGCGCCTAATGTGGCGACAAAAATCTGGGCCTCGAAGGCGACCGTTCCCGTTTCGGGGTTGATGATGGGCACCGTCTGTCCGGCATAATCGACAAACAGTTTTTCACCGGCCAGATGTTCCTGCCGCATACTGATATCGAGGCCCTTGTGCCATTTTTGATACAGCTCGCAAAAATAGCTGTACTGGTAGCCCTCCGGATGGGTCTGTTTGTATTCGTACCACAGAAGCTGCAAGGTGACGTGCTTGCGTTTGAGTTCCTTGAACAGGTACTCCATCGGGGGCATGACCGGCTTTTGGGCAGCAGACCGATCGACCTTTTGATAAAGACGCTGTTCGAGTTGGCCGTCATCGATATCGTCGGGCATCGGCCAGGCGATCCCGGCTTTTTCGGCCAGCGTGAGATACTTACCCACGGTGACATGGGACATGGCACAGCTTTTGGCAATTTTACGGTTGGTCAACTGGTGGTCGAATTTGAGCCTGAGCACTTCTTTGAGTTTTCGCATGGATAATCGGTCCTTTGCCATCAATCCTCCCCTCACGGATAAAAATGAGGAAGGATTATCGTTAAAAGGTCAATTGATCCAGCGTCGTTTCGCTTGCTGAAAAAGTGGTCACAATCAGCGGAATGGGTGGTCACAATGTTCCGGAATCGGTGGACAGTTTGCTCCGGAATGGGTGGTCACAATGCAGCGGAATGAGTGGACAGTTTCCAGCGGAACGGGTGGTCACTATGCGGCGGAATACGCAACTGGAGGCAGTTTCATTTTTAAAAGCTCAGGAATTGTTACCCCCCGGTATGCTTTCATTTTGGATCTGTTGGGAGGCAGGCGTTTTAGGTCATCAAAAAACTTTCGGGTCTTGCTGAAGTCGATCTCGGACAGCAGGCAATCACCCATAATCTCGGGCAGGAGTGCTAACCTATTTTTATATTCAGTGATGGATTTGGGCGCCCATTTATCATCAGATACGCTTTCATTTAGGAACTGTTGAATGGCCTTCGACAGCCGTTTGGATCGTTTACGCTTTTGTTTTGCCTCGCTGGCCGGCACCAATGGTTGCTGAGCAGGGTAATTTGACAGTATGGAAAGCTCCAACTGGCTGTTGTAATTACCCTTCATCCGCTCTTGCTCAATTTTGATGACCGCTTGGCACAGCTTCAGGAGCTCTCTGTGGACGAATCTATAAGTTGGGCTGTCCTCTGACATATCTTTCAATCCGACCTGATCAAGAAATCCGGCAACATCGAGCTTCCCGCTTCCTTGACGGCCCTTGAGTTGATTGAGAATCTCCAGTTCAACAATTGTCAGCATGGTCTCTGAATCCACATCCACGCCAGGGGAATTGGGTTTCGGAGTTGCATCTGAACCTTCAAGCCTCCCCATTTCGTGCTTTTCAAGGATTTCCCTCAGATACTGGCCCAATGCAGCCTTGATCTCGCTTTTCCTGCTTATCACTATTCGCCCCTCTGTAATCATGTCCAAAAACAATTTCGTGTGGCTGGTCAGCTTGGCAGCCCTGATGCGGGCGGTCTTCAACGAACCGGTGCCGAGGCTCACACGAACCTCCCCCGAAACGAATCACTTGTGCTGGCGGGAGATGCTATATCGGAAATGATAAGTTGTGCCAACACGCAAAAGATGGCTCGGAGACTTGCGGATTCTGGCCATAAAAAACCCCCGATTTCGTCAACTTTGTACAATCAGTTTCTACAAGTCAGAAATGGGAGTTTTTACAATAAATTCAGGGCGCTTAGAACAGCGCCCCTTTATTTATTTATTGGTGGCGATGCAGGGACTTGAACCCCGGACACTGCGGATATGAGCCGCATGCTCTGACCAGCTGAGCTACATCGCCATTTTTTTTCGCGGCCAAAAAGAACAGCGGACTATTAACAGCTCATCGGCACATAGTCAAGCCGAAAACCAACGCTTTCATTTGAGGGGTGTAGAGCCGGTAACCTCTATGGTGAACTCCTCCAGATCATCGGGAAGGCCTGAAAAAACCACCATAAAAGGAATGGACGTTCCGGGTTCGACCTTCACGTTGCTGCGGTTGTCCCCCAGCCGGTTGGACAGTCTGGCCTCGATTTTCTCCCATTCCAGGTTGGCCAGTTCAAGATCGGACATCACATTGCCGCAGTAGACCGTCTCTTGATGAACGGGGACCTTACCTGTAGAGAAGATCTGGCCTGTCATTGTGATCATCCCCCGGCTTTCGGTGTATCCGTTCTTGACCTTTCCGGAAATGACAAAGAGCTTGCCAACACTGGAATTGTCCACGAATTTGCTGTTGACATCGAAAGTGGTCAGTTTGAGGTTACCCGGATCCTGTACAGTCGGCTGAAGGTATTCGCTGAGGAAGGGGATTTCGATGCCCTTTTGTTTCAACAGAAAATAGGTCCCGTACCCCCCTAGACCAAAAATGGCAATGATCAGAAGGAATACCAGTGATTTGTTGATTCCCTTCTTCACAGGTCTTGGCTTGGGGGACGGTTTGGGAGGCGCAGCGGATTGTGGTCGTGCTTTTCTCCCTTTTTCAGCCTTGGGTTCGGGAACAACCACGGTCGCTTCGAGGCCTTCGTCTTCCAGCGTCTTTTCCGAGTGGCCGCCTTCTTCCATCTCAAACTCGAGTTTCATGTCGACGGATTCGCGAGCAGAAGCGTCAGCACCGGTTTTGTCCGGAGCAGCATCCTCAAAGTCAGACAGGTCGAAATCCAGACGGTTGTCTACCGCCACGGTTTCAGTCGACTTACCCAAGGCTTCACCATCGCCCAGGTCCAGTTCAAGGTCTGGATCCTCCAGCACATCGTCAGTCGCTTCTGTGTCCACATCCTCCAGGACCTGCTCGAGTTCAGACAAGTCAAGCTCCTCATCCGTCACCAGCTGGTTGTCATCCCTGGATTCGGACATCCATTTCTCCGTCTCGAGGCTGGCTTCGATGTCCAGATCAAGGTCCTGTTCCGGTACACTGCTGAATTTGGCGCTGCCTGTTTCGGGCTCCTCAAGCATTTTCTCGATCTCAGACAGATCAATCTCCTGATCGGCATCATCGGAAAGGTCAAAGTCAGGCGATGCGGCCTTTGCCTCTGCGTCCAAATTGAAGTCCAGGTCTTCCAGGGTTTCGCCTGGCTCACCCGCAGCCTCGGCTTCGGGCATGGGCGTTTCATCATCCATGTCAAGGGTCAGCTCCTGGTCTTCATCGACGGCAACCGGGGCGGAACCCCCCCCAATCGTTTCGTCGTCCTTGAGCAGGCTTTCCAGGCTGGAAAGGTCCAGGTCGTCCTCAAACGCTGCCGACTCAACCGCCGGGGCACCTTCCACGTCCCCATCATTATCCAGATCCAGATCAAACTCATCATCCGGGCCCGCGCCGGCTTCCGCCGGCGAGGCTGCCTCAGCCATATCAGCGTCCGTGTCCAGATCAAAATCCAGGGAAAGGTCATCCAGGGAGGCATCGGCTGTTTTCGGTGGGACCGCATCGGCCTGCGATTCGTCAAGACCCGTTTCCATATCCAGGGTGAGGTTCAGGTCGTCAATATCATCCAGGGTTTCCGGCAGGTCGTCTTCGGCTGAATCAACCGATCCGGTTGTGCCTTCGGCTCCCAGAGATAAATCACTGTCAAGGTCCAGCGCGTCATCATCCAGGTTGGCGATGACTGTGGCGTTGGCTTCCGAATCCGTGCCGGTGGGGAGTGAGACATCCAGATCCAGGTCCTCCAGGTCAAGATCGGCGATGCCAGTTGCCTCCTCACGGAGCTGTTCGTCAAAGGAGAAGTCCAGCTTATCATCATCCAGGTTGGCAATGACCGTTTCGGTGGCGTCTTCGCCGGCGCTCTCGGGAGTCGGTCCCAGATCCAATTGGTCATCGTCCAGACTGGCAATGGTGGTCGCTCCGCTCTCATCGGCGTCGGCTGAGTCAAAATCCGAATCGGAATCGAATGCAAAGTCCGCCGGGGCGTCGTCCAGGACGCTGCTCAACGCATCTTCAATTCCAGTGGCCGACACCCCCGCTTCCGGTTCGTCATCCAGCGCAAAATCAAGATCTGCGTCTTCAGAAAAAAGCGCCCCGGACGCTTCTGCAAGAATATCCGTCTCAGGATCAGGGAGGCTTGTAAAATCCCCTGGTTCGGCACTGTCCGGTCCGGCGGGAGGCGTAAAAATAGAAACCGTCGGATCAGGATCGGGTACTGCAACCGTTTTGGCCGGTGTTTCCGGGACTGGCGTCTGTTGCGGGAAAGCGGTGAACACAGTGGTGCATATCGAACACCTGACTTTCGAACCAGTGGGTTTGAGCATCTTGTCATCAAGATTGAAACTGGTATTGCACGCTTTACAGGTGATAATCATGGCACCCCTCACTGACTAAAGTTTCATATGGTAAATTTCTGGTAGATTCCTGTAGTTCTCGGCATAATCCAAGCCATACCCCACTAGAAAACCCTTTTCCACGGTCAAGCACGCGTAATCAACGTCGATCGCCGCTTGCCTGCGCTCGCTTTTGTCGATCATGGTGCAAACCTTGATGCTTTTTGGCCCAAAGCCCGCAAGGTGGTTGATAAGATGGGCGAGGGTCAGGCCGGTATCGACGATGTCTTCCACCACAAGCACATCTTTTCCATGGATATCAATGTCGATGTCTTTCTTAAGCACGATGGTCTCTGATGATACGATATCGGCACCGTAGCTCGAAGCTTGAAGAAAATCGATTTTTACTTTTTCCAATTTCAACTGGCGGGCCAGATCGGCAAGGAAAAGGAAGGCCCCCTTGAGCACACCAATCAGCACCAGTTCGCGGCCCTGGTAGTCTTTTGAAATCGTTGCTGCAACCCTGGATACCTGGCGTTGGATTTCATCTTTATTAATAACGGAAGTAAATTCAGGCATATCCGGTCTTTATTGCCTGTCGTTCAACTGGCAAGCATTAAGCATTTAAAAAACGGAAAAAACACGGGCCATGGGATTTAGTGGTTTTGTGCGGATGTTGCCAATGGAATTTGAGAAATCGAAATAATCATTTCCAGGCAACCATGAAACCTGAATTCCATGCCGCCAGTTCGGCGAGAAACTAACCTACTGCAGGATAGTTGTCAATGAATTTAATTTGTTACATGCCTGTGGCAGCCAGTTTTTCAACAATCTTTTTCTGCTGGGAAGTCAATTCTTTAGGGATGTCCACCGCAACGGTGACAAACAAGTCGCCCCTGGCACTGCCCTTCATCATGGGAAGCCCGTGTCCTGCCAGGCGCATGCGGGTTTTATGGCGGGTTCCCGGAGGGATTTTCAGACTCAACTCACCGCCTTCAAGGGTGGGGATGCCCACCTGGGTGCCCATCAACGACTCACTGAGCCGGATGGTCACAGTGATGTGAAGGTCATGATCCTCTGCGGTAAATACCGGGTCCGCGGAAACACTGGATTGAATATACAGGTCGCCGGGCGGTCCACCGTAACCGCTCTGTTCGCCCTTACCGGCCAAACGAAGCTTCTTGCCGGTAATCATGCCGGGCGGTATCTTGACCGTAATATTTTCAGTGCGGCCCTGGTGTTGGAAAGTGACGGTTTTGCTGGTTCCACTGGCCACCTCATGCAGCGTCAGGGGCAGCTCATAGACCAGATCAGACCCTTTTACCGGTGCACGGCGCCGCTGGCGCCCGCCAAATGGAGAGCCCCCGCCGAAAGAAAAGCGCATCCCCTGGCCACCAAACCCGAACTCCTTGAGGATGTCTCCCAAGTCCACGTTTCTGAAAATATCCTCCTGGGAGTAGCGCTGGTGGAAGCCCGAAGATCCAAAAGTATCGTACTGCTGGCGTTTCTCTTTGTCACTGAGCACCGCGTAGGCTTCACTGACTGTTTTGAACATCTCTTCGGCGTTCTTGTCTCCCTTGGAGTGGTCCGGATGGTATTTCATGGCCAGTTTGCGGTAGGCCTTCTTGATCTCGGCATCCGTGGCATTCTTGGATACCCCCAGTATCTGGTAATAATCCTGCTGGGACATGATTGCTCCTGCTCCCTGCGGTGGTTGGCTGCCGCCGGTCACCGCATTCATCGACCGCGTTAATTTATCAGTGGGCAAAAATAAGGTGTAAGGCCTTTAATGTCAAGCCGTTGGATCATCCCCACGCAGCGGTGTATGCAGACGCTCCAGGCGCAGACGGTGCCGTTCGTCGAAGAGCCGCCGGGAGCCCGCCCAGATCGTGATCAGTGCACCGAAGCCGGTACCGGCGAAAATGATGAACATGATCGGCTCACCCGGAGCCGGGGGGTCAACTGTGCTTCCATATCCTTAAATGCACCATGAGGACCGAAATGGCTGCTGGGGTCATCCCTTCGATACGGGATGCCTGTCCCAGGGAAGCCGGCCGGACAGCGGTCAATTTCTCCTTGAGTTCGCTGGAGAGACCGTGAACGGCTGCATAGTCCAATTTATCGGGCAGTTGGATCCGCTCCAGGTGCCTGAACTTGTCAATCTCCTGAAGCTGACGCTGGATGTAGCCCTCATACTTGATTTCTATCTCTGCCTGTCGCGTCACCCGTTCCGCCAGGGGCAGGTCGGCCGGGGCCAGGATGGCAACGGCTTCGTAATCAAGTTCGGCCCGTTTCAGCAGTTGGACCAGGTGTATGCCGTTGTCGATAGGCGGCGTTCCCTTTAGTTCAAGGTAGGCGTTGACTGCGGGCTGCGGCTTGATCACCGTCTGCCTGATACGCTGGGTCTCGGCTTGAATTTGGGCTTTCAGCGCACGATTTTCCTTTAGCGTGTCGGCATCGACCAAGCCGAGCGCGCAGCCGATTTCCGTCAACCGCAGGTCGGCGTTGTCTTCCCTGAGCATCAGCCGGTATTCGGCGCGGGAGGTGAACATGCGGTAGGGTTCGCGGGTTCCACGCGTGACCAGGTCATCGACCATCACACCCATATATGCCTGACTGCGATCCAGGATAAAAGGCGGGCGCTTTTGAACGGCGCAGGCGGCGTTTATACCGGCCCACATGCCCTGGGCCGCAGCCTCCTCGTATCCGGACGTACCGTTGATCTGGCCAGCCAGGTAAAGGCCTTTCACCCGCTTGGTTTCCAGGGTTGGTCGCAGCTGAATCGGGTTGATGAAGTCATACTCAATGGCGTAAGCCGGACGCATGATTTCAGCCTGTTCCAGGCCGCGGACGCGTCTGACGACTTGAATCTGGATTTCTATGGGCAGGCTGTTGCCAAGGCCCGAGGCGTAGATCTCCTGGGTATCCAGTCCTTCAGGTTCAAGGATGACTTGATGGCGGTCCCGCTCTGGAAACCGCACGATCTTATCCTCAAAGGAAGGGCAGTAGCGCGCCGGCACCCCCTTGATGATGCCGCTGTGCAGGGCGGACAGGTGCAGGTTGTCCCTTACCAGCTGGTGAACCGGCTCGCTGGTATGCCCGATATAGCTGGGAATCTGTGGCAGAAGGCCCGGCTGTCCTGAGAAAGAAAAGGGGCGTGCGGGATCCTCCAGCGGTTGCTCCTCAAATTGGGAGAAATCGATACTGGCCCGGTTTAGCCGTGGCGGGGTGCCGGTCTTCATACGGCCCAGGCTGAATCCCAGCGCCTTTAAATGGTTGGGCAGACTGTATGCGGCAAACTCCCCAGCGCGTCCCGCCTGCATGGTTTTAAAGCCGATGTGCACCAGTCCGGAGAGGAAGGTGCCGGTGGCCAGAATGACGCAAGGTGCCTGAAAACCAAATCCGGTGTGGTCGGCCACACCACAGACACGGCCACCCTCTACGATGAGACGCTCCACCAGAGCCTGTTTCAGGTCAAGGTTGGGCTGATTTTCAACCACCGCCTTCATGGCCGTGTGGTAGCGGCTTTTATCATTCTGGGTCCGGGTGGACTGAACCGCCGGCCCTTTTTTGGTGTTGAGGGTTTTGTACTGAATGGCTGTCTGATCGGCAATCTTGGCCATCTCTCCGCCGAGTGCATCGATCTCTTTGACCAACTGACCCTTGGCCATGCCGCCGATGGAAGGGCTGCACGGCATGGCCGCAATCTTGTCCAGGTCGATGGCCAGCAGCAACACGCGGCAGCCCATGCGGGCCGCCGCCAGCGCTCCCTCGCAACCGGCATGGCCACCGCCGACAACAATCAGATCATATGGTTTTTGGTATATTGCCATCCATGGACCGCGCATTGGGCAATTCGTATGACCAACCAACAATTCAAGCGTCGGCTGTTTTTTTATTTTTCTTTTAGCCGACAGACTATATAATTGCCGGGATAATAAGGTCAAGGACAGGATCAACATGCATAATAAACCCTATCGGGACCTGAACACCTACTTTCGATCGCTGTTTGGCTGCCGGGTGCACAAGGTCACCATCGACGCCGGATTCAGCTGTCCCAACCGCGACGGCACACGTTCCAGGGGTGGATGCATCTATTGTAACGCCAATGGGTCTGGAACCGGTGCACATCTGCAAGGTCTGTCGATCACCCAACAAATCGAACGCAGCAAGGTCAGGATTGCCCGCCGTTATAAGACCAATAAACTCATTGCCTATTTCCAGTCCTTCACCAACACCTACGCCCCCGTCGAACAGTTGAAAACCCTTTACGACGAAGCCCTTGCCATCCAGGATGTCGTGGGGCTGGCCATCGGCACCCGACCGGACTGCGTGGATCCACCGGTTCTGGACCTTCTTGAAGCCTACGCCGAAAAACATCTCATCTGGATCGAGTACGGCCTGCAAAGCGCTCACAACCGCACACTGTCCCTGATCAACCGGGGTCACAATTTTGCCTGTTTCGAACGCGCTGTTGCCGCCACCAAAAACCGCAAGATCAACATCTGCGCCCACGTCATATTGGGACTGCCCGGTGAATCCCGGCAGGATATGCTGGAGACCGCCGACGCAGTCGCCGCCATGGGTATCGACGGTATCAAAATCCACCTGTTATACGTGGTTCGGGGAACGCTGCTGGAAAACCTGTATCGAAACAGCCGTTACCGCTGTCTGGAGCAGCGGGAGTATGCCGAGCTGGTCTGTGAATTCATTGAACGGCTCCCCGAAACGATGATCATCCAGCGCCTCACCGGCGACCCCCACCCCAAAGAGCTCGTGGCGCCTGCCTGGTCCCTTCAAAAAAAAGAGACCCTGGAACTGATCCACAACCTGTTCAAAGCAAAAAAGTCCTTCCAGGGTAAGATGTCGGTATCGCCGGCATCCACCTGACGCATTCCCGCCCGCCGACTTTGCATGGCAATTCCTATAAACCATGCAGAGGTTATGGATCATTGTCGTCATGTCATTGGTCAGCGTCAACCTATCAATTGCCACGCCCCTGACCATCGACGATGCCGTCCGGGAGGCACTGGAAAACAACCCGCTGATCCGGCAGGAGGTGGCCTATCGGCAGGCGGCAACCTTCGGCGAAAAAGAGGCCCGCGCGGATTTCTTTCCCCGGCTATCCGCGGCTTACACTTACCAGAACCTGGCCGAGTCGCCCTTTGTAAACATTTACGGCAACCAGGTGATCACCAACAGCCGGGACCAACACCACTGGGAGGTGGCCCTGGCCCAACCCCTGTTTTCCGGCTTCAGCATCAGCGCCCGTCACCGCCTGGCCGAGCTGGGTCTGCAGACGCGCGAAATGGTATTGCAACAGACCCGGCAGGCCGTCACCCTGCAGGTCAAGCAGCGCTGTTTCGACATGCTCACGGCGGAGAGCGCGCTCAAGGTGGCCGCAAGCAGCGATGCAGCATTGGCCTCCCATGAGGAGGACGTGCGCAAGTTTCACGAGAATGGGTTGGTCCCGTTGAACGACCTGCTCAAGGCCCAGGTCGCCCGGGCCGATGTCCTTCAAAAGCGGCACCGGGCGGAAGCCGGCATCAGGAACGTCCGGTCAGCACTGTCTCTGCTGCTGGGAAGGGATTACGCAAGCGACATCGAGATCGTCGACATCAAACCCGCGATGCCGGCGCCACCCGCGCTG
This sequence comes from Desulfosarcina sp., assembly GCF_046496365.1. Taxonomy (GTDB): domain Bacteria; phylum Desulfobacterota; class Desulfobacteria; order Desulfobacterales; family Desulfosarcinaceae; genus Desulfosarcina. The sequence continues at coordinate 12,700 of NZ_JAWOHB010000178.1, forward strand.
AACGCTCAGGTTGAACAAGCCCTGAGGTCCAGGCCCGAAATTGCCGTGTTGAAACAGTCTATTCAATCAAAAAAAAACGAACGGCTTCTGGCCAAAAGTGACTATTACCCCCGAATCGACCTGCTGGGAAAATACCACCAGGACGGGGATGACCTGGGGGCCAACAACAATGAGTATTCCAACCCGTATAATGCCAGCTTGGGGGTTCAGGCCCGCTGGACCATATTCGAATTCGGGAAAACACGCGCCGGTTCGGCCAAAGTTAATGCCGAACAACGGGCGTTAGCGCAGACGCTGGAAAAAATCCAGGACGACATAAGGCTCCAGGTCATTCAGGCCCGCCTCGACCTCGATGTGGCCGCCAATAATATCGGAACCGCTCAAACCGCTCTCGATCAGGCCCGTGAACACTGGCGCATCACCAACCTGCTTTTTCAGCAGCAATTGACCACCTCCACAGAAGTGCTCGATGCGCGCAGCTTTCTCGACCGTGCAGAGAGCGCCTATTTTGAGGCGCGCTATGGATACGGAACAGCCCGGGCTCGGCTGGATTGGGCGATGGGTGGCCAGAAGCCTGGTGAATACGGACAAAAGTCTGGTGAAAATCCGGACGAATTGAACCCTATCTCTCGCTGATGTAATCCATCAAGCATGCCACGCGCCCGATCTACCGCATTAAACGCAAACGCTGGACCAAAAGTCCCATACCAGTGGGGTATTGACCTGCCAAGGCGGGCGGTAGTATGGTCATTTTCCTCAGACCAACGCCACATCGACGAAAGCGAAGGCAATATGGGGGATTTTCTTTTCTGGTGGCAACATCTGCCAGCGCAAATGGACCCGGTGATACTGGAAATAGGCGGTTTCAGGCTGCAGTACTATGGCCTCATGTACATCGTTGCCTTTGCCATCACCTATGGACTGGCGCTATATCGACTTCGGCGGGAAGAGGGCTTCCAGCTCGATGTGGAACAACTCCAGGGGCTGATGACGGCCATGATTGTCGGCCTGATCGTCGGCGCCCGTTTGGGCTATGTGCTCTTTTACAACTTTTCGTATTACCTGCACCACCCGCTGGAGATCATCCTGCCCTTTGAATTTTCCGGTGGCATCCACTTTACCGGCATCACCGGCATGTCCTATCACGGCGGGCTGATTGGCGTGGTGGCGGCGGCGCTGATTTTCGTGCGCAAAAACCGGATGGATTTTTTCCGCATGACGGATCTGATCGTACCCTGCATTCCACTGGGCTACACGTTCGGCCGGCTGGGCAACTTCATCAACGGGGAGCTTTACGGGCGGGTGACCACACTTCCCGTAGGCATGTATTTTCCTGGGGCGGCGGGCACTGGATTACGGCATCCGTCACAACTCTACGAGGCTTTTTTTGAAGGCATCGTCCTGTTTTGTGTTCTCTGGTCGATCAAAGGCCGGATTCGCACCCCGGGCGCCATGTTGGGCCTTTACCTCATCGGATACGGGCTGGTGCGTTTTTTTATCGAGTATGCGCGCCAACCCGATGCCCACCTGGGCTTTATCTTCCTCTCTCTTTCCATGGGCCAGCTGCTTTGCGCGGCCATGATGCTGGCGGGGGGGATCCTGATAGCGGTTGTCAAAACCACCCGGCAAAACCCATAACCGGTTCCTCAATGGCCCAATTTACTTTTTGCTTTTTTCCTTCAAGGTGCGCCAGTGCGTCAGGCGTCCGGCAATCATCTTCTCGTAACCCCGGTCAGTCGGGAAATAAAATTGGTGGCCGGCAATGGCATCGGGCAGGTAGCCCTGGGGTGCATAACCGTCCTTAAAATCGTGGGCATAGCGGTAGCCCTTGCCGTAGCCCAGATCCTTCATCAACCGCGTGGGCGCATTGCGGATATGCAGGGGAACCGGCAGGGCCCCTTGCTCCCTGACGGCCTGCTTGACCCTATCCCAGGCGGCATAGATACGGTTGCTTTTTGGCGCAGTGGCCAGATAGACGGCGGCCTGGGCCAGGGCCAGATCCCCTTCCGGATGCCCAAGAAAGCGAAAGGCCTCCATGGCCCCTAAGGCGATGCGCAGGGCAAAGGGATCGGCATTGCCGACATCCTCGGAGGCAAACCGGACCATGCGCCTGGCCACATACAGCGCATCTTCCCCGGCCTCCAGCATGCGGGCCAGCCAATACAGAGCTGCGTCCGGATCACTGCCACGCAGGCTCTTATGAAGGGCGGAGATAAGATTAAAATGCTCGTCCCCACCCTTATCGTAGAGCAGCGCCTTTTTCTGCAGCGCGTTTTCCACATGCTGCAAGGTGACCATCCGGGGTATGCCGACTCGGGGTACGGATTCACCTGTAGCCAGGGCGGCGGCCACCTCCAGGCTGTTGAGGGCGCTGCGCGCATCACCCGATGAAATATGGATTAAATGCGCACGGGCCTCGTCGGCCAGGCGCAGATTCAACCCACCCAGTCCGCGGCCCCCGTCCGCCAGCGCCCGGTCGAGAACACGGCCCACGGCGTCCTCATCGAGCAGGTTGAGGGTGACCACCCGGCATCGGGACAGCAGCGGTGGAATCACTTCGAAGGATGGGTTTTCGGTCGTGGCGCCGATGAGTGTAATCAGCCCGGACTCCACATGGTGCAGGAAGGCGTCCTGCTGGGCCTTGTTGAAGCGATGGATTTCATCCACGAACAAGAGGGTTCGCTTGCGCTGAAACTGGCGCTGCTTTTTGGCCTCATCGATGACTTCACGGATCTGTTTGACACCGGCAAGCACCGCTGAAAAGTGAATAAAATGGGATCGGGTTTCTCCGGCGATGATCCGCGCCAGGGTTGTTTTGCCGCAGCCGGGCGGCCCCCACAGGATCATCGAAAAAATACGGTCGTTCTCAATGGCATGGTGAATCAGGGAACCCGGCCCCGTGACGGCATCTTGTCCGAAGAGGTCCGCCAGCCGACGTGGGCGCATGCGTTCAGCCAGCGGCTGCTGGCCTGCAGTGGTCTCTGCGGCCTGTTGATCGAAAAGGTCCATCTAACCTTGGTTGGATCACTTTTTTCGTTTAAGGGGTTTGGATCTCTTGTTTAAGAAATCGGGGTTTTTCCCCGTACGCTGCCGAAGCAGCAGGCGGATCGGGGTCTTGTCCAGGGAAAACGCCTCCCTGATCTGGTTCACCAGGTAGCGCTGGTAGGAAAAATGCACCGCGTCAGGGAAGTTGACGAAGCTGACAAAGGTAGGCGGCCGAGTAGAGATCTGGGTGGCATAATAGAATTTCAGCCGCGTGCCCTTGTGCATCGAAGGTTGGGTGCGCGTCAGAGCCTGATCCATGGCCTTGTTAAACTTGCCGGTGGTGATCCGGGCCGAGTACTGGGCGTAAACCTCGTCGACAAGGGGAAAAACGCGTTGAATCCCCTGCCCGGTTTTTGCCGAAACCGTGGTGACAGGGGCAAAGTTGAGGAATTTGGCGTCCATGCGCAGCGTTTCGGTCAACCGCTTCAGGACCTTGCCGTCCCGGTTGTCAACCCGGTCCCATTTGTTCAGCAGAAAAATCGCCCCACATCCGCGGTCGAAGGCGTAGCCGGCCACATGGACATCCTGATCGGAGATGCCCTGTTCGGCGTCAACGACGATCAGGGCCACATCACACCGTTCCATACTGCGAAGGGCCTTGATGATGGAAAATTTTTCCAGCCGCTGAGAAACCTTTCCTTTGCGGCGGATCCCGGCTGTATCTACCAGCACGTAGGTCTTGTCTCCCCGGGTGAAGACGGAATCGATGCAATCGCGGGTAGTGCCGGCGATTTCGCTGACCACCAACCGCTCCTCACCTAAAATGGCATTGATCAGGGAGGATTTGCCGGCATTGGGTTTGCCCACCACCCCAATACGGATGGCATTGGACCGTTCTTCCACAGCCGTCATTTCAGTAAACCCGGCCGTCAGTTCATCCAGGAAATCAGAGACCCCGTAGCCATGCTCGGCAGATACCGGAAAGAGGGTGTCGATACCGAGGCTATAAAAATCGAACAGGGATTTTTCCTGGCCCTCACCGTCAATCTTGTTGACCACATAGAACACGGGTTTATCTGCGGCTCGCAAGAGGTGGATCAGGTCGGCGTCAAAGGGAGAAATACCCCCTTTTCCATCAAGCATGAGAACAATGGCATCGGCGTCCGCGATGGCCTGCTCGACCTGCTGGCGGATGTGTGCGGCAAATGCATCGTCGTCCCCTTCAGTAAATCCGCCCGTGTCTACCAGGGTAAAGGCCTTGTCGTTCCAGTGGGCATTCCCGAAATTCCGGTCCCGGGTTACACCGGGAAGATCGTCCACGATGGCATCCCGCGATCGGGTGATTCTGTTGAACAGGGTGGATTTGCCCACATTGGGCCTTCCGACAATGGCGACGATGGGTTTCATGGCGTATATCCGATCGACATCTATTGATGCGCTTTTTGGGTTTAGGCCAAGGGTATAGCCCAGGATCGAATCACGTGTCAAATGCCCAATGCACCCGGACCGCATCACTGCCGATGGTCCATCAATCACTCAATCGGCGACCGGATATGGATCATCGGATACGAATACACGCTGAATCCGTTTAGAGACACCGCAGGTAATCTCATAGGGAATGGACCCCATGGCTTCAGCCACGTCCAGAACCTGGATCTGGCCGCTTTCAGCATCCCCCCAAATCACGACATCATCACCCACCGCTATCGGATCGTCATCCACGTTCACCATGATCTGGTCCATTGTGATGGTGCCCACCACCGGATAGCGCCGGCCACGGATCAGCACCTGAATGCGGCCGGACAGATGGCGCCTCAGGCCGTCGGCATACCCAACGGGAAGGACGGCAATGGAGGTCTCCCGATTGGTTTTCCATCGCCGGCCATAGCTGACGTTATGACCGGCCGGCAGCCGTCGAAGGTGGGCAACAAAAGTTTTTAGGCACATCACCTGCTTAAGGGATATCGACCGTGAGGTTTCCGTGGACGGGTAGTGCCCGTAAAGAATGATCCCGCACCGACAGGCGTTAAAATAGCTTTCCGGCAGGTCAAGGACGGCCCCGCTATTTGCCATGTGAACCATTGGCGGCAGTGAACCTTTGGTTTTTAGCCGATCCACCAGGGCGGAAAAGCGAGCCAATTGTTCACGGGCGTAGGTTTTGTCGGTCTCGTCCGATGTGGCAAAATGGCTGTAGAGTCCCTCCCATACACAGCGCCCGGAGCGCAAGAGATGATCGAAAAATTCCGGTTCCCGCGCCAAAAGCACGCCCACGCGCCCCATGCCGGTTTCAACGTTGACATGCACGTGAGCCGCCTCTTTTCCGGGCACCCTTTCAATCCAACGGATGTCTTCAGCACCAAACAGGCTAATCCGAAATCCCGCGCGGATGGCCTCAGGAAGCTCGTCGGGAAACAGCCGGCCAAAAATGAGGATGGGGACCGCAATCCCACTCTGGCGAAGCTCCAGGGCCTCCTTGAACTGGGCGACGGCGAGAAGCTCAGCGCCTTCGTCAACCAAACATCGCGAAACGGGAATGGCGCCATGACCGTATGCGTCAGCCTTGACAACAGGAATCAGACGGGCCGGACTGATTTTTCTTTGAATTTCACGGAAGTTGAATCGCAGGCGACTTAAATGGATCCAGGCACAGGTTCGAAAAGGCATGTCCAATTTCCGGCAAGGGGGTTGATGATTACAGCCATTCAGTGCAGAATCTGGCTTAAAAACAGCTGGGTACGTTCATGCTGGGGGTTGTCGAAAAATTCCGCGGGCGTGTTTTGTTCCACGATCCGTCCATAGTCCATAAACAGCACCCGGTGGGCCACGCTCTTGGCAAACCCCATCTCATGGGTCACCACCAACATGGTCATGCCCTCCTCCGCCAGGCTGATCATGACATCAAGCACCTCCTTGACCATCTCCGGATCCAGGGCCGAAGTCGGCTCATCGAACAGCATGACGTTGGGCTTCATACAAAGGCTTCGGGCAATGGCTACGCGCTGCTGTTGACCACCGGAAAGCTGGCCGGGATATTTTTTGGCCTGCTCGGCAATATGCACTTTTTCCAGGTAGATCATGGCCGTCTCTTCGGCCTCTTTTTTGGGTGTTTTTCTCACCCAGATGGGTCCCAAGGTAAGATTTTCCAGTATGGTAAGGTGAGGAAAAAGGTTGAAATGCTGGAACACCATGCCCACCTCGGCCCGGGTTTTCTCGATGTTTTTAATATCATTGGTCAGTTCGATGCCGTCGACGATGATCTGTCCCCGCTGATGCTCTTCCAGACGATTGATGCAGCGGATGAGCGTGGATTTCCCTGAACCGGAAGGACCGCAGATGACGATCCTTTCACCTCGGGCAACCGCCAGGTTCACATCCTGAAGCACGTGGAAATCACCGAACCACTTGTGCATGCCGATGATTTCGATAATGGGGGCGGCGTCAGATTTCCGGCCGCCTTCTGCCTCGGGTTTACGGGATGTTGAAGAGTCGTCGGACATGGATATTGTTCTCATCTCCTTAAAGTATTCGGCCTGGCGGCGCTTCACAGGTCGGTATTCAGCTCGCGCTCCAACCGGCGGCTGTAGTTGGACATGGCGTAGCAGCACAAAAAATAAACCAGCGCGAGAAAAATATACGCTTCGGCGGAAAACCCCATCCATTTCGGGTCCGACAGGACCGATTTGGTGGTTTTCAACAGGTCATACAGGGCGATGATCACCACCAGAGAGGTGTCCTTAAATGCCGAAATGAGAATGCTCACCGATGGCGGGATGACAATTTTCAGCGCCTGGGGCAGGATAATCAGGCGCATGGTCTGATAGTAGTTCAAGCCCAATGATTCGGCGGCTTCATATTGCCCTCTGGGAATGGCCTGAAGCCCGCCGCGCACCACTTCGGCGATGTAGGCCGCCGTAAACAGGATGATCGCCACCTGGGCCCGCAGAATTTTGTTCACGGTGACCCCCTCGGGTAGAAACAGGGGAAACACCACCGACGACATGAACAGCAGGCTGATCAGCGGGACCCCGCGAATCATCTCGATATATACGATACAAAGACTTTTGACCGCCTTCATCTGTGAAGCGCGCCCCAAGGCAAGCAGGATCCCCAGGGGATAGGCCGCCGTCAGGCCGAAGATCGCCAGCAGCAGCGTCAAGGGCAGCCCTCCCCACTGGGTGCTTTCCACAATCGCCATGCCGAACAGACCGCCATACAGCAATATCCCCATAACCACCAGGGCAACCAGCCAGCCCCACCCCAGGGCATTGCGCCAGTGATTGCGGTTGCGGCTGTAAAAAAGAAGCAACACCAGTATGATCATGGCCAGCAGCGGCCGCCACTGCAAATCATGGGGATAGAAACCGAAAATGATAAACCGCAGGTTGGCGGTTATGACGGACCAGCATGCCCCTTGGCCATCTTGACAGCCAGACCCGGAGGGCAGCCAGTGACTGTCAACCAGCGCCCATTTGAATAAGGGGGGGACGATTTTGGCCAGCAACGCCAAGATGATGACCGTCAGGAGCGAGTTTAACCATCCGTTAAACAGGTTGCGCCTGATCCAGCCCAGCACACCCACTGACGCAGCCGGCGGTTTAATTTGCCCCACACCGCTGTCGTAGGAATAAACGGTCATCTTTCAACCAATGCCATTTTCTTATTATACCAGTTCATGAACGCCGAGGTCAGCAGGCTCAGGCACAGGTAAACGGTCATGATCAACGCGACGCCCTCGATGGCCTGGCCGGTCTGATTGATGGTGGTGTTGGCGACGGAAACAAAGTCCGGATACCCGATGGCCACCGCCAAGGAGCTGTTTTTGGTCAAATTCAACATTTGGCTGGTCAATGGGGGAATGATCACCCGCAGGGCCTGGGGCAAAATCACCAGACTGAGCACCCTGCCAGGTTTAAGCCCCAGCGCTTTGGCCGCTTCGGTTTGTCCCTTGTTGACTGACTGGATGCCGGCGCGCACAATCTCGGCCACGAAGGCGGCCGTATACAGCACCAGCCCCAGCAGCAAGGCGGCAAATTCAGGGCTGACACTCATGCCGCCCTGGAAGTTAAATCCCCGCAGCTCGGGAAGGTTCATGGCCATGGGTGCACCGCCCAATAACCAGACCAAAATAGGCAGCCCCATCAGCAAGGCCACTGAACTCCAAAAAATCGGGAAGGTCTTACCGGTTTTGAACAGCCGCTGGATCGCCCATCGCCGCATGAGGTATACCAACCCGCAGGCACCTACAAAAACCCACCCCATCCAGCCCCAAACCGGGTGTTCGGCGGGCAGGGCTATCATCAAACCGCGATTGCATAGGAACAGGCCGGCGATTGGGTTGAATGCCTGGCGTGGCGAGGGCAGCATTTCATAAAAAAAAGCATACCAGAAAAATAGCTGCAGCAGGACGGGGATATCCTGGAAAACTTCAATGTAAATGGCCGCCAATCGTGAAACCAGCCAGTTGGTGGAAAGCCGGGCGATGCCGATGAGTGCACCGAGAATGACTGTCAGTACAATGCCGACAAAGGAAACTTTCAGGGTATTGAGCACGCCAACCAGCAGCGCCCGGGCGTAGCTGTCCGCCGCAGAGTAGGGAATCGGGGTTTCACCGATTTCAAACGAGCTTTCCTTTTCGAGGAATCCGAAACCGGTGGCGATGGCCTGGCGCTCAAGGTTGGTCAGGGTATTGGACATTAAATAATAGCCCAATGCAGCCACCATGAGAACCACACCCACCTGATACAGCATCGATCGCTTGGCAGGATCGTTGAGTAAGGGGACCTTTTGTCCCCCGGTGTCGACCGTATGCATCCTGTTATGACTCAGGCGTCGCGTTGCTGTGGGCGATCGAATGAACGGGCGCGCACAGCAACGGGTTAACGCAATTATGATCCATCGCACCTTTCGGCAACGGGTGGCTTCTTCAATCCACCGGCTGGAAGTCCAGGGTTGCCTGTTTTGCGTTCATCATTTGAACGGCGGGGAATACATCAAGCCGCCATCAGTCCAAAGGGCATTCAGGCCGCGCTCGATTTTCAAGGATGTGTCTTTCCCCACGTTGCGCTCAAAGACTTCTCCGTAGTTGCCCACCAGTTTGACAATATGATAAGCGAACTTCTCATCCAGGCCCAATGCCTGACCATTGCCGGGGCTGACTCCCAGAAAACGCTGCACCTTGGGGTCGGTGTTCTTGAGCATCTCATCGACGTTTTTCGAGGTGATGCCCATCTCCTCGGCTTCGATCATGGCCAGAACCGAAAAGTTGACGATATCAAACCACTGGTCATCGCCATGGCGAACGGCAGGTGCCAGAGGCTCCTTGGAGATGATTTCGGGCAGGATGATGTAATCGTCCGGATTGGGAGCCACAGCGCGGGTACCGGCAAGCTGGGAGGCATCCGAGGTCAGCGCGTCACAGCGGCCGGCGAAAAAAGCATTCGCCAGTTCAGCGGTATTTTCGATCACAACCGGTTTCATCTTCATTCCGGTGGACCGAAAGTAATCGGCCACATTCAGTTCCGTGGTGGTGCCGGGCAGAACACACACGGCCGCCCCATCCAGTTCCTTGGCGCTTTTGACGCCAAGTTTCTTGGGTACCAAAAAACCCTGACCGTCGTAATAGTTGACCTGGGCGAAGTTGAGTCCCAAGGCGGTTTCGCGGCTCAGCGTCCGCGTTGCGTTCCGGCAAAGCACATCGATCTCACCGGACTGAAGGGCGGTGAAACGCGTTACGGCGGTCAAGGGAGTGAACTTAATTTTGTCGGCATCGCCGAATACGGCTGCTGCGATGGCCCTGCCGGTGTCCACATCCAGGCCTTTCCATACCCCTTTTTCATCCGGTTTGCCGAAACCGAAAAGATCTCCGTTGACCCCCACCTGCACAAAACCCTTGGCCTTGACATCATCCAGCGTCCCGGCAGAAGCGGACCCGATCACTGCAAAAACAGCAATCAGAGCAAAAACAGCCATAATTCGTTTCATCATGTCTTCCTCCCATTTAGCAGTCGGTTAATATAACGGCGGACCTTGCAAGGATCCGATGAAAACTTTAATGTTGACAAATTGCCGACGGTGGGAAACGCATATCCATGGAATATGAATCGTTTAATGCAAATGAATTAGCATGGAAGCTTCCCGGTTGGCAAGTGCATTTGCTCATACGGCAACCTCCCGACGTTTTTCCGCACCGCAGAGCCGCGTGACGGCCTGCATTGACAAAGTTCCCGGCGTCATGTAGGCAACTGAAGGGTGCTTGCCAATTTCCGGTTTTAAAGAGGAGGGGATATGCAGCGAAAGATCGTACAGCGGTTTTCAAACATGGCCCTGGTGTTCGTAGCGGCCTCAATTTGCTTTGCATGCGCCCAGAAATCCTATATCGCCGTTGACTATCGCCTGCCTGCAGAGCCAATCACCTTGGCGGGACGCACCGTTTTTGTTGAAACCATTGACCTTCGAAGCGATGCAGAGATCTTCAACAAACGGGCCAAAGATAAATTTAAGCACTTTACCGGTCTGTTCGCCCTTGCATTGGATGCGCCGGACAGTCAGCAAAAGGTCATAGGGGCTTACGCGTTGCCGCTGCTGTTCGAAACGGCGCTCAAGCATCGGCTGCAGCAGCTGGGTGTTGGGTTAGCCGGCGAACCGTCACCGACAGTGCCGACTTTTCGGATTAAAATCAATTGCTTCGATATCAATCTGGTGGGTCAGAAATGGCTGGCTGAAATCAGTTACGAGGCCAGCCTGACCCAAGATATGCAGTTGACTGCCCTGGAGGTAGTCAGCGGAAGCGCCGAGAGAATGAAATTGATGGGAACCGGTGATGCGGAAAAAGTGATCAGTGAGATATTCACCGATATGATCAACCGGCTGAATATTGAGCGGTTGTTCCAGCAAGCCAAATTGTAGTGCAGCGTCCATCGTCAGTCGATGCTGTAGCGTCTCATTTTACTCAGCAGGGAGGGGTGGCTGATTTCGAGCATATTGGCCGCGTGGGTGCGGTTGCCGCCGGTTGCAGCCAGCGCTTTGCGGATCATCTTGTCCTCCAGTTCGGCTTTGGCGGCTTTCAGAGAAAACCCGTCGAACATGCCGTCGTCACCCATTGAATTCAACGTCCCGGCTCTGCCAAAAACAAAATTTTCCATCCCCAGCGTGCTGCCGTCCGCGAGAACGATGGCCCGTTCAATGGCGTTTTCCAGTTCGCGAATGTTTCCCGGCCAGTCATGCCGCATCAGTGCACTCATGGCCTCCGGTGAGATATTCTTGATGCTGCTGCCGAGGGTTTCGTTAAAACGGGTGATAAAAAACTGACACAGCTGAGGGATATCCTCTATCCGACCGCGAAGGGGCGGCAATACGATGGGGACCACGTTAAGACGGTAAAACAAATCCTCCCTGAAGCGCCCCGACGCCATTTCTCTTTCCAGATCCTTTGAAGTGGCTGCAATCACGCGTACATCCACGGTTTTGGCCTTGCTTCCGCCTACCGGACGAACCTCACCCTCCTGAAGCACCCGTAAAAGTTTGGGTTGCAGGGAAACAGGGATTTCGCCAATCTCATCCAGGAACAAGGTTCCGCCTGCCGCGATCTCGAAAAGACCCTTTTTATCCTTCTCAGCACCGGTAAATGCGCCTTTAACATGACCGAACATCTCACTCTCCATGAGGCTCTCCGGGATGGATGCGCAGTTAACCGGCACCATTGGGCCGGAGCAACGGTCGCTTTCCCGATGAATCCCCTGGGCGACCAGCTCCTTGCCCGTGCCGCTCTCACCGGTAATCAGCACCGTGCTGTCAAAAGGGGCGACCTTCAGGGCTATGGAAAAAACCGCTTGCATAACCGGGCTCCTGCCCACCATATTCCCAAATGACAGACCGCAGCCAATGCGCTGGATGCGGTTTTTTAGTTCGATGTTCTCCTTCTTGAGCCGCTCCCTCTCTTCGGCTTTTTTGATGGTCAGGCGAATTTCTTCATTTTTGAACGGTTTGGAAACAAAATCGTAGGCGCCGAGTTTCATGGCTTCAATGGCCATGTCGATGCTGCCATAGGCCGACATCATGATTACGATGGTTGATAAAAGACGATCCCGACCGGCCTTGAGAAACTCCAAACCGCTCATCTGGGGCATTTTCACATCGCAAAGGATCAAATCAAACTGCTGACGGGTAATTTTGGCAAGCCCTTCAGCGCCGTCTTTTGCGGTGTCGATGGCATAGCTGTAGCGGGTGAGCATGGCTTGCAGCATGTGGCGCATATTTTCTTCATCATCGATGATCAGAATACTTTTTTGTTTGGCTTTTATTTCCATAAGAACCTGTCTACCTGTCGATCCCATTTGCGACATGATGCCTGGTCAAGGGCAACCAGATCTCAAAAACGGTGCCGGATTTCTGACTGCTCGATGCAGCTATGTGACCCCCTATCTTCTCTACGATCATGAAAGATACGCTCAGGCCTAATCCCGTGCCTTTACCGGGTTGCTTGGTGGTAAAAAAAGGATCGAAAACATGGGGCAGATGATCGGGTTCGATTCCGGGTCCGTTGTCCTGGATGGTCACCTTGATAAAATTGGCGTCCGCATCATTCAGGTCGTTTTCTTGGCCGGTAACGCATTCGGAGCGTATTTTTATGCGTGCATTTGAGACGGCGGTTGAATTGACTGCGTCCACAGCGTTGAGCAGGATGTTCAGAAAGACCTGTCTGAGCCTATCGGGATCAGCAAAAACAAGATCATCGGCAGCGCCAAGGGTAGATTCGAAAGTGATCGCCTGGGCCAAGGGCTGATAATTGAACACGGAAACCAGGTCCCGCAGCAGTTGATGAATGGAAATCGGTTTGGATTCATCGACGGATGTTCTCGACATATCCAGCAACTGTCGAATGATATGATTGATCCGGGTGATCTCCTTTTCGGATCTTGCGATAAAATCGTTGCGCTCATCAGGCGACAGGTCCGTTGGCTTCAATAAATCCAGATATCCCAGAACAATCCCGATGGGATTTCCGATTTCGTGGGCAATTCCGGAGGTCAACCGTCCAACGGTGGCTAATTTGTCCGCCCGGATGACATCGTTTTGGGCCCTTTTGAGGTCACGGTTGGCTGTCTGCAAAGAGTCGATGGTTTCCTTCAACAACCGCTTGTCATCTGCAATGCGATGCAGCATTTTATTCAGTGCAGAAGAAAGTGCTGAAAATTCATTGTCTTCTTTTCGAACTGAGAAAAAAAGGACCTCTTCATCCTGATAGGATTCTGCGCGCTTTGCCAACCTTTTAAGCGGCTTGAAATAAATCCTGGAGAGCTGGCGGTTGCCGTACAGGGCAAAAAAAAAGCTGTTAATCAAAACAAAAATCAAAGCGATCTTCTGAATTCTGTGAAAGTCATGGTAAATGCTTGTCAAAACACTTTCAAGGCCTCCTGCGGCAATGGTTTTGCCATCCACATTGACCGCATAGGTGATAATCAAGGACTTGGGTTGCCAAAACATCAACCCCATGGTTTTGCCAACTTTCCGCGTGGCGGACCGACCCGTGGTCAATGTAAGATAAACCGCTTCTTCAAGGTTGTCCCCCAAGGTGCTTTGCCTGGCATTTGGCGGCGTTGGGTGGGCCTGATCGACAAAAAAAAACCGGTCGTCCTTCAGGAACCGGAGTGTATCTGTCACCAGGCTCGAATTTTTATCGACGGCAGCAATCCGCAGTTGTTTTTCGCAGGCAACCATCAACGCCAAGCGTTTTTGATCCGCATATCTGGAAATGGACCTTTCGAGAAAAATAAACCCAACCAAAACATCGATAAAAAGCATGGATAATAAAAAAAGTATCCAGAACTGAATAAAAACCCGGCTTTTTATACCTCGAAAACCCATTTGGCGGCCGATGATCGATGCGGTTGTGCTACTTTTAAATTAGACCGGACGAGAATGTTGGAAGGGATTTTATCACATATCGAAAAAATGCGGAAGATCTTAAAATTTTCAGGCGGGTTACGAACGATTCAGCCCGCCCCCGAAGGCTAAGGGGGGCGGGCTGGTATGAAGAAGTTTTTCGGCGGCGTCCTACTCTCCCACACAGCTTCCCATGCAGTACCATCGGCGCTGAAGAGCTTAACTTCCGTGTTCGGGATGGGAACGGGTGTTGCCTCTTCGCCATCGCCACCGAAAAATCGTTTATGCAAACGTC
>NZ_JAWOHB010000107.1:0-3136 GCF_046496365.1 Desulfosarcina sp.
CACAAATGGTTTCTGATAGACACTATCCTAACGCAACCAGTTAGAGATTTGAACCTCGAGATGACTTAATTCTTGTCAAGATCTTTTCAATATGTTCTAGATGGATCCTTTTTGGTAACCGGAACCGGATTTAACCAAAAGGCCCAATTTTAACCCCCCGTTACAAGGAGCAGTTATGGCAAAAAAGATGAAAACCATCGACGGAAACACCGCAGCCGCCCACGTGGCCTACGCCATGAGCGAGGTAGCCGCCATTTATCCGATCACTCCATCCTCTCCAATCGGTGAAATCTGCGATGAGTGGGCGGCAAACGGGCGCAAGAACATTTTCGGGCAGACGCTGCTGGTGCGCCAGCTGCAAAGCGAGGCTGGTGCCGCGGCTGCGGTCCACGGTTCTCTGGCCGCCGGCGCCCTCACCTCTACCTACACGGCCTCCCAGGGCCTGCTGCTGATGATCCCCAATATGTACAAGATCTCCGGTGAACTCCTGCCTGGCGTTCTGCACGTCACGGCCCGGGCCATCGCCGCCCATGCGCTTTCCATCTTCGGCGACCATCAGGACGTCATGGCGGTGCGCCAGACCGGCTTTGCCATGCTGGCCTCTGCTTCGGTTCAGGAGGTGATGGACCTGGGTTTGGTCGCCCATCTGGCCGCCATCGAGTCCAGTCTGTCATTTCTGCATTTATTCGACGGTTTCCGGACCTCCCATGAACTCCAGAAGATCGAGGTCATCGACTATGCCGACATGGCCAAGCTGATCAATATGGAAGCCCTGGAAAATTTTCGCGCCCGTGCGGTCAACCCTGAAGCGCCCGAGTTGCGCGGTACCGCTCAGAACCCGGACATTTACTTCCAGGGGCGGGAAGCGGCCAACGTTTACTACCAGGAACTGCCCGACATCGTTGCCGATTACATGAAAACAGTCGCCGGGTTCACCGGCCGCAGGTACAACCTGTTCGATTACGTGGGTGATCCCAATGCCGACCGCGTTATCATCTCTATGGGCTCCTCCTGCGAGACCATCGAAGAGGTGGTGACCCACCTCAACGCACACGGCGAATCGGTGGGTCTGGTCAAGGTTCGCCTTTTCCGACCCTTTTCGGCCAGGCATTTGCTGGCGGTCTTACCGGCCACCGCTGCGCGCATCACGGTCCTCGATCGCACCAAAGAGCCGGGCGCGTTGGGTGACCCACTCTACCAGGACGTCTGCACCGCCTTCGTGCAGCACGGCGAGATGCCCACCCTCGTCAACGGCCGCTACGGCCTGGGTTCCAAGGAGTTCAACCCCTCCATGGTCAAGGCCGTGTTTGACAACATGAACGCCATCGCACCCAAAAATCATTTCACGGTAGGGATCACCGATGATGTCACCCATACCAGCCTGGAGGTGGAAAGCGGGTTTGACGTGGCGCCGGAAGACACGGTTCAATGCAAGTTCTGGGGCCTCGGGGCCGATGGCACGGTTGGCGCCAACAAGAGCGCCATCAAAATCATCGGCGACAACACCGACATGTATGCCCAGGCCTATTTCGCTTACGACTCCAAAAAATCAGGCGGGGTGACCATTTCCCACCTGCGTTTCGGAAAAACGCCCATCAAGAGCACCTACCTGATCGACAGCGCCGATTACATCGCCTGTCACAACCCGGCCTACGTCACCATCTATGATGTTCTGGAAGGCATCCGCGAAGGCGGCACCTTTATGCTCAACAGCCCCTGGAGCCTCGAGGAGATGGAAACCCATCTGCCGGTGGCCATGCGCCGCACCATCGCCCGCAAAAAGCTTAAATTCTACAATATCGATGCCGTCACGATTGCAGGTGCGGCGGGTTTGGGTGGGCGCATCAACATGATCATGCAGACGGCCTTCTTCAAGGCGTCCAATGTGATCCCGGTTGAGGAGGCGATCACCTTGCTGAAAAATGAGATAAAAACAATGTTCGGCAGGAAAGGCGACAAGATTGTCAACATGAACAACCAGGCCGTGGATAAGACCCTGGACCATCTGGTGGCAATCGACTACCCGGCCAGCTGGGCCGAGGCGGGGGCCACTGCTACCGAAGCCATCGACGAGCCGGCCTGGGTTAGCGAGGTGATGCGCCCCATGCTGGCCCAGCAGGGAGACAAGCTGCCGGTAAGCGCCTTCTCCCCCGACGGTCTTTTTCCGGTGGGAACCACCCAGTATGAAAAGCGCGCTGTGGCCATCAATGTTCCCGAATGGATCGTGGAGAACTGCGTTCAATGCAACCAGTGCGCCATGGTCTGTCCGCATGCAGCCATCCGTCCGCTGCTGGTGACTGATGATGAGCGCAAAACCGCCCCCGATGCCTTCGAGACCAAAAAAGCCCTGGGAAAGGAGCTGAAAGGTTATGGCTTCCGCATCCAGGTTTACGCCGAGGACTGTATGGGCTGTGGAAACTGCGCCGATATCTGCCCGGCCAAAAAGCCGGCGCTGGTGATGCGGCCGCTAGCCTCCCAGCTGGCAAAGCAGGTGCCCAACCAGCGCTTTGCCTCCAGCCTGCCGGTTCGCGAAGGGCTGGTGGCCCGCAACACGGTCAAGGGCAGCCAGTTTTACCAACCCTTGCTTGAGTTTTCGGGTGCCTGTGCCGGATGCGGTGAAACTCCCTACGCCAAACTGCTGACCCAGCTTTTCGGCGACCGCATGGTGATCGGCAATGCCACCGGGTGTACCTCTATCTGGGGCGGCAGTGCGCCGTCGATTCCTTATTGTGTCAATGAAGAGGGGTGCGGACCCACCTGGGGCAACTCCTTGTTCGAAGACCCGGCCGAGTTTACCTACGGCATGCTATTGGGCCAATTGCAGCAGCGTCGGCTGCTGGCCGATCTGGTGGCCCAGGCCCTGGAGGCGGATATCGATGCCAACCTCAAGGTGGCCATGAAGGGGTGGTTGGGCCATATGAAGGATGCCGAAGGCTCCAAGCGCTATGGCGACCAGATCCGGGAAATGCTGTTTGCCTATGAGGGGCACCCCCTGTTGAGTCGGATCGAGAGCCTGGCCTCCTATTTCACCAAGCGTTCCTACTGGGTTTTCGTGGGAGACGGCAGCGCCTACGACATCTCTTTCGGCGGCATTGACCACGTCCTAGCTTCGGGTGAAGACATCAATGTGATCGTC
>NZ_JAWOHB010000196.1:0-29362 GCF_046496365.1 Desulfosarcina sp.
CATCTTCCATTTCAGCAGTTGAATCAGTGGAGGTTTATATGATCAGAAAATTCTGGTTTGCCCTTCTCGTGACGGCGCTGGTTGTCAGTGGCTGCTCAGGCATCCAGGTCAGTCAGGATTATGACCCGGCTACCGATTTCGGGTCGCTGAAAACCTACCGCTGGGCATCGGCAAGCCAGGCCAAAACCGGCGATCTTCGCATTGACAATCCCCTGCGCGACAAACGCATCCGGGAAGCGGTGGTGCGTCATCTGGCTGAAAAGGGTTTTATCCAGTCAACGGAAGACGCACCGAACTTCCTGGTGCGCTATCAATACGTGCTGCGCCAGAAAATCGAATCGGACGGCGGTGGCATCGGATTTGGCATCGGCAGTTATGGGCACAGCGGCGGCATCGCCATTGGCACCGGAACCGGCAACAACCTGCGCGGATATGATGAAGGGTCCCTGACCATCGATTTTATCGATTCGGGATCCCAGGCACTGCTATGGCGGGGAACCGGAAGCCAGCGATTCAAAGAATACGACGACCCAGCCAAGACCACAGCGGATATCAACGCGCTTGTGGAGAGCATCCTGGCCCAGTTTCCGCCCCAGAATCAATAGGCATCTGCAATCGCCAAAGGTTTTGAATCCCTCATTCGGCAGCCACCGGAGGATCCTTGAGTCTTTTCTTCGACAAGCGCGACCATGATCTGCTGAAGATCGTCAATGGCGTCCTCAGCCGGTCTGCTCCGTATTCTTTAGGCAAGAAAAGCCTCTTTCCCTGGTTCCACCCCCACGGCATCAAGGAGCTGGCCGAAACCCGAGGCCTGCGAATAGCCTATGCCGTCATCCACCTTCTCGAGTCTCTCGAGGCCGGCAACCTCGAGGATCGGCTTAACGCCCTGCGTTCCCTGCGTGACGAAGTCCTCCATGCTGCGGCCGGCAGTTTGCCCAAAAATGCCGCCAGAGTATTGCTTTCGGTCATGAAGGATCTGGTCCGTGCCTACGGCAACGAGATCGAGCAACTCAAGCTGGCCCATGATTTTCGTCGGGTGGCCAGCGGCAAACCCAGCATCGTCAGAAAAATGCTGCGCAGATACCACCTGCTTGAAATGCCTGAAGCCTGGAATCAACTGGCCTTCGACGATCACGTGCACGACATCAACACCAAGGGCCGCAAATCCGCCTCTCACCTGATCATGGATGCATGGATCAAGGGTATCCGCCGCCTGCGGGTGATCTACTACAACTTCATCGACCCGCCGTCCGCCGCCGAGCTAATCGAGGCCGCCCAGATCATGGGAGTCGAAATCCGCATCGGCATCGAGTTTTCGGCCCGCTTTCGGGACAAATACGTTCAATTGATCTGGGTGCCCCGGGGTTTTTCCGACGCGCAGTCGTTTCTCTGTTTCCTGGCCGAAGAACCCGTAAAGCAACTCATGGACCAAGGTCGGGAAGTCACCCGCTATCGACAGCGCTACGTGCTGGACATCCTTGCCACTTTCAACCGGGTCCACCGGCCTGCCATCAACACCAGCCTGGGCCTGGACCTGCCCCCGCTGGAGGCCGGGGCGTTTCTGCTGTTCGTGCGGCCCGGCCAGCCGTCCATCCTTCACCTGGCCAAGTACATCCACAACCAACTGCTCCCGCTGATGAAACGCAAGGTGGAACAGCTGCGGGAAACCCGCTCGGACGCCGGTGAAGACCGGCAGGCGCAAATGGAATCAATGGTGGAGCGGATGAATGATCTCGATTCGGAAACCATCGTTCGGCAGTTCCTGCGACCGGCGGTCAATCCCGGGATCCCCGACCCCAACCTGATTCACGATGATGCAGACACCCCGGAACTGCTCTACCTGACGCCCCGGCAGCTGCTGGACCGGGTTACCGGTCTGCGCACCGGCTACCGGGTCACCTTGAACCTGACCGACTTGCTACCCGAGGACGTGGTGGAGATTCTCTACGACTGCGAAGGCCTCATCACCCGTCTGGAAATTTTTAATCTAAAAGACCTCGCCTCCGGCAAAACCTGCCACACCGAAGCGATCAGCGAAATTCAACTGGCCATTAACGCGGGCAACACCATCAATCTCAAACGCGCCATTCGAAACATAATCGGGCGGCTGGCCACGACCAAACCCTTCCCCGGAAAAACGGAGCGCATCGAAAAACTGGGAATTATCCTGCATGACATCTCGGCCTTCAAGGCCATGTATGCATCCAACCATCTCAAACCAAGAATCGGCAGCGATTCCACCGGCCACTCCTCGCGCATGTATGGAATGGGGTTGGCCATCATGGACACCCTGCCCCCCAGCACCCGCCGGCTGTGCAACCGTCGGCGGCATGTGGCTCCCGGGGAGATTCCCTGTTCGGTGACTGACCCGCCGAAGCATCCCCACCTGTCCACACGCAGCGTGATTCCATTCAGAATCCCGGTATACAAACGCGTCACCTACATTCCATATGAGAGCCCCAAAGGCTCCCAGGGGCTCCACCAGCGCCTGCTTCATCACCTGCCGCTGCTGCGGCTGCTGGGCAAGATCCGTCAAGTGGACTGGCTGGTCCAGACCCACCTCACCAGTATGGCTCCGTCGGGAAACATCGTCACGTTGGGTGGCATTGCCGAACGGTCGGATAACGGCCTGCGGCTGAAATGCAGCCCGGACGCCGAACCCAAACCCCGTCTATCGCCGTTCTACCTGAACAGCACCGTGCGCAACGGATTGAAAATACTGATGGGATTCATACCAGCCTTTCTTTCCTTCTACCTGACCAACTCGTGGTGGGTGCTGGCCTACCTGGGGGCATTCATCTGGTTCGGCATCACGGGTGTACGCAACATCGTCCAGTCAGTGCTGGGCGGCGGCGGCATCAGCCGTTCGCCGTTGCTGCGCTGGAACGATTACGTCAGCTGGGTGCGGATATCCGACTCCCTGCTCTTTACCGGATTCTCCGTCCCCCTGCTGGATTTTATGGTCAAGACCCTGCTGATGGACAGACTTTTAGGCATCACCACGGCGACCAACCCCTACGCCCTTTATGCGGTCATGGCCATGGCCAACGGCATCTACCTGTCCAGCCACAACCTGTTCAGGGGACTTCCCAAAGGGGCCGTGTACGGCAACCTTTTCCGCAGCATCCTCTCCATCCCCATCGCCGTTGCTTTTAACATGCTCATCGGCACCCTGCTGGGTGTGATCGGCGTAGTGGGCATTGACGGGCACCTGCAAAAATGGGCCGCAATCATCTCCAAGGGGGCCTCGGACACCGTGGCCGGCGTCATCGAAGGTGCGTCCGACCGCTTTACCAACATTCAGACCCGCTTTCAGGACTATGCAGACACCCTGTCCCAGCTCTTCGACACCTACGGCCGCCTGGAAGCCCTGTTGCCCGAACTCAACGTATGGGAAACCCTGGAAACCATCGACAAGGAGCGGTTTGAATCCAACGCCGATGCCAGGGATCTGGAAAAACTCATTGTCATCGGAGCACTGGACTTGCTCTACTTCTGGATGTATCAGCCACGATCCCGGACGACTCTCAAGTATCTGTTCAAAACGCTTTCCGACGAAGAGAAACGAATTCTGGCGGGGTGCCAGGCCATCCTAAAGCGGCAGCGGGAAATCAGTCAGATGTTTATCGATGGTGTGGTGGGAATCAATTTTTCCAAGGGACTCTCCTTTTACCTGGAAAGGGCCCCCAGTTATCTGAAGGTCATGGAAACGCTTTTCGAAAAGCATGCCCCGTCATCGATCCGTGCATACAGTGAAAACCAGTGACCCAGCACAAGCAAATCGTTTGACAACAGGGACGAAGAACGATGTGCTGTTCGCTGGCCTTCTCCGCGGCAAACTACGGCAAAGGCCTTCGCGACCGCGGTCAATCCGATGACGGTTTAAAATTGAACCAGCTAGTCCGCTCCCACTGCCAGCCTTTGTCCTTCATGCACGTTCTGATCAGCCGCATCTCATCAAAACTGTCATAGGTATCGGGTTCATCACGAATACCCTCTCTGACCCAGACTTCACAGGCTTGATGGTCGATGGTCCACTCCCGATCACTTTTGGTCGGATGATACGCCTGGTGTGTACACGATACCCATAGCATTGATATCCCCAATGCCGTGAGCATATAAAAAATCATTCGATTTTTCATTGAATGTTCTATTCCCGAAGCCTGAATCGAGGCACATGTCGCAGCTGAATCGCGCTCATTTCAGCTTGGCCAGTTCCCGCCTGATCAGCTCGGACAGGCTGCCGATGTCACGGTTGTTGATTCGCTTGCCATTCATGAACAATGACGGGGTGCCGCGCACACCGATCCTTCTGCCGTTCTCCAAATCATCCTGAATCAGCTGCCGGCTGGCGGCGGATTGACGGTCCTGATTGAACCGGTCCATATCCAACCCCATCCCTGCGGCAATTTCCAGTATTTTCTGCTCGCTGATCTGATTGTGATTTTCGAGCAATTGGCTGTGGAAACCCCAGAACTGTCCCTGGATGCCGGCCGCCAGGGCCGCCAGGGCACTTGGATGGGCAAGTTGATGGTTGGCGAGCGGATAGTGTTTAACCACATAATTGACGTCATTGGGAAATTGTTCCAGCACCTGCTGGATAAACTGCTCTAAGCGAGCACAGTACGGTCACTGGTAATCATCAAAGACCACGAGGGTTACCTTCGCATCCCGGTGGCCCTTGACCGCCCGGCCGGACAGATCGATATCGTAGACGCGGCTGAAACGGATAATAGTGATCCGCGCTGATTGACCGGCACTCAACACCAGCCGGTCTTCGTCCATATAGGCGATCCGGTCGAAGGGCTCCTCGATCGCAATGCGGTCCAGAACGACCTGTTCAAGCGTTGAATAGATCAGCACCGCCCCGGGGGTCAGGATAAATACCATGTCCCCGGCCGGGTTGGTGGTCACATCCAGGATCGGCGCACCGATATCCGCCTTGAGGAAGCGTTCAACCTCGAATGCGGCATAAAGGGTGGCCGGTATCAAAATGACTGCGAGGATGGCGGTCAGTCTCAGGTTTCTCAAGATGTGAATCCTTTGATTTGGAAGTGGAAAAAACCTGACCACGGCGGCAGGATCAATTTTGCATGCAACGGCGGATTTTGTTTTACCCGCAACGACCCTTTTATAATATAACGAAAAAGCGGGCCTTTGCAAGCGCCGGCGCTCTTTTTTAACGGGTTCGCATCAGGCCGCCGATCACTTGGTCGACGCCGTAATTGAAAACTTGCCGGTGATCCTGGCCCTCCAGAACGGTGCGCTCCAGCTTTTTAAACTGGGTCAGCCCATGCAGGGCCCCCCAGAACATGACGGCGTATTTTTTGGAGTCTACCGGTCTGAACAGGCCGTCGGAAACCCCTTTACGGATAAACCCGTCAATCAGCTTGAGGATGCGGCTGCCTTTGCGGTCGATACGTTTTTTCAGTTCACTTCCCAGAATCACAGACGGTGTGGCCAGAAAATAATTGATGATATCGAAGTAATCCTTATGCGCGTCACTGAAGTGCAGGTAGGCCAGGCCGGTTTCACGAAGCTTCTCGTCGGGCGGCCTGGTGGTGCAATCGATGGCCTCGATTGCGCGGAAAAGGATGTCCAGGCCCTCTTCCTGCAAGGAATAGAAGATTTCCTCTTTGCTCTGGTAGTAAAAATAGATCGTACCCACACCCAGTTCGGCGGTCCGCGCGATCTGACTGATGCTGGTGGACTGGAGGCCCCTCTTGAAAAGCAGCGTTCGGGCAGCCGCCAGGATCTGGCGCTTGCGCGCTTCTTTTTCGCGTTCCCTTCGTTCTCTGAGTCCCATATCTTTCCTGGCCAGTCTTCAGTGCTCCAGCTCCGCCTTGAATTGGCTGGCCATGCGCCGTTCGTAATACCCCGGCGCCAGGCGGCTGACCCAATAACCGATTTTTCCCATGGTCGTGAGCACCAACAGGTCTTTTTCCCTGGCAGCTGCGTTAAAAATGGCCTCGGCGGCACATGCGGGCGTATCCTGCCTGCCGATGCGCGATTGCGGGTGGCGGGTGACGGTCCCGTCTCCTCCCAGCGCCCGATCCTGCAGGTTGGTTTTGATAAAGCCGGGACAGACCACCATGATATGCACCCCTTTATCACGCACTTCACTGCGCAAGGAGGTGAACAGGCCGTGCATGGCATGCTTGCTGGCCGCGTACCCGGTCCGGCCCAGCAAGGGTGCCAGCCCGGCGATGCTTTCATTGGCGATGATCAGACCGCGACGCAGGATCAGGCTGTGAATGGCCGCCTTGGTGCAGTACAGGGCACCGAAAAAATTGACTGCCATAACCTGTTCGTAAACCTCGATGCGGGTCTCCACGAAGGCGCTGCGTTGGGTGATCCCTGCATTGTTGAAAAGTACATCGACGCCGCCGAAGCGGGCAATGACCGCTGCCATGGCCGCTTCACAATCGCCACGCCGGCTAACGTCACAGCGCAGGGCCATGACCCGATGACCGGCATCGCCAAATTCGTGTTCACATCGTTCCAGACGCACGCGGTCCATGTCCAGCATGGCGCAGATCGCACCAGCCCGGGCAAACCGCCGGGCCACGGCCAGTCCGATCCCGCTGGCCGCGCCGGTAACAACCACAACCTTATTGGAAAATTCTCGTTTGACCACGCGACGCGTCCTTTTTTACAGCCGGCAGGCGGCATCATCCGCCTGATCGTCCGCAGGCAACGACCGGCGGGTAAATACAAATGCCGTAATCAGCCCGGCAATGATATGCCATACACCCCACCAGGCCACGAGAATGGCCATTCCACCCAAACCGTCGAAGAAATTGAAAACCAGAACCAGCCCCAGGGCCGAATTCTGAATGCCCACCTCGATACAGGTCGCGCGCGCATCCCGTTCATCCAGTCGGGCCAAGCGCCCGGACCAGTAGCCCAGGTTCAATGCCAGGGCGTTGTGCAGAAATACCGCCAACATGACCATGCCCACATAACTAAGAAAATTGTGCCAGTTGGCCGCCAGAGCACCGCTGACAATCAGGATAAAAAAGACCAGCGAGAAAATTTTGAAAGGGCGGCGCACCCGGCCCGCCAGGTTAGGGAAAAACCGGGCCAGGAGCTGTCCGATGATCAGCGGGATGCCGAGGATGACAAATACGGTAATAAAAACATCCACGGGACTGAGGCTGACCTGGCGTAGAATTTCAGCCGTGTCCGGATTGAGACTGCCCCAGATGGACAGGTTCAGGGGCGTCATGACAATCGCCGCAACGGTGGAGACGGCCGTCATGCAGATGGACACCGCGCAATTGCCCTTGGCCAGATAGGTCATGATGTTGGACAGGTTGCCACCCGGGCAGGCCGCCACCAGAATCATTCCCAGGGCCATGGAGGGATGGGGTTTTAAAACCAGGGTCAACAGGAAAGTAAATGCCGGCAACAGGATGAACTGGGCCATCAAACCGATGCCGGGTGCTTTGGGAGAGGTCAGGATGCGCCTGAAGTCTTCGATCTTCAGGTCCAGCGAAACACCCAGCATCATCAGGCCGATGGCCGCATTGATCGCCATGAGCCCCTGCGGATTGAAGTTGAGCCTGACCTGGTCGATGGTCAGCGGTTCCATGGATTTTCCTCCCTGTTGCGAATATGGCAGCGAACCGGACCGCCTGACGGACGGCAGTCGGCCGGCAGCGAGGTTTACATTTTACCCGACCGTGCAGCCGCCCACAGCCAGTTGCCCGGTGGGTCCACATTGGCCTGCGGATCGACGACCACGTGAATGACGGCCGGCTTGCCGGATGCCACCGAAGACGCCAGGGCCGGCCGGATCTGGGCGACGGTCTCCACGTATTCTCCATGGCAACCCATGGCTGTGCCCACCTGATCGTAACGCACCGGTGCGTGATCATGGCCGAACCACGCGGCTTCACGCCCGAACTGGCGCTGCTGGGCACTCTTTTCCATGCCATAGGCACCATCCACGGCGACGAGGATGATAACCGGCAGATCGTTGCGCACGGCGGTTTCCAGCTCCTGAATGTTGAAGCCGAAGGCGCTGTCCCCGGTGACACAATAAACCGGTTTTTCCGGACAGGCCAGTTTGGCGCCGATGGCATAGGGCAACCCCGTACCCAGATGGCCGTAATTCATCGAGTAGATTACCGAACGGGATTTGCGGGCAACATGATAATGCAGGTCCCACAGGGTCGTGTTGCCCCCGTCCATCACGAAGATGGCATCGTCGCTGAAAAAGTCGTTGCAGACCTTCAAAATCTGACCGGTCAACATGGGCTGGTGCGCCGTGTCAGCCAGCGCATCATCCAATTCCTTCTGAAACTGATCCTGCATGGCCCTGAGTTCGGCGATCTTGGCATGCTGGGGGCGTTTTTCGGTCAACTGCCGCACTTCATCCAAAAGCTGGGCCAGGACCAACCGCGCGTCGCCGATCAGCGGAATATCCGTGGGCCGGTTGAGCCCGATGTTGGTGGGTTCGGTGTCGATCTGGATCAGGCGCTGCTTGTCCGGTTCGCCGAACATGGGCGGCCGGCCCCACATGTTGAGCTCTCCCAGCCGGGTGCCCACGGCCAGGACGAGATCGGCCTGATTGTTGGCCACGATGCGTGACATGCAGGTGGGGTGAAAACTAAGGGGATGATCATCGGGAATGATGCCGCGGGCCCGGATGGTATGGGTCACCGGGCATCCCAGGTGGTCGGCCAGTTGCCGGACCTGATCGCCGGCATCGGCACGTTCCGAACCGTTGCCGCAGTGAATGTTGACCAGATCCGCGTGGACCAGCATTTCGGCCGCTTTTTTAACGGCCCCGGGGTCTGCCGGCATCCGTTCAACCACCCGGTAGCGTTGGGGGGCGATGATGGCCACGCTGGCCTGGTCACCTTTTTGAGCGATAATATCCTCCGGAATAAGGATGTGGGTGGGGCCGGGCCTGCCCGACATGGCGGTGCGGAAGGCGTGTCGCACCATGTCGGGAATCCGCTTCCAGTGATCGACCTTTCCGTTCCACTTGACCGCGGGCCGAAACACGTCCAGATGGTGGCTGACCTGCATGCCTCCCTGGTGGAAATAGGAATCGGCGATATCGCTGCGGCGCGTGGTGGTGATGGCCACCACCGGGCTGCCTTCGGCCTGGGCGCACAGCATGCCCGCCACCAGGTTGGCCGCTCCCGGACCGGCACAGGCCATGACCACCGCCGGTTTTCCGGTCACCCGGGTGTAGGCGTCGCAGGCGTGGGCCGCGGCCGCTTCATGCCGCGGCACCACCAGCCGTATGTTCAGCTCGCCACCGAGCCTTTCCAGCGCTTCGATCACCATCATATAGGTGCCATCGGTAATCGCGTTGATGTGGCGCACACCCTCGGCGTGCAGGCAGCGCAGCAACAGTTCCCCTCCGGTTATTTCAGCCATGGTCCCCCCCCGTAAAATCATTGTGATGTGATGTTCAGCATGCGCGCCGCTCTCGGAAAATCGCTTTTTCCGCCACCCGGCAATTAAAGTTCCATCAACTGCCCGCCGGTAATGTTGATGGCCTGGCCGGTCATGTAGGCAGCGCGGTCCGAGGCCAGAAAGGCCACCAGGTCCCCCACTTCATCCGGGCTGCCGATACGGCCCAGGGGGATGGTTTTGCACATTTCCTTCTCTCTTTCTTCTATAGTCGAACCGAAGAACTGTGCTTCCAGGCCGAAGCGCCACTTCTCCAGGTCCGTGGCGATCTGGCCCGGGCAGACGGCGTTGACCCGCACACCGTTGCCGGCCAGTTCCAGGGCCATGATCTTGGTGAGCATGATCACACCGGCTTTGGCCACGGCGTAAGCCCCGTTGAACAGGGCCGGTACCTTGCCGGCCCGCGAGGCCGTGTTGACGATCGCACCGCCGCCCGGGATCATCAGGGGCAAAAGCGCCCGGCTGACCCGGAAGACGCCGTGCAGGTTCACGTCGATGGTTTTCATCCAGGCGGTTTCATCATAGGTGTGCACGGCATTGGGCACGCCGAAGGAGGCGCCGGCGTTGTTTACCAGAATGTGGATTTTGCCGAATCGTGCGGCGATGGTTTCGGCCATCCGGGCGACGCTGTCGGCACGGGTGACGTCCAGATTGACGGCCAGGCTTTCAACGTCATGGGTTTGGGCCAATTCGCGGGCGATGTCGGCCATTTCGTTTTCACCGGCGGCCTTGACCGCCAGATCCGGGTCCGGATTCAATCCCAGGTCGGCGATCACCACGTTGGCCCCTTCGACAGCCAGTTTGCGTGCCACGGCGTAGCCGATCCCGGACCGTTTGCCCGAACCGGTCACCACGGCGGTTTTCCCGGAAAACATTTTTCCCATGGTCCCTCCTGAATGTTGGATAGGTGCAGCTAAGCCGAAACTGGCGGTCTTGTTGCTTTCATCGAATAGTGTTCGATAATTGAGGATTAATCCAATTCCGAGGCTCGGTCAATCACAATTTTGCAATCGATCCAGCCTGCCCGGGATGATCGCTGCCGAGACGCGCATCAGCCGCAGCGGCATCGTGTGGCCGACGGTGCGCTTAACGGTCCGATGAGATCGTTTGGCCCGGCATTGCATTTTAAAATTGTATTTACCGAAGGTTTGATATAAGGCCGGCAAGTGTCGCGATCACTTTATTGCCCGGAAAGGATTGAAAGATGGAAAAAATCATCCCCAAACGCATGTTCTTCACCAAGGGTGTCGGCCACCACCGCAACAAGCTGCAGAGCTTCGAACTGGCGCTTCGCGATGCAGGCGTCGAAATCTGCAACCTGGTGACCATCTCCAGCATCTACCCCCCCAAATGCAAAATCATCTCCAAGACCGAAGGGCTTAAAAACCTGATGCCCGGCCAGATCACCTTCGTGGTCATGGCCAGACAGGAGACCAACGAACCGGCGCGACTGGTGCACGCCGCGGTTGGGCTGGCCCGCCCCATGAACAAGGAGCAGTACGGCTATATATCCGAGCACCATGGTTTCGGCCAGAACAGCCAGCAGTCCGGCGACTTTGCCGAGGACCTGGCGGCCACCATGCTGGCCTCCACCCTGGGTTTCGAATTGGATCCGGACAAGGCCTGGGACGAACGCAAACAGTTGTATATCGCCGGTAAGGACCGGCAGTTCGTCAGCCGCAGCATCGCCAAATCGGCTCACGGCCAAAAGGACGGCCAATGGACCACGGTGGTGGCCTTGGCCGTCATGCTGCTGGTTTAGTATCCAATTGGGCGCTGCCTGGAGTTGAAGGGAGGACCGATGAACCCTGATTCGCTGTTCAAAAACGCACCTGATATCCTTCCGGAGAGGTTGAAGAAGGGACTGAGCATTCCCGAGCTGGTGGAATTCATGGGTCGCACCTGCTTCGAGGCGCGCAATGTCCGCCGGGCGGCCGCGCTCTTCCGGCGCATGATCGACCAGGGGGACACCATCTGGCTGGGCATTGCCGGTGCCGGCATTGCCGGCGGCATGGGCGGCATGGTGACCTCGCTCATCGAAGCGGGGTTTATCAACGTGATCTGCTCCACCGGCGCCCAGGTTTACCACGACCTGCATTTCGCCTTTGAGCTGCCCGTCAAATCCATCCACCCCGCCTGGGATGACGATCAGCTGCGCCGTCACGGCGATACGCGCATCTATGATATCGGCATCCGTGAAAAAGAGACCCTGGAGGCTCAGGATGCCATCATCCGGCGCTTCGTCAAGGAGCGCTACAGCCGCTTGCATCCCGGGCCGATCAGTTCGTGGCAGTTCAACCACCAGTTGGGGCTTTGGGTCGCCGAAACGGCCTCCCGTCCCGAGTTGAGCTTCACTGCCGCCGCCGCCCGCTGCGGCGTGCCGATTTTCTGGGATTCGCTCTCCAACCACTCCATCGCCATGAACCTGGTCCGAACGGATCACGAGGGGTTTGCGATTCAACTCTCCGCCCAGCAGGACATCCTGCACGCGGCGGCCATCGCCTTCGATGCGCAGCATACCGGCTTCGTGGAGCTGGGGGGCGGCGGACCCAAAAACTTCATCCAGCAGACCGGGCCCACGATCAGCCAGATTCTGGGCATCGAATTCGAAGGCGCCGACCGCGGCATTCAGATCGGTACGGCTGCGGAACGCGAGGGAAGTCTGTCCGGCTGCACATTCGGCGAGGCCGTCACCTGGGGAAAATACCAGCGCGCCGACGAGGCCAACCTGGTCCAGGTGTGGGGTGAATACAGCATCATCTTCCCCTTGCTGGCCGCTTATGTGACCGACCTTTGCCCGCCCCGGCCGGTGGATGGCCTATGCAGCCGCATGGCCGCTTTGAACAAAAAACTGGAGGCACGTCGATGAAGGCGCATCCACTGCCATTTCTGGGACTTCCGGCCGAGCAATCCGATCTCGAGACTGCCAAGGTGGTGGTGGTCCCCTATGGCTATGAAGGGGGCGTGTCCTACGGCAAAGGTGCCGGAGCTGCCCCGCAGGCCATACTCGAAGCCTCCCAATACATCGAGCTTTACGATGAGGTTCTGGACGAAGAACCCTTCAGGATCGGTATCGCCACCATCGATGTACCCACCATTCCCGACGAACCGCCTCGAATGCTGGACATGCTTGAATCGGTCACCAGTGAGCTGTTGGACCAAGGCAAGTTCGTGGCATTGGTGGGTGGCGACCATTCCATCACCACCGGCTATGTACGGGCCCTGGCCAGACAGAATGACCGCTTCGGTGTACTCCAGCTGGATGCCCATGCGGACCTTCGGGACAGTTACGAAGACAGCCCGCTGAGCCATGCCTGCGTCATGGCCCGCATCCGCGAGTTGACCCCCCATACCCTTCAGGTCGGAATACGCAGCATGTCGGCCGAAGAAGCCCGTCTGGTCAAAGACGACAGCCTGGCCCTTTGCACCATGCACCATTTCCGCAAAGGGGCGTTCAATCTTGAAACTGCCTTGGCGCGCCTGCCGCAGCGACTGTTCATCACCGTGGATGTGGATGTGTTCGACTGGAGCGTCATCGCCAGCACCGGCACACCGGAACCCGGCGGCATGCTCTGGGACGAAGCCATGGATCTTCTGGAAGCGGTTTTTCGCACCAAGGAAATCATCGGTTTCGACGTGGTCGAACTGGCCCACCGGGACAGCGACCCCAACTCCACCTTCGCCACAGCCAAGCTGATCTACAAGATGATCGGCATGCGCTTCGCCAGCCGATGAAGAAAGGCCGCCTTGGTCGGGTTTTATAAATCCGGCAACAGGGTATTGACAAGGAAAAGAACCCATGCAGATATACGATTATCTCGAAACCCACGGCATCCCCTACGAACGACATGACCACCCTCCGGTCTTCACCTGTGAAGATGTCAACCGCCTGGTTCCGACGCTCAGGGGTCGCAAGACCAAAAACCTGTTCATGTGCGACAACAAAGGCAAACAGCATTTTCTCGTAACCGTCCCCGATGAAAAGTCGGTTGACCTGAAATCATTCGGGGAAGTCCTCGAAGTCAAGAAACTCAGGTTTGCCTCGGCGGATCGCCTCCAAAAACACTTGAAACTGGACCCCGGCGCGGTAACCATCCTCGGTGTGGTGAACGATGAAGCCCGGCAGGTTCGTGTCATCATGGACAAAGCCATTTGGGAGGCCGAGGCCCTCCAATGCCACCCGCTGGTCAACACCGCCACCCTGGTCATTACCCTGGACAACATCCGCAGGTTTCTCGACGCCACTGGCCACCGGGCCATGGTGATGGATGTGCCGGCAAGGGACTAAAGAGGAATCCTTCCAATGGTCGACACGCTGGGCAATGCCGGCGACACTGGACTGACACCGGGCACCGTGGTCCTGATCGGAATCCCTTTTGACGAGTACTCCAGTTTTTTACGGGGGCCGGCCAAAGCACCGCCGATAATCCGACAGACGCTGCACAACGGTTCATCCAGCCTGTGCGCAGAAAACGGAATTGATCTGAACCGCCACCCCCTGTTTCAAGATCTGGGAGACTTGACGCTTCCCTGTGGAGAGGATGCCATCGAAGCCATCCAGCGTGCGGTGGGACGGCTGTCGGCGCAACGGGCCCGCATACTGGTGCTGGGTGGAGACCATTCCGTCACCTTCCCGGTGGTCCAGGCATTGACCGGCACGATTGACGAGCTGACCATCTTGCAGCTGGACGCCCACCCGGACCTTTATGAGAGCTACGATGGCAGCCCTTTTTCGCATGCCTGCCCCTTTGCCCGCATCATGGAAACCGGACGGGTCAAGCGGTTGATCCAGGTGGGGATCCGCGGCCTGAACAACGAGCAGCGCCGGCAGATCCACAAATATGGCGTCACCTGCATCGAAATGAAGGCTTGCGGATCGAAAATCCCCATCGATTTGGAGGGACCGGTCTACATTTCCCTGGACATGGATGTCCTCGATCCGGCCTTTGCCCCGGGGGTGTCCCACCACGAACCCGGCGGCATGTCCACCCGCAGCGTCCTGCATCTGATTCAATCGATCGAGCAACCCATAGTGGGAGCTGATATCGTGGAGTACAATCCCGATCGGGATGTAGGTGGCATGACGGCAGCCGTGGCTGCCAAATTCCTGAAGGAGATCGCCGCAAAGATGCTTGATCAAAGGTATTGAACCGACAAGATGGAAGGACCATGGGACGCAGGCCGAAGGATTGGCGGCCAGCGCTCAGTCATCCGCCCGCTTCCCTGCTGGCTGGCCTCATATTCCTTTATCCGCCAGGCGCTTGTCATGTTTGAGACGCTCCTGAATCCCCCTGCCCACCTCCCAGCTTCGCGAGAAATCCGACCAGAACAGCCGGTCTTTTGATTTCCAGTCCGGTCCGAAGCGCTCGTCGAAATAGGTCCCCAGCCGGTCGAATAGCAGTTTCCAGGGTGGTTTGCCGGCGGCTTTTGCGGCCAGCAGGTCTTCCAGGAGTTGATCCAGTTCGGCAAGGGTTTCCTTGGGCAGATAAGCAATCGCGCCCTTACGAATTGACGACATGAGTGTATCCGGATTGACGGCGTGGGCGGTGAGCATCACCGTGGGAATCCCTTTGGCCACCGCCTCCTCCAGCAGAACCAGACCGTTGACGCCCATGATGTCCAATATGGCCAGGTCGTAGCTGCCGTTACGGATCTTCTCCGATGCGCCGGCGTAATCTCGGGCACCGTCCACATCGGCCATATCCAGAATATCCTCAATGGTCTCAAGAATGTCCGCTTCGTCATCCACTGCCAGAATCCGCTTTCCATCCAAATGGGCCTTTTTATCTGCCATGGGGGTTCCTTCCTTTCCAAACGATTGATCCAATTGGGAGCGCAATCATGGGTTCAGGTTAGCATTAAGGTTCAACGGGAGCGTCAAACGGAAGGCCGCTCCATGACCGCTGATGTTTTTCACGGTAATATCCCCTCCCAGGTGGCGGGCCAAAATCCGCGATCCGGCCAGTCCCAAACCGTGACCGGTCCGGGACAACATCACGCATGATTCAAGCCGGGTGTATCGTCTGAAGATCATCTCTTGATGCTCCTTTTCCACCCCGGGCCCGTCGTCAACCACTTCAATGATCAATTGATCCTCCCGACAGTCAAGGCCGACGTCGAGCCACTTGCGCCGGTGCCGAAGGGCATTTTTGACGAGATTGCTGACAATCTGCCTGAATTTGGCCTCATCCTGAAAGAACGTGGCGCACTCGACGCCATCGGTGCAGGTGAGACGAATACCGCTATTTTCCAGAGCAGCCGCCCGATCCAGGCCCGGCTCGCATTCCTGAAGCGTCTCCCAGATGTCGGGAGCAGATGCTTCCAGCGCCTCCATCAGCACATTGTCGACGACTGAAACCGGATTGAACCGGCAGCACTGAAAACACCCGGCATCGGACCGGCCCACCTCCAGCAGGTCGGCGAGCAGACTGCGCGCCTTTTTTGAATTTCGCAGGGCCCGCTTGAGCGTCTTGATCTGAAGGTCCGTCAAAGGACCGTATTTAACCGGTTTTTCCAGCAGCATGCGCACGGCGGTTTCGATGACGGATATGGGGTCCTTGAGCTCGTGGATGATGAACTCCACATTGATATCGTCAAAGAACCCCCCATTTGCCGAGGTGGCAACGCGATTGTTTTTTGGGATGGGCGTCTCAGTCATAATTCACGCTTGGTAATCATTGCGACCTTGTTTCGATTCTGCATAACCGGAGCAATCATCCTCCATGGGAATTAATTTATTTTAATGCGCATCTCGATGTCAAAGGTTCGATGAAAAAAGTCATTGAACGGGCGGCTTTATTTTTACTTTTCCACCATGCGGCAAGCCAGATTCACCTGGTTGGAAGGTAGAAAACGGATCTGCATGATGGTGCCCCCCGATGCATCACAATCCGTCGGCAGACTGCAATGGGCGCAGCGTTCGATGGCCCCCGGGCAAAGATCGCCATCCGTCGGGATATGGCGGCAGCGTCGGGATATCATTTTCGTATCGAAACGGTATCGTTCGGAAAAAATGGTGATGCGCAACAGGTCGAACCCCTTTCCACCGGCGTTGAAGTCATAGGGTGCTTTGGAGGAGTAGGTCATGGTGTCCCCGGCGGCAAAATAGTGATTGAAGATCAACTGCTGCTTTTGTTCCGTCAGACCCACACCGGTGTCCTGAACCTCAAAAACAGGGCCTTTTTCAGCGGCCCGCACCACCACCGTCACCCGTCCCTGGTCCGGTGTGTTCTCGATGGCATTTTTGACCAGCCCTTCGACAATCTTTTCCATCACTTCGGTGGGAATCAACACCGGCACCACCGGCTCCAAACGAGCCTCCAACCGAATGTGACGATGGGCAAACCGTGGTTTCAAGGTTTCCAGATGCCTTTTTACCAATTGGTCCAAGGCGATATCCGTGCAGGGAATCTCGGCGTTGCCGAACTCCCGATCGATGGCCTGTTGAATGATCTGCGGTGCACGGGTACTGCCCGGCTCCATTTCGGCCAGGGTAACCAGCATGTCACGACTGGCTTCCAGCAAGAAAGAGAGCATGCCGTGGGCGCGGTAGTCCTTTTCCCGAAGCATGTCGCCGATTTCGTACTGCATGTCCAGCAGGCGCTGGAGATTGCGTCGCGCCCGCAACAGGATCCTGTCCAGGGCTTTGTCCTGTCCGCCGCCGAGCCGCTTGGCCATCAGACCCAGTGAGGCCGAGAGAACCGAAAGCGGTGTTTTCAGTTCGTGGGAAAGATGGTGAATCACCTGCTCCTTGGCACGGTTGAAGCCGCGGACATTTTCGTAAGCCTGCTGGAGCGCCTCGTTGATGCGGGCATTTTCGATGGGCAGCGCCACCAAGTTGGCCACGGCACTGAGCAAGTCGATGTCGGCACGGTCAAACCCCCCCTCCTTCTTGTTTACCGCACACAGTACACCGATCATTCGCTCCTGAATGCGCAGCGGCACGTCCAGCATGTTTTTGGTGTGGAATTGCGCCTGTTTGTCTACCTGGTCGTAAAAATAGGGGCTCTGGGCCGTATCGGAAACGATCAGGGGCTCACCTGTCCGGTAGACCTGCCCGGCCACCCCCTTGTCCATGGGAAACCGGATCTCCTTCATCTTGCTGCCGGTCTTGCCGTCCTCGTATGCCGCCACCGGGATGTAGAACTCCTGTTCCTGCTCATCGATGAGAATGACCATGGCCCCGGCAACCCCAATCAGTTCCTGGACCTGACGGGTGATATACTCCAGCATGCGGTCCAGCCCAGGGAACCGATACAGGGCCTGGGCGATGCGGAACAGGGCCTGGTTGATCTGTTCGGCCCGCTTGCGTGCCGTCACGTCGCGCAGGGTGATGACCTGGCCTGCCGGCTGGTCCTCGGCATCATAGAAAATGGCCCCGTCGACGACGATGTCAAGAATCCGGCCATCCTTGGTATAACGACGGGTGTGAAAGCCGTGAAGCACTTTCTCGGAAAAAAGCGTTTTAATGCCTTCCCGCGTACGGACCTTTTCGCTTTCCGGAATAAAAGGAATGCGCTTGCCTTCAAGTTCTTTCAAGGTCCAGCCGAAAACCTTTTCGAAAGCGGGATTGAGGTAGGAAACCGTGCTGTCCATGTTGAAAACAAATACCGGATCGGGGAGAAACTCCAAGAAGGCGCGGTAACGTTTTTCGGCGCGGGAACTGGCCTGGTACATCTCATAGGCGCGTCGTTGGGAGGCTTCCAGTTCCTGCTGGTCGGATATTTTCTGGGTGACATCCCGGGCCACACCCTGAAAGCCCGTCTTTTTGCCGAGCCGGTCCACAATGAGGCTGACCGATATTTCGAGGATCCGTTCCTGGCCATCTTTACGGATAATGGTCCAGATGATTTCCGACGGAATCTCACCGGATTCATAGAGCCGGTTGAAAATGGCGAAGGCGTAGAGCGCATTTTCCGCATCCATGAATTCACTGAAGTTCCGGCCTTGAATCTCGGTTGCCGAATAGCCAAAGATGCGACACAGGGCATGGTTGAAAAACCGGAAATTACCCCTTAGATCCGTTTCGTAAAAACCATCGGCCACATCCTCCAGAAGAACCCGGAACCGTTCCCTGAGAACATCGTCGTCACTGTCCATGCGGTCGGACTTCGTTGACCTGTCAACCATTGGCGCGGATACCACTGTCATGAAGCGCTGTCTGAGTTTTCAAGGATGCCGAATTGCTTAGCGTCCAGCAGTTTCACACCATTTTCCTGCATCACGGCAATGGCCTTGTCATTGTCGGAAAACCGGAAAATCATGACGGCCAGCTCGCTGCTCTGCCGCAGGAACGCATACATGAACACGACCTGAATATCGGCATCCAGGATGGGTTTGAGCACTGCGGCCAGCTGGCCTGGCCGGTCTTCGATTTCAGCTGCCAGCACTTCGTTCACCATGGCCGGAATGTGCATCTCCATCAAAAGCTGGCGGGCTTTGGCCACGTCGGAAACCAGCAGCCGCAACTGACCGAATGCGCCGGTATCCACCAGATTCAGGGCCCTGAGGTTGATGCCTGCACTTCCCAGTGCATGGGTCACTTCGTACAGCCGACCCGGTGAATTTTCAATGGACACCACGATCTGTTTGAGTTTTAGCATGAACACCTCCCTTGAACGTAACCGTCGATGCCGGCGGCTGCCGGGATCACGGCACAAGCCGTTTGACAACGAACCAATAATATTGCTATTTTTATCAAGGTATTATTAAGAATACACGTCTGTTCTGTCAAGTCTTATCGAAAGGCGACGCCATGAAAATCAGATGCATGCTTATTCTTAGCTGTCTGTGGTGGGTCCTGCCCGTCATTTCAGACGCGCTGACCGTGGAAGAAGTTCTGCTGCTCAAACAGCACGGCGTTTCCGAGCAGACCATCCAGATGATGCTGCAAAGCGAAATGCACGCCGCCGCGCTGGAGAAAAACCTTGCCGGAGAAGCGATGGGCGTCAAAACCATCACGCGACCGGACGGCAAGGCGGCCATCATCTACTCCAGTGGCAGCGCGAACCAGGATGCCAGCGACACACAAGCGCGGCTGAATGAGGAGCGGGCCTGGGAGATGCTGCGCCATATCCTTGTGGATGCGCGCGTGCCGGATGGCAGAGGACCAAGGTCAGCGGACTGAAACATTCTGTTTTTTGCAAAAATCCTGCGCACAATCTTCCGGCCTGGCGCGAAGGGGGTCTGCCCTCGGTTTCAGCTGACCCTTGCGACCATCTGCCTGAGCCGCCGCTCAAACCCCGCCAGTTCATCGGCCAGCCTGTGGTACGCGTGCTGGGCGCCTGCATACTGCTCCTGGTCGGCCAGGCGTTCCAGCTGTCGGGCCGCATCGGCTGCACCATCGATCTGAAAATTACGCGCCATCCCTTTCAGGGCGTGGGCCGTCCGACTTAACAAGGCCCCATTTTCTGCGGCGATGGCTTGCCTGATTGTCTCCATCATCGGTGGATAGTCACTGATGAACATATCGGCGACCTCTTTAAAAAATGCGCCATCGTGGTTGAACGCCTCAAGCAGTGCGGCCAGTTCGCTTGTATCGCGAGTAGATACAGATGGTTCACTGCCTGCGGCCGATCCCGGATCACGGACTGCCAGGGGCATCACCCGGCGGATGGCCTTCAGCAGCATGCCGGCGGAGATGGGTTTGGATACATAATCGTCCATACCGGCTTCCAGGCATCGCTCGCGGTCACCGCGCATGGCGTGCGCCGTCATGGCGATAATGGGCACATGGCGCCGGGTCTGTTTTTCCTGGTCGCGAATCCTCGCCGTGGCAGTGAGACCGTCTATCTCAGGCATTTGAACATCCATGAGCACGAGGTCAAAATCCTGATCGGCCAGCAGATCGATGGCCTGACGCCCATTGTCGACGATGGTTGCCCGGCATTGCCAGCTGTCCAGCAGGCGCCGGATATACTTCTGGTTAAAAGGCGTATCTTCAGCAACAAGAATGGTGAGCGGCGGCAGCCGGATATCCTGACCGGCGCTGCTGCCGTCCTGGCAATTTTCAACCGGCATCTTTTCCATGGTGAGGGCCTGGATGACGGCATCCAGCAGGTCGGAGGGGCGGACGGGTTTGGTCACCACGGCGCTGATATCGGCCGGGTCAAACCGGATCGTCTCTTTGGCGGTGGTAAGCATCATAATGATCCGCGGTGTGTTCCCAGCACTGCCCTGCTTGATCTGTCTGACCAGTGACAGGGCGCCCGGCGGGGTAAGATCCGATTCGATTAGGGCCAGATCGAAATTGACGGCACCACCGACCCCTTTCAACAGTGCGATACCGGCCGGCGCCGTTGCCGCCGGTTTGGGCAGCATCTTCCAGCTGGCAAGCATCTCGCACAAAATCTTCAGGTTGGTGGCGTTGTCATCAACTACCAGAATCCGAAGGCCTTTCAGATCAACCTGGGCAGGCAGTTCAACAGCGCCCGACTCCTTGGAATCCACCTCGAAAGCCACAGTGAAATGAAAAATGCTGCCCTTCCCCAGAACGCTCTTGACACCGATCTGCCCACCCATCAGCGTAACCAGTTGAGCGGACACAGCCAGTCCAAGGCCGGTGCCGCCGTACTTACGGGTGGTGCTGCCGTCGGCTTGCCGGAACGCCTCGAAAATCAGGGCCTGCTTGCCAGCTGCAATGCCCACACCGGTGTCCCGGACCGCCACATGGAGCATCAATCGGTTGTCTTCCCTTGACCTGCACTGGGCAGAGACGATAATTTCCCCTGAATCGGTAAATTTGAGGGCATTGCCGATCAGGTTGAGGAGTACCTGGCGGAACCGGTGATGGTCGCCCACCAGTCGATCCGGCACGTCGGGTGCCACCCGGTAGGCCAGTTCCAGGTTTTTCTCATGTGCCTTGACAGCCAGGATCTTGAGCGCCTCTCCCAAGAAGTCCCTCAGATTGAACGGGGATTTTTCCAGCTCCAGCTTGCCGGCTTCAATTTTGGAAAAATCGAGGATATCGTTGATTACCGACAGCAACGCGAATGCGGCCGATTGAACCACTTTGAGATCCTCCCGTTGCTCCCGTGACAGGGACGATTGCAGCAGCAGTTCCACCAGCCCGATGATGGCATTCAGGGGTGTTCTGATCTCGTGGCTCATATTGGCAAGAAATTCACTTTTGGACCGGCTGGCAGCCTCGGCAGCCATTTTTTCCTGTTTAAGGGCATCGGCCTGGCGCCGACGCGTCACGTCCCGCAAAATTCCGCGGAAACCGTCCGCTGCACCGCGGTCGCCGGTAATGGGGGAAACCGACGTTTCGACCCAGCGCCTGGCGCCGTCACTGCGCACGATTATAAACCCCAGGTCTTTGATCGCCCGTCCCGTACGGTTAACCTTTTTGAAGGCCTTGAGCACCTTTTCCGTCTCAGCCGGAGTCAAGAGGCGCCGATAATCCAACTGCAGAAGCGCTTCGGCCGTGTAACCGGTAATCTTGCGGAAGGAATCATTGAATATGGTAAATTGTCCGTCGCTGTTCGTCTCGTAATAACCGTCTTCGATATTTTCGATGATGGTCCGGTGTTTTTCTTCAATGCCAGCCAGGGCCTCGTCCGCCTTTTGGCGCTGGCGGATGGTGTATCCCACGTGGGACCCGAAAATCATGAAGAAACAAAGTACCAACAGCCGGCTCAACACCTCGTCCAAACCGGGGGCAAAAAAATCCCCCACGAAGGTTCCCTCAGCGGTGGTCAACGCAAAGATGAGGGAGGCGAAGACCCAGTAAAAAATGGCCAGACCCATCCCAAAGAGGAGCACGCTGTCCGAAAGCCGGGCTGCACTGGTTCTTTTCTTCAGCATAAAAAATCCCCGTTTGGGGTCATGGGGATGCTCACCCGCATGGGTATCAGCCATCGGCGATTCATCTGATTTTCCCCTTGCGGACCGCGGAGAATAGTCGGTCCATGCGTCAGGAAAGGATCTCCTTGATCTTCTGGGCCAGTTGATTCAGGTTATACGGCTTTTGGATAAACCCGTCACAGCCTTTCTTTAAAATGGATTCAGCCTGACCTTCAATGCTGTATCCTGAAGAAAGGATCACGCGGACCTCAGGCCGTATGGATTTAATGCGATCATAGACAATTTCTCCACCCAGGTCCGGCATGATCAGATCCAGAATCAGCAGCTGGATGCGGTCCTTGTTCTCATCGAACACACGAAGGGCTTCTTTCCCACCGTTGGCAAGCAGCACGTCATAGCCGAGCTCATTGAGCATTGCCTTGTCTGCTTTGAGAATGTACTCCTCATCGTCCACGACAAGAATGGTCCCCGACCCTTTTTCCGGGCGTTTAGCCGTGGAGGCGACCAGCGGCTGGTCGACATCTTTAGGCTTCTGAAGGATCCTGGCCGCAGGAAGGTAGATGCTGAAGGTGGTTCCGCGTCCCACCTGACTGTCCACGGTGATGATGCCCTTGTGCTTTTTGATGATGCCAAACACAGACGCCAGCCCCAGACCCGTACCCTCTGCCATGGGGCGCGTGGTGTAGAACGGCTCAAATATCCGCTCGATGGTTTTGGCGTCTATCCCGGCTCCGGTATCGCTCACGTCGATTTTCAGATATCGCCCCGGATTCAGGTGGTAGGGTTTGACAAAGGCGTGGTCCAGGGTGACCTCGGCTGTCGAAACCGTTAACGTCCCTCCGGGGGGCATGGCATGCCAGGCATTGACATACAGATCCATCAAAGCCAGTTCAATCTGGGAGGCATCCACCTCCGCCATGGCCCATTCATCTTCCAGGTGCAGGATCACATGGATTTCTTTTCTGGTCCGGGCAAACATGCTCGAGGACTTTTCAACGATGTCGTTGATATCCACAAGGTCGAGGGAATAGCGGCCGCCCTTGGCAAAACTCAACAACTGACGGGTCAGTTTAGCACCGCTGTCGATGCAGCGCTCGATGCCTGCCAGTTCATCATAACCCGGTTCACCCACTTTTTTGTCCTGAAACAAAATGGAAACATTTCCCTGGATACCCATGAGCAGGTTGTTGAAATTATGGGCGATGCCGCCGGCCAGGTTGCCGATGGCGTCCATGCGCCGGACATGCTGCAGCTGGTATTCCAGGTCTCGCTGGTCGGTGATATCGTTGATCAGCAAAATGGTTGTGTCTGCCTCCACTTTCACCGGAAAACTGCGAACAATGATTTGTCGGCCATTAAGCAGCAGCGGGCGGGTCAGTCCCACCACCGTTGATTTTTCGGCATCCTTGTTCATCAGCATGTCAATGCGGATTCTGAAAGGTTCATCAAACAGCTCACGGGGCTCAGCAGAGAGCAGATTCTCCAAGGGGATGGCAAAAAGCTTCACAGCGGCTGAGTTGGCGTAAACCACACGGCCGGTATACACCTCAACGATTCCCTCGTTCATACTCTCCAAAATGGTTTCCAGATGGCGGTTGCGCCCGAGCAGCTCCTTGGTCATGCGCCGGGCAAATACCGGGATGCCATTGACTGAGGCGATACCGAGGATTTCATGATCGGAGATGGATTTGGTCGGTTCGCTGGAATCCTTAATGGCCGCCAGCACATGCTGACCCATTTGACCGAAAGGCCCCTTGGCAATGCAGGCGTTGACTCCAATTCTCCTGAAGTCCAGATCCATTTCAGCCACGGCAGCAGAGATGATCACCAGGTAACAGTCCTTCATATGTTCCATGGTCCTGATGATCTGGCACAGCTTATCACCGCCGATCTTGGGGATAATAAGGTCTACGAAAACAATGTCCGGCTGGTAGGCAGTCAGCAGCGTCAAGGCCGACAGCCCGTCTTCACAGGTCTTAACCTCATGACCTTCACCATCCAGCAGATTGGAAAGAAATTTCAAGATCATGCGGTTGTCGTCGACCACCAGTATTTTCTTTGTCATGGGGCGATCATCCTCTGCGAGCGCGGTAGCAGCTTTTGTTATCGACGAAGCGGCCGGATTCGGCAACCGGATTGAACGGGGTCTGCCGGCGTGGTTTGCTTGATATTATTCTTTCAGGTCAACCGATTATGCACAGGCGGTCGGTGACGGTCAAGCAAATTATCGCCATGCGGAAACCGTTTCCACCAGCGGAATTTCATTTGACAGTTTTTCTCTGTCCTTTTAAAGAGGGAACATAATTTCAAATCGAAAATGGAGGTCACTTGCATGCACGCACGTCTATTGGACCACCTGGCCGCTGAAGCGGAGATTTTGAAAACCAACGGCCTTTTCAAAGCTGAGCGGGTAATCGTCTCCGCCCAACAGGCCGCCATAACCATCGACAGCGGACAAACCGTGCTCAACTTTTGCGCCAACAACTACCTGGGACTGTCCAACCATCCGCGGCTGTTGGAAGAAGCGCAAGCAGCCCTTCGCACTTATGGCTTCGGCATGTCCTCTGTCCGTTTCATATGCGGCACCCAGGAGATCCACAAGGAACTGGAAAGCCGGATCAGCCGTTTTCTGGGCACCGAAGACACCCTGCTGTACGGCTCCTGTTTTGACGCCAACGGTGGCCTTTTTGAGGCGCTGCTCGGTGAAAACGACGCCGTGATCAGCGATGCCCTGAACCATGCCAGCATCATCGACGGTATCCGGCTGAGCAAGGCCCAACGCTTGCGCTACCGGAACAACGACATGGCCGATCTGGAGCAACAGCTCAAGGCGGCCGCCGGCTGCCGCTTCCGTCTGATCGCCACCGACGGCGTCTTCTCCATGGACGGCATCATCGCTGATTTGAAAGGCATCTGCGATCTGGCCGATCGCTACGATGCCCTGGTAATGGTGGACGACTCCCATGCAGTGGGCTTTGTCGGTGAACACGGACGGGGCACCCCGGAATACTGCGGCGTGTCCGACCGGGTGGACATTATCACCGGCACCCTGGGCAAGGCACTGGGGGGTGCTTCGGGTGGATATACGGCCGGCCGGAAGGAAATCGTCGCCTGGCTGCGTCAGCGATCGCGGCCCTATCTGTTTTCCAACTCCCTGGCGCCGGTTATCACCGCCACCTCCATCGCCGTATTGGACCTGCTCGAAGAGAACCCGGACCTGCTCGACCGGCTCAAGGAAAACAGCCGCTATTTCAGGCAGGCGATGCAGTCGGCAGGATTCAGCCTGGTTCCAGGCCAGCACCCCATTATTCCGGTGCTGCTGGGAGACGCGGTGCTGGCCCAGAAAATGGCCGCCCGGATGCTGGAAGAGGGCATCTACGTGGTCGGATTCAGTTTCCCGGTGGTGCCCAGGGGCCAGGCCCGCATTCGCACGCAGATGTCTGCCGCCCATACCCGGGAGCACCTTGAACGGGCCGTTGATGCCTTTATCAGGGTCGGTCAGGAACTTGACATCATCCCTTAATGCAGAAAGACAGGTATTCGTATGGAAACCATGCAAGCCATCGTCAAGTTGAAACCCCAACCCGGTATCTGGATGGACCTGGTGCCCTTTCCGCGCATTGGCCCCAACGATGTTCTGATCAAGGTGGTCAAGACCGCCATCTGCGGAACAGACATTCATATCTATAACTGGGATGCATGGTCCCAGAAAACCATCCCGACCCCCATGACCATCGGCCATGAATTTGTGGGTGTCATTGCCGAGGTCGGTGGCGAAGTCAGGGGACTGAAAGCGGGAGACCGGGTATCCGCCGAAGGCCACATCACCTGCGGCCACTGCCGCAACTGCCGGGCCGGCAAGCGCCACCTGTGCCGCAACACCATCGGCGTGGGCGTCAACCGGCCCGGATGCTTCGCCGAATATATCAGCGTGCCGGCATCCAATGTATTTAAAGTGCCGGTCACCATCAACGATGAGATCGCCGCCATCATGGACCCGTTGGGCAATGCCGCCCACACGGCCCTCTCTTTCGATCTGGTGGGTGAAGATGTGCTGATCACAGGCGCCGGACCCATCGGCATCATGGCCGTGGCCATCGCCCGCCACGTGGGTGCCC
This sequence comes from Desulfosarcina sp., assembly GCF_046496365.1. Classification (GTDB taxonomy): domain Bacteria; phylum Desulfobacterota; class Desulfobacteria; order Desulfobacterales; family Desulfosarcinaceae; genus Desulfosarcina. The sequence continues at coordinate 26,355 of NZ_JAWOHB010000196.1, forward strand.
GCTATGTAGTGGTCACTGATGTCAACGACTATCGATTGCAAATTGCCACCCGCATGGGGGCCACAGCGGCAATCAATGTGGCCGAAACTTCCATCGCCGACACGGTGAAACAGCTGGGCATGAAAGAGGGCTTCGACGTAGGCCTGGAGATGTCCGGCAACATCCAGGCCTTCAGGGATATGCTCCAGGCCATGAATTACGGTGGGCAGATCGCCATCCTGGGCATCCCCGGCAGCGAAGTCTCCTTAGACTTGACCCAGATCATCCTCAAGGGGTTGAAGATCAAAGGCATCTACGGCCGCGAGATGTTCGAGACCTGGTACAAGATGACCAGCATGCTCCAGAGTCGTCTGGACATTTCGCAGGTGATCACCCACCGGTTCGGTGTGAAGGCGTTCCAGGAGGCCTTCGACATCATGCGCTCCGGCCGGTCGGGGAAGGTAATCATGGACTGGAATTAGCCTGCGATCGCGTTAAATCACCTCTTAACCCTTGATCACCCGGGGTGTCAGCATCTGGTGCTGGGGGCAGATGGATTTGGGGTTCTGGTAGACGCAACCGGCAAAGGCCGCCAGGTAGCGTCTGATTTCCGACATCTTGACAACCTCATCAACAAACCCTTTGCGGGCGCAGTAGCTTGGCCTGGAATTGTCATAGTATTCCTGGGCCATCTGGTTCATCTTGTCGATAACCGGCTGCAGGGGTTTGCCGGCGCTCTTCTCCTTGACCAAGCGTCTTGAAAAGCTTGCAGCGGCTGCCGTCTCCCCGTGCATCACGTATATTTCCGTCGTGGGAACCCCCAGGGTCAAGGCGTTGTGACGGTTGGCCGTGGGCCCGCCCATCACATAATGGGCCGCAGCAGTGCCCTTGCGCAGCACGACCAGCAGCTGGGGAACGTCGGTTGACTGAATCGAGTAGATCAGGGTCTGCCCCAGACCCAGCAATTCGGCCTTTTCGGCGATATCACCGACGTCGATGCCGGATGTATCCTGGAACCAGATGATAGGCACCCGGTCGCGGCCGCACAGGGTAACGAACTCGTTCATCTTGATCAGACCCTGGCGGTAAAGCTTACCGCCAATTCCAGGATAATCGGCGTATTCGGGGTAGCCTTCCCCAAGCCACCCCTGGCGGTTGCCGATGACACCCATCAGATATCCCTCGATTTTAACCAGGCCGGTGTATATCTCAGGACCGTAACCGGGTTTGAACTCCATATGTTCACTACCATCGACAAGGCGGGCCAGCACCTGGTCGAATTCATAGATCTGTTTCTGGTTGAAGGGAACCAGGCTGTAGATGTCCTCGGCCGGGAAAATCGGCGCTTTGGGTTCGGCCACACGGAAAAACTTGGGATTATATGCCGGAATATCCTTCATGAAATCCTTGAGGCCGTCGAGCACCTGGGTCTCCTCCTCGTAGACATAGCGGAAAAAACCTGTACCGTCGTAGTGGATATCCACCGACCCCGGCGGTTTGGCTTTATACTGTCTGGCTGAGTTGATCAGGGCTTCGGCCCCCTCTTCGTCGAAGAACCCTTTGGGAGACATGCCGCTGAGGATACCGCCGCCACCCACGGCAATATTGCAGTCCTTGTGGGCAAACAGGACCGTCGGGCTGATGCCCTGGTAACCGCCGCCGGCCGGATTGGTACCGTAGATGGCGGCCAGGATGGGGATGCCCGCCTGGTTCAATTCAGCGTGACGGAAAAAGGGGGTGCCGCCCCCGCGGCGACCGGCATAAAATTTCTCCTGTTCCGTCAGCTTCACCCCGCTGCAGTGAACCAGCCAGACCAGCGGGATGTTCAAGCGTTTGGAAAGGTTGGTGACTTTGAGGATATTTTCGGATTGCCCCGGCAGCCAGGCACCGGCGAGCACCTTGTTGTCGAAGCCGATAATCACAGCCCATTTCCCGGAAATTTTACCCAGACCGTCGACCACATTGGTGGTGCCCTCTTCGTTGTCTTCAGGGTTATAGAGCGTGTGCAATGGGCACCAGGTGCCCGGGTCCACCAGATAGTTCAGCCGCTGCCATACCGTCATCTGACCGCGGGCATTAATTTTTTCCTCGGAAAAACCAGCCTGTTTGACCGTCTCCGCTTCCTTTTTCAGCTGCGCTTCGACCTCCTTGATCTTTTTGACATTTTCTTCGGCGCTCTTGATCTGGCCGGCATTCATCTCTCTTCCAAATACCGGCATCTTTTCAAAATACGGTCTCATGATGTCACTCCCGAATCGGTTTAATTGTTAATCCATTATCCAGCGATGGGCCATTGAGCCTTTTCTTTCAATACGTCCCTGAGCAGCTTTAAGGCGGTGTTGACCGTCGGGATGCCGCCATAGGTGAAAGTTTGAAATATGACTTCGGCAATTTCTTCTGGCGTACAGCCGACATTCAATGCGGCCTGAATGTGCAGTTTGAGTTCCTCCGGCCTTGACAGCACGGTCAGCACAGCCACCGTCACCAGTTGCCGTGTCGCATGGGGAATCTTCTCCCGTGCGTAAAGCTTGCCGGTGATAAAAAGGGACAGATCCCTTCCCAGGTCCTTATCAAAACTGCGCCACAATTCAAAGGGTTTTTCACCCTCGATGCCGCTGAAGTAAAGCGCACCGGTCGTTTTGGTTTTCTCGATGATGTCGTCGCTCACAGCATGAAGTCCTTTCAAGGTTTGACTGAGAAGTAGCCGGTCGAAGTTCTGATCCCGGATGCAACATTATTGAAACCCAGGGCACAGCAGCGCGGCCCAGGCGAGGGTTTGAACAACGTGAGAATTCGGAACCGGGCCGCAGAATCCAATTTCTGGATGAAATGGCCTATCGGTTGGCCTTGCGGTACCCCAGCTGATCCAGGGCAATGATCCACTTGCAGATGTTGGCCGACCCCTCCACCATATAATAGGTCGGCGTGTCACGGTAAAACCGCGCCACCGGATACTCCGTCGAATATCCGTAAGCGCCCAGTATGCGCATGGCATAGTTGGACGCCTTGTTGACCGTCTCGCCGGCAAA
>NZ_JAWOHB010000201.1:0-4751 GCF_046496365.1 Desulfosarcina sp.
GACAATAAAATTTTCCCGATCGGCGATTTGACTGAATCCAGAAAATTTCTCCATGCCTGTCGCCGTATCGAATGCACCGTGAATAACGACTACGAGCGGTAACGGGGTTGAGCCGTCATATCCCGAAGGAATATGTACCCGGTATGCACGCTTAAACCCTCCAGTAACTAGATCCATGGGTTGGTGGTAAGTGAAAGGGCCTTTGATGTGGGCCGACGGCAATGATCCAGTACACGCATTCAGGAAAAAGAAAAACGCAGCCATGGTGAACGGACCAAATTTCAGGGAAGGTTTCATTTGATACAATGCCCATCAGTGAGCATGATCATGGGGTGTCTTTTGATTTGCCGGGTGATCATGGTCATGGGCTCCATGCTCGCCGCTGTGATCGTGGCTGTGATCCTCTCTTCCGCCGGAGTGGCCGTGGGCAGGGCTGTGTTCGTGTCCGTGTTCGTGGGCATGCTCATGGTCGTGGGCATGCGTGTGGGTTTTGTCGCCGTGGGTGTGGGCATGCTCATGGGCATGGATGTGATTGTGGGAATGCTGATGCTTGTGTTTGTGGTCACCTTCCATGTCACCCTCCTTGGTTGTTGGGATCCCGTTTTCGATCGATGATGTGAAATGGTGCCAATCAAAAATATGATAAGATCGAATCATTCATGTTCAACATAAAAAAATTGATCTGCCTCACAGCAGATTCAAGATCCGATCATTTTTCAATCGGGATATCGGAATGGCCATGATCATGGCAGTCGTGATCGCCTTCATGGTGGTGATCGTGATATCGTCGGCGTGGGTGGTGGTGTTCTTGGTCTTCACCGGGGTGGCTATGGGCAAAACTGTGCCGATGGGTGTGACTGTGCCTGTGAAGATGATCGTGCATCACCCCTTGGTGTTCATGGGGATGCGCGTGAAGATGCCGGTGTGGATGGCTGTGTGCATGCTGGTGCTGCAAGGCCCGGATAGTCTCGCTGCAGCGCTGGCGGAACGTATAGGCCAGGCCGTTGAGATTGCCAAGCCTTGAATCCTTGAAAAATGCTTCGGTTGGAAGATCCTGGAGGATGAATCCCTGGTGTATGACAACGGTACGACGGGTCAGTGCATTGACAAAAAACATGTCATGGCTGACCAGAAGCAAGGTGACATCCAGCTCACTCAGGATAGACAGCAGCAGCTCCTCCCCCTGGGGGTCGAGCCCGGCGGAGGGTTCATCCAGGATCAACAGCTTGGGGGACATGGCCAACACACAGGCCAGCGCCAGGCGCTTGCGTTCGCCGCCGGACATGTGCAGCGGAACACGTTTTTCGAAACCTTCCAGGTGCACCAGAGAGAGAACTTCATCGGTGCGCCGGCGGATCTCGTTTTTGGCGACGCCCAACTGCTTCAGACCAAAGGCGATCTCTTCCCCGACGCTGGGGCAGAAGAGCTGGTCGGCGCTGTCCTGGAACACCATGCCGATGTTGCGCCATAAATACTTGCGCAAGCGGCGGTTCACCGGCCGGCCCTCGAAAAGGTAAGCCCCGTCTCCTTGCTGCAAACCAAGCAGGCAGGCCAGCAGCGTGGTCTTGCCGGCCCCGTTCTCGCCGACCATGGCCAAGCGCTCACCGACCGGAATGCAAAGATCAACCCCGGCCAATGCATGGGTGCCGTCCGGATAACGAAAATCATAGCTGCGCAGTTCGATCATGGGCCGGCCCGTTGAAGCTGCCGGTGGCGCCGCGACGTGGCAGGCGGCCGCCGGCTCCGGGTTTTCCACACCATTGGTGGCAGGCGCCAGGCGGAAAGAGAAATCAAGACCATGTGACCGCAACGCGCTGCGTTGGGCGACGAGATCGTTTATGGTGTAGTCGTGGGCAATTCGCCCGTTGTGCATGACCACGGCCCGGCGGCAAAGCTCGAAAAGAAAAAGCAGATCGTGGCTGATGCAGACGAGTGTACCCTTGAAGTCCATGAGCAAATCGAGAAAAACCTGTTCCTGGTGGGGATCCAGGTTGGTGGTGGGTTCGTCGAGGAGCAGCACCTCCGGCTGCATGGCCAACAGGCCGGCCAGGGCGGCCCGTTTCTTTTGCCCGAAACTGAGGTGATGCGGTGCCTTGTATGCCTTGTCCGCCAGATGGACACGCTGCAAGGCCTGATGCGCGGCCTGCCGGGCGGGCTCACGCGAGAGGCCCTGATTGGTGGGGCCAAAGGCGACATCATCGATCAACGTATGACCGAAGAGCTGATCGTCGGGATCCTGGAACAGCAGCCCGATCGCCAGTCGGCTATTTTCGAGATGGCTGCCTGCGAGCGGCTGGTCCTTAAAAAAGACATCTCCATTGTCGGGCAGCAGCAATCCGCACAGCTGTTTAAGCAGGGTGGTCTTTCCGGACCCGTTTTGCCCGACCAGGGCGATACGGTCACCCGGGGCAATCTCAAGGTCGATCTCCTTTAAGGCCTGGGGACCATCCACATAGCAATAATTAAGGCTGATCAGGCGAAAAAGCGGATTGATTACCTTAGGCGGCGGAAGGATAGATGTCAATTCGTGCATTGGCCCTCTCTCACCATACCATGCGATCACAAAGGAGCAGGGCCACGCCGACGGTCAGCCACACGCCTGCCCCGACAAGGTCCAGGGCACGCAGGCGTAATTCGGCCTGTTCCGGAAAGCGCTCCTGGTAGCCACGGGCGCGCATGGCATCGAAAACCCGTTCGGTGCGTTCAAAGCTGCGCACGAACAGCATCCCCAGGAAATTGGCCACGGCCCGGATGGTGGTCATGTCGGTGCGTTTGCGGAAACCGCGGACCTGCATGCCGGCGGACATGCGACGGGCTTCGTGCCGAAAAACATTCAGATAACGGTAGCTGAGCAACACCATCTGGCCGGCCATCTCCGGCACCCCCAGCCGGGAAAGCCCCTGCAAGATGACTGGCAGCGGGGCGGTGGAGAGCAACGGCTCCATTAGCAAGGTAATGGCCACGGCCTTGGCAGTAATGGTCCCAGCCAAACCAAATCCGCGCAAGCTGAAGTGAAGCCAATTCGACTCACCGAAAACAATCACCGTGTCGCCGCTGTGCACCGGCACGGTAAAGGGCATAATCAATAAGAACATGCTGATGAATCCGACGATGGCCAGAAGCCGCATCAGCACTTTGGCCAGCGACACCTGTGCCACCACCAGTACCAGACATGACAGGCCAATGGCGATAAAAGCCGGCGTCATTTGTTGGATGGCCGTGATCATAAAGCTGTAAACGAGGATGGTGACAATCTTACAGCGGACATCCCATTGGTGGAGCGGCGATTTGCCGGCGGTGTTTTCAAGCTGCGGCACCGACCAATCCGGCTCGCCTTTTTCCGCGCCGCGCACGCGGGCCAGCCGTCGGAGCAACGTGACCCCAAGGGCCAGGACCACAAACGGCACGATCACCAAGGCGGCCAGTTGCCACCAGTGCATCTGGATGAGCGTCACATCAGCCATGCACCGGCCTCCGGGGACGACGCAAAGAATGCATCAGCAAGGCCGGTTTGACCCGCGCCAAAAAACCGATGGTCAGAGCACTCACCGTCCCTTCGATGATAATCACCGCTACATGCGCCGCCAGCGCGATCTTGGCCACGCCGAAAAAATCCTCGCCGCCGGTGACCAGCAGGGCGGCCAGGATCATCGCTGACAATGCCGTTCCCGCCGCACCGACCACACCGCCGATCAACGCCTGCCGTGACGGGGTGCTGCCCTTGAATTTTTGGAAGAACCAACCACAAAATAGGGCGGGCACCCCCATCATTAATGCGTTGGCGCCCAGGGCCGTCAAGCCCCCGAACTGGAAGAGCAGACTCTGCAGCAACAGGCCAAGACCGATGGAGAGAAAGGCCGATGGTCCTAAAAGCGCACCGGTCAACCCCGGTATGATCAAATGGACACTGGTCGGGCCGAAGGGGACATGGATCAGGGAGGCCACAAAAAAAGCGGCGGTCATGACTGCGAGTTTGGGCATCTCTTCGCTGCGGGTTTGGCGTGCGCTCCAAGCGGTCAGACCGAAACCGGCCACGTAGCCACCGATGGCCACAAAAACGGGAAGAACGCCGTCGGATATATGCATGTTCGACTCCTCAATTTTACGAACCCATCACGCCTTGCGCCGCGAGGCGACATAGGCTGCCACCCCAAACAGACCGAAAATGTAGCCGATGCCCGCGAAAACATCTCTGATACCAGGCTTGTCGAGGTCGGCCCGCAGGGATGCGATTTCCCGCTGAATGCGCCTTAAGTCTCCGGACAATTTGCCGTTTTGTTCCTTTAACAGCGCGACCACCGTCTGCGGGCTCTCATCCGGCGACGCTTGCGCCCAGCCAACTCCCGGGAGGATGGTCATCAAGAGTAACCCGATGCCGATCGCAAGACCGCTTTTAATGATTGTCATTTTCCTGCCTCCACCTCGCCTTTTTTAAGCTTGAAGCTGTTCTTATGCCCCATGGTCGCATCGATGACAATGTTAAGATCGTCGATTTTAGGGATATCAAAATTGAAAAGCCCCGTTTTGTCGGTGACACCTTCCAAGATCAGCTGGTCCTGGCTGTCATAAACAAGCACCTTGCCGCCCTCCACGGGTTTGCCGTCCGGAAAATAGCTCTCCGTATAAATTTTTCCACCCTCGGCGTAGACAAACAAGTTGACCTTGTGCGCCAGCGCGGTTCCGCTGAGCAGCAGTATCACAAACGTGGCGACAAGGTCAACTTGTTTGCCTACGCCGAGGGTGGAAAAATT
>NZ_JAWOHB010000028.1:0-2605 GCF_046496365.1 Desulfosarcina sp.
ACCAGCTCCGATCCGGGAACCGAAAGAATGCTGCCGAACAGATAGCTCATCAAATCCACATGATAGCCGGGCGTCAGATCGATCAAAATAATACCAAAAGCCATACCCAGGGCCCAGATAACACCGACGATGGTATCGGCGCGGTGCTTGGCTTTCAGGCTGATGGCCGCCATCATCAGGCCGGCGAAAAGAGAAAACCCAATGGTCCCAGGCAGGTAGGGCCAGTTGAAATAAAAGGCCAGCCCGATGCCGCCGTAAGCGGCGTGGGCGATGCCGCCGGAAAGAAACACGATGCGGTTGACCACTACCAGGGTCCCCATGACACCGCAGATGACACTGGCCAGCAGGCCGGCGGCCAGCGCATTGCGCATGAATTCAAATTGAAGGGCTTCGATCATCTTACATGCCGTTATGCTCTTTGAGCACGCGGTGGGGCAGGCCATGGGCCACCAGCTCCACGGGGCAGACTTCTTCCGGCGTGCAGGGGTACATGGTCTCCAGCATGTCGCCGGTGATTTCAGCCTGGTCATGATAATGCAGCTGTCTGTTCACGCAGGCCACCGATTTGATGTAGCGGGAAATCACCAGCAGATCATGGCTGACCACCAGAATGGTAATGTCCTTGTTGAGTTCCTCAAGCTGTCTGTAAAAATCCGACTGGCCCCTGGTGTCGATGCTGGCGGTGGGCTCATCCAGCAGGAGCAGTTCGGGATGGGTCACCAGAGCCCGGGCAATGAACACCCGCTGGCGCTGACCGCCGGAAAGCGTTCCAATTTTCTTTTGGGCCAGGGCGGCCATTCCCAGTCGTTCAAGCGCCGCCATGGCGTTCCGGCGGTCGGATGCCGACTGCCGCGTCCAGCGTTTTTTTGAATCGAGCGTTCCCATCAACACCACGTCCAGGGCCGTAATGGGAAAGCTGAGATTCAGATGAATGTTCTGGGGTACATATCCGATGCCGGATGATGCCTTGCGGGGGGATTGGCCCAGGATGCGGATAACGCCCTTGTCCGGCGTCAACAATCCCAGCATCAATTTCAAGAGGGTGGTTTTGCCGCCGCCGTTGGGGCCGATGACGGCTATAAAATCTCTCTGCCGAACATCCAGGGTTACATTCTCCAGAACGGTTTCTCCGTTATAGGAAAAATCCACATTGTTTATTTCGACAATCGGCATGGCCATCCCCGTGTTTCTATTTCAACGCCGCCTTGAGCTTATTCGCAACTTCGCGCAGGTTGGTCATCCAGTCTTCGGCCAGAGGATCGGCAATGACTACCTGGCCGTTGATTTCGCCGGCCACCAGTTTGGCGCTCTTGTGTGAAAACTGCGGCTGAACAAAAATAACCCGAATGCCCCTTTTCCTGGCATATTCGATGAGGTCCTTCAACTGAGAAGGTTTGGGGTCTTTCCCCTGGATTTCGATGGGCACCTGCTGAAGGCCGTAGGTGTGGGCAAAGGTGCCCCAGGCCGGATGAAACACCATAAACTGCAGTCCCTGTCCGTCGGCGAGGGTTTGCCTGAGTTCCCTATCCAGGCTGTCCACTGCCGCCGCAAATTGTCTGAAATTGGCTTCGTAAACGTCCCGGCGGTCCGGGTCGATTTCCTGCAGGGCAGTCAGAATCGTGCGGGCCTGATGTTTCACCAGGGGCGGCGAGAGCCAGATATGGGGATCCAGGCCGCTGCGCTCGGAATGATCTTTCCCAGGGGCCTCCCCTTTTTCAGGATGCGGGTCGCCCGCTTCATCGGGGTGATGGTGGGCTGCCATGGGAAGCTTTGTAATCCCCTGATCCGTGTGAACGACTTTCATTTCGGGATTGGCGGCCGCTATCTTTTTCAGCCAGACGTTTTCAAAGGCAACGCCGATGGCGAAATAAACTTCGCTTTTTGAAAGATCAGCCATTTGTCCGGGTTTGGGTTCGTAGGTGGTGGGACTGGCACCAGGTTGGACCATGACGCGAACGTCCACCAGGTTCCTGCCGATCTGCTGCACGAAATACTTCTGGGGAACAATGCTGACAAATATTATTTTTTGATCGGCCGCAAGCCCGCTGCCTGAACAAAAAATCAGGATAACGAAAGCGAAAAATAATTTACTTCCTGTGCTCATTTTCTTTGCCTATGCAAATATATGACGGTCTCGCAAAAAGTCAACTAACAGATTTTTTACTTATTTATCACTATATGGCAGGTTCGGGGAAATGGCAATAGTTTGCCTTCGAGCCCGCTTATTTTCATGCCGCCGGGTTTTTTCTCATCACGATGCGCCGGCGAGGTTGAGCTCAATCAGAAAAGGGCCCTGTTCTCCAAGTGCGGCTGACAAGCCTTTTGCCAGGTCTTCAGCTGTTTGCACGCGAATCGCCGGGACGCCCATGCTTCGGCCCAGGGCGGCCCAGTCGATGGCGGGGCGGCTCAGATCCATGAGCGCGCGGGTGTGCTCGCCGGGGGATGCATTGCCGGCCCGGGCGACTTCTCTTTCGAGTATGCGATAGCGTCGATTGGCGCAGAGAAGGGTGGTGATATTCAGGTTTTCCCTGGCCTGCGTCCACAGCGACTGCAGGGTGTAGGCGGCGCTGCCGTCGGCCTGAAAATTGATCACCCGTCTGTCGGG
>NZ_JAWOHB010000049.1:0-80172 GCF_046496365.1 Desulfosarcina sp.
AGCGGCAGGGGGTGAAAAGAACAAGGTGGCGAGTATTGCGAAAACCGATACTATTTTAAGCATGCTGGACTCCGGGGTTTAAATAATGTTGATTTGGTTGCTTGGGATAGAAGCTATGGGCTGTAGGCTATAGGTTTTTAGCTCATAGCTCATAGCTCTTGGCTCATAGCTCATAGCTCTTGGCTCTTGGCTCTTGGTTTTGTTTTCCATTCGACGTTGGACGTTGAACGTTCGATGTTCGACGTTCATCTTCTTAGGGAAGGGTTCAAGGGTTCGAGGGTCCAAGGGGCAAGTGAAACCAACTTTAGCCAGTGAAATTTTTGTTAGAAACGAGCGCTGCGGATTTCACCGGGCCAACTGTACCAATTAAACCAATTCAACCAACGAACCGGTCTTTTCTCTCCGCGCTTCGTTTTCCATTCGACGTTCGATGTTGGACGTTCGATGTTCGACGTTCATCTTTTAATATTGGTTTTACTATCAGCCAACAGCTAACAGCTAAGAGCCAAGCGCCCTTCGCTCTTCTCCTGCCTCCTGACTCCTGACTCCTGAATTCTGTTCCCCTCACCCCTTCGTCCCATAATACGTCTGGTACCAGGCCACAAACCTGCCGATCCCCTCGGTGATCGAGGTGGCCGGCTTGAAGCCCACGTCGTTGATCAGGTCGTCGATGTCGGCGTAGGTGGCCGGTACGTCGCCGGGCTGGAGGTCCATGAAGTTTTTTTCGGCGGCCCGGCCCAGGGCGACCTCAATGGCCTTGATGAAATCCATCAGCTCGACCGGGTTGTTGTTGCCGATGTTGTAAATTTTATAGCGGGCATAGGAGGTTCCGGGGTCGGGCGCATCACCCGACCATTGGGGGTTGCGGTCGGGCAGGTTTTTCATCACCCGGACCACCCCCTCGACGATGTCGTCGATGTAGGTGAAGTCGCGCCGCATTTTGCCGTGATTGAAGACATCGATGGGCCTGCCTTCAAGGATGGCCCGGGTAAAGAGAAACAGGGCCATGTCCGGCCGCCCCCACGGCCCGTAGACCGTAAAGAACCGCAGCCCGGTGCAGGCCAGATCGAACAGATGGCTGTAGGTGTGGGCCATCAGCTCGTTGGATTTTTTGGAGGCGGCATACAGCGACACCGGGTGGTCCACGTTGTGGTGCACGGAAAAGGGCATGTTGGTGTTGGCCCCGTAAACCGAGCTGGAGGAGGCGAAGACCAGGTGTTTGACGCCATGATGCCGGCAGCACTCCAGCACATTGACGAACCCCACCAGATTGGAATCGACGTAGGCCTGCGGGTTGGTCAGCGAATAGCGCACCCCGGCCTGGGCGGCCAGATTGACCACCACATCGATGCGGTTGGCCCTGAAAATCGACGCCAGGCCCTCCTTTTGGGCCAGGTCGGTTTTGAAAAAAGCAAATGCCGGATAGGCCTTCAACATGTCGAGGCGGTCGCGTTTGAGTCCGGGGTCGTAGTAATCGTTGAGGTTGTCTACGCCCACAACGCGGTAGCCGTCATCGAGCAGCCTCCTGGAAAGATGAAAACCGATGAAGCCGGCCGCACCGGTGACGAGGGCCGTGTGGTAAGTGAACAGCATGGGTAGACCTTTACCTTGCCGACGGAATCGTTGGCGATTAATTTAACATTTTACGTGTGAATCGGCCGCGGGCCGATGGCATTCATAGCTCCGCCTGGTGGCGTACAAGATCAAAATCTTGTTAACCATCAGGTTTTTTTCATTTTTCTTATATGCTGCCGGCGGAAACCGGGTGGTGCGTAACATTTCGACGTATCAGGTTCCCATCAAAATCACTTTTTCTTGTACCCATTCTTATACGCCTTGTAGCGGCCATAGCCATAGCGCTCCGTGGCCGGCACCTTGTAGCCGTTTAGCACCACCCCGAGCAGCTTTTCGCGCCCCAGTTTTTCGGCCAGGTTTTTCACCAGGTCTTTGGGTGTTTTGCCGGCGCGCACCACGATGATGATCCCGTCGACGTATTTGGCCAGGGCCGTGGTTTCGGCGGTCAGCTGCGGCGGGGGCGAGTCGACGATGATGAATCGGTCATGGTAGCGGTTCTTGGCCTGTTCGAGCAGCTGCTTCATGGCCTGGCTGGACAGCAGCTCGGAGGGGTTGTCCGGGGTCGACCCGCCCGGAAGAATCGTCAATTTGTCGACGACTGTTTTTTTCAACAGCGCCGACAGTTCGACCCCTTTGGACAGGTATTCGCACAGGCCGGGCACACGGTCGTCGAATCCGAAGCTGCGGTGAATGCTCGAGCGGCGCATGTCGCAATCCATCAGCAGCACATGCTCTTCGACCCCCTGGGCAATCGAGACGGCCAGGTTGGCGGCGACAAACGATTTGCCGTCTCCCGGCACGGCGCTGGTGACCATAATGGACGGCGGCGGCGCCCCCTCCCGGGGGAAAAGGATGTTGTTGCGCAGGATTTTGAAGATCTCGGCCTCCGCACAGGACGGGTCGTGGTAGACGATCAGATTGGGGTCGATGGCAGGCTTGCCGGTATTGCGCTGACGCCCGCGGCCGGCCGCCGCGGGCACGGGGCCGTCGGACGCCCCCTTGGCGGCGGTATCGGACTGGACCGGTGATATGACCGTGAGGCTCTGCCGTTTTTCAAATTTCCCCAATGCTTCGTGGATCTTGCCCATGGGTGCCTGTCTTTCAACCTATCGGATTATTTAACCTTAATGGATCATCCCACCCAGTTTTTCAGGGCAGTGAGGGTTTGATCCACACCTTTGACATAGAGCGTGGCAAACCCGGTCAACAGAACCAGCGTGGCAACCCCGGCCAGGGCGAAAAAAACGTGCTCCACGCGGCGCAGGATTCGGGTTTTGCGGCTGATGATCTCCGGGACCATGCACAGTACGGTCAGGCCCAGTTCGGACTCGATCTCCCCGGGGCGTTTCAAGGTGTTGTCCAGGTACTCGAGCAAAAAGATGATTGCGCCGCCCACGCCCAGCCCGGCGCCCACGATGAGGGCAAACAATTTTTTCATATCCGGTTTGACGGGTTTTTCCGGCAGCCGGGCGGTGTCCAGCACCCGGAACTGCTCGCCCTTTTGCTTGCGCTCCATGTTGACGGCGATTTCCGACTCCAACTTGCGCGCCAGCAGGGAGTTGTAGGTTGTCTGGATGTTCTCGTAGTCCCGTCTGAGGGAGAGGAGTTCCTGCTCGCGTTTGGGCGTGTTCTCAATGCGACCCTGGTAGCGGTCGATCTGCTCTTTCGTATCGCGGATGTCCGCTTCCAGGCGCCGTATGTCATTGACGATTTCATTGTGCTCGGCACGCATGTCCGCCGAAAGCACCGGCGCCGCATCCTGGCCGTTTGGCGCTGCGGCCCCGGCTTTTTCCTCTGCGGCGGCAAACTTGATCGCCTGCGCCTCTAAATCCGCAATCCGGGCCTCCAAACGCAGAACGTCCGGGTGGCGCGCCGTATAGCGCGTGAGCAGGTTTTCCAGTTCGGCGTTCAACTGGTCCAGATCGGTGGACTCCTCCGAACTGCCGCCGCCGACCGTGATCCGGGCAGGCTGCCCCTTCTGGGCCGCGGCTTCATTCTGCAGGGTCGCCAGGCGTATCCTGGCGTCGCTCAGGCGCTGCTGAACATCGCTCATGTGTTCCTGCAGCCGATCGAGAATTCTCAGGTTGGACTCCAGCTGTTCGGGCAGTTCGCCCATGTAGGCTTCGCGGTAGCCCTTCAATTGGACCTCGACCGTTTCGAGGCGCTTTTTCATGACCGCCAGTTCATCCTCGAGAAAATCACTGGTTCCCACCGCCTGGGCCTCGCGGATGCGCAGGTTCTCATCGATGAAAAAAGAGGCCAGGGTGTTGGTGATGCGCATCACCGTCTGCGGATCCTTGCCCTGATGGGAGATGGTAAACGCGTCGTTGTCGCGCCGCTTGTCGTTGGATACCGACACCGTTATGCTGCTGCGCAGGCTGTTGATCTTGTCTTCCACATACAGGTTTTTATATTCCGGCCCCTGATAGAGTTTGAATTCATCGATGATCTTTTCCAGGTTGGTGCGGCTCAGGATCTGCTGGGAAAGCGTGCTGATGCGGTCCCCGGGGTCGGTGGTGACGATGGACTGGACATACTCCTGGGGCACTTTCTGGGGCTGGATCAGAATCAGCGTGCTGGCTTCGTAGATCCGGGGAAGTTTGACCGAGAGCCCGATGCCGGCGATCATGGCCAGAAAAAAAGGGATGATGACGACCCAGCGTCGCTTGATGACGATATCGAGGATCGCTTTCGGGTCCATCGGTGCGGGTTGGGATGACATGGGTAACCGCTTTCGTTGGGTTCGACTGTTTTTTTAAACCAACTGATAGTCCTTGACCTTGTTGAGCATCGACTTGTAGCTGATGTTCAGCAGGCCGGCCGCTTTTTTACAGTTGCCGCGGGTGCAGACCAGGGCCGCCTGCATGATGCGGCTCTCAACCTGCATGCCAAAACCCCGCTTGGCTTTTTTCAGCGACAGGTCCGGATTGTTTTTCAAAAACCGCCTGAGATCCTCGCCAAGGTCGATTCCGGCGCCGGGTCGCCGCTGCCGGCTCCCCCCCACGGGGCCGGCGCCCCTGCCGGGCACGGCAGCGGCCCAGTCGATGACGTCCCTTGCCAGGATGCGCGCGATGGCGCCCTTGAGTTCGGCCACATTTCCCGGCCAGGGGTAGTGCTTGAGATCGCGCCGAACCGCATCGGGCAGCCGGACGATGGCCCCCCGATGGCGGATGCTGGTCTGAGCCGCAAAAAAGTCAGCCAGGGCGGGCACGTCCTCCCGGCGGTGCCTGAGCGGCGGCACGCTCAGTTTCAACACGCTGAGCCGGTGATACAGGTCCTGCCGGAAGCGGCCCTGGCGGATAAGCCGCACCACATCGGGCTCGGCCAGTGAAATGAACCGGACGGCGGGTCCGCCGCCGCCTGCGCCTGACCCGACCGCAGGCGCTTCCAGGATCGGCAGCAGCTGGGCCTGCAGCCCAACGGGCAGCGCTTCGATGTTTTCGATCACGCAGACCTGCACCGGCTGCTTGGCAGCGCGTGGTCTGTCAACGCGTCGGCGCTTGTCACGAATCCAGCGCGTGGAGATATTCCGCGCTGGCATATATTCCGGCTCAGACGCTCCCGACGGCATGCAGTTGTACACGCTTGCGGCCAGAAGCCGCTTGCCGACGCCTGCTTCTCCCTGGATCCAAAGCGGTTCGCGGGAGGATGCCAACAGCGGCAGACAGGCCATGCGCCTCTGGGACTCAGGGTCCACGGCGATCAGCACCGGACGGCCAGGTTTGGGCTTCGATCCTGCCAGCCGCCTGATCGTGCCTTGAAAATCGCGTTCATCGGCCGGATAGTGCAAAAAAAACAGATTGACCAGCCAGTGACTGTGAACGAAATTTTCGATTTCACGTTGATTTGAAAGCACGATCACCGGAAAGGTGCTCCGGATCGCCTTGGCGATATTGACAAAGCGGATCGCCGCTTCCCGGGAATCCGGCTGCAACACGGCGAAGGCCGGCCGGATGTGGTGAATGTTTTCCAGACAGGTCCACTCGTCCTTAAAGCAGATCGGCAGCACCCCGCAGCGCGACAGCCGGATGCGGATATCATCCCTTCTGTGTTGATCACTGTCGAGCACGACTGCGGTTGCCTGGGCCATTTTAAAATTTCGGGTTAAGGTTAAACGGGATGCCGACGCGTTAAGGTGCGATTTAGGCCATACAAGTATTGTGCCAAGGAATATTTTCGCTTTGGCAAACCGTCCAGGCCAACTAAAATATTTTTCATCTTCCCGTTATCATTTGAAATTAAAATCCTGCATAAAAAAAGCCCTGCCGGGGAAGTGCAGCGGATTGTCAAAGATCGATTGACGAAAGTGGCCTCATATTACATATTATGAAAAACTTTTCCACTTCAGAATCCACAAACCCAAAAAAAAGGTTGCGTACACAGGCTCCTAATCGGCAAAAATTCGCCCGGCATGAATTTTTTTTGCGGCAGGACAATCGGGTGTGATTTTATTGGCGGTCACATCTGGGTGAAAATGTGTAAAAACTTGCCATCTTGAGAACCTTGGTGTATAGCATCGAAAAAAACACGCGGCGCCGGCCGGTATCAATTGATTCTCGAGCTTGAAACCCCTATCGTCCTGGCGGTGCCGCGCAAGACTACCGCTGCAGGCAGGCCATGCCCCGCGGCCCGCCGCGGGTAGGATCCCATAAACCCACGAGGCTGAAATGAAAAAGCCTTTCAAACTGTTAATTATCGACGACGCCGAGGAGATCCTCACCGCGCTGACCAATTTTTTCACACAGAAAAATTACGAGGTCGTCTCCGCCGCCAACGGTCTCGATGGACTCAAGCATATCGAAGCCAAAGATGCCGCTTTCGACCTGATCATTACCGATCTGGTGCTGCCCAACATCAGCGGGGTGGCGATCATTTCCATCGTCAAGAAAAAATTTCCGGACACGCCGGTCATCGCCATCACCGGCTGGGGGGAGCACCCCGAATCCCTGGCCAAGGAAGCCCATGCCGATTATGTGCTGGAAAAACCATTCAAACTGCCAGAACTGGAACAGCTGGTCAAGAAACTATTGAATCAATGAGCGATCCCTCAAAATCAAAAATGGGCCCTCCCATAATCGGTGTGAGTAAAAACATCGCCCGGGTTCGGGAACTGATTGCGCACGTGGCCCACACCGGACTGAACACGGTCATTTTTGGCGAAAGCGGTGTGGGCAAGGAGGTTGTCGCCCAAAACCTGTACCAGCAATCCCCCCGCCTGGGAAAGCCGTTCATCAAGATCAACTGCGCCGCCCTGCCGGAAGGGCTCCTGGAAAGCGAGCTGTTCGGCTACGAACGCGGTGCCTTCACCGGCGCGGAACAGAAAAAAAAGGGCAAGTTTCAGCTGGCTCACAGCGGTGTGCTGTTGCTGGACGAAATCGGCGACATGTCGCTTCCGCTGCAGGCCAAACTCCTGCATGTGCTGCAAAGCGGGGGTGAATTCTCGCCCCTGGGTTCGGAAAAAGATGTCAAGGCGGACACCTGGGTAATCGCCGCCACCAATCACGACCTGAAAAAGGATATCGACGCGGGCAAATTCCGCGAAGATCTCTATTATCGCCTCAATATCATCAAAATCTATCTCTCGCCCCTGCGGGAACGACCCGAAGACATCCCGCCGCTGATCGATTTTTATATCCAGGAGTACACCGCCATGCTCAACCATCGCAACATCGAGAAGCCGGGCGCGAAAGTGATGGACCGGATGTGCGCCTACAGCTGGCCGGGCAACGTCCGCGAGCTTCAAAATGTACTCAAACGGATGCTGGTGTTGGGTGACAGCGGCCAGATTGTCGACGAGCTTTTCAACAGCGAACGGATCGCATCCCCGACCACCAGCGCCAACGCGTCGCTCAACCACCATGCCTCACTGGCCAAGATCCTCGATCTGGGAGGCAAGAATTCACCCGAAAACCAGTCTTTTTCACTTAAAACGGCCAAGAAGAATGCAGTTGAAATGGTCGAGCGCGAGATCATTGGGCATGTGCTGTCAAAAACCGACTGGAACCGAAGCAAAGCGTCAAAGATTTTAAAAATCAGCTACAAGACCCTGCTGTATAAAATCAGTGACCTGAATATCCTCCCTCCAGAAAAATAAGTGCGCGGCGCGGCCGGAAATTGGGTTTACCATCGCACCTCGACCTTGCCTTTCAGGTGGTTCTTTACGGCGGAAATCGGCACCTCGCGCCGATGAAAAATACCGGCGGCCAAGGCGGATTCGACATCGGTCTTGGCGAACACCTCGGCGAAGTGGGCTGCGCACCCGGCCCCGCTGGAGGCGATTACCGGAATGGTAACGGCCTGTTTGACGGCATGGATCAGCTCGATGTCAAAACCCGTATTGGTGCCGTCACGGTCGATGCAGTTGAGCAATATCTCCCCGGCCCCCAGTTCCTCGCAGGTGCGCGCCAGGGTCACGGCATCCACGTCCCGCCCCTCCCGCCCGCCTTTGATCGTACACTGGAACCAGCAGTAGCCCTCTCCCTGGGGACCGGGCTGGGCGGTCGCGATGGTTGCATGGGCGGTCTGATCCGGTGAATGCACATACACGCGCCGGGGATCGATGGAAATCACCACCGCCTGGTTGCCGTATACGCCGGCGATCTGTTCGATGGCACTTCGGCCGGTTTTCCGGCCGGTTTTCAGGTATTCCTCGACGATGAACACCGCGTCGCTGCCGATGGAGACCTTGTCCGCACCCGAGCGGAAATAGGCCGCGGCCACCTGCAGGGCCGTGCGGGTAAGTCCGTTCTTGTCCGTAAATTCCCGGATCCCGCCGCCGATGGTCAGCGGCACAAACACTTTTTTGGAGGTCTCCTTGAGCACCTGGAGCATGGGCATGTCCTCCAGGGGAAAATCCCGGAATCCGGTGATGTTAAGAAAGGCCACCTCATCGGCCCCCTCCTCAAAATAGCGGCCGGCCAGCTCGACGGGCTTGCCCAGATTGCGCACGCTGCCGTCTGCCCGCACATCGTAGCGGTCGCCCTTGGTGACCACCAGGTCTCCCTGGTCGTTGGCGCGCACATCCAGGCAGGCGATGATGCGCTTGGCCAGACGGGTGCGGGACGGGCATTTTGCCGGTATGGTCAAGGCCCGGTCCTTGCGGATGAAATTCTCCAGCACAGTCAATCCGGGTGCACCGCTTTTTTCCGGATGGAACTGGGTGCCCTGTATGCTGCCCTTTTGAACCGCACTGACGAACGGGTAGCCGTAATCCGTGGTGGTCAGCACCGCCGCCGGATCACCGGCTGGGGCGTGATAGGTGTGCACAAAGTAAAATTTCTCGTCACCGGCCAGCCCGTAAAACAGGTCGGTGGGCTGTTTGACGCTGATGCCGTTCCAGCCGATATGGGGCACGGCCAGGGCCACATCAAAGCGCGTCACCCGTCCGGGCAGGATGCCCAGGCCGGACTCCCCGGGCGCTTCGTCGCTGCCTTGAAACAGGGCCTGCATGCCCAGACAGATGCCCAGAAACGGCCGGCCGGAGCCGAGGAAAGCCAGCAGCGGCGCCACGAAGCGCTTCTGTCTGAGAATGGTCATCATGCTGCCGAAATTGCCCACACCGGGGAAAAGCAGCTTTTCGGCGTCGCGGATATCCCGACCGGTGGCGGCCACCACAACCCGTTCGCCCAGCCGCTCGATGGCATTGATGACACTGCGCACATTTCCCGCACCGTAATCCAGCAGGGTAATCATTGTTTTCCTCTTTGATTGATGGACGGTTTTTATTCGGCTAGGCGCACGCGACCGTTCCCCCGATGACGGTCATGCGGCAGGGATTGCCGCCCATGCGATAGGCCAGCTCGGCGGGCTCATCCACGTCCCATACCGCAAAATCGGCCTGTTTGCCGACCGCGAGGGTTCCCCAGCGGTTCTGCATTCCCAGCGCACGGGCGGCATTGACGGTGAAACCGGCCAGCGCCTCAGCCGGGGTGAGTCCGAAATTGACGCAGGCCATGTTCATCATCAGCAGCGGCGATGTGGTGGGGCTGGTGCCGGGATTGCAGTCGGTGGCCAGCGCCATGGCCACCTTGTGCCCGCGCAGCAGACCCACCGGCGGTTTGCGGGTCTCCCCAAGAAAGTAGAAGGCCCCGGGCAGCAGCACCGCCACGGTGCCGGCCTCGGCCATGGCCGCCGCACCGTCGTCCCCGAGGTACTCCAGGTGGTCGGCACTCAGGGCATTGAAACGGGCGGCCAAAAGGGCGCCCTTGCTGTCGCTGAGCTGTTCGGCATGCAGCTTGACAGCCAGACCCCTGGCGCGGGCGGCACCAAAGATCCGTTCGGTCTGCGCCGGCGAGAACGCGATCCGCTCGCAAAAGGCGTCCACCGCCGTTGCCAGCCCGGCGGCGGCAACCGCGGGGATCATTTCGTCGATCACCAGGTCGATATAGGCCTCCGGCCTGCCGCTGTATTCCGGAGGCAGGGCGTGGGCGCCCAGGAATGTCGGCATGACGGCGGTGGGGAAATTGTGATCCAGCCGGCGCATCACCCGCAGCATCTTCAACTCGTTGCGCGTATCCAGTCCGTAGCCGGATTTGATCTCCACGGCGGTGACCCCTTCGGCCAGCATGGCCTTGAGCCGCCGGGCGGATTGCCGGTAGAGCGCATCCTCGTCTGCCGCCCTCACGGCTGTGACCGTGCGCATAATCCCTCCGCCGGCCCGGGCGATCTGCGCATAGGTGGCACCGCCGAGGCGCATTTCAAATTCTGCGCAGCGGCTTCCGGCGTAGACCAGGTGGGTGTGGCAGTCGATGAGACCGGGGGTCACCCAGGCGTTTTCAAGGTGGTGGATTGACCCGGCCCTGGACGCGGCATCCGCCGGAAGGCCCGCCTGTGACCCTATCCACGCAATGCGCCCGCCGACGACGGCCAGGGCGCCATTTTCCACTGTTCCGTAGCGGGTCGGGCCGGTCATGGTGGCCAGGCGGCCGTCCACCCACAGGGAATCGACTGTTTCGGGGAAGACCGGGATCGTCATCACCTGCCTCGGGGAGTAGGCTGTAAATAATCTCGAAAGACCGTGCTGCGCCGCGCACCGTTTTTGTATCGGAAGTAGTCGTGAAGTATCTGTCCGTGATCGAAAACCAGGGGTGCGGGCAAGTCGCCGGCAGTGAAAACACCGGCGTCCAAGGCATCGTCCGCAGCCACGGGCTCACCGTCCGCAGAGGCGATGAAGACCGTGGTGACCGTATGGTGCCTCGGGTCGCGGTCCGCCCGCGAATAGACGTAAAACAACTCCGATAGCTGCACCCTCAGGCCCGTCTCCTCGGCGGCTTCGCGAACGGCGCAGGCTTCCACCGACTCGCCCCAGTCCAGAAAACCGCCGGGGATGGCCCACCCATGCGGGCGGTTCCTGCGCGCGATGAGAACGATGCCGCCGCGGTTCTCAATGAGGATATCCACGGTGGGCAGCGGGTTTTGGAATCCTGCGGCCATGCTACAGCTCCGGCGCACCTGCGGGGATGAGGCAGATGAAGGTCAGCTTGCCCTCGCCGGCATTTCTGATCTGGTGTTCTTCGTCGCCGGGGATAAAGGCCACGCTGCCGGATTCAACCGGCACCCAACTGCCGCTGCGCCACACCTGGCCCCGGCCGGCGTGGAAAAAAATTTCATGCTCCCAGTCATGGCGATGTTTTGGCGTAAAACCGCCCTTTTCCAATTCAAACACACGCATGCAGAAATTGGCGGCCCCATCTGCCTTGCCGATGACCACCCGTCCGGAAACGCCTTTGACCTGGTCGTTATCAAAGCGGGTCTCGGGCTGCTGGCTGTACTGGATAACTTTCATGGATCGATGCCTGCCTTTCGTTTGATGTCCGTGTTGCGCCTGTCAACCGGAACTTATGAACCGGCCAGGTTCCTGTCAACTGTTTTGTGGCCGCCTTGCCCGCTGGGCCGACCACTGCACCAGGAAAGCGCGGGGCCAAAAATTTTCAGCCCCCGGTCGGGCAGGTGGTTTTCTCAACTGTGCGCTTGACTATCGCGAGGATTTGCGATGGAATGGCAGCGCTTTTTGACTGGACCAAGGATGGGAAGGATTACCATGGACCTGAAGACAGTATGCCCGGACAAACTGGTGGACGCGCAAACCGCCATATCCAAAATCAAAAACGGCAGCCGGGTTTTCATCGGCACCGGCTGCGGCGAGCCCCAGCACTTGATCCGGGCAATGGTTGAAGATCTGAGCATGCAGGACATCATGGTCTACCAGATGCTGTCATGGACCTTTTCCGACTACGTGGACGATCCCCGGTTTTTAAGGCGCTTCTCTCTCAAGCTTTTTTTTATCAGCAGCTCCATGAGAAAAGCGGCCTTCGAAGGCAAGATCGACTACATCCCCACCTACCTGTCCCAGATCCCGCGGTACTTCGCCAACCATCGCATCGGTCTGGACGTTGCCCTGGTGCAGGTCAGTCCACCGGACAGGCACGGCTACTGCAGCCTGGGCGTGTCCATCGACATCACCCTGGCCGGCATGCAAAATGCCAAGCTGGTCATCGCCCAGGTCAACCCGCGCATGCCGCGGACCTGGGGAGACAGCTTTGTTCACGTCGACGACATCGACTATCTGGTGCAGCATGAAGAGCCGCTGGTGGAGGCCCTGCCCAGCATCAAGGATGCGGAAACCGCCGGCCGCATCGGATTCTACGTCAACCAGCTGGTCGACGACGGCGCCACCTTGCAGATCGGCTTCGGCCATCTTCCCTATGCCATCTTGCAGAACCTGACCAACAAGAACGATCTGGGCATCCACACCCAGCTGATCACCGACGGTTTCATCCCGCTGTTCGAGAATAAGGTGATCACCAACCGCAAGAAAACCCTCCTGCCCGGCCGTGCGGTGGCCTCATTGTGCATGGGCTCGGAAAAGCTTTACCGCTACGTGGACAACAACCCCATGTTTTACTTCCGATCCTCGGAATTCGTCAACGACCCCACCGTCATCGCCCGCAACGACAACCTGATCTCCATCAGTTCGGCCCTGGAGGTGGATCTCACCGGCCAGGTATGCTCCGACTCCATGGGCCACCTGTTTTACAGCGGCATCGGCGACCAGGTTGATTTTCTGCGCGGCAGCGCCATGTCCAAGGGCGGCTTTTCGGTTATCGCCCTGCCCTCCACGGCCCAAAACGGAAGCGTGTCCAGAATCGTGCCCCACCTGAGTGAAGGCGCCGGGGTGGCCACCACGCGCGGGGACGTCAATTTCGTGGTGACCGAATACGGCATCGCCGAACTGAGCGGCAAGAGCATCTACCAGCGGGTCATGGAGCTGGCCCAGATCGCCCACCCCAAGTTTCGTGAGGAACTCATCGACGTGGCCAAAACCCGCCACTACATTTTTTCAGACCAGCTGCCGCCGTCGCAGGACGACCTGATCTTCATTGAAAGCTACAAGAACCGCTTGACCCTGAAAAATGGGAAGACGATTGAATTCAGGCCGCTATTGCCTTCCGATGAATTCGCCTACCGCAACTTCTTCTACTCACTGCAGGAGAAGACCATTTACTTCCGGTTTTTCTATAAAATGAAGCTTTTTTCCCATGAAGTGGTCCAGCAGCAGTGGGCCAGCGTGGATTACCGCAAGAACATGTCCCTGATCGGGCAGGTGCGCATCGGCGGCCACCAGGAGATCGTGGCCATCGGCTCCTATGCCGACGAGAGCGACACCCTGGCCGAAGTGGCTTTCGTGGTTCGTGAGGATTTCCAGGGCATGGGCATCGCCTCGCACCTGCTGGAAACCATGGAACGAATCGCCAAGGAGAACCATTTCACCGGCTTCACCGCATCGGTGCTCAGGGAAAACAACGCCATGCTGCGTGTCTTCAAAAAACGCTACCCCAACGCCAAAACCACCCTCTCCGGGGGAAGCGATATAACCATCCACATGGATTTCAGCGACGCGGCATCAACCGGAACGGCCGCCGGCCAAAGACCCGACGACGGGGCCTGCGAATGCGTCTGCCCGCCGGCGGCGGACACCCCCGCACCCAGCGATTGACACCCCGGCCGCCCATAAGGCTCGGCGTCAGCTTCCGTCGGCCGCATCGATGAAGCCGTAGTGCTGCAGGCCTTCAATGATTCCACCGGCACAGGCGCGCTGGGCGAAATAGACGTTGGGACTGCCCTTGAGATCCTCCAGTTCATGGCTGTAATTGGCCACCACCACGGCGCGCGGTTCACCACGAAGCATCTCCGCGTCGTTGCCCGAATCGCCGCATACCAGAAAATTCATCAACGGAATTTCCCACCGGTAGCTCAGATAGCGGATGGCCTTGCCCTTGGATGCCCGGTAAGGCAGAAGGTCCAGGTAGCGATCATGGGAGTAGATCAGGTTGTAGCGGCAGCGGTGCTGCAGCAGGCGGTCGTGGATGGCGGCCAAACGATCTTTGCCCGGCTGCATGTAGTAGCTGACCTTGAAGGGGCGCTGGGTTTCTTCCTCCTGGTACTCCAGAAAATCGAAATCCTTGAGCAGTCCAACGATTTTGTCCCGATTCCACCGGCTGGCAATGTGACTGGCCCATCCCGGGCTGGCCTCGGTGCTGTTCCCGTAGAAAAGGGCGCTGCCCACCGAGCCGATGATCACATCCGGGTGGGGGATGCGGTTTTTTTCCAGAATCATCCGGGCTGAATCGGCGGTCCTTCCGGTGGCCACCCCGAATCCGAGGCGATGGCGGTGCCGCTTCACCAGATCAATCAGCGCGTCGAGTCTGGTGTTGTCGCTGCCGATCAAGGTGTTGTCGATATCGACAACTAAAAAATGGTCCAGCTTCATCAACCTTCTGCCGATCGAGTCGGACGGTTTGGCAGGGGTCAGGTCGGATCGTTGGCCGGCAAGGTTCAGTTTCCGGATGGCGGCGGTATATTCACGGGTGTGGCTTTGCCAGGTGTAGTGCTTGCGCACGTTCAAGATGCCGTTTTTCGAGCAGCGTTCCCACAGATCCGTATCGGCAATAATTTTGCGCAGCGCCGCAGCCATCTGCCCGCTTCGGACGACATTGACCAGGATGCCGTTTTGGCAGTTGCGCACGATATCGTTGGGCCCGCCGTCATCGGTGGCCACGATGGGCAGGCCGGTGGACGACGCTTCGAGCAGCGTCAGGCCGAAGGGCTCCGTCAGCGCCGGATTGACGAACACACCGCGCCTCTCGGCGGCAATTCGGTACAGGGCCGGCACTTCGTATTCGAAATCGTGTTTTTTGGGGATGGCCATTTTGCCGTACAGGTCGTACTTGTCCATGGCCAGGAGCATTTCGGTGAGGACTTCGCGTTCATTGTCCGCCATGGCATCGATATCCTTGCGCAAACCGGCAAACACGGCCAGATTGGCCATGCTCTGCAGCTCCAGGTCTTCACCGTAGGCACGCACCAGTCCGGAGATATTCTTGCGCTTGTCCGGCCGGCTCAGGGCCAGGACCATGGGTTTTTCCGGCTGCATGAAAAAACGGTTCAACTCCTTGAGCATGGAGGCCTGGGCATAGCGGGCGTTCTCCGCGTGCTCCGCATCGTCCTGCAGCGCATGATAAAACGGATGGAACGTATCGATGTCGATGCCGGGCGGAATGACCTGGTACTCGGGGACATCCTTGTGGTGGTACAGACCGTACTGCTTTTTGATCTCATGCCGGGTGCTGGCGATCACCAGGTCCGCCCGCGCCAGGATCTGCTCCTCCGCATCGATGCGCCGATCGATTTTGAATCGCTTGACGATGTCCGTTTTGCTCATCTCCTGGTCCAGGAGTCTGGCCAGTTTGGCGCGGCCTAACGAGTGGCCGGTGTACACGAAAGGCAGGCCCAGGATCTCGGCCAGCTGCATGGCCACATAGCCGGCATCGGGGTAGTGCCCGTGAATGACATCCGGCATGGCCTGGTTGCG
Source organism: Desulfosarcina sp. (assembly GCF_046496365.1). Taxonomy (GTDB): domain Bacteria; phylum Desulfobacterota; class Desulfobacteria; order Desulfobacterales; family Desulfosarcinaceae; genus Desulfosarcina. The sequence goes on from NZ_JAWOHB010000049.1 coordinate 15,446, forward strand.
CTTGATGAATTTGATCGTCTTGTCGACGTATTCCTCCAGGTGGGGCCACAGGAGCTCTTTGCGCATGTACTTGCGCCCCCCGCACTGAATGCGGACGATGCGGAACTTGTCGTTGATGACCGCGACGGGTTGGCTGTAATCCGAAGAGACGCGTTTGTCGACAATCAGGCGGGTAAAAAGATCCACCTGTTCGATATCTTCCCTGGCGCTCAGGGCGGTGCCCAGCTCCATGACATACTTGATCTGCCCACCGGTATCCGCATCGCGGCCCATTTCCAGATTTTTCGAACGGATCAGCCCGTGGAGACTGAACAGCTGCACGTACAGCCCTTTGGCTGCCATGGGTGACTCCTCTCTTTTTTTGGGCGCTCCCGGCATGGCCTAACCGCCCTGAAACTGCAAACCAGGCACCCTTTCAGGACCGGGGCGGTTTAACGGCCGAGACCAGAAAGGGTGTGCACTGGATGGCAAGGCTGCCCTTTTTTACCCAGATTCTGGCCATGGTTACCGCCTCTCCTTCGGGGTTGACGATGCTGGCCAGTTTTTCAACGTAGGTGATATCCGATTTACTGAACTCCAGATAGGGGCTGCTGCTGTTGTATGGGTCGGGCACCATGATAATCTGTTCCGGGTCCAGGGGGTGCTTCTGGGGGGAACCGCTGTAAGGCACATGCGAATGGAAAAGGGAGCGGATATCCTTGGGGGTTTTATATTTTTCAATGGCGAATTTTTCGGTTTTTTGAAGGGACGTGACAGCGGGCATGGTTTCCTCCGGTAATCAGTAGTGACGGAGTCGTAAAAAGTCGAAATCTCAGATTTATTGTCATCCTCGCGGAAGCGGGGATCCATAAGTTTCAAATAGTTATAGGTTCCCGCCTTCGCGGGAATGACACATCGGGAACTTTTTACGAGGCCATCAGTAGTGAATTTCAAAATCGGCTGAATCGCCCTGACACGGCTGCCAGGCGACTTCCACCTTTTCCACCCTGGATCGGGACGGGCCGGTGCGGCACCAGTCAATCATTGCGAGCACAGCCGTTCTGGCACCTTCAACAACCGCTTCGACGGTACCGTCGCGGTTGTTCCTGACCCACCCGTGAACGCCGATACGCCTGGCCGCCTGCTGGGTTTCGGCCCTGAACCAGACCCCTTGAACCCGCCCGGAGACAATCAAATGGGCCCTGGCTTTGTCCTCCATACCATCCTCCTGTGCATGTGTTGTCGGGGCTGTCCGGATACCAGACAGCATATTTCCCAGACCGTTGGATGTCAAGGCAAGCTAAATCAATGCTATTGACATTCCCATGGGAAGCTTTTTCTGTTAGATTGCCTTATCGGCACGCAACGATCCGCCGCTTTTTCACGCCGCCTAGAAGGAGCAGGCCCCACGAACATGAAAGTCGACATCAGATCTGAAATCGGTATCATCGAGGGGGTGATCCTGCACACGCCCGGTCCGGAAGTAGAAAACATGACCCCTAAAAATGCGGAGCGGGCGCTTTACAGCGACATCCTCAATCTGTCGGTTGCCCGCAAGGAATACGCCCAGCTGGCGGACCTGCTCAACACGGTTGCCAGAACCTACCAGGTGCGCGACCTGCTCGAATCCGTCCTGGCGCTGCCGTCTGTAAAGCGGCCGCTGGTGCTGCAGGTCTGCGAGGCCGAGGGCTGTTTGGACCTGTGCGACGATCTGCTGGCCCTGCCGGACCAGGAGCTTGCCAGGCAGCTCATCGAAGGCGTGGTCCTGCCGCGGGACAACCTGACCCGCTTTCTTTCCAAAGAACGGTTTTCTCTGCCCCCGCTGCACAATTTTTTCTTCATCCGTGATGCGGCCATGGCCATGCTGGACGAAATTCTGATCGGCCGGATGGCCAAGCCGGTCAGGTCCCGCGAATCCATCATCATGGAGGCCATCTTCAACCACAGCGCGCTGTTTTCGGTCGACACCGTCAACCCCATCGCGCTGAAACACCCGGACCCTTTGGCAACGATCGAAGGCGGCGATGTTCTGGTGGCCCGGGACGACATCCTGGTCATCGGCAACGGCAGCCGCACCTCCTCCCAGGGGATCGATTTCATCATCGAGAGACTCAAGTCCCAAAACGACCGCAAGCGGCATGTGCTGGTCCAGGAGCTGCCCCACGACCCCGAATCGTTCATCCACCTGGACATGGTTTTCACGTTCCTGGACCGCACCCACTGCATGGTGTTCGCACCGCTTATGCTCAGGACCAGCAGGTACCAGACCATTCACATTCTCATTGAGAACGGCAAGGTCACCAGCATCCGCGAAAAGGAGCGGCTCATCGACGCCCTGCGCGCATTAGGTGTGGACCTGATACCGGTCTGCTGCGGCGGCAGGCGGGACCTGTGGGTTCAAGAGCGCGAACAGTGGCATTCCGGAGCCAATTTTTTCGCCCTGGCCCCGGGCAAGGTGGTGGGGTATGCCCGCAACGTTCATACCCTGGAGGAGATGAACCAGAACGGCTTTGCAATCGTCCCCGCCGACGACATCATTTCCGGCCGCCGGCGGCTGGCGGATCTGGGGCGCTGCGCCATCACCCTGGACGGCTCGGAACTGCCCCGCGGCGGCGGCGGCGCCCGCTGCATGACCCTGCCCATCCGCCGCAGGGATGTCGATTGGTAGCCTGTTGTTCAACGCGCCGGACCGTCCCGGGAAAAGGAGCGATACAATGAAACAGTTGGGAGATATGCTGCTGCGGCGTGACCCCTTTTCAGAAATCGTCATGGGCAACACGGCCATCGTCCGGGCCATGGTGGAAGCCGGCACCCGCGTGGTCAGTTCCTATCCCGGGTCCCCGACGCCGGAGATCGCCGCGGCCATTGGATCCATATCCAGCGCGGACCGACCCTTTTATTTCGAATTCTCCACCAACGAGAAGGTGGCCACGGAGCTGGCCTATGGCGCCGCAGTTAACGGACACCTCTCCACGGTTTTTTTCAAAAGCGTGGGTCTCAATGTGGCTGCGGACACCTTCGTGCAACTGACCCTGATGAATATCATCGGCGGCATGGTGGTGGTGCTGGGCGACGATCCGGGGGCCAACTCCTCCCAGAACGAGCAGGACAACCGCCACTACGCGGCAATGAGCTACACACCGGTGCTCGAGCCGGCCGATCCGGCTGAAGTCTACCGCTTTTACCGCGAAGCCGCCCGCCTGTCGCAGCAGCAGCACATGCCGGTGATCCTGCGGCTGACCACCCATGTGTGCCACGCCAAGCAAAGGGTGGCCTTCGGGCCGTGGAATCCGGCGGCGGCGGACGACACCCCCCGCTTCGATCCGGCCCACGGTCCCTACATCCCGCTCACCAGCCTGGCCATCGAGCAGAAGCGCCGATCCCTGGCCAGACTTGAAATGGTGCGCCGGCATGCCGAAACGAGTGCGCTGAACCGCATCGTCGACAACGGCAACCCGGCACGGGGCGTCATCACCATGGGGCTGCCCTTTCTTTCGCTGATGGAAGCCTTGATCGACACGCCGGCCGCCCCGGACATCCTCAAACTGGCCTATGTCCATCCCCTGCCCCGGGAGACGATCATCGGTTTTCTGTGCGGGCACCGGGAGGTTAAAATTCTCGAGGAGCTGGACGACGTGATCGAAAATCAGATCAAGGCCATGGCCTTTGATCAAAAACTGCCGGTCAGGATAATCGGCAAAACCTGTGCGGAGGACTGGATCGGTGAATACACGCCCGACAAGGTCAGGCAGGTGCTGGGGGCCACCTGGCCGGACAGCATCACACCCGCACAGACGGCGCAACCAGAAGACCCGGCGCCGCTCCGGCCGCCCCAGATGTGCCCGGGATGCGGCCACCGCAGTGCATTTTACGCCATCAAACAGGCCCTTGCCCCCACCGATATCACCGTGGCGGACATCGGCTGCCACACCCTGGGATTCCTGCCGCCCTATGCCATGGGCCAGCTGCTCATGTGCATGGGGGCGTCGACAGCCATGGCCAGCGGCCTGCGCCTGTTCAACACCAGCCGCAGCGTGGTCGCCTTCATGGGCGATTCGACCTTTTTTCACGCGGCCCTGCCCGGCATCATCAACGCCATTTACAACCGGCACCCCATCACCCTGATACTCATGGAAAACGGCACGACAGCCATGACCGGCCACCAGGATCATGCGGCCAGCGGAAAAAATTTCAACGCCGCGACGGACAAGATTCCCGTGCGGCAGGTACTCGAGGGGCTGGGGGTCAAACACATTTTCGAGGTGGACACCTACCAGCAGGCCAAACTGACCCAACAGGTGACCGCAGCGACCGCCATCGACGAATTCAGCGTGGTGATCGCCAGACACGCCTGCATGCTCCAGTTCACCCGCGAGCGGCGCAAGCACCCGGGTTACGGGCAGAAACATGTAAACCTCGACCAACGGGTGTGCGACCGGATTCACACCTGTGTCGAAGCCTTCGGGTGTCCCACGTTCACCCGGGACAGCGCGGGCAAGGTCACCATCAACACTGACCTTTGCATCGGCGACGGCTCCTGCATCCAGACCTGTCCCACCGAGGCCATCCGGCCGGCAGGAAAAAATGGGCCCGGAGGTGCCGCATGAAGGCCTTTAACATCTATCTGACCGGTGTGGGCGGCCAGGGCATCGGCCTGATCAGTGAAATCATCCTGCGTGCGGCGGACCACGGCGGCCATTTTGTCAAAAGCGTCGACACCCATGGCCTGGCCCAGCGCGGCGGTATTGTCGTCTCCCAGATACGCCTCGGCGAGAACATCTTCTCGCCCTTGATTCCCGCGGGGCAGGCCGATCTGGTGATCGCCCTGGAGCGGCACGAAGCCCTGCGGGCGGCAGGAACAATGCTCAAGGACGACGGCTGCCTGATCTACTACAACACCGTGTGGCAGCCGCTTCCGGTGAGGCTCAACGAGGCCGCGGAAGTCACCGAGACGGATATCCGCAGCCTGTGCCGCCCGCGCGGCATCCAGGTCTGGTCCGTATTCCAGGCGGATCTGCCTGACATCCGCATGCAAAACGTGGCCTTGCTCGCCCGGGTCCATGGCCACCGGCTGATTCCGGGCATCGACCTGAGCCACTACCGGGCCGCCATGGCGGATCTGATGTCCGGTTCCAGGCTGCAGATGAATCTGGCCGTTTTCGCGCAGGGGGCCCGGCCTATACCCGGCAGCTGACGGGCCGACGGCCTGGCGGCGGAAATGGGTTTGGCTCCGGCGGTGCAAGCGACCGTGTGCACCTACAGGTTCGGCCCGAAGGCACGGGCCAGCAGCGCCTCCAGCTGCGTTGCGCTCATCAGGTTTTGCTCCAGCACCAGGGTTTTAAGGTTTTTTCCGCTGGCCAGGCCCTCCTTGACCAGGGCCGCCACCCGATCGTACCCCAAAGCCGGGTTCAGGAGGGTGGCCAGGCCGGCGCTGGACTCAAAGTTGTGGCGACACCTCTCCACATTGGCCGCGATGCCCCGGACGCATTTTTCATCCAGCATGGTGCAGGTGCGAATCAGCAGTTCCAGGGACTTGACCAGATTGGCGCCGATCAGGGGCATGTGGGTGTTGAGCTCCAACTGGCCCAATCCACAGGCCATGGACACGGCGGCATCGTACCCGACCACCTGGATGCAGGCCATGTTGGCGGCCTCGCAGATGCTGGGGTTGATCTTGCCCGGCATAATCGAAGAGCCGGGCTCCACCGCCGGCATGCGGATCTCCCCGATGCCCGTATTGGGCCCTGACGCCAGCAGCCGCAGGTCGTTGGCGATCTTGAGAAGATCCAGCGCCAGCAACCGCAGGGCTGCAGACATCTGCCCCATATCGGTCATGAACTGGGTTATTTCGAGGCCGTTTTCGGCCGCGTGGAACGCCAGGCCGGTGGAATCCTTGAGCGCCTCTACGATACGGAAACGAAAGTCCGCCTTGGTGTTGATCCCGGTTCCCACCGCGTTCCCGCCGATGCCGATCTCCAGCAGGTTTGCACCGGCCGCGGCGACACGCGCGCTGGCCTTTTCCAGCGCCCGGGCGTAGGCCCCGAACTCCTGGCCCAGGGTTACCGGCACCGCATCCTGGAGGTGGGTGCGGCCGCTCTTGGCAACCGCTGCAAACTGCCCGGCCTTGCGGCCAAATGATGCCATCAACCCGGCCAGCGACCCTTCCAGGCGGCGGCTCAGCAAAATGCCGGCCAGGCGAATGGCCGATGGGAACACATTGTTGGTGGACTGGCCCTTGTTCACGTGATCGTTGGGATGAATCGTCTGCCTGTCACCCGGTTTTCCGCCCAGTTGAACGGCGGCCAGGTTGGCGATCACCTCGTTGACGTTCATCTGCGTGGAGGTGCCCGATCCGGCCTGAAAGAGATCGATGGGGAACTGGTCGTCGTGCACGCCGGTGAGAATCGCAGCGCAGGCCCCACGAATCGCCTGGGATCGCCTTTGATCGAGAAGCCCGAGCTGTTCGTTGGCCGCGGCGCACGCGGCTTTCAGACGAACGATGGCGTGAACGATCGCCAGGGGCATGGCTTCACCGGCAACATTGAAATTTTCCAGGGAACGCGCGGTATGAATCCCATACCAGGCGTTTTCAGGAACCCGCTTCTCCCCCATGGTGTCTTTTTCGATGCGCATGTTTCAACTCCCGCTGGTTGGGTGGATGCCTGGCTGAAATTACACCCGATGGTCTGGCTGTCAAGCCTGCCGCGCCGATTATGGGCTCAAACGGGGTCGATTATACATCCAGACTCAAGGCGCGGCCCATGCAAAACGCGGGCTTCGACCCCAAGCAGCCCCTGGCCGGCTTTGCAATCGGGCTTGTGCCCGCCTTGACACCATCCACCAAATAAGATAGCAGAAGTGGTTTGCGATTTTCAACCCGGCGCTTGCAAAGGCGCAGACAGAAACCGGTTGAACAGTTGCGGGCAGCCAGACGATCGACCCAACCAGGCGGCGGCCCAGGCCTTTGGACATCGATGCGACCCAAATATGATGCGGGGTTACCATGGAAAATGCAAAAGACTTGCTGAGCAAGCGCAAAGAGAAGGCCGACGGTCTCAAGGCAGACGGGATCAATCTGTTTCCCAGCGGCCTGGTTGTCAGCCACACCATCAAGGATATCAGTGACCACCTGCAAAACCTGAAGGATCAACCTCACGAGGAGGACGACACCCCGTTCAGCGTGGCGGGTCGGATGATGGCCATCAACCGCTTCGGAAAATCCGCGTTCATCCGCTTCAAGGACCGAACCGGTCCCATGCAGGCCTATGTGCGCAAAGACAGGGTCGGGGATCGGGCCTATGACCTGTTCAAACGCCTCGATGTCGGTGATTTCGTGGCAATCCGGGGGACCCTTTTTCGCACCAAGACCGGTGAGTGGACCCTTCTGGCGGCGTCGATTGCGCTCATCTGCAAGTCCACCAGGCCGCTTCCCGAAAAATTTCATGGACTTAAAGACCCCGAGAAGCGCTACCGGCAGCGCTATATCGACCTGATCATGAACCCGGATGTCCAGGATATCTTTATCAAACGCAGCCGGATCATCCAGACCATGCGATCTTTTTTCCTTGCCCGGGATTATCTGGAGGTGGAGACACCCATGATGCAGCCGATACCGGGCGGCGCCGAGGCGACACCTTTCAAGACCCATCACAATGCGCTGGATATGGATCTTTATCTGCGCATAGCGCCCGAACTCTATCTCAAACGCCTGGTGGTGGGCGGGTTTGAACGGGTCTTTGAAATCAACCGCAATTTCAGAAACGAAGGCGTCTCCACCCAGCACAACCCCGAATTCACCATGGTGGAATTTTATCAGGCCTACGCCACCCATGCCGACCTGATGGATCTCACCCAACAGATGTTCGCCGAGATTGCCGAAACGGTAACCGGCGGCACCCGCATCACCTATCAAGGCAATCCCATCGAACTGGGGGGGGCATGGCAACGGATCTCCCTTTTCGACGCCCTGGAGCAGATCGGCGGCGTCGACCCGTCCCTGCTGGGCGACAAGCAGGGCCTGCTCGAATTTGCCGCCTCACGGGGGATTGCGCTCACAAAAACCGGACGGCTGGGAAAAATCATCACCAAACTGTTCGACGCCCTGGTCGAACCCAAGTTGATCCAGCCCACCTTCATCACAGGATACCCGGCCGAAGTCTCGCCCCTGTCCCGAAGAAGCGATGTGCAGCCGGACCTCACCGAACGGTTCGAGTTGTTCATATCCGGCCGGGAAATCGCCAACGGGTTCTCGGAACTCAACGACCCGGAAGACCAGCGCAAACGGTTTCTGCAGCAGGTGGAGGATCGAACCGCCGGGGATAACGAAGCCCACTTTATGGATGACGACTACATCGAAGCCCTGGAATACGGCATGCCGCCCACAGCCGGTGAGGGAATCGGAATCGACCGCCTGGTGATGTTGCTGACCGATGCCCCGTCCATCCGCGAGGTCATCTTGTTCCCGCACATGAAACCCAGGGCTGGGTCCCCCAGAACAGACCCGTGATTAAACCGCATTGGCGACGAACCCAGGCATTCACCGCGCCGACGCAACCTCAGCCAGCAACGGCAATGCTGCCATGTCATTTGTAACCTTTGTAGCCGGCCGATACCTCAGAACCCGCCAGAAGCGGGCGTTTATCTCGCTGATTACCGGTCTTTCCATTGCCGGGGTCGCCGTGGGGGTGATGGCCCTGATTGTGGTCATCGCCGTCATGGCCGGGTTTGAAACCGATCTTAAATCCCGGATCATGGGAATCCGTCCGCACCTGATAATCACGGCAAGGACGGGTGACTTGACAGACTACGACCAGATGATAGACAAAATCGCCCCCATCGCGGGAATCGAAACGGTGTCGGCGTATATCGCCACCCAGGTTGTCCTTAGGACGACAACCCGGTCGGCGGGCGCCCTTTTAAGGGGCATCGATGCCGAGAAAGCCAAAAGCGGCATCAAGGGCCTTGATGTCAGCCGGTTGTCAGCGGGGTCGGCCGCAAATGAGCGGCCAGGTGCGGCCGTCCGCCTGCCCGGCATCATTTTGGGCAAGGAACTGGCGGCCAATCTCGGTGTGATTCGCGAAGATACGGTGTACATGATCTCACCGCGCGGCATGCTTTCCCCGATCGGCCACATCCCCGCCATGGTCCGGTTTGAGGTGGTCGACCGGTTTGAGTCCGGGATGTATGAATTTGATGGCGCGCTGGCTTTCGTAAACCTGATCGAGGCGCAAAAGATGCTGCGCATGCCCGCTTCGGTCAGCGGAATTGAAATCCGCCTTGCCGATATGGATCAGGTAAAAACAGTCGCCAAGGCGATTGAAGACACCATCGGCAGCGGCTACCGGCTGGAAAACTGGAAAGAGATCAACCGCAGCCTTTTTTCCGCCCTGCGGCTGGAAAAAACCGTCATGTTCATTATCCTCGCCCTGATCGTCCTGGTGGCCGCATTCAACATTGCCGGGTCCCTGGTCATGATGGTCATGGAAAAGCGCAAGGACATCGCTATTTTGAAAGCCATGGGGGCCACCGTCAAATCCATCCGGCAGATATTTGTGATCAAAGGGCTGATGATCGGCCTGGTGGGCACGCTGCTGGGGAGCTCGGCCGGCCTGGTGCTGTGCACCCTGCTGGAGCGCTACGCCTTTATTCACCTTCCAGCCGATGTTTACTATATCAACACCCTGCCGGTAAACCTGAAGCCGGTGGATGTCCTGTTGATCGCTGTCAGCGCCCTGCTGATCTGTTTTGCAGCCACCCTTTACCCGGCCCGCCAGGCCGCCGGGGTCGATCCCGTGGAGGCGATCCGCCATGGGTAACGCCGATGAACGGACAGGCGCCGGCGCCGATGCAACCCCTGCGACCCATTCGGAAAGCCCGTTGATCCGGGCCAGCGACATCAGCAAGGTCTATGACCACAGCGGCAGCCGCATCGTGGTTCTCAACCAGCTGTCATTCAAACTCGACCGCGGGGAGACCCTGGGCATTGTCGGCGCTTCGGGAATCGGCAAATCCACCCTGCTTCACATTCTGGGGACCCTCGACAGACCGGATGCCGGCCGGCTGGAATATGCGGGGGAGGACGTGCTCGTGTTGGATGACACCCAATTGGCCCGTTTTCGCAATCGAACCATCGGCTTCGTGTTCCAATTCCACCACCTGCTGCCCGAATTCACGGCATTGGAAAACGCCATGATGCCGGCGTTGATCGGCGGTGTTGAAAAAAAACCCGCCCTTAAGGCCGCCGAATCCATTCTGGTTCGGGTGGGGCTCAAGGACCGGTTGACCCACCGGGCAGGGGAGCTTTCCGGCGGCGAGCAGCAGCGGGTCGCCCTGGCCCGGGCGCTGGTGCAGCGCCCGGCCATCCTTCTGGCAGATGAGCCGACGGGCAATCTGGACCGTAAAAACAGCGACCATGTCCATGCCCTCTTGATGGACCTGAACCGGGAAATGGGCATGGCCCTGGTTGTGGTGACCCATAACATGGAACTGGCCGCGCTGATGTCCCGGCGGGCCACCATTGCCCGGGGAAACCTGCAAGGGTTCCCCTGACCTTAAAAAGGGGTTTATCCGCAGGCGTTGAATGGAATGACCGCTGCCGCCTTGCGGTGGACGTCACCGATATCTGAAATGGCTTTTACTGTCATGCGACCGCTGTCTTCCAGGGGGATTTAATGTTGAGGCGATATTTCGCGGTGTTGTTTTTGTTGATTCTAACGGCAGCCCGGACGGCGGCTGCCCTTGACACGGTCAATGTGCTCGTATTGCCTTTCGACATTCATGCCGATCAGGACCTCTCCTACCTGAAAACGGATATTCCCACGGTCATCCAGGAACACCTCAAAAACGAAGGCGCGACGATCATTGAAATCGACGCTGCCCAGCCTGCCACGCCGGCTGATGCCACCTCCGGGGTAGAGGCCTTCAGGAAAATCGGTCTGGATGCCGGTGCAGACAACGTTATCTGGGGAAGCATGACCCGAATCGGCGACAACATCAGCCTGGACATCAACATGGTGGAAACCGTGGGCACCAAACCGGTGGTCTCCATTTACGAGGCGGCCGCAGGTATGGAAAACCTCAGGAAGGCGGCCAAAAAATCGGCGGAAAAGCTGGCCCGCCAGCTTTTCCGCAGGGAATTGATCGCCCAGGTGCGGATAACCGGCAACAAACGCATCGAAACCGATGCCATTGAACGCGTGATCCGGGTGAAACCGGGCGATGTGCTGCGCGCCGGAGAAATTTCCAAGGATTTGAAGAACATATACAAAATGGGCTATTTCGAGGACATCCGCGTCGAGTCCGAAGCGGGTGAGGGCGGACGAACGATTGTTTTCCATATTCAGGAAAAGCCGACCATTCGACGCATCTCGTTCAGCGGCAACCAGGTTTTCAAGGATGAGAAGCTTCGCGAGAATTTAAGCATCAGCACCGGCTCCATTTTGAATATTTTTACGGTCAAATCCAACATCGAACAGCTCCAGGTCATGTACAAGGAGAAAAACTACCACAATATAAAAATAGAATACACGGTTCACGAGAAGGAGAACAATCAGGCCGACATCGAATTTATCCTTGACGAAGGGGAAAAGATAAAAATCAACGCCATCGCATTCCAGGGCAACAAAACCTTTTCCGAAAAGCAGCTGAAAAAGTTGATCAGCACCTCGGAAAAGGGTTTTTTTTCCTGGCTCACCTCTTCCGGAGAGTTGAACAGGGAAAATCTGAGCCAGGATGCCGCCCGGCTGATGGGGTATTATCACATCAATGGGTTCATCCATGCCAAGGTCGCCGACCCCGTCGTCGATTTTGAAGACCAGGGGATATCGATCACTTTTAAAATTGAAGAGGGCGAGCGGTTCAAGGTGGGCACCATTGACATGCAAGGGGATCTGATCCTGCCCAAAGCGCGTTTGATGCCGGGCCTCAAAATTTCAAAAGAACCTTTCTTCAACCGGGAAATTGTCAGACAGGACATCCTCTGGCTGACCGATCTGTATGCCGATGCCGGCTACGCCTATGCGGATATTTCGCCATTGACCAAAGAAGACCCGCAAAACCGCCTGGTGGACATCACCTACACCTTGAAAAACGGCGCCAAGGTCTACTTTGAAAGCATCGATATCTCGGGCAACACCCGTACCCGCGATAAAGTCATTCGCCGTGAACTGCGCATCAACGAACAGGAGGTTTACAGCAGCAGCCGGCTCAAGCGCAGCGTGCGCAATCTCAATCGCCTGGATTTTTTTGAGGATATCAAGATTGACACGCCCCAAGGCAGCGCCCCCGACAAGATGAATGTGAAGATTGAGGTCGTGGAAAAACCCACCGGAACCTTTACGTTCGGCGCCGGCTACAGCACCGTGGATGAATTTTTCATAACCGGCTCCGTCTCCCAGCGCAACCTGTTTGGCCGCGGGCAGATACTCAAACTCGGCGGCCAGATCGGCGGCATATCGGACCTGTACAACCTGAGCTTCACCGAGCCATGGATGTTTGACATCCCGCTTTCCGGAACCGTCGATCTGTATCGCACCAAACGCGAGTACGACACCTACGACAAGACCAGTTTGGGCGGTGGCGCGGGCATCAGCTACCCCATTTTCGACTTCACCCGCATATCCTTGTTCTACCGGTATGATGTGACCGACATTACCGAAATCACCGCGGACGCATCGGACAACATCAAGGCGCTTGAAGGTAAAAACACCACCAGCGCCGTCACCACGGCCCTGAGTTATGACTCACGGGACCGCGCCTTCATTACCACACAGGGTCAGGATCACAGACTCAGTTATTCCTATGCCGGCTTTGGCGGTGACATCGGTTTTAACAAAGTCGTGGGTGAACTCGGGTGGTATGTCCCGATCTACAAGGGTCTGGTCACATTTTTACACGCGAAATCGGGCTATGTTGAGGAACTTTCCGGCTACACATTGCCGGACTATGAAAAATTCTATCTGGGCGGCATGAACTCCGTGCGCGGGTTCGGCTTCCAGGATATCAACATCAAAACCGTCAACAGCGCGGGTCAAATTACCGAGGAAGGCGGTGAATCCTTTGTCCAATTCAATTTCGAACTCAGCTATCCCCTGTTCAAGGATCTGGGCATCGTGGGTGTGGTCTTCTATGACACCGGCAATGTCTTCAGCCCCGGAGACAGCATCGATATGGGGTCGCTCCGTCAGGCGGCCGGATACGGAATCCGATGGTATTCACCCATCGGTCCAATCCGCATCGAAGGCGGTCACATTCTGGACCCCATAGAAGCGGATGGAGAAGATTCGGGGGTCAACTGGGAGTTTTCCATGGGCGGCGCATTCTAATTGATCTGCGCCGCCATAAAGTGGTACATGTAATGGCAAAATTGAAGAACCTCGCCGCAAGCGGCGAGGAATCTTCGACCGTAAGGATACGGTCTATTTTAGATTCGCTCGCTAACCCCGCCGCAAGCGACGGGGAATGCGCTCGCTGTTGCGGTTCAAACCTAAGACGTGGAAAGGGGATCTTATGCGATCTGCATGCCGATGGATATTCCTGACGGTCTCCGTGCTTGTGCTGGGGGCAAGTTCAGGTTTTTGTGCGGATGGGGTCAAAATCGGCGTCGTCGATTTTCAGCGTTTATTTGAGAATTCGGACGCCGGAAAAGAAATCAAGGCGGAAATCACCACCCAAGGGAAGAAAATGGAGGCTGAGCTCAAGCAGAAAGGTGCTGAGATCGAGGAGATCAAAGCGCGCCTGGAACGCGAGGCCCTGGTGATGAGCAAGGAGATGCGTGAAGAGAAGGAGCGCGAGTTCAGAATCAAGGTCAATGACATTAAAACCCTGCAGAAGAAATATGAAGTTGAGCTGCAGGGCGTTCAGAAAAAACTGATGGGCGGGATCCAATCCGAAACACTTGCAATCATCGATCAGATCGGCAAATCCGACGGTTATCTGCTCATCATGGATAATCGCGGGGTTCTTTATGCGCCCAGCACCATCGACATTACCGATGCGGTCATTAAACAGTACAATGCCAGCTACGCCAAAAACAAGCAAAAGTAAAGCCTGATGGTTCCGTAAAAAGTCGAAATTTCAGGTTTATTGTCATCCTCGCGAAGGCGGGGATCCATAAGATTCAGATAGTTATAGACTCCCGCCTCCGCGGGAGTGACACTGTTTGTGACTTTTTACGGGTTCATCAAAGCCTGATGGACTGGTAAAAAGTCCAAGATTATCGGACGGTTTCCGGTGCCGTCAACGCAAGGGGGTTAACAGTGAGTACGGCATACACCCTTGAAGATATTGCCGACGCGGCCCATGGGACAGCCGTCGGCGACAAGCGGAAGAGGATATTCGGCGTCGCACCCTTTGACACCGCTGATTCCACGCAGCTTACCCTGGCGGGCGGGAACAAGTTCCTGAAGCGCATTGACGACACGCGGGCCGGGGCGATCGTCGTTCCCGCAGGGTTCCAGGCCCCCGGAAAAAACCTGATCCAGGTTGGCAATCCGCAGCTGGCATTCGCCAGGGTGGTGGAATTGTACCATCCAGCGGACCATCCGCCTGCGGGCGTCAGCCCCATGGCCTCAATCGGCGATTCGGTCCAGATAAGCGCCGATGTCCACATCGGTGCGTTCGCGACGCTTGGCAACCGCGTGACGATTGGATCCGGTGCGATCATTCAAAACAGCGTTTTCATTGGGGACGACGTGGTTCTCGGCGATGAAGTGGTCCTTCACCCCCATGTCACCATCTTGAATGGATGCCGGATCGGCAACCGCGTGACCATTCATTCGGGTTCGGTAATCGGCAGCGATGGATATGGTTTTGTACCCGATGGCGGGCATCACTATAAAATCCCGCAAATCGGCATCGTCCAGATCGATGACGATGTTGAAATTGGCGCCTGCAACGCGATCGATCGGGCGACCTTCGGTCGAACATGGATCCAAAGGGGCGTAAAGACAGACAATCTGGTCCATATCGCCCACAATGTGGTCGTGGGGGAGGATAGCCTCATCGTTGCCCAGGTGGGGATTGCCGGCAGCACAACCATCGGTCATCATGCCATTCTTGCCGGGCAGGCAGGGATTTCCGGCCACCTGACGATCGGCAGCCACGTGACCGTGGGCCCCATGACCGGGGTCGGCAAATCCATCCCGGACGGGGAAGTGGTCTCATCCGGATCCGCGTCCATGCCCCATCGCACCTGGCTCAGGGTCCAGCAAATCATTCCGACGTTACCGCAAATGAAGAAAAAGATTGCTGATCTGGAAAAGAAAATTGCCCAGCTGGAAAAAATAATCGCAGCCTGCTGAATCCCAGCGGAGGTCCGCTCATGGAAATGGTGTTTGACATTAAGTCGATCATGCAGAACCTTCCCCACCGCTATCCTTTTTTGCTGGTGGACCGTGTGATCACGTTCGTCAAGGACAAGCGAATCGTAGCCCTGAAAAATGTAACCATCAACGAACCCTTTTTCCAAGGTCATTTTCCGGACACCCCGATCATGCCCGGCGTCCTGATTGTCGAAGCCATGGGACAGGCCGGCGGTGTTCTGGTCACCGGGTCGCTTCCGCCGGAGAAGCAGGGCAAGCTGATCTATTTTATGGGGTTTGACAACGTACGCTTCCGCAAGCCGGTCGTACCCGGTGACCAGTTGATTCTGGAGCTTGAAATGCTGAACTTCAGATCCAAAGCAGTTAAAATGGCCGGCATTGCCAAAGTCGACGACAAAATCGTTGCCGAAGCACAGCTGATGGCCGCCTATGGAGATTAACATGATTCATCCCACAGCAATCGTCAGCCCCGGTGCCAGCATCGCCGACGGCGTCGACATCGGCGCCTTCTCGATTATCGGGGAGGATGTAACCATCGGTGAAAAGACCTGGATCGGACCGCATGTGGTGATCGACCCGCATGTGATCATCGGCCCGGGCTGCCGCATATTTCAATATGCAGCCATCGGCGCCATCCCCCAGGACCTTAAATTCGGCGGCGAAACCAGTTATGTGAAAATCGGGCCCAACGTCACCATCAGGGAGTTCGTCACCATTCACCGGGGGACGGAACCGGGCGGCGGAATAACCCAAGTCGGTGAACGATCCTTTTTGATGGCCTACACCCACATCGCCCACGACTGCCGCGTCGGCAAAATGGTCGTGCTGGCCAACAACACCACCCTGGCTGGCCATATCAGCATCGGCGACCATGCCACGGTCGGCGGCCTGGTGGCCATTCACCAATTCGTCAGAATAGGCGATTATGCCTTTGTCGGCGGAAAATCGGCCGTGGTCAAAGATGTACCGCCTTATGTCATTGCCGCCGGTGATCGGGCGATTCTGCATGGCCTCAACCGCGTCGGCCTGAAGCGCTACGGGTTTTCCGATCAAACCCTGGCCGCATTGAAAAAAACCTACCGCATCCTGTTTCGATACGGATTAACCCTGAACGAGGCCATTGAACGGGTGAATGCCGAAGTGGAAAGAATCCCTGAGGTTGAAAACTTCATCGGATTCATCAAAGCCTCCTCCAGAGGCGTGACCCGCTAAACGCCTGTTCCTTTTGACCGCATGGCGGCTTAGAGAACCCAACCCAATGGATGAAAAGATCGGACTCATCGCGGGCAGCGGACAGTTTCCCGTGCTTTTTTCCAAAGCCGCCCTAAAGGCAGGCTACGCCATCTGCACCGCGGCGTATGTCAACGAAGCCGACCCGCAACTGACCCGGTTCTCCCACAAGATCGAATGGCTGCACCTGGGGCAGGTCAAACGGCTCATAAAATTTTTCAGGCAGAACGGCGTCGACCGGGCGGTGATGTTGGGGGCGGTTCGCAAAACGCGGCTGTTCAGCGATGTGAAGCCGGATCTGAAAGCCATCTCCATCATTGCAGGCATGCGCCACACCCACGATGATGCCGTCATGCGCGCCTTTGCCGACAGCCTTGAAAAGGACGGCATCCGGATTGAGCCATCCACCTTCTTATTGCCTGAGTTACTGGCCGCAAAAGGCGTCTGGACAGACCGAAAGCCTTCCCGCTCAGAAAAAAAAGACATCGCCCTGGGCTTTTCCATCGCCAGGGAGATCGGCCGGCTGGACATCGGGCAAAGCGTGGTTGTCGCTGGCGGATCAATTCTGGCCGTAGAGGCCATCGACGGAACCGATGCCACCATCGAAAGGGGCGGCCGCCTGGGCAAGGGAGAGGCGGTACTGGTGAAAGTGTGCAAACCGAACCAGGATTTTCGTTTCGATGTTCCGGCGGTGGGCAGGCAAACCGTTGAAACCATGGGCCGTTTCGGCGTGCGTGCCCTGGCCGTCGAAGCGGGAAGGACGCTTGTGTTTGACCGTTCGGAAATGATCGACGCGGCGAACGCAAGCCATATCACCATCGTCTGTGAATAAGGCCGGGAAAAGGCCGCTTAACCAATGGAATCAAAAATGGGCCAACTGAGAGTCGGGGTCGTGGGTGTGGGCTATCTGGGCAAATTCCACGCGCAGAAATACCACCATATGCCGGATGTGGATCTTGTCGGGGTTGTGGATTCAAACGTGCAGCGGGGAAAAGAGGTGGCCCATGAAAACGGCACCGTTTGGTATGCGGATCACCAAGCCCTGTTCGACAAAGTCGACGCGATCAGTATCGCAGCGCCGACCCCGGTCCATTTTTCAATCGCCAGGGATTTTCTGAAGCAGGGTGTCGATGTCCTCATCGAGAAACCGATTACGAGTGTTTTGGAAGATGCAGACGAACTCATCCAGCTGGCCCAATCCAGGGGGTTGATTATCCAGGTGGGGCATCTGGAGCGCTTCAACCCGGCGGTGGTCGCCCTAGAGGGCAAAATCGAAGAACCGCGCTTCATCGAATCCCATCGTCTGAGCATCTTCCAGGGACGCTGCACGGATGTCAGCGTGGTTCTTGACCTGATGATTCATGATATCGATTTAATCTTGAACCTGGTCCGTTCGGAGATAAAAGCGGTCAACGCCGCCGGAATTTCCGTCATATCCGGAAACATCGATATCGCCAATGCCCGGCTGGAGTTTGTCAACGGAGCGGTTGCCAATGTAACCGCCAGTCGGATTTCTGCCAAGAACGAGCGCAAACTCAGGCTTTTTCAAAAACAGGCCTATATTTCAATCGACTTCGCCAACCATAAGATCACCCTCGTTCACCCGGACCTGAACCAGTCCGGTGGGATCATCCCCGGCATGCAGATCGAGGAGATGCGCTTTGATAAGGGCGATGCGCTCGATGATGAGCTCAAGTCTTTTGTTCAATCGGTCCGGAGCCGCCAAAGCCCGCTGGTAACCGGCCAGATGGGTCGGGATGCCCTGAAAACCGCACTGACCATCATGGCCCAGATTCAGGAAACCAGCCGGCACCTTGCGGGTTAAACCGCCAATGGAAAACGTCGGACCGACCCAGCCCCCCGCCCGCTGTCTGGCCCACAAGAACTTGTTTTTCAGGAGGTAATCGTTGCCCCCGCCCAAATGCATCATGATCATTGCCGGCGAAGCCTCGGGTGATATGCACGGCGCGAAACTGGCTCGGTCCCTCAAGCAGCGCTGCGGTGATGCATTCCTTTTTGGCATCGGCGGCAAGGCCATGCAGGCGCAGGGTGTCCGCTGTATCGTCGACGCCAAAACCTTGTCGGTTGTGGGCATCACGGAAGTTTTGGTCAAGCTGCCGACCATTTTTCGGGCCATTTCCACGGTAAAAAAAGCCCTCTGCAGCCTCAAACCGGACCTGTTGATATTGATCGATTTCCCCGACTTCAACTTTCGCATTGCCGCCAAGTCCAGAAAGCTGGACATACCGGTTTTATATTACATCAGCCCACAAATCTGGGCCTGGCGCCAGAACCGGGTCAAAAAAATAAAACGCCTGGTCGATCACATGGCGGTAATCTTTCCCTTCGAAGCGCAGTTTTACCTTGAGCACCACGTGCCGGTCACCTTTGTGGGCCACCCCCTGTTGGACGGAGACCTGCCGATGTCCACGCCCAAAGCATCAGCGGCGCGTTCAGAGGCGCCAACGGTCGGCCTGCTGCCCGGATCAAGAGAAAAAGAGGTTTCGACCCTGCTTCCCGTCATGCTCGAAGCCGCCAAAATAATCAAACAAAAGCTGCCGACGGCAAGGTTTGTGGTTTCGTGTGCCGAATCGATCAGCATAGACCTGATCCGCGCCATCGTCCGCCCGTACCCGGCAGCGCTGGACATAAAAATCAGCACGGGCCCGGCGGTGGGTGTGTTCCAGCACAGCCATCTGCTGGTGGCAGCCTCCGGCACGGTCACCTTGGAGGCAGCCCTTTACGGGATTCCCCTGGTCATCGTCTACAAGGTTTCCCCGTTGAGTTATTGGCTGGGAAGACGACTCATCAAAGTGAAGCATATCGGCATTGTCAACCTCATCGTCAACAAAATGCTGCTGCCCGAGCTGATCCAGGATAACGCAGCGCCCCAGCCCATCGCCGAGACGGTGACCGACATGCTTAACGATCAGGAAAAATTGAGACAGATCAAAGCAGAACTGTCAGGCGTAAGAAACCTTTTGGGGGGGGCCGGTGCGTCCGACCGGGTGGCCGGCATCGCCTTGGACCTTATCAATACCAGACACCCCTGACAAGGCTGTGTCAGGGGTGTCTTCGATCGATTCCCGGTTCGCGCGCCAACCTTGCCGCAAGCCGCGGAAAATGCACTCGCTATCGCGGTTCAGCGGCGGGTATCTGTAAATTCGCCTTTCTGATTTCAGGGCGGGATGCCGCGGTGAAAATCGCGCCCGCGCCCAGCAGGAGAGTGATCAGGATCACTGCCGCCTTTGAATGCAGGCCATCGGGCATGCGCTGATCCCCGATTCCGGCTGAGATAAAGCAGCTGCGGCCGCCACCCGAACCAGCGGAAGCGACCCCCCCGGTCGACAGGGAAGCACTGTCGGCGGTCACATCGTCGGCATAGGCAATTCCCGACGGATCCACGATGACGCCATTTTCGACACCATCCTCGTCGCCTGCACCGCCATCTTCCAGCACCAGGGTGACACTTTTTCTGTTTTGGTCAAAGATGGCGTTGGGGTAAACTTCCCAGCCGGAACAATGGAGGTATTTGTACAGCTGCGCCGTCTTGGGAACCCGGCTTGAGAAATGGATTTTGACGGCAGCGGTCTTGACCCCCGCCTGAAGGTAGAGTTTGAAACCAACCAGTCCAAATCCCATTTTGACCGATTGATCGGCGAGCGTGCCGGTAGGCAGGGATTTGATCGCAACCAGGGTGACATTCTCGGAAAGGGATTCGACACCGACCATGGTCTGTCCCTCGACCGTGTTGACCGTCATGATGTTGTCTTCGAGATGATCGGGAATTGCGTTCTCGTTCACATCTGCGGATGCATCGACGGCCTGCGCATCGGGGACGCCGTCGAAGTTGGCGTCATCGGCGTTGTTGACGGTGGTAAAGGTTGCTGGCTCGGACCAGTTTGAGGTTCCCTTGCGGGCATCGATAAAGCGCACCCGCCAGTGGTATACGGTGTCAGCATCCAGGATCATTTCACCCACCGTGTAGGCAGTCAGTTGCGTCTGGCTGACAGCGTCCAGAATCAGCGTCGAGAAATCCGGTTCGGTGCTGATCTGCCACTGAGATTCATGGTGGGCATCCTGGTCGTCGTCAAAATAGGCCCCGGCGACCAGCACCGGGGTGAGCCCCACCCGGTCGATCGGGGTGACGCCATCGATTACCGGCGCATCGGGAGCCGAATTGCCCGCTGCAGCCGTTGGATCGCCGCCCATCTGAAACTCAGCCAGATTGGTGAAGCCGTCGCCGTCCGCATCCAGTTCGGAATCATCCGTGAAGGGATCCAGGCCATGGGCCAGTTCCCAGGCATCGGGCATACCGTCATTGTCGTCATCCGGATCCTGATTGTTGCCGATTCCGTCGCCGTCGTTGTCAGCCCACTCGGCGGGGTCGTCGGGAAACGAATCCAGAACATCAGGCACCCCGTCGCCGTCGACATCGGTGCTCGAAGATTTGAGCACACTGACGGTCAGATGCGCGACGGAGCTGGCGCCGTCATTATCGGTCACGGTCAGGCTGAAGGTAAAATTTTCGCCGGCGAGGCCAACGATCGGGGCCGTGAAAGTGGCTTGCGCATGGGAGGCATTACCAATGGATATGCCGGATCCACCGGTCTGCACCCACTGGTAGGCGACAATCGAACCGTCGGTGTCACTTGAACCGGAGCCATCGAGGGTAACCGATGACCCTTCATGGCTGACCTGATTCTGTCCGGCATCGGCTGTCGGGGCCTGGTTGGCAACAGCAGCAGCGGGGGAATAAGAAACTTCTTCGGAATCCGCGCTTTCCAGCTCACCGTCGAATGCACGCACGACGAAATGGTAGGTTACCCCTTCGGTGAGCCCGGTCAGTGTGCAGGTGGTAAGATTGTTTTCCCAGAGGGGATGATCGTAGTTGTAGCCCTGGCTGCCTTCACGGGCGAACACCCGATAGCCCTGCGGTGCAGGGTCATTGGGATCCCAACGCAGGGTTACGCTTGCAGCGTGTGCAAACGTAGCCGTCATCAGCGAGAATGTCATGCAAAGCAAAAGAAACTTGAGACCGCATCGAGTGGTAAAATTCATGTTGCATCTCCCAGGTTGAAATTTACCGTGCGACCATCAGCGGCGTTGAGAGATGCTGTGTTCGCTCGGCAGCCCTGCCGCCATTTCCAGAACTTCTGGTTTCAGGCCGATGGCTTTGCGTCGCACCCTTTCGGATGTTTTGCCTTTATCGAGCTTGTTCATTTTCAAAAAACGTCAGCAAGTCATTATGCAGTATTCATACCACTTACAAATATTCAGCCCGCGCGTTTCACGAATCGACTGGATCCGCGCTATCACGCTGAATCCAAATAAGATTTCAAATCCGCTCCCCGCAGCTCGTTTTAAAAACCAGGCCAGTCAGCCGGATAAACGCCACGCGGATACGGATGTTTATAAAAATTCATAACTGAACTGGAAATCATCGTGCATGGATGTATACAGCGTCAGCGGGCGGGCAGCGCTTACAGCGGCCGTGCGGTGGGATCGGTGGGCTTGAAATGCAGGCTGAAAATGCTGCCCGCCCCGGGTTTGCTCTTGACATCTAGACGGCAGTCATAGGTTTCCAGGATTCGGTACACGATGGAAAGGCCGAGACCGGTGCCATTGGGTTTGGTGGTGAAAAACGGATTGAAGATGCTTTTGAGCGTCTTTTCGTCCATGCCGCAGCCGTCGTCGGCGATCTCGACCACGATGCGCTCATTTTTACGTCTTGAAACCGATATTTTTATCGAACCTTCGTTTTCAATCGATTCGGCCCCGTTCAACAGCAGATTCCAGACGACCTGGCGAAGCTGCAGCGGGTCGACTTCAACAAAGGCGTCGGCGATGGTGGCCAGATCCACCCGGATCCGCTGTCCGACGGAATGGTCTTTTTCAAACAGGATGACGATTTCAGTCAGGGCTTCTCCCAAATTCACACATCGGGCCTGGGCTGCCGAAGGCCTGGCAAAAGTGAGAAAATTGTTGACCAGGCTGCTCAACCGGTCAGTTTCCCTGAGGACAATGTGCATCAGGCGCATGTTGTCCTTGTCGTTTTCCACCTCTCCTTTGAGAATCTGAATTGCACCCGACAAGGAGGCCAGCGGATTTTTGATTTCATGTGCCAGTCCGGCGGCCATTTCACCGATCTGGGCCAGGTTCTGAACGCGGCCGAGGTGGGCCTCCATGGCCGCCAGTTCGGCTTTGGATTTGCGCTCCTGATCGGCGAGATAACCGCTGAGAAAGGCGACGGAAAAGCATGCCGCCGTCAGAATGGCACATTTTTGCAGCACCTGAACCAGGGTTAAAGGGGAGTTGACCATGGTTTCGCCGTAGCCGAACGGATCGATGGTGCCATGCAATTCAAGGATCAGCAGCAGGGCAAACTGGAGGCAGCAGAACGCGGCCACCCAAAGCGCGCCGCGCTTAAAAACAAACACACTGGCATAGATGACAACCACAAGGTAGAGAAAGGAAAATAAACTGGAATAGCCGCCGGTCACAAAAATGATCAGAGAAATGCAGACGGAATCGATGCCGATCTGAACATAGATGAAAGCCAGCCGGTGGCGGTTAACCCGCCCAAGCAGGAGGCCATAGACGGCCGACAGGAAAACGATCGCCCCCGACAGCCCGTACAACAAAACGATGGGTTGTTCTAATGCATAGTAATGGTTGCCGATCTGGTAGGCAACCGTTGAACCGAGCAGCAGCAGGGCGAAGAAAAATCGCAAAGACATCAACCATTTGAGTTTGCGGTTGAATGTCTTGTGGTCCAACGATTACAGGTTCCCGGCCATTTTGAATACAGGCAGATACATGGCGATCACCAGGCCGCCGATCACCACCCCCAGAAAGACGAGCATGAACGGTTCGATCAGGGAGGTCAGGTTTTCCACAGCCTGGTCCACCTCTTCTTCATAAAAATCGGCAATCTTCTGGAGCATCGCGTCGAGGGCGCCGGTCGACTCGCCAACGGAGATCATCTGGCAGACCATGGCCGGGAAAACACCGCTTTCCGCAAGGGGATCCGCCATGGTCCGGCCTTCGGTGATACCGCTCTTGACTGTGTAAATTGCCCGTTCGACGGTTTTATTGCCGGACGTCTTGGCGACGATGTCCAAGGCCTCCAGGATCGCCACGCCGCTGGACAGCATGGTTCCCATGGTGCGGGTGAACTTGGCAACGGCCACCTTGCGGATCAGGATCCCGAATACCGGCAGTTTGAGCATCGCGGCATCGATGACGCGCCTGCCCTTTTCCGTCTTGTAATATTTCCTGAATGCAAAAATGAAAAGAAAGACGCCGATGACAATCCAGTGGATCTTGGATTTGACAAATTCGCTCATGGCGATGACGATGAGCGTGGGACCGGGAAGCGTCCCCCCCATATCGGAAAACATCTCCTGGAATACGGGAATGACAAACACCAAAATGACCGCCACAACCAGGATGGCGATGATGATCGTCACGATCGGGTAGGTCATCGCTCCTTTGACCTGGGCCTTGAGCTTGGCGGCTTTTTCCATGTAAGCGGAAAGCCGCCTCAAGATGGTGTCAAGGATGCCGCCGGCTTCCCCTGCGGCAACCATATTCACAAACAGGTCATCAAACTGCTTGGGATACTTTTTCAGCGCGTCCGCCAGGGTCGAACCACTCTCCACCTGCTCCTTGATCGTTTTGAGCATCTTCTTAAATGTGGCATTTTCCTGCTGGGCATGCAAAATGTCCATGCACTGGATAATGGGCAGGCCGGCATCGATCATCGTCGAAAACTGCCGGCAGAACAAAATGACGTCTCTCTGGGTTACGGCCGGCTGAAGAAAAGAGACATTTTCAAAAAGATCCTTGGATTTTTTCTTGATCTTGTTTGGCGTTATCCGCAGTCGGTTAAGATTGGATCGAACCACATCCGCACTGGATGCCTCCATCTCACCTTTCTGAACGATATTGTTCCTGTTCTTCCCTTCCCACACATAAATCGGCATAACATCCCCCTGTATCCTTAAATGCGCAGTTGCCGCTGCTCTACGATGGTGAAATGATTCTTACGCAGTCCCCCTGGCTCAAACGGCCATGTAGAATAGGCCGCGATCCATCTGTTTCAGGACCAGTTGGTTGCAAGCGACCATTTGATCAAGAACCGGCTGCAGCGTTTCGACATCCATCCCCATGATCCGGGAAACGTCCAGGGCCGTACATGGACGCCTGCGAACGGTGGAAACCAGTCGCTGCTTCAGGTTCGCCTGTCGTTTGACCCCATCGGTCCGGATGGGTTCATATCTGACAATTTCGGCACCTTCAAGAAAATCTGAAATTTCTTTCAACCGATCGGGCCCAAGTGGCTGCACCCAGGCTTCCGTACCCGGCCGGTCAAGCGTGTTAAGCACGATGCCGTCCGCACGGATACGCTGCAGAACCCTTTTTATTTCGGATAGCTCCGCGGCAGAATCGTTGCAGCCGTCGACCAGGAACAATTCCATCAGCAGCCTGCCGGAAAAAATTTTCCTGAAGGCTGCAAGGCCTTCAATCATCGCCTTGAGATCAATCCGGGGGTGGGGCCGGTTCACCCGCCTGAACTGTGCGTCGGTCGCAGCATCCAGGGATGCCATGACCACGTCGGCACCTTTTACCTGGCGCCTCACGGCAGGTTGGTCAAAGAGCGTGCTGTTGGTGAGCAGGGCCACTTTATATTGGGGATAGTCGGTTTTGAGGAATCGGATCACCTCACCGATTGCCGCGTTCAACGTGGGTTCTCCGGATCCCGAAAAGGTAATGTGGTCGATGGCCTTGTCTCGAAGGAGATAGTGCGCCAGCTCCTCCTTGACCCGGTCCACGGCAACGTATTCTTTTCTATCCAGGCTGAGGTGGGTGGTTGGACCGCATTCGCAATACACGCAATCCAGGCTGCAGGTTTTGTGGGGCACCAGATCCACACCCAAAGAGATGCCCAGGCGTCTGGAAGGCACGGGCCCAAACAGCGTCTTGTATTTAAAATTGCAATCGTTGCGCATGGTCATTTTCAGTGATTCGGGTTGCGACTTGCTACCACAGACTGGTTGAAACAACAATAATTTTATTAATATCGGGGCATTGGTTGCAATCCTGCCAGTCTGCCGGTGCGGACACATGGATCACTTAACTTGCAAAAACGAAACCAAACGCGTAATATCCGCCTGCTTTCCTTACCGTTTCGTGAACGCCGTCTTCGACTTGAATGCGGGTCAACAGGTGATGGAGGCGCAAACGGCCGCAATTCCGGCGCCTGGCTGAAAAGTTGACCAGCGGGGCTTGCGAATCCTAACAAAATCGAAGCGATTCAATCGGGTATGACTGAAAAAGACCCCCAGAACCAGCGATCACTGACCATCATCACCAGCCATGTGAATGCCGATTTCGATGCCATGGCCTCGATGCTTGCCGCCCAGAAGCTGTACCCGCATGCACAGGTGGTGTTTCCCGGTTCCCAGGAAAAAAATTTGAGAAATTTCTTCATCCAGTCGATGGTCTATCTTTTCAACGTCGTCGACCTGGGAAGCGTCGATTTCTCAGCGGTCACCCGACTGGTGCTGGTTGACACCCGGAGACGCAACCGGATCGGCGATCTGTGCCGGGTGCTGGACAACCCGGGGCTGGAAATTCACATTTACGACCACCACCCGAAAAAGGACGACGACATTCCAGCCGACAAAGAATTTTTTATGCTGACCGGCGCCACAGTGACCATTTTGTCGGGAATTATCAGGGGAAAAGCGATTGCGATCACCCCTGAAGAAGCCACGATCATGTGCCTGGGAATCTATGAGGACACCGGATCGTTCTCATTCCCGTCGACAACCGAGCATGACTTCAAGGCAGCTGCCTACCTGCTCTCCATGGGGGCCAATCTCAATGTGATTTCCAGCATGATCACCCGGGAATTCAATCCCGAACAGATCGGCCTGCTCAACGACATGATTCAGGCGTCCAGGCGCCACACCATCAACGGGATCGAGGTCGTGCTGACCAGTGTGGCCACGGACAACTATTTCCCCGACATCTCGTTTCTGGTTCAGAAAATGGCCAAGATGGAGAATATCGACGCCATTTTTGCCATGGCCCTGATGGAAAACAAGGTCTATGTGGTTGCCCGGAGCCGAACGGATGATGTGGACGTCGGAGATATTCTGGATGCGATCGGGGGCGGCGGACACCCGTCGGCCGCGGCGGCAACCGTCAAGGGCAAAACCATCGCCCAGACTGAACTGCTGCTGCTGGAAGCCCTTTACGTCAAAATCAACCCCCGGCGCTCGGCCCGGCACCTGATGTCTTCACCAGCCATCATGGCCGCTGAAACCACCACCTGCAAAGCCGCCCAGGCCCTTTTGACCCGCTATAACATCAATGCCCTGCTGGTTGTCGACAGTGGCCGTACAGACAGCGTCTGCAGCGGTTATATCACCCGGCAGGTCATCGAAAAGGCAATGTTCCACGACCTCGACGCCATTGCGATCCGAGAATACATGAGTACGGAAATATCCCACGTGCATCCGGATGCGGATGTCGTCGAAATTCAGGACAAGATCATCGGGAACAAACAGCGCATCCTGCCGGTTATTGAAAACGGCAAGGTGATGGGTGTCATCACCCGCACGGATCTGCTCAACACCCTGGTTCAGCAAAATCGACCCGCCGTCCAGCACGTTCCGGCGCTGGGCGACGCATCCGGTGCCAAACGCTCGCGGATGGTGGTCAATTTCATGCGCGAACGCCTGCCCCGGCATATCATGGAAACTCTGGCCCAGATCGGCGAAACCGCCACCGAACTGGATTGCGGCGCTTACGTGGTCGGTGGATTCGTTCGTGATCTCTTCCTGTACCGCAAAAACGAAGATGTCGATGTGGTGATCGAAGGCAACGGGATCGCCTTTGCCAAAACATTCGCCCGGGCGTTGGGGGCAAGAACCCACACCCATCAGAAATTTGGAACCGCCGTTGTCATCTTTCCCAATGGCTTTAAAATCGATGTGGCCTCTGCGCGGATGGAATATTATCAGTTCCCGGCATCCCTGCCGGTGGTTGAAATGAGCTCCATTAAAATGGACATGTTTCGCAGGGATTTCACCATCAACACGCTGGCCATTCAACTCAACCCGGGTAAATTCGGCCGATTGATCGACTTTTTCTCGGGTCAGAAAGACATCAAGGACAAAGTCCTGCGGGTGCTGCACAACCTCAGCTTCGTCGAAGATCCAACGCGGGTATTCCGGGCCCTGCGGTTTGAGCAGCGATTCGGTTTCAGCATCGGGAAGCTCACCTCCAGCCTGATCGACAATGCCGTAAAAATGGATTTCTTCAAGCGCCTGGCCGGCAAACGGGTCTATGCGGAACTCAAACTGATCCTCAAGGAGGAAAACCCCGCGCCGACCCTCTTGAGACTGCTGGATTACAATCTTCTGAAGGTTATCCATCCGGCGCTGCATATTGAAAACGACTTTAAACGCCTGCTCGACAGCGCCAAAAAAGTGACCGACTGGCACGACCTGCTCTTTATCGATGAAACCTACCAGCGCTGGGCCGTCTACTTCATGACCCTGATCCGCCACTGCGACCTCGAGGCCACCCGTGAAATCTGCGCGCACCTGACCATCGCCCCGCGCCATGCAAAGCTGTTCGGCGAGGCCCGCATGCAGACCGCAGACCCCTTGTCTGGGCTGGAACACCGCAAGCGCATGCACAATGCCGACGTGTACAACCTGCTCAGCACGTTCAAAACCGAACTGATTCTTTACATGATGATCTGCACCTCTTCGGAAACGGCCAAAAAAAGGATCTCCCTTTATCACACGCAGCTGCGCCACGTCGCCATTTCCATCTCCGGAACCGATCTTGTGCAGATGGGCCTGAAACCGGGACCCCTGTTCAGCAAAATCCTGCAGTCCGTTCTGGAAGCCAAGCTCAACGAATCGATCAAGACCCCGGAAGACGAGTTGGCCTTCGTCAAAAAATATATAATTAAATCAATTGGTTGAATCGTTAGCGGGCCGCGTGGGTCGGGTAACCGATCGGTTTTTTCTTGTTTGCACAGCGCCTTGGGTTTGGTATAACCGATTGTAAAAATCGAATCGTAGCCGACGGACCTGCAACCACAACCAACCAATCGGGAGATGTTTCGATGCGTTCCAAAAAACGGATTTTAAGCGGCATGCGGCCCACCGGGCCGCTGCATCTGGGCAACCTGCACGGCGCCCTGATCAACTGGGTGGAGATGCAGGACCCATACGACTGCTTTTTCTTCATCGCCGACTGGCACGCCCTGACCAGCGACTACGAAAACCCCGGTGCCATCACCGGATACGTGGACGAAATGATGATCGACTGGCTCAGCGCCGGCCTCGATCCGGAAAAAAGCACCCTCTTCCTTCAATCGCTGGTCCCGGAACACGCCGAGCTGTTCCTGTTTCTCTCCATGATCACACCGGTGCCCTGGTTGGAGCGCAACCCCACCTACAAGGATCAGATCGTCCAGATCGACAACAAGGACCTATCCACCTTCGGCTTCCTGGGGTACCCGGTTCTGCAGGCGGCGGATATCATCATGTACAAGGCCAACGGCGTTCCGGTGGGCATCGACCAGGTGCCCCATGTGGAGATAACCCGCGAGATCGCCCGGCGGTTCAATTTTTTATACGGCGACGTTTTTCCAGAACCGGAGGCCATCTTGACCCAAACCGCCAAGATTCTGGGACTGGACCGGCGCAAGATGAGCAAATCCTACAGCAATGCCATCTACCTTTCGGACACACCGGATGTTATCGCCAAAAAAGTGGCCCAGATGATCACCGATCCCCAGCGCATGCGCCGCACCGACCCGGGCAACCCGGATGTCTGCAATGTGTTCGAATTTCACAAAATCTATTCGGACCCGGCAACCACGCAAACGATCCATCACCAGTGCCGGCATGCGCAGATCGGGTGCGTGGAGTGCAAGCAGATCATGGCCGGCAACCTGATCAAGGCCATGGCCCCCCTCCACGAACGGCGGGCGCATTTCAAGGCCAAACCGGCGCTGGTCAAGGAAATCATCGCCTCCGGCAGCCAAAAGGCCCGTGCGGTGGCCAGACAAACCATGGACCAGGTCCGTGCCGCCATAAAGATCAAGGCCTGACGCACATGCCGCCGATGATGGACAACCTGACGGGCACGGATCCCCATGCTGGCAGCCAGGATCGTTATCAGGTCAACCTGGAGAACGTTTTCGAAGGTCCCATGGACCTGCTGGTCCATCTGATCACAAAAGCCGAGGTAGACATTTACGACATCCCGATTGCGCAGATTACCGCCCAATACCTGGAATATCTGGCGTGGATGAAAAGCATGAATATCGACTTTGCCGGCGATTTCATCCTGATGGCATCCACCCTGACCCACATCAAGTCGCGGATGCTGCTGCCGCTCCAGGAGGGCCAGGAGGAGGAAGAGGATCCCCGGCTGGAGATCACCCGGCCCCTGCTGGAGTACCTGCGGATCAAATCGGCCGCCGAGCAGCTGGCCGAGCGCAACCTGCTGGGGGAAAAGACCTTTACGCGCAAGCCGGACACCAGCGTCCTGGAAGGCATGCAAGCTGATCAGGTCCTCTGCATCGGCCTTTTCGAGCTGATCGATGCGTTCCAGAGCATTCTGGACAAAGTGACCCCCGGGCACCGGGTCGATCTGTCACGGGACCGGGTGTCGGTCCAGGAACGCATCACCCAATTGGCGGAACTGCTCGACGCCAAGGAATCCATGACCTTTGACGAATTGTTCGCCGACGGCCGCGGACGGTCCGACATCATCGTGACCTTCCTGGCGCTTCTGGAAATGGCCAAGCTCGGCCTGATACGCATCGCCCAGCACGTACCCACGGGGATCATCCGGATATTCTACCAATAGGGTATCGGTGACTGGTGCAGACTGAACGCGGGCCGTGAACGGCATCGGATATGACCGACGACTTAAAACATATCATCGAAAGCCTGCTTTTCGTCTCGGCAACGCCGCTGACGATGGACCACCTCAAAGGCGTTCTGGAAGACCGGGACAGCGCAGCGATCCGCTCCGCCGTCGAGGCCTTGACAACGGAATATGCCCAGCGCGACGGCGGGTTCGTGCTCAGACAGGTCGCCGGCGGCTACCAGTTCCGCACCCAGGGCCGCTACAACGCGTGGATCAAGCGCCTGATCAAACCCAGCGCACCGCGTCTGAGCGGGGCCGCCTTGGAAACCCTGGCCATCATCGCCTACAACCAGCCCATTATCCGCAGCGACATCGAACACATCCGCGGCGTGGACAGCGGCGGCATCCTGCGCATGCTCATGGAGCGCAGGCTGATCCGCGTATTGGGCCGCAAGGAGATCCCCGGCCGACCGCTGATCTACGCCACCACGCGCCACTTTCTCGAAGTGTTCGAGCTCAAGGACCTCAAAGACCTGCCCACCCCCAGGGAGATCGAGGAGTTGAGCCGGTCGCGGCTTGAAGCTGAGCTGGATTCCAGCGACCCGTCCGAAGCGCCCCCTGCGGCGTCCGCAAAGCCTGCCGATTTACCTGATGCCGGGGGCGACGAAGCCGCCGGGGAGGACGCGCAGGGTACCGCGGCACAGCCGACCGATTGAGCCGCACCTGCGCGAGGGTCATGTAACCGGCGTGGGTCGCAGGGTCTAGGTATTCGGGCTCCTGATTCATTAGCCAAGCGCCCATCCCCCGCCCTCCCGGTTGTCGAACCCAAATCAACGCGCGACCGCAGACCCGCCAGGTCGATCGCCTGGCTTCGTGATTGGGCGGCTGCACTGCGGATGCACAGGCTAATTCCCTGCACCACAACATACAGTATTGATTTTTTAACCGATATCCATCATAAAGGGATCAATCCATAAAGCTGAACGGCGACCATCGTTGGATATAAAGTCCATGAAGGTATCGTCAACCGGAGGTATTCCCATCAAATCCGATCAACTGTTCAACGCCAACGGCACGCCCAGGCGGGACTACAACGCCGCTTCCCTTGAAGTCCTCAAGGGCCTCGACCCGGTCCGCCGGCGGCCGGGCATGTACACCGACACCCAGCGGCCCAACCATTTGGCCCAGGAGGTGATCGACAACAGCGTGGATGAGGCCATCGCCGGTTTTGCCAGCCGCATCGACGTGATCCTGCACACCGACGGATCCCTGAGTGCGGCCGACGACGGGCGCGGCATGCCCACGGACATTCATCCGGAAGAAGGCATCACCGGCGTGGAGGTGATCCTGCTCAAACTGCATGCCGGGGCCAAATTTTCCAACAAGGATTACCAGTTCTCCGGCGGGCTGCACGGCGTGGGCGTGTCGGTGGTCAACGCCCTGTCATCGCGCCTGGAGGTGGAGATCAAGCGCGACGGGCAAAAGCATTTCATCTGGTTCGCCGACGGACGCAAACAGCAGGAACTGCAGGTGACCGGAACCGTGGGCCAGCGCAACACGGGCACCTTCATCCGTTTCTGGCCCAATGGCGCCTATTTCGACACGCTGCGCTTTTCCACCCGGCGGCTGCGGCACACCCTGCGCGCCAAGGCCGTGCTCTGCCCGGGCCTGACGGTGACCTTTTCCGATGAAAATACAGGCGAAAAAGAAAAGTGGTACTACGAGGACGGCCTGAAGGAGTATCTGGCCGGCAGTCTGCAGGGCGTTGAACTGATCCCCGACGAGCCATTCATGGGCAGGCTGGACGGCGACGGTGAGGCCGTCGCCTGGGCCGTGGCGTGGCAGCCCGAAGGCGGTGAGACCATTACCGAAAGCTACGTCAACCTCATCCCCACGCCCCAGGGCGGCACGCACGTCAACGGCTTCCGCTCCGGGCTGTTGAGCGCCATCCGCGAGTTCTGCGAATTTCGCAAATTGATTCCCCGCGGCATCAAGCTGGCCCCGGACGACGTCTGGGAACGCTGTTCCTACGTCCTGTCGGCCAAACTGACCGATCCGCAGTTTTCCGGCCAAACCAAGGAGCGCCTCTCCTCCCGCCAGAGCGCCTCATTTGTCAACGGCGTGGTCAAGGATGCCTTCAGCCTGTGGCTGAACCACCACACCGAAACCGGTGAACGCCTCGCGGAAATGGCCATCGACAGCGCCCGCAACCGGCTCCGGGCCGGAAAAAAGATCGAGCGCAAAAAGATCACCGCCGGTCCGGCGCTGCCCGGCAAACTGGCCGACTGTATCAGCCAGGACCCGGCCCAGAGTGAGCTGTTTCTGGTGGAGGGTGACTCGGCTGGCGGATCGGCCAAACAGGCCCGCGACCGTCATACCCAGGCGGTCATGCCCCTGCGGGGCAAGATCCTCAACACCTGGGAGGTGGACTCGACCCAGATACTCGGATCCAAAGAGGTTCACGACATCGCCGTGGCCATCGGCGTGGACCCGGGGTCACAGCAGCTCAAGGGGCTGCGCTACGGGAAAATCTGTATCCTCGCCGATGCCGACTCCGACGGCCTGCACATTGCCACCCTGCTCTGCGCGCTCTTTTTGCAGCACTTCACCCCGCTGGTCGCAGCCGGCCACATCTTCGTGGCCATGCCCCCGCTCTACCGCATCGACATGGCCAAAGCGGTGCACTACGCCCTGGACGAAGCCGAAAAAACCGCCATTATCCGGCGCATGGAGACCAAAAACCCCACCGGTAAAATCAACGTTCAACGCTTCAAGGGGCTGGGTGAAATGAATCCCATGCAACTGCGCGAAACCACCATGGCCCCGGACACCCGGCGGCTGGTTCAATTGACTGTGGACGAACACGCGGATGCTTTTGCCACGCTGGACATGCTGCTGGGTAAAAAACGGGCCTCCGACCGCCGTCTGTGGATCGAGGCGAGCGGGGACCTGGCCGAGGTGGAATAAGGGCTGGCGCCGATCTCTTATAATTAAAGTTCCACTGAAACAAAAAAAGTACAAGATACTGAAAGTAAATATAATATGACCACCATAGCACCCCCTCTTCGCATCGAAGGCACCGAGCGCATGCCCCTGCAGCAGTTTTCCAGGCAGGCCTACCTCGATTACGCCATGTACGTGATCATGGACCGGGCCCTGCCCCACATCGGCGACGGACTCAAGCCGGTTCAGCGGCGCATCGTCTATGCCATGAGCGAACTGGGCCTCAAGTCCTCGTCCAAGCACAAAAAATCCGCCCGCACCGTGGGCGATGTGCTCGGCAAGTTTCACCCCCACGGTGACACGGCCTGCTACGAAGCCATGGTGCTCATGGCCCAGCCCTTCTCCTACCGCTATCCGCTGGTTGACGGCCAGGGCAACTGGGGCGCGCCCGACGACCCCAAATCATTTGCCGCCATGCGCTATACCGAAGCCCGGCTCTCCGCCTATGCCGAGGTGCTGCTCGGTGAGATCGCCATGGGCACCGTGCAGTGGGTGCCCAATTTCGACGGCACGCTGAAAGAACCGCGGGTGCTGCCCGCACGGCTGCCCAACATCCTGCTCAACGGCACCACCGGCATCGCCGTGGGCATGGCCACGGACATCCCGCCCCACAACATCCGGGAGGTGGTCGATGCCTGCATGCATCTGATCGACAATCCCGATGCCGGCGTGGAAGACCTGTGCCGGCACATCCACGGACCGGATTACCCTTCCGGCGCCGAGATCATCACGCCCCAGGCGGAGATCGTGGACATCTACCGCACCGGCAGGGGGGTCGTGCGCATGCGCGGGACCTTCGAACTGGAAAACGGCGACATGGTCATCAACGCCCTGCCGCACCAGGTCTCCCCGGCCAAGATCATCGAGCAGATCGCCGCCCAGATGAACAAGAAGAAACTGCCCATGATTGCGGATCTGCGGGATGAATCGGACCACGACGACCCCATCCGCCTGGTTATTGTGCCCCGTTCCAACCGGGTGGACAAGGATGCCCTCATGGCACACCTGTTCGCCACCACCGAGTTGGAAAAGACCTTTCGAATCAATATGAACGTCATCGGCCTGGATCGCAAGCCCGGCGTGAAGGGTCTGGTCGAACTGCTCACCGAGTGGATCACCTTTCGAACGCAGACCGTCATGGATCGCCTGGGATACCGCCTGGACAAGGTCAAGGAACGCCTGCACATTCTAGACGGCCTGCTGGTGGCCTATCTGAATATCGACGCGGTCATCCGCATCATCCGCAGCGAGGACGAACCCAAAGCGGTGCTGATGGCGCGTTTCAGTCTCAGCGATGCCCAGGCCGAGGCCATTCTCCAGTTGCGTCTGCGCCACCTGGCCAGACTGGAGGAGATGAAAATCCGGTCCGAACAGCAGGAGCTGGACAAGGAGCGCCAGTTCCTGGAGGCAACCTTGGGGTCGCCTGCGCGCCTCAAAACCCTGATCAAAAAGGAGCTGCGGGCGGATGCCAGGGCCTACGGCGACGACCGGCGCACCGCCATCGTCCAGCGCAAGGAGGCCCAGGCCATATCCGAAGAGCAGCTTGCCCCCGTTGAACCGGTGACGGTGATTCTTTCGACCAACGGCTGGGTCAGGGCCGCCAAGGGTCATGAAATCGATCCCGGCGAAGCGGTCTACCGGCCGGGCGACCGCTACCTGGATGCGGCCCGGGGCAAGAGCAACCAGCCGGTTGTTTTTCTGGATTCCAACGGGCGGACTTACAGTCTGTCGGCCCACAGCCTGCCGTCGGCCAGAGGTCATGGTGAACCCCTCACCGGCCGCTTTGTGCTGCCGCCCGGTGCCACCTTTACCGCCGTGATCATGGCCCCGGCCGACCGGCAGCTTCTGCTGGCCAGCGACGCCGGGTATGGATTCATCACCCGGTTCGACGATCTGATCACGCGCAACACCAAGGGCAAGGCGCTGCTCTCACTGCCCAAAGGGGCCCAGCCGCTGCCGGCCATCCCCATAGACAATCCAGCCGGTCTGCTCCTGGCGGCCGTCACCAGCGACGGACGCATGCTGGTCTTTCCCTTGATCAAACTGCCGGCCATCGCCAAAGGCAAGGGCAATAAGATCATTCAGATCCCACCCAAACGGGCCAGTGAGCGCAAGGAACTGCTGACCCACCTGATCCTGGTGCCCGAGGCGGGCACCCTGGTCATATTCGCCGGCAAACGTTTTTTTAAACTGAGCGGTGGAAACCTGGCCCAGTATGTGGGCGAGCGCGGCCGGCGCGGCAAAAAGCTGCCCCGGGGGTTTCAAAATGTGGACCGCCTGGAGAGCGAAGCCCCCGTGCAGATGCCCCTGACGCTGACGGAAGCAACCTAAAATCAACGTCCAAGGGAAAATGGCGCCGATGCAACCACCGGCAGCGTCAGGGCGCATGGTTTCATCCGGCGTCCGCCCTCAATGGTTCGCTGGTCGACATTCATTGTATTGATTAAACAACCGCATGATCTTCTCGAGCGTTTTCTTTCTCCTGGCCTTCCTGCCGGTGGTCATTCTTGGCTATTACAGCCAGCACCTGCTGCTTGGAAACCGCCTGCGCAACCTGACCCTGCTGGGCTGCTCCTATCTTTTTTACCTTTTCGGCGCCCCGGACTTCATCCTTTTCCTGGCCGGCTCCACCCTTTTCGACTACGTCATGGGCCGCCTGATGGCTCGCGTCGACACGTACAAACGGGTGTGGCTGAGCCTGTCCGTCGGGATCAATCTGGGTCTGTTGGGCTGGTTCAAGTACGCCAACTTCATGGTATCCCAGACCGCCGATCTCTTCGCCCGGCTGGGCATCAACCTGTATGGATGGGAAGCGGTCGCCCTTCCGGTGGGCATCTCGTTTTTCACCTTCCAGAAGCTCAGCTACACCATCGATGTTTACCGGGGGCGCTGCCGGGCCGTGACCAGCATCATCGATTTTGCGATGTATGTGGCCCTGTTTCCCCAGCTGGTCGCCGGCCCCATTGTCCGGTTTCGGGACATTCACGACCAGATCAGCAACCGGAAGGAGACCTGGGGGCAGTTCTACTCCGGTGCGCTGCGTTTTTGCTGGGGCCTGTCTAAAAAAGTCATTCTGGCCGACACCTGCGGCCGCTTTGCCGACCTCATATTCAGCCTCGCGCCGGCGGTGCTGGACACCAGAACCGCGTGGCTGGGCGCCCTGGCATACACCCTGCAGATCTATCTGGACTTTTCGGCCTACTCGGACATGGCCATCGGCCTGGGCATGCTCTTCGGTTTCCGCTTTCTGGAAAATTTCAACCGCCCATACAGCGCTGTCAGCCTGACCGATTTCTGGCGGCGGTGGCATATCTCCCTGAGCCGCTGGTTTCGGGACTATCTGTACATTCCACTGGGCGGCAGCCGTAAAGGCAGGCTGCGCACTTACGTCAACCTGGCCCTTGTTTTTCTGCTGTGCGGGTTCTGGCATGGCGCCAATTGGACCTTTGTGGCCTGGGGGGCCTACCACGGGCTTTTTCTGATCGTCGAGCGCATCACCGGCTTGCGCCGGCTTGCCCCCGACCGGATGCGCGGATTGCGCCGTTTGTCAACACTGCTGGTGGTGGTGTGCGGATGGGTCATTTTCCGCTGCGATGATCTGGGCCAGGCCGGCCGTTTTTTGACAACCATGTTCAGTCTCGGTACCAATGAACTGCCGGCAGCCCTGGTCGAGCTGATGAACCTGAAAAACGCCGTGCTTTTGCTCTGCGCGGCCACGGCGCTGATCCTGCCGGCAGGCGCCGGCGAGGCCGACGGGTCCCAATTGGCCCGGCATCGTTGGCTGGCTGCCGCAGCAGGCGCCATTTTATTCATGCTGCTGCTGCCCTGGTGCCTGGCCATGCTGGTTGCCGGCACCCAGAACCCGTTTATCTACTACCGGTTTTGATGGCCATTGTGAAAAAAATTCTTGCGCTGATTTTCGTGGTTCTGCTGAGCGCCCCGGTCAGTCTGTGGCTGGCGGCCCAGCTGGGTGTCAATGGTGACAACACCGTCGGCCAGGGCTTTCCCGCACCGGAAACAACCCTGTGGAGCGACCGGGGCTACTACCAGGCGGTCGAAGGGTGGTTCCGGGAATCCCTCCCCGCCGCCAGGCCCCTGAAACGTTTTCACAACTGGGTGGACTACCATCTGTTTTCCGCCACCACGGCCGCGCAGGTATATATCGGCAGCCATGGCTGGTTGTACCCTGCCGATAGCGCTGCGGACGATCCGGGGATCAAGGTTGCCAGACAAAAGGGCCAGCGGCTGTTTCTGGAGCTCCACGCCGTTGAAAAAATGGTCGCCGCCCTAGGACGCCGCTTTCTGGTCACCGTGGTACCCGGCAAGGCATCCATTTATCCGGAGTATGCCGGTGGCAAGACCGCAGGGGTCCAGCACGCTGTTTACCAGGCGCTGCATGACGCCCATGGAAGCCACCCCCTGAATGGTTTCATCGGATTGGAAGCGGTCCTCAAAAAAGCCAAGCTCAGCGGCGTCGATGTCTACCACAAACACGCACGCCTGTGGAGCTGTGGCGGTGCAGCCGCCGCAGCCGAGCAGATCCTCGCCCGATCAAACCTGGCCAAACCACCATCCGGCTATGCTTCGACGGCGGCCTGTCCCCCGCCGGACAGCGCGCTTTACGACCTGCTGATCGGTGGGGATCGGCGCGAAAAAAAACCCTTGGTCGGCCATGCAGCCGGCCCCCACGCGGTAAACGGTCCGGTGGCCGTGGTCTATGGAGACGATTTTTTGATTCACCTGCTGCCGCTTATCGCCCGCGCCTTCAACCGTGTAACGGTCATCGATTCAACCCAGGTGCCCACATTCGGCCGGGATGCATTGTCCCAAGACAGTGATGTGGTCCTGTTGCAATGCAGCGAAAACAGTCTCGAAGGCCTGCACCTGAACCTGGAGTCCATTTTTGCCGCCAGCGATCCCCGGATGCAGGGCGTCGTTAAACAGAAAGTCGCACTGGCCGCTGCGGCCCCACTGACCCACTGTGCGCTGGACATCGGTCCGGACGGACTCCAAATCCGGTCATCGGGAGAGGCGGCTTTTTTCTCCCTGCCTCCGCTTCCGGGGTCGACAACCGGCGTTTTCAGAATGCTGAAGCTGACTTTTTCGTCGACCCACCAGGGGCGTATAACCGTCAAGACCCGGCCGGACGTGTATGGATTGATCGAGCGAACCCTCAGCCGCGAGAACCGGCAGCTGATCGTTCCCCTGCCGTTCGATGAATCCGTGGAGGTCCAGATCAACCCCAGCCAGCATGCAGGCGTGTTCACGTTGGAAGATGCCGACCTGTTGAGTTTTTACGGCAAAAACCCGCCGCCGGCGCCGGCTGTTGCGCAGGCGTTTGCCACCGTCGGGGATATTAGCGGCCCAATGGCCATTGAACCGCCGGCAGGGGGTCCGGACGGCGGAGCGTCCACGCTGCCGGGGCCGCACCCCACGGATGCGCTGCCCGAACTTGACCTGACAGATATCCAGGAGGGCCGCATATTCCAGCGCCAGGGCGCGACTGCGACCGTTGCGGTCACCGGTGCCTATACCGGCGCGGCGGGAGCGGTGGAAGCCCGGGTGGTGGACGCCAAGACCGGCAGGGTCATCGTTGCCTGGACAGTGGTGGATCCTTCACCGCAAAACGGGGTCTACACCGGCATACTGCCCCACGTTCCCCAGGGCGGCTGGTACCGGTTGCACGTACGCAGCGGCATCACTCCGTGGGTGGTCGAAGAGGGCGTCAACCGTTGGGGGGTTGGTATGCTGGTTGCCTGCATTGGCCAGTCCAACATGCGCGAGTGGTTCGCCACCGGCAAAGACCACCAGCCCGCATCCCTTTTGATGTTTCACAGCGATGGCCGATGGCAAAAACCCATGCGGTCGGGCAACGGCGCGCTGGCATTGGGAAACCGTCTGGCAGAGGCCCTGAACATACCGGTGGGCCTGCTGGACTACTCGGTCAACGGCACCGGTCTGACGGCCAAGGCGGAATGGGGCCAAGGCTTCTGGCTGGACACCGGCCCCCACGGCATCTACCGGCGCCTGATCGAAGCGGTCGACAGCACCGGCGGATCGGTGGAATACGTCCTGTGGATGCAAGGTGAGGCCGATGCGGCGCGAGGGACCGTTACGCAAGCGGAATATCGGGCCGGCCTGGAACGCCTGGTCAACGAGCAACTCCGTTCAGACATCAAAAACGGATCGACCAGATCCCAGCTCCCTTTTTTGATCATCCCGCTGGTCAAACGACCCACAGGCAAGGATACAACCTGCCAGTGGATTCGCGAGGCCCAGATGGATGCGTTAAAGACCATCGATGCATGTCACCTGGCCGCCCTGAGTATTGACCTTGAAAACCGCGGCCGCCAGCACCTGGCTCCGGTGTCCTACTCGATTTTGGGCATCCGGACGGCCCAGACCATCCTTTACCTGCTGGGCGAGATGCCCTACCATCGCGGGCCGACGATCACAGCCGTCACCCGTACAGCCGACCGGGTGATCGATATATCCATCACCCACCGGGGCGGCACCGACTTCACCCCCGGGTCAACGATCACCGGGTTCGAGGCCCTGTGGGATGGACAGCCGGTTGCCGTCACTTCGGTTTCCCGGTTAAATGCCAAGGCCATCCGCATCCATCTGCAAGACAAAATCCCCGGGGAGGTCCGTGTACGCTACCTGTACGGCGCCCACCCGGACACGTCCAACCCGGTCCGCGACAACACGGCCCTGCAATTGCCTTTGGAGCCCTACTCCCCGGATTAACCTGGCTGCCGTGAACGCAAACTGCAGGCAAACCGGCGGTCGTTGTTCATCTTCACGGTTTGGGCTGCAGATCAACCCGCAGAAAACGCGGGAAATAGAGCCCAAAAGCGTCCATGAGCCGCTGCGGATCCATGTGGTTGGTCGCGTAGGTGACCACCAGATCCGCTCCGGTCAAAAACGGATGTGATTTGGCGGCATAGATCAATATTCCGGGAATGGACGCCTCTTCCGGTCGGTAAAAACCGGTCAACGGCCCCCACGGCCCTTCGGGTCGCCTGGCGATCCGGAAACCCAGGCCCGCGGCGCCGAAACCGACGGTTTGAATCTGAACAAACCGCTCGATCCGCGGTTCGTAATGAACATTGAACTCGGCCTGGGCATCGGCGAACAGCGCCGCCGGCATGCCATGCACCCGTGATTCCACTCTCCATCCCAGGCTGGCACCACACCACCATTGGGGCTCACGCAGGTCCCCGGCCCCCGCCTTTTCTTTTTGCCACCGGGCAAGGTATGCCTGGCTTCCGCCCGAATCGGAGCCGTAGGCATACAGGTACCCATCGTGAGCCAACACGCCGCCGGTGCCCAGAAGGAGAGCGAACCGGTCCGGGTTTTTACTCACCTGAGAGACCTGCCATCGTCCG
Organism: Desulfosarcina sp.; assembly: GCF_046496365.1. Classification (GTDB taxonomy): domain Bacteria; phylum Desulfobacterota; class Desulfobacteria; order Desulfobacterales; family Desulfosarcinaceae; genus Desulfosarcina. The sequence continues at coordinate 56,283 of NZ_JAWOHB010000049.1, forward strand.
GGGGGTGCGTCGGGATTTTCTACCGCGACCGCCTGCCAGGCGGTCATGGTAAAGCCCAGGTCGTTTGCCGACGGTGCAATCGTCGTCAGAAATATCAGCAGCCGGCCGCCGATGCGGATGCCGTCGCCGGGCCAACGCCAGGATCGTCCGGAGCCGGGGAAAAAGGGTCCCGGTGCCGACGGTGCCGCCTGCCCCCAGAAAAAGGCCATGTCCGCCGAAGACGGGTCGCTTCCGGTCTGAATGCCGATGCTGTTGCGGACCAGGGTAGCCCGGGAACGGTCGGCGACGCCGTCCGAGCGGATAAAGGAATCGCCAAACAGCCACAAGGTGCGCCCCTTGCCCAGATCCACGCTGTGGGCATCATCGGCACCCAGCCAGCGGGTGTCCTGACGAAAGAGGCGGTCGGCCTCCGGCCACGGGCGGCCGGTCAATGCGGCAGCGGCATTACCTGCGGCCCAGTGGCCGATTGCGGCGCAACCGGCCACCGCAACCAGGAGGATCATACCGAGCAGAAACCGCAACCCGGCAGCCGGTCTTTCGAGACGCAGCGCTGCGCAACCCACCCTGATCAGGCCTGCACCGTTTTTGAGAACCACGTTCTAACCGAACACCTGTTGGATGCCCTTTTTGGTGGCCGCGACCATGCGGTCGGCCTCATCTTTGGTGATCACCAGGGCCGGCGCGAAGTATAAGGTGGTATTGAGGCCCGGCAGACTGCTGTTGGTGCGCCCGAGCAGCACGCCTTCGGCTTTGGCGGCATCCACCACGGCACCCATCTGGGCTTCGCTGGGCGGCCGCTTGTCGGCCTTGTCGGCCACCAATTCAACCCCCAGGAAGAGTCCCTTGCCGCGGACGTCGCCGACAGCGGGGTGGTCCGCAAGCTCCTGGAGCCGGTCAAACAGGTAGTCGCCCATGACCCGGCTGTTTTCAGTCAGGTTTTCAGCCTCCATGATGCGGATGTTTTCCAGCGACGCCGCCATGGCGCCGGTACAGCCGCCATAGGTGGAGATATCGCGGAAGAAATGCATGCGCTGGTCAGGATCGGCCGGGTCGTTGAGAAACAGGTCGTAGATGTGCTGCTTGACCACCGTGGCGGATATGGGTTCGTAGGCGCTGGCCATGCCCTTTGCCAGGGTGATCATGTCCGGATCCACATCGAAGTGCTGGTGTCCGAAGAACCGGCCGGTTCGTCCAAACCCGGCGACCACCTCGTCGATGACCAGAAAAACACCGTATTTTCGGCAAATTTCCTGAAGGATGGGAAAGTAGGCATCCACCGGAACGATGATACCGCCGCCTGCGGTGATGGGTTCAACGATCAACCCGCCCACGCTTTCGGGCCCTTCCTTCAGGATAATCTCCTCCACCGCTCTGGCGCAGCGGATTTGGCAATCCGGATAGGTTTCGCCGAAGGGGCAGCGGTAGCACAGGCAGTGGGGGATCTGAACGAATCCTTCAGGAAAGGGGCCGAAATCCTTTTTGCGTTCGGCCTGGCCCGAAGAGGCCAGCACGGCAATGGTGGTGCCATGGTAATCCCGGTCACGGTAGAGAATTTTGTATTTGCCTTTGCGATCCGGGTCGATGGTCGATGCCTGGCGGATGAGCTTATAACTCTTCTCGTTGGCTTCGGACCCGCTGTTGGAGAAATAGACCTTACCCATCGCCGGCAGCAATTCCATCAGCTTGCCGGAGAGCTTGATCGAAGGAATCGTGCCGACACTGCCTGCAAAGTAGGCCATCTGCTTCATCTGGGCGGCCACGGCATCGGCGATGCTGTCGCGGCCGTAGCCCACGTTGACGCACCACACGCCCCCGGAGGTGGCGTCCAGATATTGCCGCCCGCGGATATCCGTTACGGTCAACCCTTTGCCGGCGACAATGATCATCTGCTCCTGATCCTGGAAGCATTTGTGCGGTTTGATGTGATGCCACAGGTAATTCTTGTCGCCTCCGACCATTTCATCCACACCGTAATCCAGGACATGCGACAGTGGGGTATCCATTCGGCAACTCCTTTTAGCGGTTTGGGCTTGTTTTTGGAAAACAATGCGGTCTTTACCGACCGTTGATATCTGACTTATAAAATACCATCTCAAAAAACAAGGCCCAGATCGTCAAGGGCAATACAAATACAGCTTGCGGTTGACATCGATCCGATTATGAAGTAAATGGGTGACCCATTACCCTTTTAAAACCTGTCCAGGCCGACGCAGGGTGCCCGGACAAACCGAATGCCCATGGGATCCTGATGTTTAAAAAAACAAGCCAGCAGCGGATCTTCGAAGACCTGGTCGCACAGATTGAGGGCGCCATTCTCGATGGACGCCTCAAAGCCGGTGACAAACTGCCAGCCCAGCGGGACCTGGTGGAAATGTTTCAGACCGGCCGGGGCCCTCTGCGGGAAGCATTGCGTGTGCTGGAGCAAAAGGGGCTGCTGGACATCAGGCGCGGTGTGCGCGGCGGGGCCACGGTCAAGCTGCCGGGTATGGCACCGGTGGCGGAAAGCCTGGGACTTTTGGTACGCCACCGCAAGATCACCTTGGGCGAACTCTCCGAGTTCCGCGAAGGGGTGGAGGGCAATGTCGCCGCCATCGCCGCCCAGCGGGCCACCCAGACGGACATCCACCACCTCAAGGGGCTGTTGAGGCAGGCCAAAAAACATGTTGAAGACGGGGTTGCGGCCTGGGAGCCGTTTTGCCAGGTGGACAACCGCATTCACGTGGCCATCGCCAAAGCCGCCGGCAACCGGGTTTACGAGTTCGTCCTGCGCATGGTCCACGACAACATCCAGCATTACTATGCAGCCAATCCCCTGCGGGGGCAGCAGTTCATGCAGGAAAACTATCAGGACCTGTGCGACATTGTCAGTGCCTTGGAAAAACAGCAGGCCACAGCCGTGCGCTCGCTCATGCAAAGCCACGTGCGCCGATTCAACCGATACATGACCAGTCAGCAGCCGCCCGACATGCTCGCGGGTGAAAAAGGAGGCAGTTTATGAATACCCAGGAATATCTCAACCTCGAGAATGAATATGGCGCCCACAACTACAAACCGCTGGATGTCGTTCTGACCAAGGGCAGAGGCGTCTGGGTGTGGGACGTGGACGGCAAAAAATACCTGGACTGCCTGGCTGCCTACAGCGCGGTCAACCAGGGCCACTGTCACCCTGAAATAATGAAAACCATGATGGCCCAGGCCCAGAATCTGACCCTCACCTCGCGGGCCTTCAGGAACGACCAGCTGGGTCATTTTTACAAGGAGATATGCCTGCTGACCAAATCCCACAAGGTGCTTCCCATGAACAGCGGCGCCGAAGCGGTGGAAACCGTGATCAAGGCGGTCAGAAAATGGGGCTACACGGTCAAGGGCATCCCCGAGGATAAAGCCGAAATCATCGTCTGCGCCAACAACTTCCACGGCCGCACCATCACCATCGTGGGTTTTTCCACCGATCCGACGGCCCGCACCGGATTCGGCCCGTTCACGCCGGGTTTCAAAATTATCCCCTTCGGGGATGCCGATGCACTCGCAGCGGCCATCACCCCCAACACCGCAGGCTTTCTGGTGGAGCCCATCCAGGGTGAAGCCGGTGTCATCATACCAAAGAGCGGCTATCTCAAGGCCGCCCGCGAGATCTGCGACCATCACAACGTGGTGCTGATCCTCGACGAAATCCAGACCGGCCTGGGCCGGACCGGACGCCTGCTGGCCGAAGAGCACGAAGGCATCGAAGCCGACCTCACCCTGGTGGGAAAAGCCCTGTCCGGGGGTTTTTATCCGGTTTCCGCCGTCCTTTCCAACAAGGAGGTCATGGATGTCCTGCAGCCCGGCGAGCACGGCTCCACCTTCGGCGGCAACCCGTTGGCCTGCGCCATTGCCCGCACCGCCATCCGGGTCCTCGTCGATGAAAAGATGATTGAAAACGCCGAGAAAATGGGCGACTATTTCCTTGCCGGTCTGAAAAGAATCGACAGCCCGCACATTAAAGCGGTGCGCGGCCGGGGCCTGATGATCGCCATGGAGTTGATTCCGGAGGCCGGGGGGGCCCGCCCGTTCTGCTACAAGCTGGCCGCCCGGGGCATGTTGTGCAAGGAAACCCATGAAAATACCATTCGCTTTGCCCCGCCTCTGGTCATTAACCGGCAAGAGGTGGCGTGGGCGCTGGAACAGATCGATGCAGTCATGAAAGCATAATGGAGGCCAACAGTGAAACGTGATTTTCTGCATGTTACCGATTTTAGCGCCGATGAAATCCAGGCCACCTTCGCCCTGGCCAAAGAGGTCAAGGCACGCTTCAGGCGGCGGGAGGATTTCAAGCCGTTCAAGGACCACAGCATGGCCATGATCTTCGCCAAGCCGTCCGCACGCACGCGCATCTCCTTTGAAACCGGTTTTTTCCGCATGGGCGGCCACGCCCTGTACCTGGGCCCGGGCGACATTTCCATCGGCAAGCGCGAAGCGGTCAAAGATATCGCCCGGGTGGTAGCCCGATACAACGACGTGATCATGGCCCGGCTCTTTGCCCACGTGCATGTGCTGGAACTGGCCGAATACGCATCGGTGCCCGTGGTCAACGGTTTGACCGACTACAACCACCCCTGCCAGATCATGGCGGATATGTTCACCATCTTGGAGCATCGCGGCCACTTCAACGACCTGAAGGTGGTCTACGTGGGCGATGGCAACAATATCGTCCACTCCTGGCTGCGGCTGGCCCAGCGGCTTGCCTTCCACTTTGTGTGCGCCTGCCCGGATGACTACGCGCCCGACAAGCAGACCGTCGACGACGCCAGAAAGGCCGGCCTTTCGGAAATTGAAATCAGCCACGATCCCAAAACCGCAGTCAAGCACGCCGATATCGTCTATACCGACGTGTGGGCATCCATGGGGCAAAAGGATGAAGCCGAGACGCGCAAGGTGCGTTTCCAGGGTTTCCAGGTCAATGCCGAACTGATGGCCGCCACGGGCAAACAAAGCCTGTTTATGCACTGCCTGCCGGCCGAACGCGGCGTGGAGACCACCGACACGGTAATCGAATCCGCCCGGTCAATCGTCTTTGACCAGGCGGAAAACCGGATGCATGCCCAAAATGCCATCCTGTTGAAAATCTGTGGAAAAGCGTGACGGATGACGCAGACAAAAAACAAGCCCAAGCCGGTGCTGCTGGTCGCTCTGGGCGGAAACGCCCTGATCCGGAAAGGTCAGGCCGGCACGGTGGCGGAACAGTTCGACAACCTGAAGGTCCCCATGACCCAGATCGCCCGTCTATCCAGGGATTTCCGGGTTATCATCACCCACGGCAACGGCCCCCAGGTGGGCAACCTGCTGCTGCAGCAGGAGTGCTGCGACACGGTGCCGCGGTTGCCGCTGGAGATTCTCGTGGCCCAGACCCAGGGACAAATCGGCTACAAGATCGAATCCACCCTGGACGAAGCCCTCATGGCCATGGGTATCAACAGCCAGCCGCTGGTCAGCCTGATCAGCTATGTGGTGGTGGATGCAACCGACAAGGCGTTTAAATCCCCCTCCAAACCGGTCGGTCCGGCGTTCACCAGGGAAAAGGCAGCCACCCTGCCCTACCCCACGATCAAGACCCCCAAAGGCTACCGGCGCGTGGTGGTTTCGCCCCAACCGGTAACCATTGTTGAAAAGCGCGAGATCCGGACCCTGATCGACGCGGGATTCATCGTAATCTGCTGCGGCGGCGGCGGTATTCCGGTGGTACGCGCCGGACGGACGTTCGACGGCGTGGATGCCGTTATCGACAAGGACCTGGCCAGTGCCCGCCTGGCCGAGGAGGTGGGTGTGGATCTGTTCATCATGGCCACGGATGTTGACGGGGTGGCCCTGAATTTCGGCAAGCCCGACGAGCGCTATCTGACTACAGTCAGTCTCGAGGAATCAGCCAAATTCATCATCGATGGCCACTTCTCCGCCGGCGCCATGCTGCCCAAGGTGGAAGCAGCCATGCAGTTCGTCGGCAGCGGCGGAAAGCGGGCGGTGATCACCCGGATTGACCGCATCGCCGATGCGGCCGCCGGAAAGGCCGGCACCGAATTCGTACTGGAAAAAGAATGATATGGCTGCCGGCTGGCGGCGACCCCGGCACTCTTTTTTGACCTGCGCCTGTCACCCTTAACCTGAAAGTGTGGAGGATCCACCCATGGCTGCCTTTCCATTGACCCACATCATCGAATCCCAGCAGTTCGACCGCGACCTGCTGGAAGCCGTTTTCCGGACTGCCGACCAGATGAAGGCGGACCTTTATGGCCAGCGCCGTTTTGCAAAAGCCCTGGAAGGCCGCATCATGGCCTCGCTGTTTTACGAACCCTCCACCCGTACCCGCTTTTCATTTGAAAGCGCCATGCTGCGTCTGGGCGGATCGGTGATCACCACGGAAAACGCACGCGAATTCTCCAGTGCGGCCAAGGGGGAGAGCCTTTCAGACTCCACCCGGATCATGAACGGCTATGCCGACGTGATCGTCATGCGCCACAACGAGGCCGGCAGCGCGGCACGGGCAGCGGAAATCTCCCGCATTCCGGTAATCAATGCCGGTGACGGCGCCGGCCAGCATCCTACCCAGGCCCTGCTGGACATGTATACGATCGTGGATGCCTTCCCAACGATGCCCAGTTTAAAAATAGCCATGGTGGGGGATCTGCGCTACGGACGGACGGTAAGGTCCCTGTCCTACCTGCTGACCAGGTATGCAAATGTGGCCATCATCTTCGTGTCGCCGCCGGTGTGCAAAATGGAGGCAGACATCAAAGCCTACCTGGACAAAAACAATGTCCCGTGGCGGGAGGAGACCGACCTGGCCGCAGTTGCCCCGGAGGTCGACTGCATTTACATGACCCGCATTCAGAAAGAGCGGTTTCATGACCCCGAAGATTATCAGGCGGCCGCCGGAAGATACATCCTGACGCCCCAGCGGGTTCAGACCATGAAACCGGGCGCCATCATCATGCATCCGCTGCCCCGGGTGGACGAGATCCCCAAAGAGGTGGACGACGACCCGCGGGCGCGCTATTTTCAGCAGGCCATGAACGGCCTTTACATCCGCATGGCGCTGCTGTACCTGCTGCTGAAAACGGATTAAGCCTGCACCCAACTGGAAACGGCAGCGCTAATCCCCGGTTCCCCAAAGCCCAGACGCGACTGCTACACCACATATAGTATTACGAATCGTTTCATCACCCCCCCAATTGTGCTTTTCACTTTACAACGGGCAGGCATGGTGCTATCAGGGGGCCAGCAACCGCCTTCAACGGCGACCGTTTTCGTTCGTTCAATCCGAATCAACGCAACCATCACCATTTCACCTTCGGGTGTAAGCGCTGTTGCTGACCCCAATCAGGCATTGTTCCCTGGACGGGCAGGCAGGAGCAGGCAGCCATGAAATTAAAAAAGCTGGACATCGTCGGATTCAAGTCCTTTTTCGAAAAGGCCAGTATTGACTTCCCACCGGGCATCTGCGCGGTGGTGGGTCCCAACGGCTGCGGCAAGAGCAATGTTGTCGACGCCCTTCGCTGGGTCATGGGCGAACAGAGCGTCAAGCAGCTTCGGGGCAAGGACAAGGCAGACATCATCTTTTCGGGTGCCAGCGGCAAACCGCCGTTGAACCTGGCCGAAGTTTCCCTGACCCTGGTCAATGACAACGGCAGCATGCCCGAGGAATTCCGGGATTTCAGCGAGGTGATGGTTACCCGCCGCCTCTTCCGCAACGGCGAAACCGCCTACCTGATCAACAAACAACCCTGCCGTCTCAAGGATATACACAACATCTTCATGGGCAGTGGCGTGGGTGCGCGCACCTACGCGGTGATCCAGCAGGGCAACATCGGCGCCATCACCGACGCCGGACCCGACGAGCGGCGGGTCTTCATCGAGGAAGCGGCCGGTGTCACCCGCTACAAAATGCGCAAAACCGAAGCCCTGCGGAAGGTTGACGCAACCAACCAGAACCTTTTGCGGGTCAAGGATATCATCACCGAGATCGACCGCCAGATGGCCGGACTCAAACGCCAGGCCCAGCGGGCACAGCGCTTCAAAAGCCTTAAAGCCGAAGCCCGGCAGATCGACATCCGGCTCATCCACTACCATGACGTCGCGCTCAAACGCCAGATGGACGCTGCCGGCAGCCTGCTTAAATCCCTGCAAGACGAGGAGATCGGCCAGAGTACCCAGCTCAATAAGATTGATGCCGCCATTGAAACCATCAAGCTGAGGCGATCTGAAAAGGACCGGGATATCGCCTCACGAAAATCCCGCCAGTTCGAGATTCAACGCAAGATCGACCGCATGGAGGCCGACCTGGCCCATATGAACACGGACCGGGAGCGGCTGGTGCGCGAGATTGCCGAGCTTGAAACCGCCAGAATCGATCTGGAAGCGAAAAACGGCGGCATCATCTCGGAGATCGACCAGGTCCAGCGGCAGCACGATGGGCTTTTATCCCAGATCAACGCGATGAAGGCGACCATCGCCCGCGAAAACAACGATTCATCCAGCCTGCGCGGACGCATCGAAACCTTGACGCGGGCGCTGGAAAGCGGCAAGAACGAGCTGTTGAAGATGGTGGCCGAGGAGGCCCGGATTAAAAACACCCACCAGAATGCCGCCAACAATCGTGAAAACCTCCAACGCCGGCTCAAGCGCACCGACGAAGAAGCCGCCTTGGCCGACAAGAGCCTGCGGGAGGCTGCCGCTCGACGCGCGGCCGCCGATGCCGAACTCACGCGGATAAAAAAGGACCTTTGCGACCTGGATGGTCGGATCGACGCCTTGAAGCAAGAACTGGGGGGGGCCGTTGCCCGCCTGGCCTCCCAGGTCAAAACCACCCAGACCCTGGATATGGAGCACAGCAAGGCCCGCAGCAGCCTGGCGACACTCAAAAAAATGGAGGCCAACCTGGACTGGTACAAGGACGGGGTCAAGGCCGTGCTCAAAGCCGCCCGCCGGGAGAGGCTCCCCTCCGAGGCCAAACCACCCACAGGTATTGTCGGGCTTCTGGCCGATGTGATCGACGCAGCTCCCGGCTATGAAAACGCCGTCGAAGCGGCCCTTGGCGAATCTTTGCAGTACATTCTGGTTGAGGATCAACCGTCAGGCGCCGGTGCCGTCGGCTACCTGCAGCAGACGCAGTCGGGGCGCTGCGGATTCATCCCCTTGGGCGCTTTGCGGGCCATCAACGATCCTGGGGACAAGCAGCTGGAACCCGACCACCGTCTGTTGAATCACATCCGCGTCAAAGCAGGTTTTGAATCGGCGGCGCATGCCCTGCTGGGACACGTGGCCATCGCCGAGACCCTGGATGCGGCCCGTGAGCGCTTCAACCGCAGCGACCGGGTGCAAACCGTGGTCACCCGCAGCGGCGACCTGCTCTCCCACCCGGGACTGATCATTGGGGGCAGCCCGGATAAAGGCGCCGGCATTTTGGCCAAAAAACAGGAAATCAAGTCCCTGGCGGCGCAGTGCGACCGCCTGGACAGGCGGGCAAAGGAGGCCCACGGGGCCCAGACGGAGCTCGAAGCCCGGGTCCGCGGCCTTGAAAAACAGCTCCAGGAGACCCTTGCCGAAAAAAACCATGCCGCCCAGGAAGCCATGGAATCCGAAAAGGCGGCCTACCGGGCCGACGAAGCGCTGAAAAGCGCCCGGCGACACCTGGAAATCGTCCGGCTGGAGCAGGAGCAGCTCATGGGGGAAGAGATGGACCTGGACGAAGAGATCCAACGCCACCACGCACGCCTGCAAACCATCGTCGGCCATGTCACGGCGGCTCAGGAACAGGTGGTCCACACATCGGCCCAACTCGATGAAACCGCCTCTTGCCTGGAAGCCTTCAACCAGCGCATCGTGGACCTGAAACTCAAGCTCACCGCTGACGGCGCCAACCTGGACAACTGCGCGGGTACGCTCCGCCGCCTGAAGGATTTCCAGGCTGACGGGATCCGGCGTCTCGAGCAGCTGTCACTGGACATTGCCGCCAAAACAGAAAAATTGGCGGGTACCGGCAAACGCAATGCAATCATCAGCCGGGATCTCGCCACCCACGACGACGCCCTCAAGGAGCTGGCAAGCCGGTTGGCGGCAGACGAAAAAGAGTTTGGCGACATCGATGCCCGCCTGCAGGAAAATGGCGCCGAGGTTTCCCGGATCCAGAGCCAGCGCGAGGTCCTGCACCAGAAGATTCGCATGCTGGAAATGGATTACGCCGAAAAGCGCATCAAACGGGAAAACCTTGAAAACCGATGCAGGGACTACTATCACTGCACCATTGCCGAACTTGGCCAAACAGCCGATGACCAACCGGATGACGCCGACCCGCAGCGCCCCGAGGAGTTGGAAAATTCCCTTGCCGCCATACGCCAGAAGATCGTCACCATCGGAGACGTCAACCTGGAGGCGATCGGGGAATTCGAGGAGCAGAAGGCACGCTTCGATTTTCTGTGCGCGCAGCGGGACGATCTGGTTAAAGCCATCGACGGTCTGCACCAGGTGATCCGCAAGATCAACCGCATCACCCAGGAGCGTTTTCTGGACACCTTTGCGCGCATCAACGAAAAACTCCAAGATGTTTTTCCCAGGCTTTTCGAAGGCGGCAGCGCCCGCCTCGAACTGACCCGTCCAGACGAACCACTGGAAACCGGCGTCGAATTTCTGGTTCATCCGCCGGGTAAAAAGCTGACCCGCATGAGCCTGCTTTCCGGTGGTGAAAAGGCCCTGTCGGCCATCAGCTTTATTTTTGCCATCTTTCTGCTCAGACCGGCATCCTTTTGCCTCATGGACGAAATCGATGCACCCCTGGACGACGCCAACGTCATGCGTTTCAACAACCTGATGAAAGTGATCGGAGAGAAATCCCAGATCATCATGATCACCCATAACAAGAACAGCATGGAGTTTGCCGACACGCTCTTCGGCATCACCATGGAACAAAAAGGCCTGTCCAAGGTGGTGTCGGTAAACCTGGACCGCGCCGACAACCCAAAAGAGCTGACCGCCGCCTAACCGATCCGTCCCTGTTTTCAGGGCATATTGAGTGAGCCCTGCAGGAAAACGCAGTGCGGCCTGACCCTGATATCGGACGGTTGACGAAACCGTCAATTCAAAAGAGACATCCATGCCCTTAAACTGGTTTAAAAAAAAGAGAGACCAAAAAACGCCGCCCGAAGGCACCGCTTCTCTTGATGCGCAAGCATCCACGGTGCCGGCGGAAGTGGTGGCCGATGGGGCGCTGCATGAACCGGCAGCGTCCAGCGACCCCACCCGTGGTGAGGGTGCGGCGAATGAAACGGAGAGCCCCGAGCGCGTTTCCCCAAAAGCCTCGGCGGCGGATGGGGTCCCCGTCGAGAAAAAGGGCGGGGGCCTGTTCGCCCGACTTAAATCCGGCCTGACCAAAACCCGCAAAATCCTCACCACAGATATCGATGACCTGTTTCTGGGGAAAAAAGGTGTTGACGACGACATGCTGGAGGAGCTGGAAGCGCTGCTGATCACTGCAGACATGGGTGTTCAGACCACCATGGATCTTATGGAAAAGATCACCGGGAAGCGCTCGCGCATTGCCGGTGCCAGAGAATTGAAAACGGTCCTGAAGGAGGAGATCCTGGCCTATTTCGACGCCCTGCCCGTGCCGCCTCCCAAGCCTTCCGGCAAGCCCCACGTGGTCATGGTAGTTGGGGTCAACGGTGTGGGCAAGACCACCACCATCGGCAAGCTGGCCGCCCACGAGGCCCGCAAGGGCAAGAAAGTGCTGATTGCCGCCGCCGACACATTCCGGGCGGCCGCCATTGAACAGATCGCCATCTGGGCCGAACGGGCCGGGGCGGATATGGTGCGCCACAAGGACCATGCCGACCCGGCTGCCGTGGCCTACGACGGCATCGACGCCGCCATCTCGAGAGGAGCGGACACGGTCTACGTCGACACCGCCGGGCGCCTTCACACCAAGGTCAATCTCATGGAGGAGATCAAAAAGATACACCGCACCCTGACCAAAAGACTCCCCGACGCCCCCCATGAGGTCCTGCTGGTGCTTGATGCGACCACGGGCCAGAATGCCCTGTCACAGGCAAGGATGTTCAACGAGGCGCTGGGTGTCACCGGCATCGTCCTCACCAAGCTGGACGGCACAGCCAAAGGCGGCATTGTGGTGAGCATCTGCAGCAGCCTGAACATACCGCTGAAATACATCGGTGTGGGCGAAAGTGTGGAGGATCTTCAAGCGTTTGATCCGAAACAGTTTGTGGAAGCGCTCTTTTAGGCTGGAAGGGGCCGGGGATCCCTGAGAGGCCACCGGGGCCCTTGAATGCCCTGAAATTTTAGATCCCCGCCATCTGATTTCCCGTTTTACGATACAGTTCAAAACCGATCATGCCTGACTTTTTAATCTGGTTCGCCATTTCAAAGGCCTGGATGGTCTGCAACCCGCGGGCGGCTATTCCGGGCACCGCCACAACCGGGCAGATATACTGCTCCCGCCGATTGATCAACCGCGATCCGTGCAGATCGGTCATGGTCAGAATGCCCAGCAGGGTGTAGTTGCTGGTCGCCCCGGTCAGTATCGCCATGACCGACGGGTCGCACCTGAGGTTGTTCAGAAAAAGATCCAGCGGGTTGCACGTCCAGCGTGAACTGAAGATCCACCGGCTGATGGTTTTCGGATAGCCGGTAAGATGCCACTCCCCGGCCCGCCGATTATTGATTACCGCAACGGCCGAAAAATCAACGGACCGGCCCCTGACAAGGGTGGAGCTGCGATTGTAGCTCAGATATTGCAGGTTCTGGGTTTTATCGGGCATGCCGCCGATCACCAGAACATCCCTCAACAAGGCGACGTTGGGCGTCACCACCCGTGTCACGGATTGGATAAGATCATCGATAAAATCGTTTTTCATTCTGGCACCCCCCGGTTGTCCGGCCATGACCATCACGTGATCCATTTCCATGCTCTTAACTGACATTTCACCCGACCATCCGTCAACTGGTTTTTGCTGCCCCCACCGGCGGCCTCTTATTTTAGGCACGCTGAAAAAGGATCCCATCCGCCGGGGGGCAACCGACTTCACCGATTTCGCCGGATGAAATCCACGACCTGTCGGGCATACATCTGCGGGTAATGCTCGAAAATGTTGTGGCCGCATTTGGGGAAAACCAGCAGTTCGCCGGTGGTTAGATGACGGTAAAAGGCAACCCCCTGTTCCACATCGAAGAAATAACCCCGGTCCGGGTACATGACCAGAACTGGCACGGCCACCTGCACAAGTGCCGGCCGCAGATCGAAAAAGCCGGTTTTGCCGTAGCACCCTCCCCCCTGGGCACAGATATCGTAAAACAGCCTTCCCCGGTCGGCACCGTGCCAACGGTTGTACTTTTGCTGAAGCGCGGGGTCGAGTGCTTCGAAGGTTGCCGGCAGCTTCTGGCGGTTGAAATCTTCCATGGGGATGAGGCTGTGGCAAAGGGTGCTGGCAGCCACTAGGGTTTTGACCCGACCGGGATACCGCACGGCATAGTCCACGCCCACCACCCCGCCTTCGCACTGGCCCAGAATGTGAAAGCGGCCGATGCCCAACTGTGCGGTCAATTCGGCCAGGGCCGACACGTTCTGCCCGCGAAATCGCCGGTCCACATAGTGGCCGGCAAAGTCAGGGCCGCCATCCGACCGACCGAATCCGCGCCGGTCATACATCAGCACGCGGAAACCGGCTTCCACCAGCAGCGCATGGATTCCATCCCACATCATGGCGCAGGAGAAGCCGTTGTGCAGCAGCACAAGGGTCTCCCCCTCCCCGTGAATTTCGTAGTACGTGTCCAGGCCGTCTATTTTAACAATTGGCATGGGCGGTTTCCCTTCTTAAAATTTTAATCAATTTAATAGGTTGTTTTAAAAATTAAAAGTTTTACATGCGTATCTCGATCAATCATTCGGGTGTTGGATGACCGGGTCAGCGGTGGCGGTCCACCCCGATTCTGGGGCACATATCGGCCGCCGGACACCGGCTGCAAAAAGGCGAAACGGGCCGGCACACCACCTGACCGAAGGCCACCAGCAGTTCGTTGTAGCGGACCCAGTGCCGCCGGGGCAGCCGCTTGCGCAGGGCCTGTTCGGTCTTGTCCGGTGTTTTCGTCTTCACGTAGCCAATGCGATTGCTGATGCGGTGCACGTGAGTATCCACGCAGATGGCCGGGATCTTGAACCCTTCCACCAGGACCAGGTTGGCGGTCTTGCGGCCCACGCCGGGCAGGGCGGTGAGTTCCTCCAGCGTGTCCGGCACCTTGCCGCCATGACAGTCCAGCAGGATGCGGCTGATGGACAGCAGCCGCCTGGCTTTGGTGGGATAAAATCCCACCGGATAGATAAGCGTTTCGATTTCCCCCGGCGTCAATGCGACCATCGCTTCCGGCGTACGGGCCACATCCAGCAACCGCTGGGCGGCCACACCGGTAACTTCGTCCTTGGTGCGCAGGGAGAGCAGGGTGGAGACCAGCACCTCGAAGGGGGTCGCCCCGCGGGCGGCGATGAAGGTGATGATGGGCGGGTTCCACTGGCGGTAATTGGATTCGATGGCGGCAACAAAGCGGTCGATATCAAAGGCACGTTTTCCGGTCATGACAATCGGTTCCTTCCGGATCCAGAAAAAAAAGATGGGCGCCATCGGCAAGAAACAGCGTCCGTGTGCATCCATACACCGACCAACCGTTCCGGTAAAGTCCCAAGGTCCCGGGAAAAGCCAATTGACCTGAAATCAGGTGCGACCTCCCACCCGACCCGGCAGGTTTGTAAAGTTTTTTAGATCTAAAAAACTTTACATTGACATTTACATTTTACTTTTATACTGCATGCATCATGGGCATCGATGCATGGAGAGGCAAAATGGGATCCGAACTGACACCGGGACAGAGACGGCTTTTCGACTATCTGAAAAACACCATCCAACGCACCGGCAGCGCCCCCAGTCTCCGCCAGACGGCCCAGAACCTGGGTGTCAGCCACGCTGCCGTCTCCCAGCGCCTGAAACGGCTCGAACAAAAAGGGCTGGTCATGCGCCAGGGTCGCTACAGCCGGACCCTTCACCTGCTCAATCCCAACGGTGAAAGGGCGGCGGTCCAACGCTGGCGGGAAGTGCCGGTGGTCGGCAGGGTCACCGCCGGTCTGCCCCTGTACGCCCAGCAGGAGTGGGAAGGCAGCCTGGTGCTGGACGGCACCTTGTACCGCGGCCGCAATCTTTTCGCCCTGAGGGTGCGCGGGGACTCCATGCAGGGGGCGGGCATCCTGGACGGCGATATGGCCGTGTGCGTACCATGCCAGTACGCCGAAAGCGGCGAGATTGTGGTGGCCCTGATCCACGGGGAGGAAGCCACGGTAAAACGTTTTTTTCTCCACCGCGACCACGTGGAGCTGCGACCGGAGAATCCCGACTATCCGCTCATGCGCTACGGGTTCGACGATGTGCTGATCCAAGGCCGGGTGATCGGTATTCAGCGGGTGATGGCGAGATGACCCGCCTTCCATGACTGAAGTTCGATGCCTCAATTCTCCAATTCGGAATTTCGATGAATATGGAACGATCCATCATCCACATCAATGTCGCCGATTTCGCCGTGGCCGTGGAGCGGGTGCTGGATCGTCGGCTCGACAACCGGCCGATGATCATTGCGCCCGAAGGCGCTGCCCGGGCCGATGTGTACGACATGAGCGAAGAGGCCTTTCAGGCCGGGGTGAGAAAGCACATGCCGCTGGGCCGGGCCCTGGGCCGCTGCCGGGAGGCCCGGGTGCTGCCGCCACGCCCGGATCGCTACCGCCGGGCCATGGCGCGCATGCTGAAATCCGCCCTGCCCTGCTCGCCGCTCATCGAATCGGGTGACGGCGACGGGCATCTGTTTGTGGATGTCACCGGCAGCCGCCGCCTGCTTGGACCGCCGGTGGATGTGGCCCGGCGGCTGAGCCGCTGGATCCGGCGGGATCTGGGCCTGACACCCGTCTGGTCGGTGGCCACCAGCAAGCTGATCGCCAAAACCGCCACCCGTCTGGTCAAGCCCCTGGGCAAGTACATCGTAGCGCCCGGCGACGAGGCGGCATTTCTGGCGCCTCTGCCCCTTTTTCTGGTGCCCGGCATCGAATCCGGCGACCTGGCACGATTGAATGATTTCAACATCACCCGGGTGTTTCAGGCCGCCACACTCAGCGCCGATCAGATGCAGACCCTTTTCGGCCATCGGGGGCGTTTTATCCATGATCGGCTTCACGGCATCGATCCGTCGCCCGTTCGCCCCGTAGACCAGCCGCTGCCGCAGATCATCGAATATCGGGAATTCGGCGACGATACCAATGATCGGCTGCATGTGGCGCGCAGCCTTTACCAGCTGGTGGAACGGGCCGGCCGGCATCTGCGGCGCCAAGCCCTGGCCGCGCAGCGGATCGGCCTTATTCTGGTGCACACCGACGGCGTACGCAGAATCGGACAGATCAAGGCGGTGCTGGCCACGGCCAACGATTTTTCCCTGTTCACCTATGCCCGACAGGCGCTTGACCTGGCCTGGACCCGGCGGGTCCGGCTGCGGCGCATGACCCTCGTCTGCGACCGTTTGACCTACCCGCCGGCCCAGCGGCTTTTGTTCGAACCGGAACGCCGCATGGCGGAAAAACACGATCGGCTGATAGCGGCCATGGACCGGATCCGCCACCGCTTCGGCACCGATGCCCTGGCCATGGGACGGACGCTGGCGGCGTGAGCCGGGGAACCGGGAACAGAATTACCGATTGAGGCGTTAAAAAGCGATGCAAAGCCATGAACCAGAAGCCAAATCAAACCCGAGGAGCCCAATGAACGCAATACGCCCCACGAACACAGCCAACCCGACCTATCGCCTGGGCATCGACCTGGGCGGCACCAAGATCGAAGCCGTCCTGCTGGACCCCGAGGGCCACAGCCTGCTTCGGGAACGCATGTCCACGCCGCGCGATCCGGACGGCCCGGATGAATATAAAAAGATCCGGCAGAGCGTGCACACGCTGATCCAATCCACCCTGGAAAAAGTACCCCAGGGCCAAGCCTGCACCATCGGCGTCGGCATCCCCGGCACCATCAACGCCCGCAGCGGCCTGGTCCAGAACGCCAACACCACCGGGCTCATCGGCCATCCCTTCCAGGAGGATCTGGAGCGGCTCCTGGGCCGCCCCATCGCCATGGAAAACGACGCCAACTGCTTCACCCTGGCCGAAGCCAGACAGGGCGCAGCCAAAGGGTTTCACCTGGTATTCGGCATCATCCTGGGCACCGGCTGCGGGGGCGGCATCAGCATCGGCGGGCGGATCCACACCGGCCAACACCGCATCGGCGGGGAGTGGGGCCACTTCTCGGTGGATCCCGCGGGCACCCGCTGCTACTGCGGCAACCAGGGATGCGTGGAAACCAAAATCAGCGGCGATGGCGTGGCCCGATCCTTTTTCGAACACACCGGCCGCCGGCTCACCCTGGAGCAGATCACCGAGGGCTACCGACAGGGCAACACCGCGTGCAGCACCGTATTCGAACAGTTCCTGGACGATTTCGGCCGTTGCCTGGGGGGCCTGATCTCCATATTGGACCCTGACGCGGTGGTCCTGGGGGGCGGGGTGTCCAACATCGACGAACTTTACACCCTGGGACTGCAGCAGGTGCGCCGCTACGCCTTCCACGAACATGTGCAGACGCCGATTCTCAAACACCAACTGGGCGATTCCGCCGGCGTCATCGGTGCCGCCTGGATCGGTAAATGAGATCGCTGACTGCTCGCGGCTGACAGCCAAACAAAACTGTATGGGCTGATTTTATAACCCAATAATACCTAATTCTTTCATTTGGCAGTTGGTATTCCGCATTTTTATCGCTGCCGGGCGCCAGCGACCGTTCCAACACCGATCAGCTATGAGCGATCCGTTAATTCCCCTCACCGTCCGATCCCATTACTCCCTCATGTGGGGCACCGATTCGCCGGCAGCCATCTGCCGGGCGGCCCGGCGCTTGGGATACGACCGCCTGGCCCTGACCGACACGGACAACCTCTATGGTCTGTGGAAGTTTGTCCGCGCCTGCCGGGAAGAGGGCATCACACCCATCGTAGGAGCCGAAATCACCGATCCGAACCAGCCGCACCGCGCCGTCTGCCTGGCGAAAGATGCCGTCGGCTACGCCAACCTGTGCCGACTGATCACCCGGCGCCACCGGGATCCGGCATTCGACCTGTCCATTACGCTGCCCCATCTGGCCGACGGCCTGCTGGTGCTTACCAGCCGCGTCGATCTGATGGCGGCATGGCACCGGGCCGGTGTCCACGCAGCGGCAGCCCTGCCCCGAAGCCCCCGATCCCCTTTTCATCCGTTGGTGCAGACCGCCCGACGCCTGGACCTCCCCCTGGTGGCCACACCGGGCAGCTTCTTTCTGGAACCGGACGGATTCGCCGTCCACCGTCTGCTGCGGGCCATCAGCGGCAACACGACCCTTTCACGGCTCGCGCCCGGCGATACGGCGCCGATGGATGCCTGGCTGGCACCACCGAAGGAATATCGCCGGCGGTTCAACGGCTGTCCGGAGGCCATCGACAACGCCCGGCTGATCGCCGATCAATTGAGATTCAGGCGTCCGGATTTCGGTCTGGTCATGCCGCCCTGGCAGGATCACCGGGGCCGCAGCGCCGACAACTGCCTGCACCGGGCCGCCTATGCCGGTGCGCGAAAACGGTACGGGCAGGAGCTGGGCGAGGCCGTGGTGGAACGGTTGACGCACGAACTGGCCGTTATCGCCCGCATGGGTTTTTCGGCCTATTTCCTGGTGGTGCAGGATATCGTCGCCCAAAGTCCGCGCACCTGCGGGCGGGGGTCGGCCGCCGCCTCCCTGGTGGCCTATTGCCTGGGCATCACCAACGTTTGTCCGCTAAAGCACAACCTTTACTTCGGCCGCTTCCTCAACCCCGGGCGAACGGACCCGCCGGACATTGACGTGGACTTTGCCTGGGATGAGCGGGACGCGGTCATCGACGGCGTCTTGAACCGCTTTGACGGCCATGCGGCCATGGTCGCCAGCCACATTCTGTTCCAACCCCGCATGGCCCTGCGGGAAACCGCCAGGGTTTTCGGTATGCCCGATGGCGAAATCGGCAAGATCACCCGCCGCCTGCCCTGGTTCTGGCAGCAGGGTGAACTGGATGCGGGACTGCTGGAAAGCCTGCGCCACCGACCGGAAACGCGCCACCTTGATTTTGTTCACCCCTGGCCGCAAATCATGGCCCTGGCCCAGCGGATCGTCGGCATCCCGCGCCACCTCTCCGTGCATCCCGGCGGTGTGGTGATAAGCCCGGGTTCCATGGACGGCTATGCGCCCGGCGAAAACGCTCCCAAAGGGGTGCCCATCATCCAGTGGGACAAGGACGGCGCCGAAGACGCCGGCCTGGTGAAGATCGATCTGCTGGGCAACCGCAGTCTGGGGGTGATCCGTGATACGCTGGCCGACATGCGGGCCAACGCCATCGACCTCGACGAAGGCCGCTGGGAACCCGAGGACGATCCGGCCACCCGGGATACCGTGGCCCAAGGCCGCACCATGGGCTGTTTTTACATCGAGAGCCCGGCCATGCGGCTGCTGCACCGCAAAGCCGGCCGCGGTGACTTCAACCACCTGGTCATCCACTCCTCCATCATCCGGCCGGCGGCCAACGTCTATATCCAAGAGTACCTTCGGCGGCTTCACGGCGGCAGTTGGAATCCCATCCACCCCCTGCTGGCCGATGTGCTGAACGAGACGTTCGGCATCATGGTCTATCAGGAAGACGTCTCCCGGACCGCCTCGGCCCTGGCCGGTTTTTCCGACGCGGAGGCCGACGGCCTGCGCAAAATCATTGCCAAAAAAGATCGGCAGCGGCAGCTGGCCGATTTCCATGACCGCTTCATGGACGGCGCTGCGGCCCGCGGCGTAACCCCGGATCAGGCCGATGCGGTGTGGCAGATGATGATGAGCTTTTCCGGCTACTCCTTTTGTAAGCCCCACAGCGCCTCCTACGCCCGGGTGTCCTTCCAGGCGGCCTTTCTCAAGACCCACCATCCGGCTGAATTCATGGCCGGGGTCATCAGTAACCAGGGAGGCTTTTACGGTACGTTTGCCTATGTGTCCGAAGCCAGGCGCATGGGGCTGACCATTGATCCGCCGGACGTCAACACCAGCCTGATCCGATGGACGGGCAAGGATCGGCGTCTACAGGTGGGTCTGATGGCGGTTGGCGGAATGACGGCACACAGCATGGAAAAAATCATGGCCTGCCGGCAGTCATATCCTTTCAGGGACATGACCGACTTTCTGGATCGCGTGCAGCCACATGCAGATGAAACCCGGGCCCTGATCCACTGCGGTGCCCTTGATGCACTCGATGCGGCACGATCGCAAACCCGATTGCTGTGGGAATTGGCCCGCTGGCAGGCCGACCGGCAGCGGTCAAGCCGGCAGGCAGGTCTGTTCGCGCCACGTCGGGCCGCCGCGACCGCCATGGCACCACCCGCATTCCCGGTGGAGGATGCCCGGATGCGTCTGCGTCGGGAGTTCGCCGTCCTGGGCTTTCTGTGCCGTCAACACCCCATCAGCCTGTTCGCCGAGGCCATAGCACCCATGCACACCGTGAAGGCGAGCCGGCTTCCGGACC
The DNA here is from genome assembly GCF_046496365.1 of Desulfosarcina sp. Lineage (GTDB taxonomy): Bacteria > Desulfobacterota > Desulfobacteria > Desulfobacterales > Desulfosarcinaceae > Desulfosarcina. The sequence goes on from NZ_JAWOHB010000049.1 coordinate 76,956, forward strand.
TGGTGGGCCAACGGGTGCAGCTGGCAGCCTGGCTGGTTACCGGCAAGGTGGTGCACACCCGCCGCGGAGAGCCCATGGAATTTCTCACTTTCGAAGATGAAACCGGTATCGTGGAAACCACCTTCTTCCCGGAGCCCTACCGCCGCTTCTGTCATATGATGGACCGGAATCGACCCTTCCTGCTGGCGGGAATGGTGGAGGCGAACTGGGGCGCGGTGACCCTGACCGTGGATCGGGTGCAGGCGATAAGACTGAAGACTCACGCATCTTGAATGGATTGCGTCAAGTAAATTGGTTGACCTTAGGGCCCGCGGGCCCCACACCCGCGGGTCGAAGTCCGGGGAGCGAAACGGCATTCGTTTTCTATGACCACCGCTGCTTTGAAGCCGCTTTGAGGGCACGCTGCAGGGCGGCGGTAATCTTTTTGGCCGGCCAGGCCGTTAGCGACCAGCCGATGGCCAGAATCATCAGCCAGACCATCACCTCGCCACCCCGGCTCAGGTTCCGGCCCTGGGTCAACAAGGGGCCAAAAAAAACAGCGCAGACAAATCCGGCGGCAATGCGCCAGGTGTCCTCCGAAAAAAGCAGGTAAAAGAGAATATAGGCAACGCTGAGCGGTCGTTTTTGCATGGTTGCGCCTCAGGTAAAAAATGGTTCCTCACCTGCATAAAAGCTTTTCACATCCGGGTCAAGGCCCGGATTGACACCCGGCCGTTTTTCGCCTATTTTGAAGCCATCACGACTGGGAATCGACAATGGATTTAAAAACGAGTTTTGCGGTGCTGGGCGTAGACCCAGAAGCGGATGAAGCACGGGTCAAGCGCGCCTTCAAGGCCCAGGTGCGGCGTTGGCACCCGGATCAGTTTTCTGCAGGATCGGAAACCAAGCTTGCCGCCGAAGAGCACCTCAAACAGATCAACATCGCCTACACCCGGGTCAAGGCACACCTCGCAGCCCGCCGGCCCGATCCGACCGCCGCAGAGAAAGCCACCCCCGTCGATCCGGATGAGGGCGGTGTCGACCGACACGAAACAACGGGCCAAGCCTCGAAAACCCGCTCCTGGGTCGATCACCTTTTCGGCGCCTTGAACGCCTTTGCCGGCAAACGGGACGGTCAGCCGCCTCGTTCGCCGGCCACGGAAGGCCATGCGAACTGTCGCAAAACCTTTGAACAGGTTCTCGATGAAATGGCCGGCGCCGCAATCTTCCCGCGACCGAAACCCCAACCATTAAAACCGGATGCCCGCCGCCCCCACGTCTACGGCCGCCAGCGCCGCCACGGCGCCGGCGTGGGTGCGGTGGGTGCAACGGAAAGCCCGGGGCCGGTCAAACCGGTGGGTCGGATTCGGGGAATCGGCCGAAGCCGATAGTGTTGGCGGGTCACCCCCAGGATTTCAGCAGGCTGACCAACAACCGCCAGACCTTCTCCACCGACGGCAGATAAAGCCGTTCCGACGGCGAGTGGGGATTTTGCATGGTGGGCCCGATAGAGATCATATCCATTCCCGGGCAACGGTCGCCGATCACGCCGCATTCCAGCCCCGCATGCATGATCTGCACCGTTGGCGCGACATCAAAAAGCTCCCGGTAAATCGCCGTACAGCGCTTGAGCAGCGCGGAATCTGGATTCATGGGCCAGGACGGGTAGCCGCTGGCGGTATGGACGCTGGCGCCGGCGAGGCGTCCGACGGCCTCGACCGCCAGGCACACGGCATCGAGTCGCGAGGGCACCGAACTCCGCTGGCTGGAGATTATCGCCAATGCATCGGTGGTAACCCCCACCATGGACAGGTTGACCGACGTCTGCACCAGGAGCGGAAATTCTTCGGCCATCTCAACCGGACCGCTGGGCAGCGCCGTCAGCAGATCTACCACGACAGCCGTATCGTTTTCACTGACACCACGCCGGCCGGCGGCCACCGATCCCTTTTTACGAATATCGACGATCAGCCCCGGGTCCGCCGTCCGATATTCCTGTTCGATGCATCCGGCGACTGAACCGAGCGACCGTTGCGCAGCGTCGACCCGGTCGCGTGGGCAAGCCACAAGCGCCTGACATGATCGGGGAAGCACATTCCTGCCGGTGCCGCCGGTTAATTCGATGAGCCTCAGGGGCGCTGCCGCCATCCCGGCACTCAGCAGGCGTGCCATGACCTTGTTGGCATTGGCGCGATGCCTGGCGATGTCTACACCGCTGTGCCCGCCCTTGCCCCCCTTTACGCAAACATTCAGCAGCGCGTAATCGTCCCCAAGGGTCTGAAACGCCAATTGCCGTTTGATGGTGGTGTTGCGTCCCCCCGCACAACCAACCACGAACACGCCTTCATCTTCCGAATCCAGGTTGATCAGGATTCTGCCCGACAGCAGCGACGGGTCCATCTTCAGGACGCCGGTCAGACCCGTCTCCTCCTCCACGGTGAAATAAAGCTCAAGGGAAGGGTGCGAGACTTTCGGGCTGTCCACCAGGGCCAGGGCCAACGCAAGGGCGATCCCGTTGTCCGCGCCCAGCGTGGTATCCCGGGCGCTGAGCCAGGGACCGTCCTGAACCATACGGATGGGATCGCTGGAAAAGTCGTGCGCCGAATCGGCATGTTTTTCACAGACCATGTCCATATGGCCCTGCAGAATCACGACGGGTGCACGTTCATACCCAATGCTGGCCGGAACCTGAATGACGAGGTTGCCGGCCGGATCGGACTTTACAGCCAGGCCCCGGTCCATGGCCCACTGCTGCAGCCAACGGGATATCTGCGCCTCTTGTGTCGAGCAGCGCGGGATCTGGTTGATCCGCCCAAAAATATCGATAACCGTGCGGGTTGGTTGGTCCATGCATGGATCTTTCTGGATATCTTCCCTGGCCCGGCCCACTGGACCCGGTTTTTATAATAAAGGGTTCAGATATGGAAAAATAAGCCGATATGCAAGCAAGAATACCTTGGGGTGAAAGGGAGAAGACCAGCGACACGCATGAAGACCCAATTGCTGATTGTCATCGCGTTTTTATTTTTTCTTGCCTGGAGAAGGGCCGCAGACAGCCTGCTCCTGTTCTGCGCCCTGTCTGCCGCCGGCCTTTGCGTGTGTGTGCTCATTCACCGCACGGAAAACCATATCGCCATCGACGATGAGCGGCAGTAGGTTACCGGCGGCAGGGGGCGATCGCATCGGTTCGGATCAGGAACATCTTTCCAGGCAGGCCAGAACCGTCTGGCAATTTGCG
>NZ_JAWOHB010000099.1:0-87378 GCF_046496365.1 Desulfosarcina sp.
TGATGATCGGGAGAGCGATTGACGCCTCTCCGGAATTGATGAACCCGGTTCACGTAATTTCAAATCCGCGTTCGCCGTGCAGAGCATTGTCCAGGCCCTGGATCTCATCATCACGTTCAACGCGCAGGCCGCCGGTCAATGCCTTGGTGAGGTAGGCGACAATCCATGTTCCCACGGCGGTGAAAGCGGCGGTGGCGACAATGGAGACAAACTGGGTCCACAGCTGCCCGGGATGGCCGTAAAAAAGGCCGGCCTTGCCTTCGGTAATGGCGGGATTGGCAAAAAGCCCCGTGGCCAGGGCCCCCCAGACACCGCACATGCCGTGCACACCAAAAGCGTCCAGCGAATCGTCGTACCCGAGTCTTTGTTTGACGACGGTCACAAAAAAATACCCCAGTGAACCGGAAACCAGGCCGATAACCAACGCAGCGGGCAGGTTGACAAATCCGGCCGCCGGGGTGATGGCCACCAGCCCGGCGACCACACCAGAAGCAATCCCCAGCACGGTCGGTTTGCCGGTGACGATCCATTCGCAAAACATCCACACCAAGGCCGCCGTAGCAGCGGAGGTGTTGGTTACCAAAAAGGCCGATGCGGCCACCCCGTCGGCGGCCAGCTGGCTGCCCGCGTTGAAACCGAACCAGCCGAACCACAACAGCGCCGCACCCAATGCGGTGAGGGCGATACTGGAGGGGAACATGGACTCTTTACCATAGCCGACGCGTTTGCCCAACACCAGTGAAAGTACAAGGCCGGCCACACCGGCGTTGATATGCACCACATTACCACCGGCAAAGTCAAGGGCGCCCATCTCTCCCATCCATCCACCCCCCCACACCCAATGGGCAATGGGGCAGTATATGAAGGTGATCCATAGCAGGGTAAACACGATCCACGCGGAAAATTTCATGCGGTCGACAATGGATCCCAGCACAAGGGCCACGGTGATACCGGCAAAGGTCATTTGGAACAGCGCAAATACATAGGTGGGAATGGTGCCGGAGAGGCTGTCCACGCCGATACCGGCCATGAAAAAATGTTCCAGGCCGCCGATGATACCGGCCTGGCTCGGTCCGAAGGCGAGGGTATACCCCCACATCATCCAGATGACGCTGGCCAGACAGTAGGACACAAAGGTCATGGCCAGGGTGTTGAGCAGATTCTTGTAGCGTGACATGCCGCCGTAAAACAAGGCCAGCCCGGCCGGCGTCATCATCATCACCAGAGCCGTGGAGACGATCATCCACGCCGTGTCACCGCTATTGAGCACATCATCGGCAAACGCCGGAGTTGCCATCAATCCGAACAGCAAGGTCAGCCATATGGGTTTAAATTTCATGGTGTGTTTTCCTCATGGGTTTATTTTCCGGTTGAACGACCAATTATCGATCTCTCCATGAAAGATTGTTCAGCCATGGATCGGATCTTCACCCGGGAGAATTTCCTTGATGGCTGCCCTGACGGCCGCTACCTGCTGCGGTGCGTCCACCTTCTGGCCGTCAAAATCCCTCACATAAAATACATCCACCACCTGGTCGACTTTGGTAGCGATTTTGGCGACCCAGATATCCAGGCCACATTTAAAAAGGGCATCGGTCACCCGGTACAACAGGCCGGGAAAGTCGAATGTCACCACTTCGACAATGGTAAAAAAGCTGGATGTTGCATTGTCCACGACAATCTCGGTAGGGCGCTCAGCCGTATATGGACGGATCGGTGTGGCACCGTTCCTTTTGCGAAGCAATGCGCTGCCCAGATCCAGTCGGTCTGTCAAGGCATCCTCAAGATTCCGGCGGGCCCGCTCCCAGCGTTCATCTTCGAAAATCGGGTCCGGCGGGGGATTTACCTCGAAGACATCCAGGGCGATGTTGTTGCGCCAGGTAAAAATCTGTACGTCCAGGATGTCTATGTTGTTCAAGGTGAAAACGCCGGCTATTCTTGAGATGAGGCCGGGGCGGTCCTTGGCGCAAATGGTTACCGTGCGGGTATCCACGCCCGGGGACTTTTCAACCTTCCAGACAAAGGGGCGGTCGCCGATCGCCGCGTAAAGCTGCACATGTTTCGGAATGGTCTCCACAGGCGTATAGAGCAGATATCTTGGAGACATGAAGTTGAGCAACCTTTCCAGCTGGTCCGGCGCCATTTCTCCTGGCATGGCCTCGGCCACGGATTGCCGCTTCTTTTCCACGGTTCTCACGGCGCGGCCGGTGGCGAGTTCACCGTGCTCGAGAACGTTGAGCACCTTGAAAAATAGGTTCTTGAGCAGCGAAGATGTCCAGTCATTCCAGGCCTTGGGACCGGTGGCCATCGAGTCGGCAACGGTGAGCAGGTAGATCATTTTAAGTAGATCAATCTTCTGGATAATCCGGGCCATGGTGATGGCGGTCTCTTCATCGTTGATGTCCCGCCGTGTGGCCGTTTGAATCAGCAGCAGATGATGCTCAACGAGGAAGGCGACGGTTCTGGCTTCGATCGGGCCGGCGCCCTTTTTCAGCATTATTTTTTCGGCCAGATCCGCCCCCCGCTCGGAGTGGCCGCTTGCGGGATCTCCTTTGCCGATATCGTGGAGCAGGGCCGCCCAGTACAGCAGCTTTTTCTTTTTCAGCTCCTTGAATATGCTGTGGGCAAGCGGGTCCCCCGGTTTTTCAACATCGGCATCAAAACTTTTCAAGAATTTTATGGTGTATAGCAGATGGCGGGCCACCGGGTAGAGATGGTACTGATCGAACTGGATGCGGTTGACCACGGCTTTGAACTCGGGGATGAAGCGCACCAGAAAGCCGGTGTTAAGCATCTGGTTGAGTACTTCGAAAGTCCGCGTGGACCGGATCAGAATTCGCTCGAACTGCTTCACGATTTCAGGATCGCTCCTGAAGCTGCTGTTCACCAGGTGGCTGAAGTCCTTGACCAGCCGCTTGGCTTCGCTGTTCAGTGGCGATTTCTGGGCGGCACTCTCGGCAAAGATGTCCATCAACAGTCTAGGGTTGTTGAGAATCTTTTCCGGCGAGATGAAATTCAGCATGCCCCGATTGAATTTAAGGCCTGGGACCTGGGTGGTCTTCAGGCCTTTGTTTTTCCTTTTCAGTCGTTTGTTCTGTTCCATCTCGTAAAGGAACATCTCGTGCTGCTGTTTGACATACTCCATATGGCTGTGAAGTTGGCCCAGCAGCTGTTCCACGGGCAGGTGGCCGTTGACCGCCTGAACACCCATGACTTCCGCCAGCTTACGCTGCTGCTCCAGATGAATCTGATCACTTTTTCGATTCATCATCAGGTGAAACCGGTTTCTGACATTCCAGATGAAGCCAAGGGCGGCGCACAGGCGGGTGAAATCGGCATGGGAGAAATAGCCATAATACTCCAGATCCCGGCGCTGTTTGATGCCGGATTTGATTTTGGCAATCCACAGCATGGTATGATAGTCGCGCAATCCGCCCTGTCCCTCCTTGAAGTTGGGCTCCAGCAGGTAGGAAGAATCGCCGAAACGCCGGTGCCGTTCCCGGTTGGTTTCCACCAGCCAGGTGATGATCGTGTCGGGTTTGAGGTTGATGAACTTGGTCCGGACCTGATCCATCAGTTTCATAAACAACGGCGACATCCCGCAGATGAAACGGGCGTCCAAAACCGATGTGAGCACCTCGAAATCGGTGCGCGCCAAGGCGACGCACTCTTTGATGGAGCGCGTGGCATGGCCCACATCCAGGCCCATGTCCCACAACGGGTAGATGATCTCGCGGACCAGCTCTTCGGCCGCACGGGGCACCCTTTTTTCGAAAAGGAAAAGCAGGTCTATGTCAGAATAAACACACTGCTCGGCGCGACCGTATCCTCCCAGGGCAACCACCGCATATGGGTTTCGAGCGATATCCATCTTCGGACCCACGACGCTTTTTTCGTAGCTCTGGCGAAAATAGTCGTCTATGAGTCGGGCGTGGTCATCGAGGAACTCTGGCGCTTTGCCTGCCTGAAGGTCTGCGATGAGTGCGGCCCGCCCTTTTTTCAGGGTCAGGGAGACATCGGCGTAAAGGTTGTCGTGGATCTTGTCGGTCACATCCATATCCTTTGCGTTGGGCTAACGGGGATTGAGTACAGCAACCCGCGTGCCATCCAGTAGAGTTAACATTATATTTAATAATAAAGGCTGCTTGTACATTTTTGTAGAATCTGTGGAATTGTCGTGAAGGTTCCAAAAATGTAATTTAAATGTCGGAAAAGTTACAAAATTGGAATTGATGGGTCAAAATGAAAAACTGGTGGCAAATGACCGGTTCCAATGCAAAATGCACCTCGAAGCCGCTGGACCAGGCGCTTCAAGGTGCATTTTGGGGAGGAACGCAGGTGGATAGTCGATGTTATAAAAATTACGCAACCGATTCGATTATGACTGAATGGCCGGTTCTGTGGACGCGGCAAAGCTGGGTAATCCCGATGATGGCGGACCGGAAATGGATGAGATCCCGCCATGGGTGGAAACACCGAAATCCGGATAGGCAATACCACCATGCTCGGCGTAGTCCAACCCTTCCAGTTCTTCTTCCGGCGCAACCCTCAGTCCGATGGTCTTGTCAATCAATTTGAACATGAAGAAAGCCATGGGGAAGGTCCAGAGAAAGCACGCTGCAATGCCGAGCAGTTGAACACCGATGATGCTGCCGGTCGTGCCGCCGATGTTGAAGATGCCGGCGGCCAGGGTGCCCCATGCGCCACAAACGCCATGCACGGAAATGGCCCCGACCGGATCGTCAACTTTAATCCTGTCGAAAAAGATGACCGAGAAGACCACGATGACGCCGGCGGCAGCCCCGATAATGATAGCGCTGGAAGGCGACACATTGGCACAGCCTGCGGTGATGCCCACCAGGCCGGCCAAGGCGCCGTTGAGGCTCATGCCCACTTCGGGTTTGCCGAATTTCATCCAGGAGACGATCATGGCCAGGCAGGCTCCTGCGGCGGCGGCCAGGTTGGTGTTGACAAAGATCATGGCGATGCTTGTGTCTGCCGTGGTTGTGGAGCCGGGGTTGAAACCGAACCACCCTAACCACAGGATGAACACGCCCAGCGCAGCCAGAGGAAGGTTGTGGCCCATGATGGGCTTGGTTTTACCGTCTTTGGTGTATTTTCCCAGACGGGGGCCGAGAACGATGGCGCCCGCCAGGGCTGCCCAGCCCCCGACCGAGTGGACCACTGTGGAGCCGGCAAAATCGATGAAGCCGAAGCCTTCCAGCCATCCGCTGCCGTTGAGAAGGCTGCCCCAGGCCCAGGAACCGAAAATGGGGTAGATGATCGCAGAGACAACCATGCTGTAAAGAATATAGCCGGTGAATTTGGTGCGTTCCGCCATGGCACCGGAAACAATGGTGGCGGCTGTGGCGGCAAAGACCACCTGGAACATCCAGAAGGCCAGCACCCAGGGATCGCCGTCCGGTGTGAAGTCGCTGAGGAAAAAACCCGTGGTACCGAACCAGCCGGTGGAGGTGGCACCGAACATGAGGCCGAATCCGATGGCCCAGAAGGCGATCGAGCCGATGGAAAAGTCCATCAGGTTTTTCATCATGATATTGATGGCGTTCTTGGCGCGGGTGAAGCCCGCCTCAACCATGGCAAAGCCGGCCTGCATGAAAAACACCAGCGCGGCAGCCACCAGGGTCCACAGATAGTTGGCGTGGGTCTGAACCAGGTCGATGGCTGCCTTGTTGGTCAAAACGGTGGGCTCGGGATCGGCGGCCATGGCCGCGGGGACACTCATCAGGGCGAACAGGATCAGCAGGCTGAGGGTTTTCAGTTTCATTTTTGGCTCCTTTTTAAGATAGGGGTGGTGGTCATGTGAAAAAGTGGAAACACTTAAATGGCCTCCTTGCCCGACTCGCCGGTTCGGATGCGGTAGGCCCCTTCGATGGGCATGACGAAGATTTTACCGTCTCCCACACTGCCAGTTTTGGCCACCTCGATGATGGTCGAAACCACTTTGTCCGCCATGTCCGAATCCACAATCAGATCGATTTTGACTTTGGGTACGAAGTCGGTCTGGTATTCGGCGCCGCGATAGATTTCCTTGTGACCGCGCTGGCGCCCGAATCCTTTAACTTCGCTTACGGTCATGCCCGACACGCCGATGCGGTTTAGTGCGTCTTTCACATCATCCAGCTTGAATGGTTTGATAATCGTTTCGATCTTCTTCATGGGTGGCATCTCCTGAAAATTAAAAGGTTGCGCGATTCCGGGTATGGGCTGCTGGTTGCAGGGGTACACAGCAACCGATGTGCCACCACGGCCTAAAATAATGCAACCAACTTTAATAATTAGTAAAAATTAATCTTAACACCGAGTCAGGCCCAATGTTAAAATACATTTTTTATGATTTTGGGAAAATAAAATACAAAAACAGTAATAATAATAGAATAAATTACAATAATGTTATTTATGGTGCACACATTGCCCCGGATTGAATGTGAAGCGGATAGATGGCCGAAATTATCGCTTGAATTTTCTTGGGGATCTCCATAAGTTATGGCATTGTCGGTTTTCAATTCAAGGTGCGGCAGTCCCTATCAGGCGAGCCGCTTGAGCAGGTACAGGAGAAAAGAGAGATGACCGTGGCACGTAAGATCAACGACATCATGGCCAAATCGTCATGGATTCGCAAAATGTTCGAAGAAGGCGCCCGGCTCAAGGCCCAACACGGTGCGGAAAAGGTGTTTGATTTCAGCCTGGGCAACCCCAACCTTCCGCCGCCGGAAAAGTTCAATGAGATTCTGCGGGACACGGTGGATTCCTGCGGACTCGGTGATCATTGCTACATGCCCCAGGCCGGTTATCCCCAGGTGTGCGTCTCCATTGCCGATTACCTGACCAAAGAGCAGGGCGTAGACATCACCTTTGACCATATTATCATGACCTGCGGGGCTGCAGGTGCCCTCAACGTTATTTTCAAGGCCTTGCTGGACCCGGGTGACGAAGTGTTGACGCCCACACCGTGTTTTGTGGAGTATCGGTTCTATGCGGATAATCATGGCGGCGTTCTAAAAATGGTCAGCACCCGACCCGATTTCACCCTCGACCTCGACGCGCTGGAAGATGGCATAAGCGAAAAAACCAAGGTGGTATTGATCAATTCGCCCAACAACCCCACCGGTCAGATATACAGCCAAGCAAGCCTTGAGGGGTTGGGGAGGCTGCTGGTCGCAAAGAGCCGCGATTATGGGCGCATCATCTACCTGGTTTCCGATGAACCTTACCGAAAGATTGTTTACGACGATGCCCAGGTTCCCTCTATATTCCAATGTTATGACCAGAGTATTATTGCCACCTCGTATTCCAAGGACATCTCCATCCCGGGTGAACGCATCGGCTTTGCAGCGGTGAACCCTGCCGCCACCCATAAAAAAGAGCTGATGGCCGGCATGGCCCTGACCAACCGGATTCTGGGTTTTGTCAATGCACCGGCCCTGATGCAGCGGGTGGTCGCCTGCATGCAGGGGATGAGTGTAGACATCGGCGAGTACAAACACAAAAGAGATCTGTTGTGCAGCGGGCTGGCTGATGCCGGCTATCAATTTACCACGCCGGCGGGCGCGTTTTACCTGTTCCCGCGCACGCCGATTGCCGATGATGTGGCCTTTGTCAAAGCGCTGCAGCAGGAACTGATCCTCGTGGTTCCGGGCAGCGGTTTCGCCGGCCCCGGGCATTTCCGGATTGCCTTTTGCGTTGACGACCGGACCATCGTCAACGCTCTGCCGGGATTCAGGAAGGTTATGAAAAAATATCAGTAAGATAAAGGGAGGTGTGGCGCATGAAAATCTTGAAAATCGACCATTTGGGCATCGCGGTGAACAGCATCGATGACGGCAAGGCGTTCTGGTCGGGCGTTCTGGGGCTGGAATTCGAAGGCGCCGAAACCGTTGCCGAACAGAAGGTCACCACGGCTTTTTTCCCCGTTGGTGAAAGCGAAGTGGAACTGCTGGAGTCCACTGCACCGGACGGTCCGGTGGCCAAATATATCGAAAAGCGGGGCCAGGGCATTCAGCATGTGGCCTTCAGGGTCGAAAATATCGATGCCGCCCTGGCCGAACTGAAGGAAAAGGGGGTTCAACTGATCGATCAACAGCCCAGAATCGGTGCCGGTGGCGCCAAGATTGCCTTTTTGCACCCCAAGGCCACCAACGGCGTGCTGGTCGAGCTTTGCCAGCGCGACTGATTGGCCATGTTCCAGCATAAGCGGCGCTAGCCATTCATACCGGAGCGGCTGGCAGCCGCTCCGGTTAACCCCTGTTTGCGATCGACCCTGGTGAGGTCTGTTGCGCTGTGGTCAATTCGATGCAGCTTCAGCAGCAAGCATTTATCGTGGCTGGCGTCGACGCACGCAAGTCCCGTCCTTTATTTGGATCCAAACGCCCATCCATTCAAGTTTTACGGCAGTTGTTGTTTTCCATTTAGATGCAGTTGCCCATATTGGTCATACCAATAGCCGCTTTTAGCCGTTGTCATTGGAATCAAACGCAAATAATAAAATTCCAGGAGCCTTTCATGGAAAAGAAAGCCATCGCGTCTGCAACTATGCACCCAATGCTCTCCCCTTTACCTCCTGACCGGGCTAAAAAAGGAAAGGTTGTGTCGGCTGAAGAGGCTGTCCGCATCATCCGCAACGGTGATACCATCGCCACAGGCGGCTTCGTGGGCATCGGATTTCCCGAACAGATCGCCATCGCCCTGGAAGTGTATTTTCTGGAGCACGATCGTCCCCGGGACCTCAGCCTGGTCTATGCCGCCGGCCAGGGCGACGGCAAGGATCGAGGGCTGAACCATCTGGGGCACCTGGGCCTGGTGAAGCGGGTTGTCGGCGGCCACTGGGGATTGGTTCCCAAGCTGCAGAAACTGGCGCTGGACAACAAAATTGAAGCTTACAATCTGCCCCAGGGGGTCATTTCTCATATGTATCGGGACATTGCCGCCCACAAACCACGCACCATCACCACCGTCGGCCTGGGAACTTTCGTTGATCCGCTCAATGGCGGCGGAAAAATGAACGGTGTCACCACCGAGGACCTGGTGGAACGGGTGCAGTTCGATGGCAATGACTACCTGGCTTACAAGACTTTTCCGATTAACGTGGCCATTCTGCGTGGAACCACTGCCGACACGGACGGCAACATCACCATGGAGAAGGAAGCCCTCACCCTCGAAGCGCTGGCTATTGCCACGGCGGCCAGAAACTCCGGGGGGTTCGTCATGGTCCAGGTCGAGCGCGTGGCCGACCGTGGCACCTTGAACGCGCGGCAGGTAAAGATTCCCGGGATCATGGTGGACTGCGTGGTCGTCTCGGAGCCTGAAAACCACTGGCAGACCTTCGGCACCCGGTACGACCCCTCTTTCAGCAGTGAAATCAAGGTGCCGGTTCAATCCCTGCCGCCCATGCCGATGGGAGACCGCAAGATTATCGCCCGGCGGGCCGCCTTCGAGCTGATTCCCAACAGCGTGGTCAACCTGGGCATCGGCATGCCCGAAGGCGTCTCCAGTGTAGCCAACGAGGAAAAGATCATCGAATACCTGACCCTGACGGCGGAGCCGGGAGTGATCGGCGGATTGCCGGCCGGCGGCCTCAATTTCGGTGCCGCGGTCAACACCGAGGCCCTCATCGACCAACCTTCCCAGTTTGATTTCTACGACGGCGGCGGGCTGGATCTGGCCTTTCTGGGCCTGGCCCAGGCCGATGAAGCCGGCAATCTCAATGTGAGCCGGTTCGGCCCCAAGCTGGCCGGTGCCGGCGGATTCATCAACATCAGCCAGAGCGCCAAGCAAGTGGTCTTTGTGGGCACGTTCACCGCCGGCGGTCTCAAGGTTTCGGTCCGGGATCGCAAGTTGTCCATCGATCAGGAAGGCCGGCTGAAAAAGTTTGTCAAACAGGTTGAGCATGTTACCTTTTCCGGTGCTTACGCCGTATCCAAAAAACAGCCGGTGTACTATGTTACCGAACGATGCGTCTTCTCGCTGACGCCGCACGGCATGGAACTGGTCGAAGTCGCCCCGGGGATCGACCTGGACAAAGACATCCTGCAACACATGGAGTTCAAACCGGTGATCAAGGGGACACCGGCGCTCATGGACGAACGGATTTTCAGTCCCGAACCCATGGGGCTCAAGGAGCATCTGTTGGCCGTCTCCCTGGAAAAGCGCCTGGTCTATGATCAGCGTGAAAACCTTTTTTTCGTCAATTTCGAAGGCTATGCGATTCGCACCGTTGCGGATATCGAAAAAGTCCGGTCCGCCGTGGTTAAGGTTCTGGATCCCTTGCACCATCGGGTCTACGCCGTGGTCAATTATGATAATTTCAGCATTTTGCCGGAGTTGGTGGGCGCGTATACCGACATGGTCCAGGGACTGGTGAACCGCTATTACACCGGTGTTACCCGCTATACAACCAGCACCTTCCTGCGCATGAAAATCGGCGAAGCACTCCAGGAACGCAAGCTGGCGCCGCACATCTATGAAAGCCGGGAGGAGGCTGAAGCGGCGCTAAAAGGGAAAAGCCGGCCAATTCATGGGCCGCTGCACAATGAGCAGCCAATTTGACACATTTCGTACCCGATCCTGCTAAAGAAAAAAATGAATGCCGTTCATCCTCTGGAGCATAAAATTATTATTGACAGGCTCCGGGTAATATAATATTCGAACTGATCATTGGTATGACCATATGGTTTTCAAACCTTTTATCCTTCAACAAAAACGTTTGATGGTCCAGAAAGGAGGTGAATCCCTTCAACCTACCGGTTTCCGGCCGGTTGATTCGTTTTCGGTTCAGGTGCTCGCAACCCATTTGATCAAGAGGGAGGAAGACAGTCATGAAAAAAGCGTTTAGCAGCATGTTGTGCATTGCTTTTGTCCTTTGTTTTCTCACCACCGCCGCATTTGCGGCGGAAAAGCGTGAAAAGTTCGGAACGGACAAGCGCACCCCTGTGGCCAAAAAGATCGATTTCAAAACCTCTACCGAGACCATCCGCTGGAAGATGGTCATGCCTTGGGACAAGGGCATCCTTTTCTACGACATTGCGGCCCACTTCTGTGACAGTGTGCGTCTGGCTTCCGCCGGCCGCCTGGACATCAAGCCCTTCTCCGCCGGCGAACTGGTCCCGGCCATGCAGAGTCTCGACGCCGTGAGCCAGGGTGCTGCCCAGGTGGGTCACGATTGGCCCGGTTACTGGAAGGGTAAAAACGAAGCTTTCAACGCCTTTGCATCGGTGCCCTTCGGCCTGGACGCCGAAGGATACAACATCTGGCTATATGAGCGTGGCGGGCTGGAGTTGATGCAGGAACTTTACGGCAAGTTCAATCTTTTTGCCCTGCCCGGCGGCCAATGCGGTCAGGAGATGGGGCTTTTCTCCAGCAAGCGCGCCACCAAGATGGAAGATTTCAAGGGTATGCGCGTACGTACCGTGGGTTGGTACATGGACATCCTGAACAACCTGGGCGCTTCGGTCACCCCGCTGCCGGCCGGCGAGATCTACCTGGCCCTGGAGCGCGGCGTCATCGATGCGGCCGAGTTCTCCACACCGGCCATGAACGTGCCGCTGGGCTTCGACGAGATCACCAAGTACGTCATCCAGCCCGGGGTTCATCAGCCCGGTATTCAGTGCGCCCTTTTTTTCAATAAGGATGCATACGACAAGCTGCCCCAGGACCTGAAGTGGATCGTGGATATCGCCGCCAAGGAGACTCAGCTGTGGAGCTACAACTGGTCCAACAGTCTGAACCCCGAAGCGATCCGGCTGTTTAAAAAGAAGGTCGAGTTCGTCAAGATGGATACCGAAACGATGATCGAGTTCCGCAAGGTTACCAAAACGTATCTGGATGAAATCAAGGCGAAGTTCCCGGATGCCAAGAAAGCTTTGGAGTCCCAGGAAGCTTTCATCCAGGACTATGCCGAGTGGCGTGAGATCCGCGGCGGCGTCACGCCCTGGCCTTATGAAACATACGTCGGCGGCAAAACCATGGAGTAATCCGGCCATAGAAGCCATTGCGGCGATCCTGTCCTGCAGGACAGGATCGCCCACATCAGGGGAGATCGATTGATATGCTGGAAAAAACAGCCCATACCATCACCCAATTCAACCGCAAGGCCGGGGATTGGAGTTCCCTGCTCATGCTGCCCATGCTCTTTGTCGCGGTCTACGAAGTTTTCATGCGCTACGCCTTCAACGCGCCGACGTCATGGGGCTTCGAGTTGACCATCTTCATCTACGGCGTGCATTTCATCCTGGGATATTCCTATACCGATGCCCATAGCGGCCATGTGCGCGTGGATATCTTCAGCAGTCGCCTGGTACCCCGTAAAAAGGCCATTCTGGAGATCGTCACGCTGCTGGTTTTTTTCTTTCCCTTCATGACGCTGATGACGGTTTTCGCCGGCAAGTTCGCCCTCCTCTCCACGTCCATGAGGGAACTGGCCTCTACCAGTTGGGCGCCGCCCATCTGGCCTGTCAAGATCCTGATGGTTCTGGGTTTCTTTCTGCTCTGGCTGCAGGGCCTGGGCTCTCTGCTGCATAATCTTCATGTCGCCCTCAACGCGAAGGCCAATTGAGAACCGAAAGGGGTAATCACCCATGAGTGCCGAATTTCTCACGGTTGCCATGTTCACCATTTTGCTCCTCTCCATTGCCTTGGGGCACCCCCTGGCTTACACCCTGGCCGGAGTCGCCACCCTTTTTGGATTGATCGATTACGGTTTCAACTTTACCGGGCTCTTCATGCAGTTCGCCAACCTGGCCTGGGGTTTGATGAACAACTACACCCTGGTGGCAATCCCCCTGTTCATCTTCATGGCCAACCTGCTGGACTGCTCCAAGGTCTCAGACGAGCTTTTCGATGCCCTCTATGTGGTCTTGGGCGCCCTGAAAGGCGGCCTGGGACTGGCGGTCATCGGTGTCTGCACGGTCTTTGCCGCAACCACAGGCATTATCGGCGCTTCGGTGGTCGGGATGACCCTGCTGGCCGCGCCCCCCATGATCCAGCGCGGCTACCAGAAGGAACTGACCGCCGGCCTGATCTGTTCGGCCGGCAGCCTGGGGATTCTGATACCGCCCAGCATCATGATGGTTGTCTTTGCCGGTCTGGCCGGGATGAAGGAGACCACGGTCGGCAACCTCTTCGCCGCCGCGATCATCCCCGGCATCGTCCTTTCCGGACTGTTCATGCTCTACACCTGGACGCGCTGCACCCTCAACCCCTCACTGGGGCCCCCCATCAGTAAAGAGGAGGCCGCCAAGTACTCCGCCGCACAGAAGTGGGGCATGACGCTCAAATCCCTGCTGCCGCCGGCGGCCTTGATCTTTGCCGTCATGGGCACGATCCTGATGGGGGTGGCAACGGCCACCGAAGCGGCCGCCATGGGCGCCTTGGGGGCCCTGATTCTGGCCCTGATCAAACGCAAACTCACCTGGGAAGTGATCCGCAGAGCCTGCTCCGCCACACTTAAAACCACATCCATGGTGATGCTGCTGTTCATCGGCGGCACTTTTTTCAGCAGCGTTTTTCTGGGAATGGGCGGCGGGGACGTGGTCGCCGATCTTCTGGTCGGCTCGGGACTCAACCGCTGGGTTGTCTTCTTCATCATGATGTTCATCGTCTTCATCCTGGGGATGTTCATCGACTGGGCGGCCATATTGCTGATCACCGTGCCGATTTTTCTGCCCATCGCCATGGACATCGGCTTCGATCCGCTCTGGTTCGCCCTGGTGTTGTGCGTCAACCTGCAGTGCTCCTTTCTGACGCCGCCCTTCGGCTACGCGCTCTTTTATTTTGCCGGGGTGGCCCCCCCGGGTTACACCATGATGCACATTTACCGCGGGATCATTCCTTTTGTGATCCTGCAGGTCATCGGGTTGATCCTCATGGCCGTCTTTCCTTCGATGACACTGTGGCTGCCGGCTGTTTTCTTCGGCAGGTGATGCCGTTCACCTTAGAGGTGACCTATATGAAGACCCGCAATGATGCCGCCGGATCCGACACGGCTTATTTTTTCGGGACCTGCCTGATGGATGCCGTCTATCCCGATGCCGGGATGGCGGCCATCCGGCTGCTGCAAGCCCAGGGGTTGAAGGTTATTTTTCCCCGGGACCAGTCCTGCTGCGGCCAGCCGGCCTATAATTCGGGTTTTACCCGGGAGGCCAGGGCTGTCGCCCTCAAGCAGATCAGGGTGTTTGCCAAACCGTACCCGGTTGTGGTGCCGTCCGGATCCTGTGCCGGCATGATGAAGCACCACTACCCGAAATTGTTTTCCGGCACGCCGGAAGAAGAGGCCGCGCGCCGTTTTTCCGGCCGGGTTTATGAGCTGTCCGAGTATCTGGTCAGGGTGCTGGCGGTGAAGCTCGAAGACCGGGGCGACCCGTTGACGATCACCTGGCACAGCTCTTGTCACGCCTTGCGCGAGATGGATGTCATTCGGTATTCCAAGGCGTTGCTCGAACAGTTGAAAAACGTGACCCTGGTGGAACTGCAGCGCGAAACGGAATGCTGTGGGTTCGGTGGAACGTTTGCCGTCAAGCAGCCGTCGATCTCGGCCGCCATGGTCAAGGACAAGGTGGCGGATATCCGTCAAACCGGCGCCGCGACGCTCGTGGCCGGAGACTGCGGCTGCCTGATGAACATCACCGGAGCCATGGAACATGCCAATGTGGCGATCGCCGGCAAGCACCTGGCCGAATTCCTGTGGGAGAGAATCAATGGGCAATGAGACGGCATTCGACTTCGCACGCAATGTCGACGGTGCGCTGAAAGACGATCAGCTCCGCAAAAACCTGCGCAAGGCCATGGACATCCTGGTCGCCAAGCGTCAAGCGGTCTTTCCGGACAACGCAGCCCTGGAACAACTTCGCTCGGCCGGCAATGCCATCAAGCGTCGTGCACTGCAGCAGCTGCCCCGTCTGCTGGAGCAACTCGAAGCCAACTGCACCAAAAACGGCATCCAGGTCCACTGGGCTGAAGACACGGCCCAGGCAAATGGCATCGTGCTGGAGATCCTGCGTCGCCACGATGCCCACGACATCGTCAAGGGCAAGTCGATGGTGTCGGAGGAGATGCACCTGAACCATTTTCTCGAGGCACACCATATCGAAGCCATCGAGACCGATCTGGGCGAGTTCATTATCCAGCTCAACCACGAGACACCCTCGCACATCATCGTGCCGGCCATCCACAAGAACAAGGATGAGGTGGCCGCCATCTTCCACGACAAAATTCCGGACACGCCATACACGGAAAACGTGGAGGAGCTGACCGCCATCGCCAGACGGGTGCTGCGCAAGCGCTTTGCCGCGGCCAAGGTTGGACTCTCCGGCGTCAATTTTGCCATCGCTGAAACCGGGACCCTGCTGCTGGTGGAAAACGAGGGCAACGGCCGCATGTGCACCACGGCACCCGATGTGCACGTAGCCGTGATGGGACTGGAAAAGGTCATCGAGAAGCTTGCCGACGTGCCGCCCCTGCTGCGGCTGCTGACCGGATCGGCCACCGGGCAGATGATCACCACCTATGTCAACATGATCACATCACCCCGCCGTTCGGGTGAAAAGGACGGCCCCAGGGAGGTACACCTGGTCATTCTGGACAACGGCCGCTCGCGCATGCTGGCCGATCCAGAGTTCCGCCAGACCCTGCTTTGCATCCGCTGCGGCACCTGCCTGAACCATTGTCCCGTCTACGTTCGCATCGGCGGCCATGCCTACGGGCACGTCTATCCGGGTCCCATCGGCAAAATCCTGACCCCGCAAATGGAGGGGCTCGAACGGGCCGGGGTGCTGGCCACCGCATCCAGTCTTTGTGGCGCCTGCGGTGAAGTCTGCCCGGTGAAAATTCCGATTCCCGATTTAATCCGTCGCTTGAGAAATGAAAGCTACGACCAGGACGGCAGTGCCGTGGTGGCGGGTGGGGGCTACAAAAAAAATGTGGCCGAGACGCTGGTGTGGAAAGGCTGGGAACTGGTCAACCGTTCGCCGGTGCTCAATGAAATGGGCACCCGCCTGGCTGGAAAGATTGGAAAACGCATGCCCAAAGCCGGTCCACTCAAAAAATGGACACGCGTCCGCTCGTCGCCCAAAGTGGCCCGTACCAGCCTGCATGAATGTGTGCGCAAGGAAGGGGTGATAGATGAGTAATCCGCACAAGGCCCGTGATCGTATATTGGTCCGCCTGCATGCCGCCGGTACGGAGCAGACCGTGGTTCCAGAGGCGCCACTGCCGCAAGAGTTGTCGCTCGATCGGGATGCCAGGATGGAACACCTCGCAGCGATGATGACGGCCATGCGCACCGAGGTCCACATCGTGGAAACCGACACCTGGATCGACACGTTCAAGGAACTGGCCCGGGAGCGGGGCTGGAAACGGCTCCTGTACGGCCCGGGGGCGCCGATCGGCCCGGCAATCGAAGCGTCATGGACATCCAATGCCGAAGGACTGCCGGAATTGGTGGCCTATGTCGAGCCGGTGGAGACCTTCAAGGCGGATCTTTTTCAGATCGATGTCGGGATAACCAGCGTTCGCTCGGGGGTGGCCGACACCGGCGCTGTGGTCCTCTGGCCCACACCGAACGAACCGCGGCTGATGTCCCTGGTGCCGCCGGTCCACGTGGCGGTGCTCGATGCCGACACGATCTACAACTCGCTGGCCGAGATGATGACCGTCGAAAAATGGGCCGACGGCATGCCCACCAACGCCGTGTTGATATCCGGCCCGTCCAAGACCGCCGACATCGAGTTTACCTTGGTGTTCGGGGTCCACGGGCCTAAAGAACTGGTCCTGTTGATACGGAAATAAAAGGTAATTTGTCATGATCGCCGAATCGCTTGTGCGTCAGTTTAAAACCATCGTGGGTGACGATAACGCGTGGACCGATGCCACGGATCTGCACACCTACTCTTACGATGCCGCTGTCGTCGAACCGGTCCAGCCCGGACTGATCGTTCGGCCCACCACCATCGAGGCCCTGGGAAAGACGGTGCGTCTGTGCAACGACAACGGCGTGCCCCTGACTGTGCGGGGTGCCGGCACCAACCTGAGCGGCGGTACGGTGCCCCTTCCCGGCGGAGTGGTCATCGTTACCAACGGCATGAAAGCCATCCTGGAGATCAACGAAGCGGATATGTATGCCGTGGTCCAGCCCGGCGTGGTCACGGCCAAACTGGCCGCGGCCGTGGAAGCCAAAGGGCTGTTCTACCCGCCCGATCCCGGCAGCCAGGCTGTCTCGACCATCGGCGGCAACGTGGCCGAAAATGCCGGAGGGCTGCGCGGCCTGAAATACGGGGTCACCCGCGACTACGTGATGGGCATGAGCTTCTTCGACGTGGAGGGCCGCCTGGTGAAGTCCGGGTCCCGCACCGTCAAATGTGCCACCGGCTACAACCTCACCGGGTTGATGGTGGGCTCGGAAGGTACCCTGGGCGTTTTTTCCGAAATCATCCTCAAGCTGATCCCGCTGCCGGCCCATCGCAAGGCCATGATGGCCGTCTTCGACTCCCTGGAAAAGGCCTCCGAAACCGTGGCTGCCATCATCGCCGCGCGGATCGTTCCGGCCACATTGGAGTTCCTCGACAATTTCACCATCCGGGCGGTGGAAGATTTCAGCAAAGCCGGTCTGCCGAAAGACGCGGCGGCCATGCTGTTGGTGGAGATGGACGGGCATCCGGTGCAGGTGGAAGAAGACGCCGATCGGGTGGAGGCCCTTTGCCGGTCCATGGGTGCGACCTCGGTGCGTGTCGCCCGGGATGCGGCCGAACGGGACCGGGTCTGGGCAGCCCGCCGAGCCGCTCTCTCCGCCCTGGCCCAGCTGAAACCGACCCTGGTGCTGGAGGATGCAACGGTGCCCCGCAGCCGCCTTCCGGAAATGGTTGTCGCCATACAACAGATCGCCAACCGTTATGACCTGACCATCGGCACCTTCGGGCATGCCGGCGACGGTAATCTGCATCCTACCATCTTGACCGACAAACGGGACGCCGCCGAATGGGAGCGCGTGGAGAAGGCCATTGACGACATCTTTGACGAAGCGTTGAAAATGGGAGGGACCCTTTCCGGCGAGCATGGCACCGGTCTCGCCAAGTGCCGTTATTTGGAGAAGGAGACCAGCGCCGGAACCATCCTTTTCTCTTCTCGGATTAAACGCGCCATGGACCCCAACAACATTCTCAACCCGGGCAAAATCATCCCCGCAAAGGCATAGCACCATGGCATCCATGGAAGAACTGGCCCGCCTTATGCGGGAACTGGAAAATCAGCTCGTCGTTTGTATGAAATGCGGCATGTGCCAAGCGGTCTGCCCGGTGTTCGACCAGACCGGACGGGAAGCCGACGTGGCCCGCGGCAAGCTGGCGCTGCTGAACGGCCTGATGGAATCCATGTTCGACGATCCCGAGGGCGTCTACCAAAGACTCAACAAATGCCTGCTGTGCGGCTCCTGCGCCGCCAATTGCCCCAGCGGCGTCAGCGTGCAGGAAATTTTTCTCAAGGCCCGGGCCATTCTGACCGGCTTCATGGGGCTCTCGCCGGCCAAGCGCCTGATCCTGCAAGGCCTGCTGGCCAACCCCAAGCTGTTCGATCATCTGACCGAATGGGGGGCTCGCTTTCAAAGGATTTTTACCCGGCCGGTCAACGACATTATTGGGACTTCCTGTGCGCGGGTGATCTCCCCCCTGATCCAGGACCGCCATTTTCGGACCCTGGCAGCCGTTCCCTTTCATCGCCAGGTGCCGTCTCTGGACCGGCCGGCCGGTGCCTCGGGCCTCAAGGTGGCCCTGTTCACGGGCTGCCTCATCGACAAGATGTTTCCCAATATCGCCCACAGTACGCTGGAAGTGCTGGACTACTGCGGCGTGGGGGTCTACCTTCCCGAAAACCAGGGCTGCTGCGGCATTCCGGCCCTGTCCAGCGGTGATCTTCCCACTTTTCAAAAACTGCTGGGCCATAACCTGGAACGCTTCAATAACCAAGCGTTCGACTTTCTGGTCACCGCCTGCGCCACCTGCACATCCACCATCCGTGAAGTCTGGCCGAAGATGGCCGATGCACGCAGTCGCGATGCTGCCAGCCGGCTGGCCCGGCGGACCATGGACATCAATCAGTTCCTGGTCAAGGAGGCAAAACTCCAGCCCCTGAAGAACGCTACGGGTAAAGCGGGGACCGTCACCTACCACGATCCGTGCCATTTGAAGAAAAGCCTGAAGGTATTCAACGAACCGCGTGCCGTGATCAAGGCCACCTCCGGATGCACGTTGGTCGAGATGGCCGAGCCCGACTGGTGCTGCGGCATGGGTGGCAGTTTCAACCTTCAATATTATGACATCTCCAAAGGCATCGGAATGAAAAAAGCGGCCCAGATCATCGCCACCGGTGCCAATGTAGTCGCCACGGGATGTCCGGCTTGCATGATCCAGATTTCGGACATGCTCTCCCAGGCCGGCGCGAATGTTGCTGTACGGCATCCTATCGAACTGTATGCGGAAGCCCTGAAAAAATGAAAATCCGACTCAAGCCCATCAATCCCAAACGCATTTCCGATCAGGTGTTTGACCAGCTGCGGGAGCTGATCTTCCGCGGCGACTACCAGCCCGGCCAGAA
This sequence comes from Desulfosarcina sp., assembly GCF_046496365.1. Classification (GTDB taxonomy): domain Bacteria; phylum Desulfobacterota; class Desulfobacteria; order Desulfobacterales; family Desulfosarcinaceae; genus Desulfosarcina. The sequence goes on from NZ_JAWOHB010000099.1 coordinate 19,597, forward strand.
AATCATGACCGAGCGGGAGCTCTCCGAAGCCCTGAACGTCAGCCGCAACTCCGTCCGGGAGGCCATTAACAAGCTGGTCACCCTGCGGTTCCTGGAGCAGCGCCAGGGGCAGGGTACCTTCGTGCGTTCGATGGACGAAACGGTGAAAATTCCGCTGGCCACGGTCATGGAGACCCAGGATGCCAGCCTGATCGACCTGATGGAAATGCGCATGGGGATTGAGTGCACCGCCGCGTCGCTGGCGTCCCAGCGGGCCAGTGCGGCCGATCTGGGTGCCATTGAAAAGGCCATCCACGATATGGAGACCGATACCCGCAGCGGCGGCCTGGGTACCGAGGGCGATCTTTCCTTTCACATGGCGATTGCTCTGGCAACCAAAAATCCCATGCAGATCTATATCATGAAGAATGTTTCTGACTTTCTGCACGTTGGAATCCGGGAAAACCTGCTGCACCTTTACCAGGACCCGGAGAACATCGTGGCGATTCTGCAACAGCACAGGGCGATCTTTCAGGCCATCCGCAGCGGTGATGCCGAGGCCGCCTACAAAACCATGCAAAATCATATCAATTATGTAATCCGCTTTTTCAGCAGCCGCCAATAAGGCAGCGGCATTTTTTGGGGGTCGTTTCCCCTGGCGGGCTTTTTCCTATCTGCTGCTCCGATACCAACTGCTGATAAAAAACTTGCACCCGCATGGTTTATGCGGACCCAATCCGTTTTGACTGCAGGCAATGAAATTGTCTTTTTCAATGGGGGCTGGTGGCCGTATCGATTTTACCAATTTGATTTTCCCGGCAACGGCGTTTACTTTGGCGGGAATGGCGGCAGATAGGGGGAATATGGCTGAATATGGGTCGGCTTGCATTGTACCCCGAATGACGGTATTGGATATCATAAGCCGATACCGCACAACCGAGGCGGTGTTCAGGGCGTGGGACAGTCGCGCGGGCGCGTGCATCTGCTGCGGGGCACTGTTTGATACGGTCCAGCAGCTGGCTGACCGATACAACCTGAATATGGGTCAGTTGATTAAAGAGCTCAATGCCGCCGCCGGTTTGACGGGTGAGGTCTCAAGGGAATGAAAACCCACACTGCCCCATTTACCCTCTGACCGGGAGAAACAACATGGCCGAAAATAACCCATCCCCTAAACCCCTTCGCCTGACTGAAACGGTCAAGGGGGCCGGCTGAGCGTCAAAACTGCCTCCAGGGGACCTGGACAAGGCATTATGCGGGCTGGATTTTCCAACAGACCCCAATGTGCTGGTGGGCCTTTCCCGGGCCGACGATGCAGGGGTCTACAAAGTGTCCGAGGATCTGGCCCTGATTCAGACGGTGGATTTTTTCACACCGGTGGTGGACGATCCCTACTGGTTTGGCCAGATCGCTGCCGCCAATGCACTGAGCGATGTCTATGCCATGGGCGGGGAGCCGAAAACAGCCATGAATCTGGTTTGCTTTCCGCTTAAACGCATGGCGCTGTCCGTCCTCAGGGAGGTGATCCAGGGAGGAATCGACAAGGTCAGAGAAGCGGGTGCGGTGTTGCTGGGCGGCCACAGTGTGGAGGACGAAGAACTCAAATACGGGCTCTCTGTGACCGGGTTTATCCATCCCAACCGGATTTTGACCAAACAGGGGCTCAAGGTGGGGGATCGCCTGGTGCTCACCAAACCACTGGGAACGGGTATCGTCAACACGGCCATCAAAGGCAATCTGGCTTCGGGAGAGATTACCCGGAAAGTCACCGCCATCATGGCCGCGCTGAACCGGACTGCCGCCACCGTGATGCGAGAGTACCCGGTGCATGCCTGTACGGACATCACCGGCTTCGGGCTCATCGGCCATCTGGCGGAAATGGTGCTGGGCACCGGATTAGGACTGAAGATCTTCCTGGAAAAACTGCCGATCATTGACGTCGCGCTCGGATTTGCAGCGATGGGCATGGTGCCGGGCGGCACGCACAAAAACCGCAGTTTCAGAACGTCGATGGTAGACATGGATGAGGGTGTGGATCCGGGTATGCAGGACATCATCTATGATCCTCAGACTTCAGGTGGCTTGTGCATTGCCGTTGCACCGACTTCGGCAGACGGCCTGGTGGACCATCTGCAAAGCGAAGGTGTGGAGCATGCGACCATCATCGGCGAGGTGGTGGATTACCCGGCAGGGATCATTCAGGTGATTTGACCTGCCACCACAAGGCAGCAGGAAAACAACATGCTGGATATCGTCACCGCCATGCAGGTGGCTGATAAGGTGATCAGCACCTGACGGTTTCACCGGAAATGGCACACCAGACGGCGTTTGATAGCGCATCCCCGCGGTTCCCGGAGTTCCAGCTTTGCTGCCGGGCTTGCTGCATGGACTGATCATGACCCTTTCGCACCTCAAACCGGCTGTTCCCAAGTGCTGGCTCTTTGCCGTTTCGGGAGTGGTGTGGAGTCTTGTCGGCCTCATGATGCTGGTCACCGGGCTCGGATGGCTGGCTCCTGAAGGGTTTATGCGTGGCACTGGATTTATGCTGGCTGGACTGGCGCTGGCTGCGATGGCTTTTCGCTGGGGGTTCAGCGGGATCGCCCGGAAAAACATCCGGCGGCTGCGGCGATTGCCGCAGCGGGGCTGTTTTTTTGCGTTCCAGGCCTGGCAAGGTTATCTGATCATCATGACGATGATTGCCTTTGGCGTTGTCCTGCGGCAGTCCTCGATCCCCAAAAGTGTTCAGGCCATCGTTTACACTGCTATCGGGGGAGCCCTGTTGATGGGCAGTCTGCATTATTATTTCCACCTGACGCGCATGATGCAAGGTGCAGCCCGCCGGTTTGCCGACCGACGCACCGGCGCCTAGGGCCTGTCAATTAATCGAATGTCAGAGACGATTTATCGATGTCCACGATGCGCTCCCCTTGCACATAATCCTTGGTTTCGTAGCGGGTGATGCCCATGAGCTTTTGGGTAATGGCACCCATGCGCTCCACCTGGGATTTGATTTTGGCGATTTTCAGATAAACGGGGTCACTCCGGTCCAGGATGCCGATCAGCAGCTCCGTGTGGCCGGAAATTGCCATCATGGGTTGGTTCAATTCGTGGCAGATGGCACCGGCGGTTTCCAGGACGGCCTGTAGCTTTTCGCGGTAGATCCGTTCGGATTCGCTGCGGTGGCGGTGGATGGCAACCTCGATGGAAACGATCAGACTGCGGGTTTCAAAGGGTTTGACCACGTATCCGAAGGGCTCCATGATTTTGGCCCGCTCCAATGTGGCCGGGTCGGTGTAGGCGGTCAGGTAAACCACGGGAATACGAAACCGGTCACGGATCAGGCCGGCGGCTTCGATGCCGTCCATTTCGCCTTTGAGGCGGATGTCCATGAGAACAAGGTCCGGTCGCATCTCCCCCGCATGGGCCACGGCTGTCTGACCGTCATGGGCGACGGCACAGATCGTGTAGCCGGTTTTTTCCAGGCGGCTTTTGATTTCCTGAGCCACGATGCCTTCGTCTTCCACAACCAGAATGGTCGCCGGTGTCATGTGAAAATTCCTTTTGGGGGTTGTTCGGGGATGTTCAGCGTGATGCTGAAGCGGGTTCCCTTGTCGGTTGTGATGGCAAGTGTACCATCCAGCTGCGTGGTCAGTGTATCGATAAGCCGAAGACCCAGGGTTTTTTTATCACCATCGACAGTCAGATGGGTAAGACCGACGCCGTCGTCGGCCACCACGATTTCCATCCGGCCAACGCCCGGGGTTCGAATAATCATGTCAATGGTTCCGCTGGCATCGGGCGGAAAGGCATGCTTGAGGGCGTTGGACACCAGCTCATTGATAATCAGGCCGCACGGTACGGCCATGTCCACGCCCAGGGCGATGTCATCCGCGCGGACCTTGAGGCGGATGTGGGCCGGATCAATCCCGTAGGCGTCAAACAAGTTGGCCGTCAGCCCCTGGACATAGCGGCCAAAGTCGATTTTGGCCAGATCGGTTGTGCCATAGAGCTGCTCGTGGATCAAGGCCATGGACTTGACCCGATTCTGGCTTGCCCGCAGAATTTCAACCCCCTTGGCATCCTGCATATGGTCTTCCTGCAGGTAAAGCAGGCTCGAGACGATCTGCAAATTGTTTTTCACCCGGTGGTGTATCTCCTTAAGCAGCGACTCCTTTTCCGATAGGGACTGCCGCAAGTGTTGGTCTGCAGCCAGCAGCTCCTTCTCAGCCGTCTGCCGTTCGAAAAGCTCCCGTTTCAATTCGGCGGTTTTCCGTCCGACCACCCGGTTTTGCCGAATGTAGCCGAGAAAAATGGCCGCCAGCAGCACGGCTACCCACATGAATACCCAAAAGAGGCTGGTCTGCACGGGGTTTTCCATGCCGACGGCATATGCCGGGCCGGCTGCCAAAATAATGGCTGCGATCCCGCAGGGGCGGCAGGCGGCGGCAATCGAGCGGGGGTGAAGGGCATGTCCGAAAAGCATCAGATCAGCAAATGAACCCGTTCTGCCAGGTCATGAATGGCCCGGGATGCTTTGCAGCCGGGCGTCTGTTCAATAAAGGGCACCTGGTCCAGCACCGCCTGGCGAACCGCCCGGTCTTCCGGAATACTGCCCAGGTGCGACAATTCAAGATTAAGAAACCGCTGGGTAACCCGTTTGATGGTATCCACGGTATGATTGCCCTCACGAATCCCGCGAACGAAATTGAGTACCACGTTGAACCGGTTGATGCCGTGATCCCGGGAAAGCAGTTTGATCAGTGCATAGGCATCGGTCATGGATGTGGGGTCAGGGCTTAGGATGAAAATATTGTGGTCGGAAAACCGATTGTACCACAGCACTGAAGACCCGATGCCGGCCGCCGTATCGATGATGACATAGTCAAAATCCGATGAGATTTCCTTAATAAACCCGGCCAGCCGTTTTTGCTGGCTTTCACCCAGCGACACCATTTCCGGCACACCTGAACTGCCTGGAAGCACCGCCAGGTTGGGGCGCGCGAAAATCAGTGCCTGCCGCGGAGTCGCGCCGCTTTCGAGGATGTCCCGGATATTGGCCTTGACCGACAATCGCAGCAGTACGTCTACGTTGGCCAATCCCATGTCACCGTCAACAACCAGGACGCGCCTGTGGTTGCGGGCCAGTGCAAGGGCGAAATTCACCGAAAAGCTGGTTTTGCCCACGCCGCCTTTACCGCTGCTCACACAAAGGGTCCGCGGCGTCTTTTTGCTCAAGGCCATGATGATTCCATTGGGTGCAAATTGGGGGTTGATTAAACTGTTACTCCCAATATCGGCCTCCAGCAAACTTTCTTTAACATGCGGTCAATATAAAGACCATGCGTGATTTTAAATAGTTTCAGGCCCTATTTATTAGAAAAACTAAAAATTATATTGACAAAAAATTAGTTTCATTTACTTTACGCGCTCACTCATTTCGGAGGCGTTTATGACCGATCAAGATACACTGGTGCATGCCCGTTTCATTTTTACCACAGGCAGGCTGATCCATGACCGAATCATGCGGATAACCGCTGGCGCCTGCATGAATGCCGCCAGGGATGATCGTTTCGCAGATTTGTCCGTACCGCAGATGAACATGCTGCTGATGATCCGGGTTCGCGAGGCGGTCTCGGTTACCGAATTGGCCACCCTTTTGGGTGTATCCCCGCCGTCGGTATCCACCATGGTGGACCGTCTGGTGGAACGGGGGCTATTGACCCGGGTACCCAGTGACCAGGATCGGCGTAAGGTCGTTATCCGGGTCTCCCCCGAGGCGCTCGAAGGAATTTCCCGAGTCGAGGAGATGATTTTGGGTGCTTTTGTGGAGATGGTCGAAGCGGTTGGGCCCGAAACCACCCAAAAATGGTGCCAGGTGCTCCAGCAGATCAAACAGGTTCTGAGCAGTAAATAACCATTACCTTAATCCAGGGTTATTGAAATGAATAGCAAGGAAGAAAGCCGGCCTAAAAAACACGTGATGATCCGAATTGCCGCCTGCATGCTGATTCTATTGTCGGGCTGGGCGGGAATGAACGGACTGGCCAGCCTTAAGGAGCCTCCCGCCGAAGCCAAAACCGAAGAACGGCCAATAAAGGTTCAGGTCACCACCGTTCAGCCCGGGGACTATCCGGTAGCCATCACCGGTTACGGTGAAGCCAGGGCGCTGACCGTGGTGACCATTTCACCGGAGGTCTCCGGCCGGGTGGTATATACCCATCCCAGCCTTAAGGCCGGGCAGATCATTCCCCCTGGCGAGGTCATGTTCCGAATCGACCCATCCGATTACCAGGCCGGTCTCCAGGAGGCCAGGGCCGGGGTTGACCAGTGGCGGACGGCTGTGGCGCGTTTGAAAAAGCAGTTGGCCATCGACACCCAGCGAATGAAAACCCTTGAAAGAAGTGCGCAACTGGCTAAAACCGAATTCGAGCGGATCAAGGGGTTGTTCGATGCGGACCGTGTGGGGACTCGGTCCGGTGTGGATCAGGCTGAGCGCGCCTATAACAGTGCCCTGGATCAGGCGGATCAGATTTCCCAGGCCGTAAGCCTTTACCCGTTGCAGATACGTGAAGCCGAAAGCAGTCTGGCGTCCATGCGGGCGCGCCTCTCGGTGGCGGAAACCAATCTGTCCCGCTGTACGATCACGGCCCCCTTCTATGCCCGAATCCAGTTCGCAGCGCTGGAGGTCGGCCAGTTTGTGTCCCCCGGGCAGACCGTATTGACCCTGGTCGATGATACAGTCCTGGAAATTCAGGTCTCTCTGGACAGCCGTGATGCCCGTCGGTGGCTGCAGTTTGAGCCGGTCAGCGACAGGCAACCCATCGCCTGGTTCACCGCGCTCAAGCCGGTCGAATGCACCATCCGTTGGACCGAAGATAAAACCGGATCGGCGTGGACCGGCATCCTGAACCGAGTGGTGAAGTTCGACCAGCAGACGCGGACCCTCACCGTGGCCGTGCGGGTCAACCCCCAATCTGCCATGGGCGACCGCCACCGATCGCTGCCGCTGGTGGAAGGGATGTTCTGCACGGTCGACATACCCGGCCGAACCATGCGCGCCGTATACCGATTGCCCCGCCAGGCGGTAAGCTTTGAAAACAAGGCCTATCTGGTCAATGCCGACAAGCGGCTCAAAACGGTGGATGTGCGCGTGGAACGCATCGAAGGGGAGCATGTGTATGTCGGCCAGGGGATCAACGCGGGTGACACGGTGATTCTCACCCGGCTCATCGACCCACTTGAAAATGCACTCCTTGATGTTGCCGAGGCCACGGGTGGCGGGGGGGCCGCATCATGAAACGGGTGCTTGCCGCATTTGCCAGGAACACCGTGTTTGCCAACATCATCCTGGTGATGATTTTGATCGCCGGCACCATCGCTACGGCCAACATGATCCGTGAAACCTTTCCCGAGTTTTCCCTGGACATGATCACCATTGCGGTGCCCTATCCCGGCGCCGATCCGGAAGAGGTGGAAGAGGGGATCAGCCGCAAGATCGAAGCGGCCATCGAGGGACTGCAGGGCATCAAGCAGTACACCACCGAATCGTCCGAAGGGCTGGGTTCGGCCAATATTGAAATCCGCGAGGACTACGAGGTGGACGAGGTTCTCGACCGGGTGCGCACCCAGGTCAACGCGATCTCCACCTTTCCGGTGGACGCGGAAAAGCCGGTGATCAGCGAGTTGCTGCTCAAGGATGTGGTGACGCTGCTTTACCTGTCCGGGGATATGTCCGAGCGGCGGATCAAGGAGTGGTCCGAGCAGGTCAAGGACGAAATACAGCAGCTACCCAATATATCACAGGTGGAAAGCTTCGGTGCGCGCGATTATGAAATCGCCATCGAAGTCTCCGAAGAGCGGCTGCGTCAATACGGCCTTGCCTTTTCCGACGTGACCGAAGCCGTCCGCAGCAGCAGCCTCAACTTGGCCGGCGGCACCATCCGGACCCGCGAAGAGGAGATCCGTGTGCGCACCATGGGGCGCAAGTATACGGGTGAGGAGTTGGCCTCGGTGGTGGTGCTGGCGCGTCCGGAGGGGGATGTGGTCACCTTAGGCCGGCTGGCCCATATCGACGACGGATTTGCCGAGGACCCCATTGCCGCGACCATCAATGGCGAGCCTGCCGTTTTGCTGATTGTATACAAAACACCCGAAGAAGATGCCCTGGTGATCTCGAAAACCATCCACCGGTACATCGACGAAAAGCAACAGCAGGTGCCGAAGGGTGCCAACATTGAGATCCTCTACGACAACACCGACATGCTCAGGGCGCGGATCGACCTGTTGATGAAAAACGGCATTATCGGCCTGTGCATTGTCTTTTTGCTGCTGTGGTGTTTTCTCAATGCACGGCTCTCCTTCTGGGCCGGCATGGGCATTCCCATTTCGATTGCCGGCGCCCTGGTCATCCTCTGGGCCATGGGCGGCACCATCAACATGATCTCTCTTTTCGGCCTGATTATGGTGCTGGGCATCGTGGTGGATGACGCCATCGTGGTGGGCGAGGCCATCTATGTCCACCGCATGCAGGGCAAGACAGCCCTGAAAGCCGCTGTCGACGGAGTCTCGGAGGTGGGGATGCCGGTGATTGCCGCCGTGCTCACCACCATTGTGGCTTTCACGCCCCTGTTCTACGTAGGCGGCATCATGGGGAAATTTATATCCATTTTGCCCGCGGTGGTGATCGCCTGCCTGGTGGTGTCGCTGGTTGAGTGCCTCTTTCTGCTGCCGGCCCATTTGAGCCACCTGCCGTCCCCCAACCGGCCCGCCGATCAGGAAAACAAGCTGGTCCGGCGGCTATCCCGTGTGCAACAAACCACCTCCCGGTGGATGGAGCTGTTTGTGGCCCGCGTGTACATGCCCTTTCTCAGCAAAGCCCTCCACTGGCGGTACATATCCCTGGCCACGGCCATCACCGTGCTCATGCTCACCGTCGGCCTGGTGCGCAGCGGAATCATCAGGTTCGAGGTTTTTCCCAAGCTGGACGGGTTCGTGATGACCGCCACGGCGGAGTTTCCCAGCGGCACCCCGCCTGAGGTCACCCGCCGGGCCATCGCAGAGGTTGAGGCATCCCTGACGCGGCTGGACAAAACCCTTCAGACCCGATCCGGCGATCCATTGGTCCGGGATCGGTTGACCCTGGTGGGCCAGACCCTGAGCGACTTGCCCCAGCTGGGACCGCAATATGGCTCCGTCCAGGCCATTTTACTGGATTCCGAAGCCCGGGGCATCCATACCGAAGAGCTGATGGTGCTCTGGGAAAAGGAGATCGGCACCCTGCCCGGCATCAAATCGCTCACTTTTACCGGCATGGAGGCCGGCCCGCCCGGTGATCCCATCGAAGTCTGGCTGCAGGGCCATGACATGGACGATATGTTGCGGGCCGCTGATGAGTTGATGGCGCGGCTGAGAAAATTCGACGGCGTGTACCAGATCCGCACCGACTTTTCTCCCGGCAAGAACGAGATGCGCCTGAGCCTCAAGCCGGAAGCGCGGGCGCTGGGACTCACCGTGGAGGATCTGGCTCGCCAGATCTACGCCGGCTACTATGGCGACGAAGCGCTCCGGCTTCAACGGGGCCGGGATGACATCCGGGTGAAGGTGCGCTACACCGCCGGGGAGCGCAACCGGCTGTCCGACCTGGACCAGGTTCGCATCCGCACCGCCGGCGGGCTTGAGGTGCCGCTCATGTCCGTCGCCGATGTCACCTTTGCCCCCGGATACTCCACCATTACCCGTACCGACGGCATGCGCCGGGTGGCGGTGAGCGCCGGTGTGGACACCCATAAAGCCAATGCCAACGAAATCTTTGCGGAGTTGTCGGCCAACTACTTCCCCGAGTTGAAGAAACGCCATCCCGGGATGTTCGTGGCCCTTCAGGGAGAGCAGAAGAAGATGCGCGAATCCTTCGGCAGCCTCTTCATCGGGTTTCCGCTGGCGGTGCTGGGCATCTTTATTGTCATCGCCACCATGTTCCGTTCCTACGCCCAGCCCATCGTGATCATGTTTACCGTACCTTTTGGTATAATCGGCGCCGTGTTCGGCCACATGCTCATGGGCTACGATCTGTCCATTATGAGCATCTTCGGTATGGTGGCCCTTACCGGGGTGGTGGTCAACGACGCGATTGTGCTCATCGAGCGCATCAACGAGAATATTGCCTGCGGCATACCTTTTTTTGATGCGATCCTTCAGGGAGGCACCCGGCGCTTCAGGGCTATTTTCCTGACGACATTGAGCACGGTGGGGGGGCTGGCCCCCTTGATTCTGGAGACCGATTTTCAGGCCAAGTTCCTTATTCCCATGGCGTTATCCATCGCCGCCGGGGTGGCCTTTGCCACCATGCTTACGCTGGTTCTAATTCCCAGCCTGCTGGTCATCCTGAATGACCTGCGGCTGGTGGTTCACCGTTTCAAACACGGCCATTGGCCCAAGCGTCTGGATGTGGAACCGGCCAGAAACCGGCATGAGGATCCCCTGGCCGATGACCAGGGGCAACAGCCATTGCCGACTGTGGATGTCTGCAAGGCGTGTCTCCCGAAAAATTGTTGAGCGGGGAAGGAAAATACCTTTTGCAGCAGAAAAAGAAAGTGTGAACCCAATGAAAAAACAGACCAGCTGGTTTATCTTACCCATGCTATGTTGGCTGGCTGCCCTGCCGCTGACCGGTTTTGCCCAGGAAACCAGCGCAGCGGTGCCTGACGCTGGGGGAAGTCCTGCCAGTGCCGATGCGGTTGGCTGGGAGGCCATGTCGACCCTTGATCTCGAAACCGCCGTCAGAATTGCTCTGACCGGTAATCCCGGTTTGGAAGCCGCCGCGGCCAGGGTCCGTCAGGCCAAGGCGCAGGTGGAACAGGCGCGTTCCGCCTACTGGCCACGACTGGATGCCAATGCCTCAGGTTCCCGGTTGGATCTCTCCAACACCGCCTATGAGGAGCGTCTGGCCGCTACCCGGTTTTTTATCCCGGGTGCTTCCATCGATGATCCCGAAAACTATTACCATGCGGATCTGACCGCAACCTGGACGCTGTTTGACGGATTCGAACGCAAATTTTCCAATGCCGCGGCCAATTATGGAGAACAATCCAGCAGCGCCGCATTGAATGATGCCCGCCGGCTGTTGATTTCCGCTGTGGCAGATGCTTATTTTTCGGCCCAGCTTGCCTTGGAGAACATTTCCATCGCCAAGGCCGACGAGGCCTTCAACCAACGGCAGCTTGCCGATGCCGAAGCCCGCCAGCGTGTGGGCACCGGTGCGCTGAGCGACGTGCTCAACTTTCAGGTGCGCAAAAACCAGGCCAAAACCACCCGCATCAACCAGGAATACCGGCTCGAGATCGCCCGCTACGGGTTGGCCGCCCTGCTGGGGCTTCCCGACTCCCGGCTTCCGGTAAACATGCAGCTGGCCCCTCTCACCCCGGAGACGGCCGCGGAGCTCTCCATCCCACCGGTGGATGCGCTGATCGCCACTGCCATGGAACATCGCCCGGATATCCAGCAGACCCAGTGGAGCATCAAACAGACCGAGGCACAGGTCAAAATCGCCCAGTCCGACAACTATCCCACGGTTGTCCTGGCGGGAAGCCTGGACGGCGAACGGGTCGATGACCCGGGGTTCGGGCAGGATGATTTCGGCAACCGCGTCCAGGTAGGCCTTGCTTACAACTTATTTGCCGGCGGTTTTACCCGGGCAAAGGTCCGGGAGGTCCAGAACCGGCGGGTGGAGCTTGAAAAACGTCTGGAGGAGCTGATGCTTTCAGCCAAATCCGAGATCCGCAGCTCCGCGGCGCTGGTAGCGACCGCCCAAAGCCAGGTGGCGCTTCAGCGCGAAAATTACGACCTGGTTCAGCGTACCCGGGATCTGGTCGAAAAGGAATATAACGCCGGCCAGGGGTCTCTCGTTCGCCTCAACGAGGCCCAGAGGGATCTGACCACCGCCCAGAGCAACCTAGCCCTGGCCCTGGTCGGCCTGCGCCAGGCCTGGATAGCGCTTGAGACCCGCACGGGAAATGTCCTGGCCACCTATGGACCGACCCAGTAGGTGGCACTTGCCTGTAGCTCCTCTTCCAGGACGGCAGGACCAACGCGGCGGCGTTTACGGCATCGGCAATAGGCTTGCGCAATGCGTCTTGGTTTTTAATCAGGCAGGCCAACCGAAATTGCCGCGCCATCTGCGGCGGCTTTGCCACAGCCAGGCGATACAGATGCAGGCCGCAAAAAAAGCACTCAGCGCTCCGGCTTCAGGCAACACATCCACCAGGTTCCCTCCTCTGACGAACACATCCAGGGCCCCGTTCAACCCCCAGGCCAGGGGAGAGATGACGCTGATGGTCTGCATGAATTCCGGCATGGCGTAAACCGGCACCATGATCCCCCCTATGGCAGCGGCGATGACGATGGAGATGGGACCGAACATGGAGGCCTGTTCGTAGGAGTCGACCACCGTTCCCAGCAGCGTGCCGTATCCCGTGGCTGCCAGAATGGCGCTGGCGATCATCACCAGAAGGGCCAGGGGCGTGCCGCCCATCTCCAGGGGTGGGGTTCCCCAAAGCGGCAGCACCCATTTGCCGATGCATCCGATCAAGGTGCATTGGACCAGGCAAATTCCCATATAAGCGAGGATTCGTCCTGACGCCAGGGTCAGGTAAGCTACCGGCATGGCCAGCAGGCGTTGGTGGGTTCCATTGATGCGTTCCTGGATAAAGGCGCCGGCCATGGGCAGAACAATGAAAAAGATGCCGAACAGGCACCACGCCGGCACGTTCTGTTGTACCGAGGTGGGGAGGACTGCCCGCATTTCACCCAGTGCCCCGCCGTCTTCAACCCGCAGCAAGGGGAGGTCGGACCATTTTAACTGCAGATCCATCTGCGGCGGCGGAACATTTAAACCGGCAACTGGCTCAAGGGCTGCCGTTATTGACCGGTTGATGCGTTCGGGCAGTATCCGGGCCAGGGCGGCCATCTTTTCGTTCACCTCCAGCCTGAGCGTCATCAGATCCAGGAGGTGTCTCACCGCCGAGCGGAACCCTCCCAGAACGGTCGGATCGAAATAGACTTCGATTACCGGTGGCGGGGCCATGGCCCCGCCTGCGCCTTCCGCGGAAAGACTCTCCAGGGCACTCTGCCGGGCGCGGTTCTGGACCGCACCGGTCAATCCGGATGGAATGATCAGGCAGAGCGGGTAGGCGCCCCTGGCAACGAGACCCAGCGCTTGCTGCCGGTCCGGCGTCCTGCCGTCCAAAGCTTCGATCACCAAGACCCCATGGGTGTCCTTGAGGGCGTCTGCAATCTGACGGCCCAAGGTCTGTCCATCGCCGTCGATGAGCAGGATGCGGGTCTGGCTCTCCCCGATGGCTTTCAGGGCGTTTTCCTGGACCAGGGTGATTACCACCACCAGCACCGCCGGCATGACGAAGAGCACCAGCAGCCCCGCGCGGTCGCGGACAAGTAGCAAGAGTTCCTTTTGAATGACGGCGATCAGCTGCAGCATGTTATCCATCCCTTAACTGTTTTCCGGTCAGGTTAAGAAACAGTTCACCCAGATCACCGACGCCGGCGTCCTGGACCAGCAGCTGGTCCAGCCTTCCTTCGCTCAGAATCCGCCCCTGGTCCATAATGGCGATCCGTGAGCACAACCGCTGGGCCTCTTCCATGTAGTGGGTTGTGTACAGTATCGTGGTGCCATGATCCCTCAGTGTTTCGATTCTCGTCAGGATCAGGTGGCGCGACTGGGCATCGATGCCCACGGTGGGTTCATCCAGGAAGAGAACCTGCGGTTGGTGAAGAATTCCCACTGCCAGGTTCGCCCGGCGCTTCATTCCACCGGAAAAGGTGCCGACCCGCTGGTCAGCCCTGGTTTCCAGCCCTACCGCCAGCAGGGTTTCCTCGATCCGCCGGTTCAGAAGCGTGCCTTCCAAACCGTGGAGTTTGCCGAAAAAGCGCATGTTTTCACGGGTGGTTAATGCCGGATAAAGGGCGATCTCCTGGGGAACCAGACCGATGATCCGGCGCACGGCGCGCTGTTGACGCAGCAGGTCGTAGCCTTTGATGACGACCGAACCGGATCCGGGGTTCAGTATTGTGCTCAGGATCGCGATGGCAGTGGTTTTGCCGGCACCGTTGGGTCCTAGAAGGCCGAACACCTCGCCTGCATGCAAACGCAGATTCAATCCATCCACTGCCGGGTGTGCACTCCCCGGATAGTGATGGGTCAGTCCCCTGGCTTCCAAAGCGGGTGGGGTGGACACGGAAAGGGTGCGTTTCTTACTCACGACTGCATACCCGTCAATTCAATATGGTCCAGGCGTAGGTGTTTCCCACGCCCAGTTTCAGGCAGACAATGGAACGGTCGGCCGGCAATTCCCGGGCCGGCACCGGCTGGGCTGAGCCGCTGCCGGGGTAGATCCGGTTTTTTCTGCGGCTTAAGGCGGCAATGGCAGTGTTAAAGGCGCTGTCGATGGCCAGATCACCGTAAACATGGGAGTAGCAGGCAGTGCGGGCGCCCGGCAAAAGCCATTTTCCATAATCCGCCCGGGTGGCGGCAAGCCCACCTTCTGCCAAAAAATAAATGTCCCCCATGGGTCGTTGGCGTGGTTCTGCACAGATGCGCCCCAGCGACGTTTCGTGGATAAGGGCGTAGGGGGTCGATACGGTATCGGCCGCTTTGAGGACGAAAAAGCAAGCCCCTTCCCCGGCCAAGGGTGCCGGCATCTCTGTAGGGTCTATTTTCTTCAGCGTATCCTGGGTCTGCCGATGAACATGCCACGCATACGCATGGGCATGGCTCAGTTGGTCGACCCCACCTACGAGCACGGCATCCACTCGCTGTTGCTGCAGCCAGGTAACGCCGGTCATCAGGGCCGAGGGAAAGGAGAGGTCCTCATGGGTAATGGAATGATTGGGTCCCATCTCCCCCAGTGCGATGGATATGTAAGCGGCGGCTGCATTGTGCACCGAATTTGAAAAGCGGATCGGTGATCCGCAGATCTCTTCCTTGTCTTCGAAGGGGTACTGAAAATCGTAATTGTTGCCGGTTGCGCCGTTGCCGGTGGCCACGATGATACCCATGCGCCCGCGCCTGCTTTTATCCAGGAGTTCGGCGTCGGCCATGGCCTCGAAAGCGGCCAGCAGCCCCAGCCGATTATAGTGGTCCATCCGGCGAAGGACCCGCGTGGGAACATAATCGGCCAATGGACTGGTGTCTGCCGTCAGGCATGGCACCTGGATAGGTCCCTGATGGGTCAAAATGGGAACTTGGGTCGCTGCCACCCGGTTGCCGTCGAGGGCCTTTTCCAGCGCGGGCAACCCGCTGCCAAAGCCTCCCACCACGCCGATGCCGCATATGACCACCTTCATGATAAGCATCCTTTTGATCCGAGGACCAGGACCGAATTGCTGCCTCCGAAGGCCAGGGTTTGGGTCAGGGCCACGCTTCCGTGTACGGGCGTCTGGATGGCCACAGGATGGGCGGGCATCTGCGGGTCCGGGGTCTCATAACCAGCCGTGGCGGGAAGGACGGCACGCGTCAGGCAGCCCAAGGTGAGTGCCGCTTCGATGGGCCCGGCAGCACCCAGGGCATGTCCAGTGTAGCCCTTGGTGGAAAGAAAGGGCTTGCCGGGAAAAAGATCGGCAATAATCTGGCTTTCCACCCGATCGTTGCCGAGGGTACCGGTGCCGTGGGCGTTGATAAAGCAGATTTGATCGGCAGGGGTTCCGGCAGTGGCGAGCGCTTCGCCAATGGCCAGGCGCAGCCCCTGGCCGTCGGGCCGCGGCTGGGTAAAGTGATGGGCGTCGGCAGCGCCGCCATAACCGAGGATGTACCCCACCGGGTCGATCTGCCATGACCGGCAAAAGGCGGGTGATGCCAGAAGGAAGATCGAAGCCCCTTCGCCCAGGTTCAGCCCTTTTCGATACCGGTCGAAGGGCCGGCAGGGGTGTTCATCGTTGATAAAAAGGGACTTGAATCCATAGTAAACCCGAGGGGTGAGTTCGTCGGCCCCCCCTGCGATCACGGCATCGCAGTACCCTGCGGCGATCCAGGCGGCGGCGATGCCGATGGCGTCGCTGCCGGCCGAGCAGGCATTGGCCACGGTCTGCTGAGGGCCGGACAGGTCCCAGGTATTGGCTACCAGGCTGGTGGGGTTGGTGGCCAAAAAACGGTCCCGCGGCAGCAGAAACGAACCGGTCTTGGTTTGTCCGATCTCATATCCGGCGGTGACGCCGATGTTGGTGCCCACACAGACGCCTACCCGCTGCCGCGCCAGGCTGTCGGGTTTCAGATGCGCCTGGGCCACGGCCTGCTGGGCGGCGATAAGGGTCATCCGGCAGGTGCGCGGCAAGGTGGGGCAAAAAGGCCACGGGTCCAGGAATCGATCGGGTACTTCGAATACCGGTTGTGAGGTCTCACAATGGGACGGGAATCGGCTGGGAAGGCCGAAGTTGCGGCTGCCGGTATAAAGGGCTTGCATGCAGCCATCGTAGGTGGCACCCAGTGCACAGATACAACCCACACCGGCAATGGCGACAGGATTCATGGATCAGCCCTGCAGCAGCCCTTCAGCCGGGCCTCGATGAAGGCCGCCAGGGTGTTGATGGACTGAAAGGCCGCACGGGCTTCGTTCATTTCTTTCATGGGAATGTTGAAATTCTGTTCCACCTGGTAGACGATTTCCAGCGCATCGATGGAATCCAGTCCCAGCCGGCCGCCGAAGAGCGCTTCGTCATCGTCGATGGTTTCCGCTGTAAAATCCTCCAGATTGAGTTCAACCACCAGGATCTCCTTGAGCCGATGTTGAATCGTCATGGTGCCGGGGTTCCTTCGACCAATTTGGAAACAGTTATTTAATGTGATCCTGATTCTCCGGTTCCTGCCGGTGCCTCAAACGATCTGCAACAACTTCCGGTAGACTGACGACTCGCCGTCGGCACATTCGTTTAGAAGGTTCGCCATGGCTTCGTAAGTGTCCTCCCCCGAAGCCCTTCCCTTGCAAAGGCGCCCACCGATCACGGCAAATTTGCGCCAGCGGTCACCGACATCGGTCATAACTCGGGACAGCTCCAAAAGCTGGGGGTTTTCCAAAAGGGCAGCGGCCTCCTGAAGAAACGCGGCAAACATGAACCTGAAACCGGCACCTCCCGTGCCCAGCTCTTCCTGCATGCGGATCAACTGCCCCACATACAGCAGCGCGCGCTTTTCGCCCAGTTTTTTAGGCCATTTTTTGACTTGACCGGCAAGAAAGCGAATACCCCGTATGCCGATCACCGGACCCGGCGTGCTAAGCATGCGGCGACACACTTCCCGGATGCCTTTGCAGGCGGCAGGCGCCGGATCCACCTGCCGGGGCACCTGTTTCAGGTGGTACATGGTGCCCTTGGGGGCCATGGCGCCCTTGGCGAAGCGGGCTTTGAGCAGGTCGCTGCGGCCACAGCGTTCGGGACTCGGAAAGACCGGATCACTGATGATGTAGTCATTGCCTTCTTTGCCATAAACCACAAGGTTGTGCATGTTAAAGTGAAATCTGAAGGCCGGCGGAAAATAGGGCAGCCAATACCCGCCGGTGCGGCAGGCCACCGGGATGCCCTGCTCCAGCCGTTCATCCAGAGCTTCCATGGCCTTGTCCGGATTCCTGAATTTCTGCGAGTGTACCTGGCATCCCAACCGTTTGGCGACCCGTTTGAAGATGCCTCCCACCTCGCAGCGGTAGGTGGTCAGGGGGAGATTGTTGATCCGGATGAATGGCAGATATCCGAAGAACATGCCGGAACCTATTCCAAAGGCCATGGCTTCGCTGATGTCAACGCCGTAATGGTGGAGCAGGTTCGAGCAGACGCCGCTTTCGCAGTGGGCCGATTGTCTGTGGGTAAAATCAATTTTCACAACCGCCTGTGCGGCGGGATTCGAAGGGGCCGAAAAGCCTGGGTTTAAATTTTTCATTGGTTTCGAGTCACCGGCGTGTGGATTTCAGGGACTGTTTTCAGCTCCTGGACGGAGATGTCGAAAACGTCGGCGTAGCGTTGCAGCCAAGCAGGTGCCAGGCGGCTGAAGGGTCCGGTCTTCAGGTGCAGCCAGACCTTCAGCCGGCCAACTCCCGCATACTTGGCAAGCAGGCTTATGCCCATCTGGTGGCAGGCCATGTGGTAGGCCAGGGGACTGGCCTGGCCGGCACGAACCTTTCTCAGTGCATCGACGGCGGCTTCGTCAATCAGCTCCCAGGCCTGGCCGTTGGCGATATTTTTGGGGTTCCATCCCGCGCTGCCAGCCAGGACATAATTTCCCTGGTCATCCACGGCGTAGCAAATTTCCCGGCGGTGATCGTTCATCATGCCCGGATCCTGGGGGACTTCATCAATTTTCATGGGTGCAATTCCGATCCTTGGCTGTCAGACGACGGTCAAGTGCATGAAACAGTGGGAAAACCGTCCGCTTTCCGGAACGAAACCCAACAGCCGCTGGCCGGGTTTCAGCCTGCCCGAGGAAAACAGCGCCTCCAGAATGATAAAGATGGATGCACTGCCGGTATTGCCCGTTTCGGCCAGGTTGGTGAACCAGCGGTCGTAGGGAATCTCGAACCCGATGGCCGCCATGGCATTGAAGAACTTGTCCCGGAAATAGACCGATGAGTAATGGGGCACAAACCAGTCCACTTTTTCTGCCTGAAGTCCGTGTTTGTCAATGCTGGCCTGTAATGCGCGTTGCATGGTGGCCACGATGTGGACCTCCAGAAGGCGGATATCCTGTTTGACCGCCATGAGGCACTTTTCATCCTCGGGCGCAATTGCTTCTACCACCCGCCATCCGGACACGTTGCCCGCCTCGCCCTTGATCCCGCCGCCGTACATGCAGGTTTCCAACTCACCGGCATAAGAGAGGTTGTCGATCCAGTCCACCCTCAGGGAAATCCCCGCGGGGTTGGGTGAGTCGCTCAGCAGGGCGGCGCCGGCGCCGTCGGAAAGCATCCAGCGCAGGAAGTCGCTGTCGAAGGCCAGGGTGGGGCGTCTGGCTACATCGGCAAGCGGGTTTTCCGTCGAACTGAAAAAATTGGATCGCATGAAGGAGGAGGAGAGCTCGGATCCAACGCTGACTGCATTGGTGCTCATTCGGGTGGCCACATTCATGCAGGCGTACTTGAAGGCGGTCATGCCGGAGATACAGATTCCGGCGGTGGTTACCGCCTCCAGCGGCGGCAGGCCCAGTTCACCCAGCACCATAAGGGCGTGGCCGGGAAAAAGCAGGTCCGGGCTGGTGGTACCGCAGCACAGGCACTGGATGTCGGTGAGGTTGAATCCCTCCCCTTCCGCCAGCCCCTTGACTGCCTCGGCAGCCAGCTGGGCATTGGTGTGGGTCAGGGCCTGCGTGTGACGGTCCACAGCGTAGTATCGCTTCAGAATGCCGTTATTTTTCAATACGATCCGTTTGGCCCGGGACGGCACCTGATCTACCTGTCCCAGCACGGTTTCAATCTCGTCGTTGGAAACCGGGGAATTAGGCAAAAATGCCGACAGGCGGTTAATAAACACGCGCATCAATCATTTTCCTTTCGCGCATGGGCCCCACCCGAATGCAGCTGGGCAAGGCAGTGTTCCAAAAGCCCTGAATAGCGTCGGTAAAACTGCGCTTCCGCCATCCTGGTGGCTACCACGGCATTGGTAAAAGTATAATAATCCAGGTTGTCGATGGTGATATGAGACCGCAACTCCTGGTGAAGGGGGGTCCCCGGAATGGGGGTCAGAACGGCCGGGATGGGCAGATCGATGTCGCTTTGTTCAATAAAGCGTTCCAGTCGATCGAAATCCGCATCCGCATAATCCGGTGATACGATGAAATCGCCGACAATGCGGATGCCCAGATTCTTTAATATGCGGATAGCCTCGATGTTGTTGTGTACGGTATTGCGCTTGTTCAGCAGCGACAGTCGCTGATCGCTTATTTCTTCAAATCCGATGACAGCCGCCGCCAGTCCGGCTTTGCGCCAGCATTCGAACAATCCGGGGTGGCGGACCACTGTATCCGAACGGACATCGGCCACCAGGGGTTTGCGGACCCCGGCGGCCATAAGTTGATGGGCCAGATCGGTTGCGATCTCCACATTCCCGAACGTGTTGGCATCCACCAGGCGGATCGTGTCCACATCGCCAAGCGCCATAACATCCCTGACCACCGCAGCGTTGCTGTGCAGCAGGTACCGGTTTGCGGTCATGTTGGGAATGCAGCAGAAGGCGCAGCTGTGGGTGCAGCCGAAGGCCGAGGCAACGAAACCGGTCTTGCCGCCCACCCCACGCATTACGTAGGTATTGCGGTGCTGGTTGACCAGGTCATAGCGGGGGACACGATTATCCACAAGATCCGCGGTGGTATAACGGCGCGGTGTAAAGGGTTGCGGTACCCCTGCACAAATGGTGCGGATACCGGGGATATCGGGTTTTCCGCCCGCTTCCAGCGTGTCGATCAGTTGCCGGAAGCTGAGTTTCCCCAACCCGGTGACCACGTAATCCACGTAGGGTTGGCTGAAGAAATCGGGGTCGCAGGAGGCGTGATGGCCACCCACCACAACCACGGCGCCGAAGCGCAGCTTGAGTGATTCGGCAAGGGCGAGAACCGTGTTGGCCTCACAGGTGACCCCCGTCAGCCCGACAACGTCGGGAGTGAAGGGGAGGCGCTCCGGCGCAAGTCCATGGGGATCCGCCTTGAGGTCAGTAATGGCCACCGGGTGACCATCGAGATTTCCGGCCAAGGTTTCCAGAGAAAGCGGCTCACCGCGAAAAATCATCTTGATGGCGTTGATCCCGTAGTTTTCTTCGGGGATACTGCGACCGCAATTGGGGGGGTTGACCAGTAAAATTTTCATATGTTGCTATGGTTGATATCCATTATTTACCCGCTTCACCGCGGACAAACCCCATGGTCGGGTCCAGGGCGGTGGTCTTTTTCGCAGGGAGGCGGTGAGCCCCTTGCCTAATCGGATCATCTCGAACCATGTCCATTAACGGGATTCATGCTAAAAAATCAACTCCTAAACCCATCAACAGCGATGGGTTTAGGGTTTAAGATGTTCGTGCACGATTATAACTAGTTAAAAATATTTTATATAATTACTTAATCGGATCAGATCGAAGGCGCCTGGAAAGTTTTCGGCCGGGGTATACCCGGGAAGTGTTTGAAATTTATAATCCTGCTTGTCTGGCTACCCCATTGGTGGTAGAGCGATCCACCTATTGCATGATCTGATGAACCACGGGAGGTTGCCGCGCTTATGGATCACGTAAAAAAAAATCCCATGTACCTTTACCTGGTTGTGCTCACCATCGGCTCAACGGTGGGGCTTCAGGCGTGGACGACCCTGTTCAACAACTTTGCCGTGGAAGTGGCCAGGCTGGATGGCGACGCCATCGGCGCCGTCCAGTCCATCCGTGAGATCCCCGGATTTCTGGCCCTTCTGGCTATTTTTATCATTCGACTCATCCCGGAGCACCGTCTCTCCGCCCTGTCCATCCTGCTGCTGGGATTGGGCATTGCCGCCACCGGGTGGTTCCCCTCCTTTGCGGGACTGGCCCTGACAACCCTGGTAATGAGCTTCGGGTTCCACTATTATGAAACCACCAACATGTCCCTCACGCTCCAATATTTCGACAAGCAGGTATCGCCGTGGGTGTTCGGTAAACTGCGCAGCATTTCCGCCGCGTCGAGCATCATCGTGGGGGTGTTTATCTTTTTCATGGCTACCGCGTTGGACTTTGCCCGCATGTACGTGATCATCGGAGGGGTCATCGTGGCATTGGCCCTGTGGGGTTTTACCCGCAGGCCAACCAGCGCCGACATCTTGCCCCAGCACAAACGGATGATCTTTCGCAAACGCTACAGCCTCTACTATTTTCTCACCTTTATGGCCGGTGCCCGGCGCCAGATATTTATCGCCTTTGCGGTGCTGCTGTTGGTGCAAAAATTCGGGTATTCGGTCCAGGCGGTGACATTTTTGTTCGTGCTCAACAATGCCATCAATTACTTTCTCAGCCCCACCATCGGCCGGGCCATTATCCGCTTTGGTGAGCGCAAAGTGCTCACCCTCGAATACGCCAGTTTGGTTGCCGTTTTCCTGGCGTACGCCTTTACTGAATCCAAATGGGTGGCCGGTGGACTTTACATCCTCGACCATATATTTTTTAATTTTGCCATAGCCATGCACACCTTTTTCCAGAAGGTGGGTGATCCCGGCGACGTAGCACCCACCATGGCTGTAGGCTTCACGATCAACCATATTGCCGCCGTCATTCTGCCGGCCATCGGCGGATATTTCTGGATTGTTGATTACCGCATCCCTTTTATCGCCGGTGCCTGCATGGCGCTGATATCTCTGACTGCCGTCCAGTGGATCCGTACAACGCCCGTGAAGCCTGTTGCGATCGATTCGCTTTAGAGACCCCCGTTAACACCAAAATTTCTGGCGTGGCGGAGGATGTCGACATCCGCCAGGCCGGGAATGACTCCAGCGGCGATTGGGCGTTTTTGCAACCGGAAACCTGGCGCCATCCGTTTTCAGACTTGACAACAGGCGGCGGGTGGAATAAAAAGAATTTCGCCTAACGACCGGTCGGTAAATTTGTTGATCGCTCACTCGCTCGGCAAATTGCCACCCGCCATCGCTCGTTGCCCCGGGAGCCTGAAACCTTATGGCCGATATGAAAGCGACCATTAAATCCGTATCCATCGACCTTTTTTTCAAAAAGGGATATTTTGCCACCAGTATCAGTGATATTGCCAGGGGCAGCGGCATTCAAAAGGCCAGCATCTACTACCATTACGACAGCAAAGCGGAACTGTTATTTCAAATTTTAAAATCCACTATGGATGACCTGACCACCACCCTCAAGCAGCACCTGACTGCTGCTGAGGGTACAGAGCAACGGATTCGGGCGGCAGTGCGCGGCCATGTGTGCTTTCATCTGGAGCGGCAGAAGGAAAATTTTATTGCCAACAGTGAACTTCGGGGGCTCATTGCTGAACATTACCGGGCCATTGTGAACATGCGGGACGAATACGAATCGATTTTTCAGGAACTTATCCGACAGGGCACAGAGGAGGGCCTGTTTGCCGATGTGGACATCAAGATCCTCTCCTATGCCATCTTAACCCTGTGCACGGCCGGTGCCACCTGGTACGACCCCAACGGACGGCTGACGGTGAATGAGATCGCCGACATTTATGAAAACTTTATTATCAGTGGGTTAAAGCAGGGTCGCCTCAGCGCCCCTGCCAGTTGCTGAAAAAGATATCTCCAACGGTACTGAAAAGTTGCAGGCGCCGCATTTATCCAGTGCGGTAATTCCGGCCCCGCTGCTGCGGAAAGGAGGTCGTCGTGGATTTTGATTTGACCAGAGAACAGGAAATGATTCGCAAAGAAGTCCGCAAGTTTGCCCAGAGCGAGATCGCACCGGTGGCGCTGGAGCTTGACGAAGCGGAGAAATTTTCCATCGAACTCACCCGGAAAATGGGGGAGATCGGCCTGTTCGGTATGTTTGTCTCTGAAAATTACGAAGGCCAGTCCATGGACTACATCTCCTACATCATCGCTGTAGAGGAGATTGCCCGCGTGGACGGCTCCCAGGCGGCTACCATTGCCGCAGGAAACTCACTGGGTATCGGCCCGCTCTACTATTTTGGCAGCGAGCAGCAGAAACAGAAATACCTGCCCAAGCTCTGCACCGGCGAGGCGTTGTGGGGGTTCGGGCTTACCGAACCTACGGCCGGTTCCGACGCGGGCGGATCGAAGACCACAGCGGTGCGTGACGGTGATGCCTGGGTCATCAATGGTTCCAAGATATTCATCACCAACGCGGCCAGTGATATGACCCTGGGGGTGACGGTACAGGCCATCACCGGTACCCGTCCCAACGGCAAACCCGAATACACCTGTTTTATTGTGGAGAGCGGTACCCGGGGTTTCAAAGCCGTGCCCATGAAAATGAAAATGATGTGGCGCTCCTCGAATACGGCGGAGCTTTACTTCGATGATGTCCGTGTGCCGGCGGAAAATATTTTAGGCCAGCAGGGTGACGGGTTTCACCAGATGCTCAAGACCCTTGACGGCGGACGGCTCTCCATCGCGGCCATGGGGTTGGGGGGTGCACAGGGTGCCTATGATGCGGCCTTGAAATACGCCCAAAAGCGGGAGCAGTTCGGTCAGCCCATTTCCAAATTCCAGGCCGTGGCCTTCAAGCTGGCGGACAGCGCCATGGAGATCGAGTGCGGCCGCAACCTGCTTTACAAGGCCTGCTGGCTGCGAGACCATAAGCGCCCCTTCGAAAAAGAGGCCGCCATGGCCAAGCTCTACTGTTCTGAGCTCATGGGGCGGGTGGCCAATCACGCCGTGCAGATTCACGGTGGATATGGATTGATGAAAGAGTACGATGTGGAGCGGTTCTACCGCGACCAGAAGCTTCTGGACATCGGGGAAGGTACCTCGGAAGTTCAGCGCATCGTCATTTCCCGCTACATCGGATGCTGATTTTTTAAAACCAACCCATCCTTTTACGGAGGATTGCATGAACGACGCGATTTTACTTGTCCAGCAACAAGACGGGGTAACCGTCATCACCTTGAACCGGCCCGAGGTGATGAATGCGTTCAATTTTGCGCTGCTGCATGCGTTGGCTGCCAAAATCAACGCAGTCCGCTTCGACCCCAGTGTGCGCGTGATCATCATTACCGGAGCCGGCGATCGGGCCTTTTGCTCCGGTGCAGACCTGAAGGAGCGGGCCGCCTTGACCCCCGTGCAGGTCAAGGAATACATCTTTACCATCCGCAATCTGTTCACGGCCATCGAACAGCTCAACAAGCCGGTAATCGCTGCGGTCAACGGCATTGCCCTGGGCGGTGGAACCGAACTGGCCCTGGCATCGGACATTCGCATCGCCTCGGAAACCGCTACCATGGGACTCACCGAAACCCGGCTGGCCATTATCCCCGGCGCCGGCGGTACACAGCGCTTGCCGCGCCTGGTGGGCAAGGGCAAAGCCAAAGAGCTGATCTTTACCGGCAAGCGTGTTGGTGCCGCCGAGGCTTCAAAGATGGGTCTGGTAAATAGGGTCTGCGCACCTGAGGCCCTTCTCGACACCTGTCGGCAGATGGCTGCCGAGATCTGCGAAACCGGCCCCGTGGCCATCGAACAGGCCAAATACGCCATCAACTTCGGTATGGAAACCGACCTTTCCACGGGTCTGGCTATCGAATCCAACGCCTATTGGGTCTGCATTCCCACCGCAGACAGGCTGGAAGGTCTGGCTGCCTTTAAAGAGAAGCGAAAACCAGTCTACAAGGGGTATTGACTATTGACCGGACAAGTAAAAAAGCACAAGCAACCGGTGTGCTGGGGGTTGTGCATCCATTCAGAAAATACAATAAGGAGGCCGAATGACCGAATATGATTATTGGAAAATCTTTCCGAGAATGCCCAAGAAAGTCACCCTTGGTGACATCACCGTCCGTGACGGTTTTCAGCATCTGGAAAAATTCATCTCCACCCGGGCCAAGATATTTTACGCCGAAGAGATGATTTTTGCCGGCTGCCGCAATATAGAGGTGACCAACTTGGGGAACCCCTACCTCATGCCTCAGTTCAGTGACGCGGAACAGATCCTGGCCCACCTGCGCAGTGACCGTTTTCGCGGCCGATGTCAAAAAAAAGGCATCAATCCGGATGACATTACGATCACCGCCGTGACCATTCGGGAGCCGGGTGTGGACCGGGCCATCGCGCTGGCTAAGAAAGGTGTCGGCCCGGATCGCTGCCTGATGATGGTGTCCACCGAAGAGGAACACCATTTTGCCAATTCAGGTCTGACTCTGCCCGAATACTGGAGAGAATGCGAAAGGGCCATCCGCAAATGCCGCGAGGCGGGTCTTCAGATGTGCGGCACCGTCAGCACCATCTGGGGCAGCCCCATTGCCGGGGCCACCGAATTGAAAGACGCGGTAGAATTCACCAAACGCTGGCTGGAAATCGGCGCCACCGACATCGAGCATGCCGACCACGACGGCAGCGCCTCGGCGCCGGAGGTGTACCGCTATTTTTCCATGATTCTCGATGAAATTCCCGACACCTCGGTGCACATTGCCCATTTTCACGAAACCAAGCGGGTGGCCTCTGCTTCGGTTCTCGCGGCCCTTCAGGCAGGCATTTGTCATTTTGAAGGCACCCTTGGGGGGCTGGGTGGCCAGCCGGCTAACTTCCTGGATGACTGCCCGGTGCCGGGAACCGGTGAATACTATTACGAAGATCCCCGCTACGTAGGATTGACCTGTCTCGAGGATATGTTGGTGCAGATCGATGAAATGGGCATCCAACACGGCTACAACGTGGATCGCGTATTGTGGCTCGGGCGTCAGTTGGAAC
Source organism: Desulfosarcina sp. (assembly GCF_046496365.1). Classification (GTDB taxonomy): domain Bacteria; phylum Desulfobacterota; class Desulfobacteria; order Desulfobacterales; family Desulfosarcinaceae; genus Desulfosarcina. The sequence goes on from NZ_JAWOHB010000099.1 coordinate 45,960, forward strand.
GGACCGTGGGCCACCGCCTTAGAAGTGAGGCGGTGGTCAACGGGCGAACGCTCAAGCAGGGACATCCCAAATTTGCGCGACCGGGATTGAAAAGGTTGAAAGAAAAGCTGTCGGAGGCGCCGGACCAGAAGCTGCCTGCTGAATGGGCGCAACGGGCGGTCCTGCCGGAGCGCTATCTTCCCTGATGGACTTGACCCCCGCTTGAAACCGGGGCGAATTCGGCCGTTTATTTAACTGCTACCCTGTAGCGAACCCACCAGGAAAATCGGGAGGATTCCCGAACCAGGAGCATTGCCATGGAAACAGGCGCAAAGAAGCCCCACATCAACGTGGACTATTTCGAAGACCTGACCGGAAAAATCAAGGAAAATGCCTGCTGCCAGCCCGAAGGGAGCCGCGAGGATATCGGCCAGCGAATCAAAGCCATCCGTGAAGCCAAGGGCCTTTCCCTGGACCAACTGTCCCACATGACCGGTTTTGATGTTGAACTATTGTCCAGCATCGAACGCTGCGAGGTTCAGCCCCAGTTGGGAACGGCCATCAAGCTGTCCAAAGCGTTGGACAGCGCGTTTGGCCGGCTGGTGTCTGGGGTGGGGGAAAAGCTCTATTCCATCACCCGGAAGGATGAACGGAAAATAGTTTCCCGCTCCACCTCACTGAAGGGAAAGCAGCAGGCTTACACCTATCGGAGCCTCGCACCGGAAGTAAAAGGGCGGCATATGGAATCCCTTATCGTTCAGTTGGAAGAGGCGCCGGACACGGAACGCTCCATCCACGACGGTGAAGAGTTCATCTACGTGCTCGACGGTGGGGTCTCTCTTGACATCGGGGACGATCATTTCGATCTCTCCCCGGGAGACAGCGCCTACTATCTGTCCACCATCCCGCATCTGATTGCCGCCGCCAGCGGCCAGGCCACTATTCTTGCAGTGCTTTACGGCGGGTAGTACGCCCGCCACCACAAAGAATGCGCTCATCCCGCCGGTATCCATGCCGGGATGAGCGCGATCCATCCTAGAAGCGATTGATAACGGTAACGCCTGTTTGGTCATGGCGGTCCATGACGGTCAAAAAAGCGATGCCCTCCTCCAGGCTCACGATTCGGCCGATAAGCTTTTCCGGGTGCAGTTTGCCGGCCGCAATCATGTCCAGCAGTCGTCCATATTCAAAAGCCTGCATACCGTGGCTGCCGATAATTTCCAGTTCATGGGCAACGACACGGTCCATGGGGATTGAGGGATGACGATGCTTGCTGTCAAGGAGGCCCACCTGGAGATGCTTGCCCCGTTTTCTAAGACTGGCAATGGAATCGAAACAGGTCCTTGGGCTGCCCAGGGCATCCATGGACACGTGGGCTCCGCCGCGCGAAAGGTCGCGGACGGCTTCCACCGTGTTGTCCACGCAACACGCATTGACCGTCTCTGTTGCGCCCATGCGGCGAGCCATATCCAGTTTTTCATCCCTGATGTCGACGGCCACCACCTGCGCACCCAGGGCGTTGGCGATCATGATGGCGGACAGGCCCACCCCGCCGCAGCCGAACACGGCCACCCATTGCCCTGCCATGACCCTGCCCTGGGCGGCGATGGCCCGAAAGGCAGTTGCAAACCGGCATCCCAGGCTGGCTGCAGTGATAAAATCCATGGAGGCCGGCAGGCGGACCAGATTGATGTCGGCATAGCGAACGGCTACATATTCGGCAAAGGATCCCCAGCCGGTGAACCCCGGCTGGAACTGGTGATCGCAGACCTGATGATTGCCTGAAAGACACTGAGGGCAGCCCCCGCAACCGCAGACAAACGGCAGGGTGACCCGATCTCCGGGCTTCCAGAAGGCAACCCCGCTGCCGACAGTCTGGACAACACCGGCAAGTTCATGGCCGGGTACATGGGGCAGGGTGATATCCGCATCGTGACCCTTCCAGCCATGCCAGTCGCTCAAACACACGCCCGTGGCTTCGACTTTGATCACCACGCCACCTTCCGGCGGACTGGGATCGGGCAGGGCCTCCAGCGTTACGGGACCTTCGAAGGTTTGATAGAATGCGGCTCGCATGTAAGTTCCTTTCATCCGCAGATTAAATTAAAAACCCGATTATTAGGGCGCTAAACAGCTGAAATAAAAAAGGCGAACTTTCCGCGTGGCATGGAGCCCGGTGGAAAATTCGCCTGAATTGTCAATTTGACCCCGCCAGACCGGCTGGGGTTAAAAAGCCACCTTGCGCTGTTCCAGTTGAACGATTTTCGGATTCATGAAAATGAGCAGTTCGTTGTTGTCAACCGCTTCCGAGTTGCTTTGAAACATCCAGCCTAGCACCGGAATTTTATGAAGGCCGGGAAAGGCGGTTTTTCCTGATGATGCCGTGGCTTTGATGATGCCGCCGATCACAATGGTATCGCCGTCGTTAACCAGAAGTTGGGTTTGGGCCTCATTGGTGGAGATGATCGGGACCCCGTCAACAAGCCCGGTCACGTCATTTTTCTGAATTAAAATGTTCATTGAAATCCGATTGTCCGGCGTCACGTGGGGCGTGACCTCAAGCAGCAGATCCACATCTTTAAACTTTACCGAAGACCCGCCAGCCGAATCACGCTCCAGATATCCGTATTCCTGGCCCTGTTTAATTCTTGCCATTTTATTGTTCAGGGTAACAATTTTTGGTGAAGAGAGGATTTTACCGTTGCCATTGGTTTCGAGGGCCGTGAGTTGCGCATCCAATGAAAACGGCGTGTTCAAAATGCGGGTTAGGTTAAACCCGATACCGTTCGAGGAGGCAGTCGGGAAATTCATGGCCACGTCTCCAAGTGCGGAGATTTTACCATCGTTAATTCCAATGGGGCCTACACTCGCCGACCAGCTAAAGCCCAGTTCTTTGGAAAAGCTTTCACTGACTTCGACAACCCGGGCTTCAATGATAACCTGGGATGTCACCTTATCGATCTGGTTGGCGATCTCCTGGGCCTGGGCAATTTTTTCAGTGGTGTCGGTGATGATGATTTGATTGTTCTTGCTGTCAACCGAAACCGACCCGCGTCCCTTGGTTATAATATTTTGGAGGTGGGGGAGCACTTCACTGGTTGCATCGGAGTAGCTGATAGGAATGTAGCGCGTCTCCAAGGGCTCGAGTGCGATGATCTGTTCTTTTTCTTTTTGCATTGCAGCAATTTGGGCTTTGCGGAGATCATTTTCCGCCTTCAGGGTTGCCAATGTGGCAATCCGAATAATATCACCCTCAACGATCATGCCGAGCTGGTTCATTCTCAGCACCAGATCCATCACCTGGTCCCATGGCACCGGTTTGTCAAGCGTAAGGGTAACCTTGCCATTCACATCCTTGTCGATGGCAAAGTTTTTGCCGCTGACTTCCCGAAGGATCCGGAAGACATTTTTGATATCGGTTTGGAAAAAATCGAGGGCAATTTTCTCGCCCGTATAATTTTTGACTCGTTTGGTTACAACCATGGCCTGGTCTGCTTCGAAATCGATTTCAGGCACTTTTGGGCTTGAAGGCGCATCCATGGATGCGAGGGCTTGTTTGTCGCTCGGGATCTGGGTTTCGCCTGCAGCTGGTTGCGTCTTGGTAGACGCTGAAACAACAGAGCCGAACCCGATGGTCTCTTCGAGCGCCCTTTTCCAGGCAGGAAGATTGGTTTCGTCGGCAGGTGCAGGTGGTACGGTGGATGGCTCAAAGTGGATTAACAGCAACGTCCCGACCTGCTCCGCGTAATAGGAGACTTGCTCGCGCAGTTCGATGGAGAATAACGAAAAATCCTTCATCGACGGCAGCTGGATGGGCATGATGCGATTGACGGCACTTTCGAACCGTGTGGTTAACATGGGGCGTTGTCTGAATTCCGCGATATTGGCATTCATAAGGCGCAGTTCAAGCAGTTTATCAGTTATTTTCTGAAGGTTGTAATCCACCTTGTCGGTTGTTTCGATGGACAAGGTGGACCGCCCGCCTTCTTCTCCAAGAAAATCGATACGGTTCACCCATATCTTATTTTCCTGCCCGACGGGAATGCCGGTGCCTTGGAATGTATTGGACGGTTTAACCGTTTGAACGGCATGCGGTTTAGCTGGTTGGGCCGCTTGCGTCAGCGCCGGTTGGGACGTTGTTTCAGCCTGGGTCGACGGAACGCTGCTGCTCTCCGGTGATGGAACGTCAGGCTTGGCGAACTTGATTTTAAGCCCGTTGCCGTCTTGAACGACATTGTAGGCAACGTCTGCAGCCAGGAGAATCTCGATGCGCGAGGTTTTGTTTTTAGCTTCGATCTGATTGGCGTGAATGGAAGATACGGGGTTGCCCGTGGACATTACATCCGGGTTGGCAACGTTCAAGCGTGTGTTGGGGAAATAGAGAACAACGCCGAGGGGTAACGGCTGCTTGACGGAGGTGTATGTCAACGGTTCGGTCCCATTGATCCACACGTTTATCGAATCCGTGTCTTCTGACAAGCCGATAGCTGTAATTTCCATCGATTGGGAGGGGTCGGCATCGGCCACCCCGGTTTGGCGACCGGAATCCTGGGTTGCGCATCCTGTAACAAAGAAGGCGACAGCCAAACTTAGGCCAAAAACAAGTGTCAATCTCTTGGAAACGTTGATCCTGAAGTTGCGCATATCACTCTCCAGCCGGTTTCTGAAGTTTTATTTCGGTATTTTGAAGAACAAGTTCTCCCATGAGGTTTTCTAATTCTTCTTCAACAATCACGCTATTGGCGTTGATCTGGGCCACAATTCCTGAATTCAAGCCGATATAAGTGCCCTTTCTAATGATGTAGCCTTTGCCGCTGCTATCTTCCACAAGTGCCCTATTTCCGGATGAAGCCCGAATAATGGCGACTAATTTAAGCTGATTGAGGCCAATTCTTTCCAATGGCGTTTGGGCTATGCGCTTCTTTTTTTTCTTTTTGTCAACCTGGTCAGAAGCGGCTGCTTCACTATCCTCATCCTTTGCAAAAATGGGGATAAACGGGTTCAGCCGTTCCGCGGGATCGTAGATGCGGGTGAGCGCACTTGATTCTTTATCGTCGACTTCGGTTTTTTCAACGGAGGCCTCTGCCTTGGCTTCATCGCTTTTCGGTTCCGCCTGGATCGGATTCTGAACCGAAATTTTCTTGCTGACGACCTGCGCTTTGGATTGCTCCTTTTGATCATCACAGTTCAAGAGAAAGCACGAAATCAGCAGAAAAACAGCTACACTGGCAGATAATGGTCTGAATTGCATTCGCATGGCTTTACCGCTTCTTTTTCCTGGTCGACTTTTGAGGAGGTGTGTCGGGAGCTTCAATGAATTTATAAGTGACCGCCGTGCATGTTGTCGTCATGTCCGTTGGTTGCTTGCCCGGCGTCATGTTGATATCCCTGATGTTTACAATCCGGTTCAACTCGGCCACACTTTCGAAAAATGTCGCCACGCCGTGATAATCCCCAGTGACTTTAATGGCCACAGGTATCTCGGCGTAAAAATCTTTTTTAACTTCAGGCTTGGGCTGAAACAGAACAAAATTGAGGCCCGAGTCTTTGCCGGCCTTGGAAATGCCGGTCAGCAGGGTCGGGATTTCTTCATTTTCAGGCAACGCCCGCATTACGATTTTGAATTGTTCTTCGGCGTCCTGCATTTTTTTCCTGTATTCATTCAGCTGTCGGGCGTTTTTTTTGGCGACTTCCAACTCTTTTTCGATTTTTGACAGATTCGTGTTGAGTTTGTCGATTTGTTTGAATTTCGGCAGATATGAAAAGTAGACGAAAGCACCGATCAGCAGTATCAGTACGCCAGCCCAGATAGCCATCCGCTGAATTCTGGAAAGCTGTTCAAGCTTATCGAAAATCGGATTAACTTTTTCAATGGGAGCCGCTATGGCCTTCTTCATTTCCACAACACCTATTTAGTTTGTTTATCAAGGGGAGCTTTACGAAAACGGATATCAAACCTTTTAAGCTGCAGCCCCTTGACAGAAGCATCCTGGTTGATGGACAAAAGTTTGACATCCACATACTTCTGGGAGGATTCAATCCGCGTCATGTACTCTGCGATCGTCGGGTTGTCCAATGCGATACCGACGACTTTAACGTTGCCTGATTTTTCTTCCAACCCCGTGAGCCACATGCGTTTTTCAATCGCAAGTCTGGACATGTCATCCAGCAGTTCAACGGGCGCTTTTCTGGTGAGATCCAAGGATTTGATGACTTCAATTTTTTTATTCAGAACGTCCAGCTTTTTTTTGATATCCGCGATTTCCTGGTTGATTTTGTTGTACTTTTCAACCTGTGCCTTGGTCTCTGCGATTTGTTTGTCCAGCGTTTTGATCTTGCCGGACAACAGGTGGTTGAACCAGGCGGCAACAATCACAACAAGAACAAGTGACAACAGAAATATGGACACCTGTCTTCTTATGTTCTCTTTTTTCCGGGCGGCTCGAAATGGGAGTAAATTAATCCGTATCATTTATCATCAACTTTTCTCGTTGCCAATCCCATGCTGATTGAAGCCTGGGGGGCTATGCGTTTTAGGAATTCCACATCAAACCTGTTTTGATCGATATGCAAACCCTCAAAGGGATTGATGGTCGTCACTTCAGCAGAGGTTTCGACAGATAATAACTGCCTGAATTCTTTTATGTTACCTCCACCACCACTGAGGATTATCTTCTTAATCTGATCATCGGGGTAGGTTGAATAAAAGAAGTCCAGGGCACGCCTAATTTCTGTACACCAGTCCGACACGACGGAGGAAACAATGTCCGAAAGATCACCGGCAGTAATTTTTTCGGATTGGTCGCCGAACTTGATCTGCTCGGCCTCTTCGAGGGAACAGTCGATAAGGGATGCTATTTTCTGATTAATCTGGCCACAACCGAGGGAAACATCTCTCATGAAAACAGATTGTTTACCTTTAAGAATATTCAATGAAGTCTTGCTTGCACCAATATCGATAAGTGCCGTGTTTTCATTTTCGGCCGGCGTATAATTGAATTCATAAATGTTTTGAAGGGCAAACGCATCCACATCAATGATGCAGGGGTTGAGCCCGGCCATTTGGGCAAGGTTCACATAGTCGTTGACCATTTCCTTTTTTGCAGCAACCAGCAGTACATTCATCTGGTTGGGATTGCTTTCATTTTCACCCAGAATTTGAAAGTCCAGGTTTACATCTGAGATATCAAACGGGATGTATTGTTCCGCTTCAAAGCTGATGGTGTCCTGCAGTTGTTCTTCCGACATGGCCTGAACATTGATCTTTTTTACGATGACTGAGTAGCCGCCAACCGAGAGGGCAACGTTATGGCCTTTTATGCCATAGTTCTTAAACAACTGGCGGATGGTGTCCGAGACTTGTTCCGCATCTTTTATGGTGCCATCTTCAATCAGGCCCGGAGCGATGTCGATAATACCAAAACGTTCGAGGGTGCCGCCCTTTTTCGTCTCGGATATCTCAGCCGCTTTAATCGATCTGGATCCGATGTCAAGGCCAATTAGCCGGTCTTTTTTTCCAAAAAACATGGTTAGCTCTTCTATTCGCCAAAAATTTTTTTACTGTCCGAAAGGCTGTAACCAAGAGCCAGCAAAATTTTTCTTTTGGTTTCCAGCCGACACGGTTTTCCCTCTTCGATCCGCGTAATCGTTATGGGCGAGACATTCGCTTCCCTCGCCAGCTCCGACTTGCTCATCAAAAGGGACTCCCTAATTTCTTTTAATGCGTTCTTCACCATTTGAACCATCGTCTTATGGCAATCAAAAAAGTAATCACAAGGTTCGCTTTTCAATAAGGACTCTGGATTGCTGTTTGTCAGTTTGGAGACAATTGCTGACGCTCGATTCCGATTCAAGACCCAAAACATCTCTTTGTCAAGCAAAATTATACGACTTTTATGCATAATTTTGTTCACTTAAGCTATATTGTGGCTTCCTATAACTCATTACCCTTATCTTGAGCGCCGACGGGTTCGGTTTTTCCCCTAGCCGGCGTTGGCATGCGGACATGAACCCGTGCAGGGAAAATAGTTTATGGATATAGGCATTTAATTCACAGTGCATTGACAGGATACTCCGGTTTCTTTATATGCTCATAGGGTCTTGACTGACCATTTACTGTTCAATTCGGCATTAACCGGGAAAACTTTAGTACCATGTGGCCTCCCCCCCAAAAAAAACTATTGCCGCCCAATGCGCCTGGGTTACCGCATCGGATGCGTGTTCGATCACGCATATTTGCCCAGACCGACCTGAAATCTATGGCAGATAAGAAAATTTCATGAAACCCGCAAACATTTCAGAACGGGCCCAGCCCTTTCGTCTGGTAAAATATTTTACGTTTTCCAGCCTTGTTGTCATTCTAATCGGGACCATTACCCTTTCCGTGCTCAACACCCACTGGGTACGTTCCATGCAATACCAGGAAAGCGAAGACTATGCCTTGCTGCTTATCGAGAACCTGAACCATCAGGTTTTTTTGCAGTTTATTCTCCCGGTGGGGATAAAGTATGGAAAAATTGAACTGAGGAATCAGGAACAGTTTGAGAGAATGGACAGCGTTGTCCGCAGTACATTGCACAGTTTTAAAGTTGAAATGGTCAATATCTACAGCAAGAATGACATCATTGCATACAGTTTTTCACCTGAACTGGTGGGGCTTGAGAATATCGGAGGCAGCTTTTACAATAACGCATTAGCAGGCAAATCGTCTTCCAAGCTGGTCCAAAGCGGTTCATTCTGGGAAATCCTACTGGGGATTCCCAAAGAGATTAAAATCGTCACATTTGCTCCCTTGAGAGCCGAGAAACCGCTTTCCCCCCTCTCCGGTCCAGTTTTGGGCGTTGTCGAAATCAGGCAGGATCTGTCCAGTGATTACCAAAAAATTTTCAAGTTTCAGGTACTGGTGATCTGCACGATCAGCGTGGTCATGGGGATTCTGCTGGTGACCTTGATCTTTGTGGTCAAGCGGGGCGAGGACATCATCGAGAAACGGGCTCTTGAGCGAATACGGCTTAAAGATCAGTTGGCCAGGGCCAAGCATATGTCATCACTGGGGGAGATGGTAGCCGGTGTCTCCCATGAGATCAGAAATCCGCTCGGGATTATCAGCAGTTCTGCAGAATTGCTGAAAAAAAAGATGGACCCCCAGGACGCCTTGAATGCCATTGCCGATATCATCGTGGCGGAAGCCCGGCGGTTGAACAGTATTATTACTGATTTTTTAAATTTCGCGCGTCCCAAAACACCCAACCGGAGGCCCTGTCGAATTGATACTGTGATTGCTAAAAATATCCATTTCCTTGAATCGCAGATAAACAACAACGGATACGCTGTCAGAACCTATTTCGAGGATAACATTCCCTCGATTTTGGCTGATGGGGACATGCTCTACCAGGCGTTTCTCAATTTATTGATCAACGCGATGCAGGCCATGCCCCAGGGGGGTGTCATCGAAGTGACTGTTGAAACGGGTGATGGCTCTTTGTGGGTCTATATCGAGGATGAAGGTGAGGGCGTTTCCGCATCGGTCATGGAAAAGATCTGGGACCCATTTTTCACCACGAAAGAAAAAGGCACGGGGTTGGGGTTGGGAATCGTAAGGAACATTATCGAGTCCCACCACGGGTTGATTCGGATTGACAATCGACCCGGAAAAGGGGCCCGGGTTTCTGTCAAATTTCCGTTAAGTCAGGAGAATCTGTAATGGAAACAATCCTCATTGTTGACGATGAGAAGAATTACACGCTCATTCTTGCCGCCGTTCTTGAAGATGCTGGATTTGAGACGCTGGCTGCCAACAGCGGCCCGGAAGCGCTTGCTATTCTTTCTGAATCCGATGTTGATCTGGTGCTGACGGATATGAAAATGCCGGCCATGGACGGCATTGAGCTTCTTGAGTGCATCAAAAAAGAAGATGCGGATCTTCCGGTAATCATGATGACCGCCCACGGCACCGTCGAAAAAGCAGTGGAGGCCATGCAGAAAGGGGCCTATAGCTACATTCTCAAGCCCTTCGACAATGAACGGCTCGTTCTTTTTGCAACCAAGGCCGTTTCCATGTTCCGTGTGGTCAAGGAGAACCGCCAGCTCCGCAGTGCCGTGGAGAGCCGCTACAGCTTTCATAATATCATCGGCAAAAGCAAAGCCATGCAGGATGTCTTTCACCTTGTCCGGAAAGTCGCACCGGCTGCGGCAACGGTCCTCATCGAAGGCGCCAGCGGTACGGGAAAAGAACTGGTGGCCAATGCCTTGCATTTCAACAGCCCCAGAAAGGAGAAGCCATTTGTAGCGGTCAATTGTTCCGCACTGGTCGAATCTTTATTGGAGAGCGAATTGTTTGGCCATGAAAGAGGCGCCTTCACCGGGGCGGTTTCCATGAAAAAAGGGCGCTTTGAAATCGCAGACGGGGGGTCACTGTTTCTGGATGAGATCGGCGAACTCTCCGCGGGCCTGCAGGTTAAACTGCTTCGCGTGCTCCAGGAACGGGTGATCGAACGGGTAGGCGGGGTAAAGCCGATTCCTGTTAACATCCGTCTGATTGCAGCGACCAACAAATCCCTCAAGGCGGAGGTGGCCGATGGTAATTTCCGGGAAGACCTTTTTTACCGGCTTAACGTCGTCCCCATTACCCTGCCGCCGCTGCGCGAGCGGTTGGAGGATATCCGGCCCCTGGTGGGGCATTTCATCGCCAAATACAGTGGTGAGCGCAGTACAGGGCCGCCGGTGATCGGCATTGACCGGGAAGTGGAGCGGCTGTTTTACGAATACGACTGGCCGGGAAATGTCCGCGAACTTGAAAATGTCATCGAGCGGGCTGTGGTGATGAGTCCTGAGGAGATCATTCAGGTGTCTGATCTGCCAAAAGATTTCATCGACAATGCCCACAGCACCCTGCATATGGACGGCATTCCTGTGGATGCCAATCTATATGACACCCTGGCACTTGTTGAAAAAAACATGATCATCCGGGCCTTGAAAAAAGCCAACTACGTTCAGGCCCGCGCAGCTGATTTTTTAGGCATCGGCAAAAGTGGCTTAAATCAAAAAATAAAAAAATACAGGCTGTTTAACCGCTGACTGTTTCCTTTACCAGCTCGCTGTACAGGCTGTCAGGAAAATCGGCTAAAAGTTGTTTGTACATGCTGGTGCTTTTCGCTTTGTCGCCGCCGGCATCATAAAGCCAGGCCAGGTTGAAAAGCGCCCCGCTCTGCATGGTCTTGTCCTTGTCCGACGCGATCATTTCAAAATAACGAATTGCCTGATCGTAATCTTTTTTGAAAACATATGCGTGCCCAAGGCCGCTCAATATGAGGTTTTTCAACGCCGGAAACTGGGTGAAGTCATCCAGCGCCCTAGTGTACATGACAATGGCAGTGTCGACGTCACCGCCATGGTAGCAAATGTCCCCATATAGGATCCGCGCAATTTTTGCCGCGTTTTTGGAGCCATATCCATTAAAAATTGCATTAAAATCGGCCTTCACCCGGTCATAGGCCGTCTTGGGATCGGTGTCCTGAAGGGCTGCTGAATACATGTTGACCGCTTTTTCAACCAGCTCAGAGGCCCGATTTTCATTCCTTTCGGAAACCTGGCGCACCGTTGCCGCGGTGATCAAGAGCACGAGAACAACTCCCGTGCAGATCAGAATCATTTTGGCATTGGATCTTCCGAAGGCGATCAGTTTCCCTGAAAATGTAATAAACTGATCGGGTTCTTTCAAAAGCTGTTTGCGTGTCGATGTTCCTTTGGCCATTCTTCCTCCAGTTTTTCTTTGATTCGAATCCATCCATCGGCGGGGATATCGGCGCCGACCACCTGACATACCTCATAACCGCACGCCGAAGCAAGCCGGCCGCTTTCTGCATGGGCATAACCGTTCACCAGTCCGTAAAGGAAACCGGCTGCCCATAGATCTCCAGCGCCGGTGGTGTCAATGGCCGGTCTTGAACCCTGGGCCGGGATTCGGTACACGTCATTCCCCTGCCGGATGAAGCTTCCTTCGGCGCCGACTTTCAGCACGGCAAGATCTACATGCCGGGCCAGCCTGGCCAGTGCCTGGGTTTCGTTCCTAAACCCGGTATAGGCCAGGGCTTCGTCTTCATTGACGATGAGGAGGTCCACATATGCTTCGATAATATCATCGCGAATGAACTTGGATTGTTCTACAAGGGTGAAACTGGCCAGATCAAGAGAAATCTGTGCTCCGGCGACGCTTGCGGATTTAAGTGCGGCCGACATTAACTCAGGGTTAAACAGCAGATAGCCCTCCATGTGGACCACCGCACTGTCTCTAAAACATTCTGGGGTAATCTCTTCCGGCTGTGTATCTGCCGATGCTCCCAGGTAGGTGAGCATGGTGCGTTGGGCATCGGGAGTGATGATCGAAAGCACACGACCGGTGGGCAGGTTGGATGTCATCAAAAAGGGTTCCACGCCCCGTTCAACCAGGGCGGTCTGGAAAAAACGTCCGGTGCCGTCATTGCCCCGCTTGCCGACAAAGCGTGCCTGGCCCCCCAGCTGGCCGATGCCCACAGCCGTATTGCATGCCGATCCGCCCGGTACCACGAATGGTTCCGTAGACACCTGGTTGAGTACGGTTTCCAGGGTGGGCATATCCACGAGGGTCATGCCGCCCTTTTTAACGCCGATGCGACGTACAAAATCATCGCTTTCGTAAACCAATATATCCACAAGCGCGGAACCCAGCCCAACGATCCTCGTTTTAGCAGGTTGCAGCTTCAAGCCGACTCCTTAACCACCGATGCCCCTACCAGACCAGGGAGCGATGAATCCAGCCCTTGTCCCCATCCGCGTGGACAACATGCAGCCAGTCGCCTTTTTCTTCCAGCACCTTGAAAGGCACACCCTTGTCCACGGTAAACTGGATATCGTTTTCGGTTCCCGGCCCCGAACGGACATTGCAGTTGTCGTTTTTTACAATCACCGTTTTTATGTCGGCGATAAGGGAGCTGTGAATCCATCCGCGATCGCCTTCGAAATCCTCGAACAGATACCAGCTGCCCTGCTTCTGGAGCACATTCAGGGGATGATATTGTTCCACCTGCCAGATGACGGTGTCACTCGTATCCGGACCGGTGCGTACGTTGGCGATGTCGGTCTTCACACTCATCCGTTCCGCCTGCAAATTATCTGCGCCGGCGATCACAAGGATCATCGCCAGAAAAATAGGGATTGATTTTTGCATTCAGTCTTTAAGTACGGGCTATGGCTTACACGGGTTGACCTGAACCAGAAGCTTCTGGGCCATGCCGCGTCCGAGTACGATTCGTTTGTAGTCCACACCGATAACCAACTGTCCCTGTCCTGAGTTGGTGATCACCTCCACCTGGTCACCGATCCGAAGGCCCATGGCCATCATGTGTGCCCGCGCCGTTGGGCCGCCGTCCAGTCGGGCGATTACCAGACGCTCCCCTTTGGGTGCTTCCGAAAGAGGGAGCAATTCCTGACGCTGCGACATGCATGGGGCGCAGATTCCATACATCTCCATTTTGTGCTGGAGCAGATGGAATCCATGGCGCGCGGCAGCCTGTATCTGAAGCGACTCAAGCTGGGGGTCTTCAAATTCCACGATCTTTCCGCACTTGGTACAGACCATGTGGTCATGGTGCTGGCCCAGGTGTCGGTGTTCATAAAGAATATCCCCATTTCCGAACTGCTGTTTGCTGGCGAACCCATACTGGCACATCAATTTCAACGTGTCACGGACAAATTCCGGATCCATTTGGTGACCCGATGCGTTAAGCCGTTCGATCATCTGATCCGAGGACACATGACCATCGGTCTGCATGAAGACTTCCATGACTTTGAACCGGTCTTCAAAGTTCGTGAGCTGATCCTGTTTGAAGAGCTTGCAGAACTGTTCTTTTTCCCGCTTGTGCAGTGTCTGATACATGGGTTGACCTTAACGAGACGAAGAAGAAAAACCCGTCGACCTAAAGAAGGTAGGCCGGCCTCATGCCGGCCCGGGGATGGTGTAGGTGGTGCACGAACCCGAACTGCAGGTCCGTGTCTGCGTACCGGCGCTGGCGTCGGCCGATCGGCCGACGCCGGAGCCGGTGACCACATGGCTGGTAGTGGAGAGAATTCGTTCCAGGTTGCCGGATCCGCACTGGGAACAGGCCATTTCCAACTCCTCTTGCTTGTTCAGCACCAGCAGCTCCATGTATGCTTCACAGTCCAGGCATTTGAATTCGAATATAGGCATCTTATCTCCTTATGGAAAAATTGGTTTAAAACTGACCATCATCTTTTGATTGTCAAGCATCAAAGCCGCTTGGTCATGAGGCCATCAGGCTCCGGGCATGTTCCAGGGCGGTTTGGGTAATGGTTTCCCCCCCCAGCATGCGGGCGAGTTCTTTGATTCGTTCTTCCTGATCCATTGGCCTGATTGTTGTGGTGGTTCGGCCGCCTTTAACCTGCTTTTCAATTTGGTAGTGATGGTCCCCGAAACGGGCGATTTGCGGCAGATGGGTGATGCAGATAAGCTGGTGTTTTTTGGAGAGCGCCGCCAGTTTTTTCCCAACCCCATCGGCCACCGCACCGCCGATACCTGCATCCACTTCGTCAAAAATCACCGTTCCCACGGCATCGGTTGCCGCCAGCATGGCCTTGAGCGCCAGTACCACCCGGGAAAGTTCACCGCCTGAGGCGATGGAGGCAAGCGGTTTTAAGGATTCTCCCACGTTGGGAGCAATCATGAATGCCGCCTGATCCAAACCCGTGTCCGACAAAAGGCTGCCATCCACACAGAGCCAAGGGGATACCTGCTTGTTGCAGGTTTGCGCGGAAAGACTGAGTTGGAACCGCGTGCCGGCCATCTTCAGACTTTCCAGTTCCTTTTCAACGCAGGCGGCAAAGTCCGTGGCCACACGTTCCCGCTTTTCAGACAGATGCCGGGACAAGTCTGCCAGTTGATTGTAGTTGTCTTGCAACTGTGCTTCGGTGTGCTGAATGTCGTCGTCCAGGCTGCCAATGGCTGCAAGCTCCGCTTGAATGGCTGCACGCTTTTGGAAAAGCGCATCAAGGGACCCACCGTATTTTCGTTTCAACCGGTTGATCTGATCCAAGCGGGCATCAACCGATTCAAGCCGGCCTGCTTCGGTGTCCAGGGACCCCAGATAGGTGCGCAACATTTCGGCCACATCTTCGAGGCCGAAAAGGTGATCTGAGAGCCGCTGTACGCCAGTGTTCAGCCCCTCGTCCAGAGCGGCTGCCTTTTCAAGGTTTTTTCGCATTTCACCCAGCTGCTCCAAAATGGCCCCGTCGGCCCCTTGAAGTGCGTCGATGGCGGAAAAAACGGACCGTTGCAGCGACTCGGCATGCTTGAGCCGCAAGCGTTCTTTCTCAAGGGACTTGTCCTCATCGGTAAGGATGTGTGCATCGTCAATTTCGGCTGCCTGGAAACAAAGCAGGTCCATCTCTCTGCGCTGGTTGTTTTTTTTCTCCTTCAAGGTCTGAAGCGCCTGGGACAGGGGCGCCACTTTGCCATAGAGGCATGCCACCCGGCTAACCATGGGCAAAAGACCGCCAAAACGGTCCAGAATGGCCAGATGCGTCTCCTCCCGGAGCAAGCCCTGGTGGGCATGCTGCCCGGAGATGCTGGCCAGGTCTGCAGTGATGGATGCCAGCATCTGTATGGTTGCCATGCGGTCATTGATATAGATGCGATGGCGATCGTTGCCGGTAATGACCCTGCGCACCAGCAGGCCCTCTTTGGGATCGTAGCCGTTTTCGGTCATCAATTTTGCGGCAGTGGATGTTTCGGGCACATCGAACCATGCAGACAGTTCGGCAACGTCATAACCATCCCGGATCATCTTGGCGCTTGCCCGTGAACCTAAAAGCAGGTTCACGGCATTGATAATAATGGATTTGCCGGCGCCGGTCTCACCGCTTAGAATGGTCAGCCCAGCTTCAAAACGGATATTCAGATCGTCGATAATGGCAAAATTCTTTATTAGCAGCTCTTTGAGCATGGCCCTCTCCAACAACGGGTCTCAGGGTTTCGGCGGGTACGCCGGCCCAACTTTTTCATGCTGCGACCCTTGCTTGGCGATTGTCCCGTTGATCCCCGCCATCATAAAAAAGGAGTCAGGGGGAATCAAGCATTATCGTAAAGGGTGCCCCGCGATCAACGCCGGGTGGTGTCGTCGGCAATTTATTCCGGATAGCCTGTGATTTGGCGGATTTTTTCATAAAGCGGCTTGAGCCGGCGATACATCCGCTTGTACACCTGGCGATAAAGCTGGTCGTAAAGCCGTTGATTGGCGGGGTCCGGTTCGAAGTGGGCTCCGGGGCGGGTCATGGCACCCATGGCAGTTTCAAAATCAGGATGGATACCCAGCCCGACGGCCGTACCAATGGCGGCCCCCAGACCCGATGTTTCGTACAGGTGGGGCCGGGTTGCCGGCAGGCCGAATACATCGGCCGTAAGCTGCATGGCCTGATCGCTCTGGCTGCCTCCACCGGAAACCCGCAGGCTTGAGATGGCTGTGTGGCTGCGCTGCTCGATGCGCTCCTTGCCCTCGCGCAAGGCATAGGCCAACCCTTCGATAATGGAGCGATACACATGGGCGCGGGTGTGTATATCCCCGAAGCCGATGATGGCGCCCTTGGCTTCGGGACCCGGCGTCCGGATGCCCGGTGTCCAGAAGGGCTGAAGCATGAGCCCCATGGAACCGGGAGGAATGTCCTTGATCAGGCGCTCGAATAGATCTTCGGCGGTCACACCGGTTTTTTTGGCGGCCTCCTGCTCCGGGAACCCGAACTCTTCCTTGAACCAATTGACCATCCAGAATCCGCGGTACACTTGCACCTCGACCGTATAGCTTCCGGGAACGGCACTGGGATAGGCAGGCAGCAGCGGGATGGGCTCGATATAACGGTTGTGGGTGACGTTGATGGTAGCCGTGGTGCCGTAGCTCAGGCATCCCACCGACGGGTCGATACTGCCGGAGCCGATGACTTCGCAGGCCTTGTCGGCCGCAGCGGCAATCACCGGCAGGCCGGCGGGAATTTCAGTTTCTCGGGAGGCTTGGCTGCTCACCACCCCGAGAGGCTGACCCGGTGTTAACAGCTGTGGAAGCTGATCCGGATCCACTGGCACGCAGCGCCACTTCCAGTCCCAGGATCGTGCCCAGCGCAGTCGTTTGTAATCAAAGGGCAGATAACCCACCTGACTGCCTATGGAATCCTTGTATTCGCCGGTCAGACGGAAGTTCAGATATCCGGACAAGAACAGGTATTTGTGGGTTTGCGCCCAGATTGCCGGCTGGTTGATGCGGATCCAGTTGGCCTCCGCCTCGGATTGGAAATAAGCCAGGGTGCCGGCAAGGCCGGTGACCTTGAACAGCAGCCCCCACAGGCCTCCCAAGGGCGGCAGATCATAGCACTTGCGCTGGTCCAGCCACAGGATGGCAGGCCGCAAAGGACGGCCGTTCTTGTCCACGTTGACTACCGTTCCCCGCTGGGTGGTCAAGGCCACACCGGCGATGCGTGCTTTGTCGATTCCGGATGTCATGAAAATTTTTCGGCATGCCTGGCATAAGGCGTTCCAGAATACGCGGGGATCCTGTTCGGCCCAACCGGGTTGGACCGAAAAATACGGGGTGAACAATATCTGTTCCCGGGCGACCATATTCCCGTTGGGATCAAAAACCAGAGCTTTTAGACTCTGGGTGCCATTGTCGATGGAAAGCAGCAGTTCTCGTTCAGCCATATTTCGCAATTTCAGGCGTTGCCCCCGCGGGCCGACTTACGGAAAACACCGGCGCCGTTTACACCACCGCAGCAAAGATCTCAAATATGGTGGAAAAATCATTTCGAATCAAGCGATATAAGGGATTGCCCGATTTTTCGGCAGTGAAACGCCCAAGCCGTCGGTCAAAATCCGCCCAGGCATCGACATGAGCGGCGAGTTTTCCGGCATTCTCAATGAATGCGCACCGATAGTTTGGTTTTTTTTCGGGTTGAAGTTTAAAAGTGAAGTGCTATACTCAGCATAGCGCAACGGATATCTCAAGCTGAGAAACCAGCGCTGAAATACGGACCTGATTGTACGCTCACACCATGCGGTGGCCCTTTCCATTGCGTCCGAGTCCGGTACAGGTGATGCACCCGGTTCCGGGTCATGTCGATTGCCGTCAGCAATGCTTTTCCACTCCTTATTCTCTTCTGATGGCGGACCTGCAAACCGATCGTAACCGACTCGTTCTCAACCTCCTGTTGCGGTTGAAACAACACGGGCACCGCCGCTAAACAGTTTGCATATCTCCTGCACCGGTCAACCAAAAGTTAGGGGGGACACCATGGTAAAGAGGAACACATCGGCGCTTCACCAGCATCTGATCGAGGTCAAGGAGGGAAAACGCTGTTTTGAAAACGCCTTTCAGGGTGTGGCCAGGATGATTTTGGACAGCGATATCGAAAAGGTGGTGGTTAACGGAAAAACGACCTATGATTTCAGTATTTTCAGGACTGGGAAAAAGCACATCATCGGTATGTACGATGAAATCAACAGCTTTGTCTCCTTCGTCAAGGATGCCGCAGAAAATGGCTCCTCCAAAGAAATGGCTTTTGTTCTGGTAGGGGAACCGGGTAATGGCAAGACGTTTCTGGTTGATTTTGTCTGCAATAAATACCGGGAGTTTTTGTCCCAGGCGTCCAATCGCAAATATTCCTTTCGATTTACCGGCCTGGACCAAATAGGTGGGTACGGCAAAATCACGACCATCGAATCCCAAACTTATGAAGACCCGATGATTCTGGGGATGAATATCACCGACGAGCCGGACAAGAGTCGTGATTTTTTGTCCCAGGAGATCGGATTTTCGGATAACGAAATTGAAACCCTATGGCGGGATTTCCGCCCGCTGGGGGCCTGCAGCGCGTTCATTTGGAACAGCATCAGAAACTTCGCCAATGGCGAGCTGGCCCGGATGCTCGAGTTCATCCAGATCATTCCGGTTCCCATGACCGAAAGCCTGGGTACTGTCACCGGCAAATATGCGGCCAAGGACAAAATCACCTCGTCGGCGGTGGATCTATTGGGTGAAGAGTCCATTCAACGGCTGCTGCACATCACGGAGACCAACAATCCTTACCGCTTCGATCTGCGGCGCGGGGCCCTGGCGCGGGTGGCTGGCGGCGGTGTTCATTTTTCCGATGAAATCTTCAAAAACAAAAAAGACCTGGTCCAAGTGTACCTGGGGGTCATTCAAAACCGCAACATCGAAATAGACGGTTACAAGTGGCCCATCGACACCCTGATCATCGCCACCAGCAACAACTCCGAGTTCAACCGTTTTCTGGCGGAAAAGGAAGAGGCCCCCATCGTTGACCGCTGCCGCATCTGCTACGTCTCGCACAACACCAACTACAAGCTGCAGAAAGATCTTACCAGTTATGCCATCGGCAACGAGACGCGCACCACCTTGGACCGTGAATACCTGCACCAGGATCCCAACCTGAACCACGCCGCCTCCGTGGCGGTGGTGCTTACCCGGCTGGCCCGGTCAGAAAAGCTGACCCCCATCGAGACCATGAAACTGGCCGCCGGCGAGGTAGCGGGAGAAAAGAGCATCAAGACCCTCGCGGAGGTCATCGATACCCTCAATCAGGACCCGGACATCACCAAGCGGTTCGGCCAGAAGGGACTCGGCCAGCGCAACCTGGGGCGGGCCATTCAGTTGCTTATTGAGAGTTCGGAAACCAACGAGGGCCGGTGCATGTTTGCCTACGACATTTTCAAGGCCGCCGAACGCATCATTCTCGATTATGTGACCGACGCCAATGACCGGGCCAAATATCTGGAGGACTTGAAATTTGCCAAGGGGCTCTATCGAGAGCGGATCATGACGGAGATGTTCAACGCCTACATGGACGAACCCCTGGCAATCCGCAAGGATGTGATGAGCTATGTCAACATGATCATCGGCATTGATGCTGAAAACCTGGGACCGGACAAGATGTGGAAGTATAAGGACCCGCAGACGGGTGAACTGCGGGCCTTGAAGATCGACGAACGCTACATCAAAAGTGTGGAGGAACGGCTGGGACTGAAAACATCGGAACAGCGGGAGACCTTCCGCACATCGATTCGCAAGATATACGGCCAGAAGATTTCCGTGCATCCGGACTACGACTTCATGGACAACCTGGAACTGGTCAAGGCGGTAACCGACGTGCGGTTGAAGTCGGATATCGCCGGTGCCGGCAGCCTCATCGGGGCGCTGGCCAACCGAACCAACGAGGAGAACCAGAAACTCTACGACCGCATGGTCGACACCATGCTCAACAAGTTGGGGTACTGCCAGACCTGTGCGCAAAAGACCATTGAATATTTTTGCACCCAGGAGGATGAAAATTAATCAAAGTGAAACGACCGATGAGCCAAGATCTTGAAAAAATATATCATGCTTTGAAAAGTGCCGGTCTGTCACCTGAGCGGCAAGACAAAATTCTTCGGGAGCTTAATGACGACCGAACGCATGGCATGCCGATCCTCGGCGGGGGCATGGCGGTGGTCACCACCGATGAAGGCGAGATCCGTCTGCTCAACCTGTACGATTACCACGACCTGATGACCCTGCAGGCCATGGCCCCGCCCCGGGGATCCTACGCCAGCCATATCCGTTCCATCGACGAGCTGCTGGAAAAGGATCGCCAGCGGGAAAAGGACGGCTTCCCACGCAAGATCCGGGTGGGCAAGATGATCAAGCCCGGCAAGGCCGGCAAGGGCAAGGTGGTGGTGGTGCCCACCACCGTGGAAGAGAAATTCATCCACGACCCCAACTTCGCCCAACGGGAGGAGGATCAAGGCCAGGGAGGCAGCGGTGATGGTGAAGAAGGTGAAGTCATCGGTGAACAGCCGGTAAGAGAACCGGATCAGGCTGGCGCCGGGGGGCCGGGTCAAGGAGAGGGCGGCCAGCACGAAATGGAGTCATCGGCCTACGACCTGGGAAAAATTCTTACCGAACAGTTCGAACTGCCCAATCTGCAAGACAAAGGCAAGAAGCGCTCCCTGACCCGTTATACTTACGACATGACCGACCGTAACCGCGGCTCCGGCCAGATACTGGACAAAAAGGCGACTCTGCGGGAGATCATCGCAACCAATATTCATCTGGGCAACATCCCCGACATAGACGATATCGACCCATCCGGGTTCATCATCTCGCCCAGGGACAGGGTTTACCGGATCCTGTCCAGGGAAAAGGATTTCGAATCCCAAGCGGTCGTTTTCTTTCTGCGGGACTATTCCGGCTCCATGGCCGGGAAAGCCACCGAACTGGTGGTCACCCAGCATGTGTTGATCTACAGTTGGCTGCTCTACCAATATGCGAATCAGGTTGATTCCCGCTTCATCCTCCACGACACCGAAGCCAAAGAGGTGGAGGATTTTTATACCTATTACAACTCGAAGGTGGCCGGTGGAACCCAGGTCTTTTCCGCCTACGAGATGGTTAACCGGATCGTTAAAGCGGAAAACCTGGCGGCAGACTATAATATTTACATTTTTCACGGAACCGACGGTGATGACTGGGACACGGAGGGTAAAAAGGCCATCCCGGCGCTGAAAGAAATGCTGAATTATGCCAGCCGCGTGGGAGTGACCATCGCGGAACATGTCGGCAGCTCCCAGAGCAAAACGGAAGTGGAAAGGTACCTTGAAAAATCGGGACTGCTTGAGAAATTCCCCAAACTTGTTCGAATGGACGTGATCAATGCCAGCGCGGATGAGCCCCGGCTGATAGAGGGGATCAAACGGTTGATCGCCTAGCTCGAGGGCGGAAACGGCAAAACCAATGCAACTGATCGACCAGCATACGAAAACCATCATGGAGGGCTGCAAGTTGCGGGCCCGTGACGCCGGTCTGCGGTTCAAGGACGAAAGTCTTGAATATATCGTCACCAACCGCGACCTTATTGAACTCTCCCCTAAAGTGATGATCCCCACGCTTTACGATTACTGGGTCCATGATGTGGAGGTGCTCAAGGAGAAGGGCAAATATGAACTCTACCCGGGCAATCCATACGAAACAGTCATCAACACCCGCCCGGCGATCTCCTTCTACAACGACAACAATCCGGACTGGCTTAACGTGATGATTTTCTATCATGTCATCGGCCACATCGATTTTTTTCAAAACAACCTCTATTTCAGGCATACCTGGGACTATGATTTTAACGGCGAGGCACTTTCCGACAAGCGGGCCATCGCCAAGCTTCGTTCCGAGCGGGGCCGCTGGGTGGACTATGTGATCGAGTTTACCCGTG
Source organism: Desulfosarcina sp. (assembly GCF_046496365.1). Lineage (GTDB taxonomy): Bacteria > Desulfobacterota > Desulfobacteria > Desulfobacterales > Desulfosarcinaceae > Desulfosarcina. Next base: position 68,235 of record NZ_JAWOHB010000099.1, read on the forward strand.
GAATCGACAACCTGGTGGGTTTCCATGGACTGTTATCCAAAATCTTTTCAGCACCGCACTCCGGCATTTCAGAAAGGGCGGATTTTTATTTTGACGTCTACCTGCAGGATATCGTCAAAACCAATATCAGTAAATACATCAAGGAATTGGAACGCTACAACCAACGTGTAAAGGCAGACCCAATGCTAGGGGAGCAAGCCTTCTTTTCACGGATCGAGCAGCGCTATCCTGAATTTGCAACCCTGTTCAAAAAGCACCGGGAAACCAAAAAACGACAACCCCGGGATCTGCTGGAGTTTATCATGGCAAATTCCAGGAGGCTTCGCCGGGAGGAGAACCAGTGGATGCTGATGGTGATCCAGATCATTCGCAAAACAGCCCTGTTTTTTCAGCCTCAGATCCGCACCAAGATCATGAACGAGGGCTGGGCATCTTATTGGCACGAAACGCTCTATATGCAGGATGATCGCATCCAGGGCCACGAAGTGGATTTTGCCCGGGTCAATGCCGGGGTCACGGCCATGCCCCGGGTGGGGCTGAATCCCTATGCACTGGGGATGCGCTTGTTCTACTTTCTGGAAGATATGGCTGAAAAGGGAAAAATATCCTGGCGATACCAACACCTGGCCGATGCCGGACAGCGAAAAGATTACAACGCCAATACCGGGAAAGGCAGGGATTTCATTTTCAACGTGCGTGAAAATTTTTCGGACTTCACCTTTATCCACAGTTTTGTTGATCAGGACTTTGTCAGCGCCAACAAGCTTTTCGTTGCCGGTAAGCGGCTCAACCAACAAAAAATGGTTTGGGAATATTACGTTAAAAGCCGGAGTGCTGATGACTACCGGGACATGCTCATGGAATCCTTGTACCATCCGCCCCGCATTGTGGTGGATGAGGAAAAAACCAAAGCAGACGTCCTTTATCTGAACCACCGGTTTGAGGGCAAGCCCCTGGTGGCGGAGTATATCCCCAACACCATGCTGGGCATCGAATACCTGTGGGGTGGACCGGTGCAGCTGGAAACCACGGAGGTGGCTGCGACGCAGCAGATACCAAGAATGCCAGCCCCGCCCGGGTTGCCGACGCCGCAGACCGATGCACCCCAACCCCAGGCAATCAAATGGCAGCGGGTGCTCTACACCATGAAGGACCGGAAGCTAAGCAGGGATGTCCTCTAAATACAATGACCGGCGCCGAACCATTGATGAACTCGCAGTGACGAGGAATGCAGCCTAACGCGGATGCCAGTCTTTTTTCGAAGCCGTCAACCATTCACCGGTCGGGCAAGGCAGCATATGGACAACATCAAAAAAGCCATGCGGCATATTGACGCTGGCGGTGGCAGCTCAAATCATCGCAAGCCCATTCCCTTCGAGGATTTTCTCCAGACGGTGCTGGACAACCCCATCGGCACCATTCGAAACGTGTTCCAGGTCTTTCACGATCTGTTCAAGGAATATGTGGGTGAAGGTGTGGATGAGTATCCCAACGACCCGGAATCGATTCAATACGTGAGTTATGACTGCAGCCGGCTGTTTGTCGAGGGTGCGGACCACCCTTTCTTTGCCGACCGGCTTTTTGCCAACCGCCTGGTCAACCATGTCGAGGCCCTGCGAATGGGCGCCCAGCAAAACAAAATTTATATTTTTGATGGCCCGCACGGCTGCGGCAAGAGCACGTTTTTGAACAATTTGTTGCAGCGTTTTGAAGAGTTCGCCAATACCGAAGCGGGTGCCCGTTACGAAACGGTCTGGCGTTTGGATCGCAGACAACTGGCCCATGAAGGCGGCAACGAGACTGCATCCATCCTGGAGAGCCTGTTCCGGATGCAGGAGAATTCAGACAAAAAGCAGTTTGAGACCATTCGGACCATGGCTCCGCCCGAAACGGATCATTACTTTGTAGAGGTTCCCTGCCCCTGCCATGATAATCCGCTGCTCCTGATCCCCAAAAACCAGCGGCGGCAATTTCTCGATGATCTGTTTGAAAACAACGAATTCAAATACACCCTGTTCACCGACAAGGCCTTTGAATGGATTTTCCAGGAAGTTCCCTGCACGATCTGCGGGTCGCTTTACGACGCGCTGCTCGCTCGACTGAAGCGTCCGGCGAAGGTTTTCCAAATGATCCATGCCGTTCCCTATAGTTTCAATCGCCGGCTGGGCAGGGGCGTCAGCGTGTTCTCCCCGGGGGACCGTCCCGTCAAGGAGATCATTCAAACCAATGAGTATCTTCAGCGGCTGATCAACCGTCTCTTCTCCGACAGCAATCAGGTCCGCTATATCTACTCCCGGTATGCCAAAACCAACAACGGCATCTATGCGCTGATGGACATCAAATCCCACAACATCGAGCGTCTTATCGAGCTTCACAACATTATCAGCGAAGGGCTGCACAAGGTGGAGGATATCGAGGAAAACGTCAATTCTTTGTTCCTGGCCCTGATGAATCCGGAAGACAAAAAGAACATCAAGGATTTTCAGTCATTTTCCGACCGCATCGTTTACATCAATATTCCTTATGTATTGGATCTCAACACGGAGGTCGAAATTTACCGCAACATCTTCGGAGCCCACATCGACGACAGTTTTTTGCCCCGCGTACTGCACAACTTTGCCCGGGTTATCATCTCTTCCCGGTTAAGCCTGCGTTCGGAAGCTATGCTCGATTGGATCCCGGAGCCTGGTAAATACAGCCGTTATTGTGACAAGAACCTTCAATTGCTCAAGATGGAAATTTACACCGGCTATATACCCGGGTGGTTGTCCGAGGAAGACCGCAAGGCGCTTACGGCCAAACGCCGCCGGCGGATTATCGGAGAATCCGAATATGAAGGCCGTCAGGGTATCTCGGGGCGCGACTCCATAAAAATCTTCAACACCTTTTATACCGCCTACGCCAAATCGGGTGAATTGATCGACATGGCCATGCTGTGCAAGTTCTTTCACGCACAGAAAGACCTGAAGGGCTCCATTCCGGAAGGATTCCTGGATTCACTGCTGCTGATGTACGATTTTTTCATCCTCCAGGAGGTCAAGGAGTCCCTTTATTACTATAATGAAGAACAGATTCACCGGGAAATTCTGCACTACATGTTTGCGGTCAATTTTGAGCCGGGAACCATTGAAACCTGCACGTTTACCGGCGAGAAAGTCCGTATCACCGAAGAACTGCTGGACGGGTTTGAACGTCGTATGCTTGGGGAGAAGGTGGAAAAGGTTAAACTGCTCAATTTCAGAAAGGATACCCAGAAGGAATACACCTCCCGCGCCCTGACCCAGGAGATCATGGTGGCCGGTTCGCCGCCTACGCAAACCCGTTTGTTCCAATCCTTAAAAGAGCGCTACGTATACAATATCAAGGAGAAAGTGTTTGATCCCTTCCTTGAAAACGTAAACTTTCGACGGGCGATCAAAGATTATGCCGAGGAGGACTTCAAGACCTACGACCAGAAGATCCGTGAAGATGTCACTTTTTTGATGGATAACCTCATGAAACGATATCGATATACCGAACAAGGTGCCAAAGCAGTCTGCATTTACGTCATTGACAATGATCTCGCCCGTAAGTTCAATAAACCGTGACAGACAGACCGCACTGACATGCAGTCGGATGTTGAAACCCCAAAAACGGTTAGGATGCTAAATAATTCCAGATTCTTGACTGCCTGTAACCAGCAATCCGTAAAGCTGGGAGGTCAGCATCCCTGCAAACATCAGTATGCAGCCCACCACCCCCCTGCCTGACATGACTTCTCCCAATATGAACCAGCCACCCACGGCGGCGAAAACCGACTCCAGGCAAAGCAGGATGGCGGCGTGGGCCGGGTGGGCGTGGCGTTGGGCCACCACCTGAAGGGTATAGGCCACCCCAACGGACAGGGCCCCGCCGTATATAATGGGCAAGCCGGCGGATATGATGCTGGCCAGGGTGGTGGTTTCGACAGCCGCAGCCGTCAACAGGCTGGCTGCGGCGCACACCAGGAACTGGATGAAAGCCAGGCGCAGAGAATTGGTTTTGGGGGCAAGCCAGCCGATCAGATGGATGTGGCCGGCCCAAAGCACCGCCCCGATCAATTCCAGCAGGTCCCCAAAAGAGATGCTGAAGTCTTCGTTTATGCTGAGCAGGTACATGCCGGCGGCGGCCATCGATGCACCGCTCCAGGTGCCTGCATTGGTGTGCTGGCCCCACAGCAGCCCCATGATGGGAACGATAACCACATACAGCCCGGTGATGAAACCCGCCTTTCCGGCGGTGGTATGAACCAACCCCACCTGCTGGAGGGATGCACCGGCAAAGATGACCAGTCCGGCCAGCCCGCCGTAAACAACCAATTTTTTTGAATGAATCAGGTAGCTGCCGTCAGGGTTCGGGTGTCGGTCCTTGCGGTTGCGGTAGATAAAAGGAACCAGCACCATGGCGCCGAGTAAAAAACGGATGCCGTTGAAGGCGAAAGGCCCCACGTGATCCATGCCCATGCGTTGGGCCACGAACGCGAAACCCCAGATGATCGCACTTAGCAGGAACAACAGGTCGGATTTCAGATGCCGTGTCTGCATCTACTGGTTTCCGAACCCGTTCATGCCGCCGCAATCCGGACACTGCCAGGTGATGCCGTTGCAGGACATGCCCCATACGTTTGCGTACATGCATTCCTGGCAGATCATGAAGCCGCAGCGGCAGCTCCAGCAAAAGGGCACCGTTTTGGTGCAGCAATGGCAACTTTTCGGACCATTCCGTCGTCGCCGGGATCGTCGGGTTAAAGTCTCATTCATGGTTTCCAGAAGTCTTGTCGTTGAAGATGGTTAATGGTACCATGCGCCCGAACCGGTGAAACGACATTTACTAATGCAGGAGCAACTTCGTGTCAACGCAAATGGATCTCAACCAGGAAAAGGCAGCGCCGACGCTGTACCTGATCGACGGCAGCGCATACATCTACCGGGCCTACCATGCGGTGCGGGGCCTGTCCAACAGCAGCGGGCTGCCCACCAACGCCACCTTTGGATTTACCCGCATGCTGATCAAGCTGATGGCCGACCGGTCCCCGAACCACGTGGCCATGTTTTTCGATGCCAAGGGACCTACCTTCCGCCACGCGCGTTATGGGCAGTACAAGGCCACCAGACCGCCCATGCCCGAGGATCTGGTGGTGCAGCTGCCATGGATCCGTAAGGTTACCGAGGCGTTTAAAATCCCTGTATTCGAAATGCAGGGCTACGAGGCCGACGATCTCATCGGCACCCTGGCCCGCGCGGCCGAAGAAAATGGGTTTCGCGTGGTCATGGTCACCGGGGACAAGGATTTTATGCAGCTGGTCACTGATCGCTGCACCATCTGGGACCCAATGAAGGACAAAACGCTTGATCCTGCCGCCATTCGCGAGGCCTTCGATCTGGAGGCCGGTCAGATGATCGATATGATGGGTCTTTCCGGCGACACGTCAGACAACATTCCCGGTGTTCCCGGCATCGGCCAGAAGACGGCCGTGGAACTGATTAAAACCTTCGGCAGCATGGAAGGGGTGTATGCCGGCATCGACACCATCACCAAGACAAAACAGAAGGAAAACCTGATTCAATACCAGGATCAAGCCTGGTTGAGCCGCGAACTGGTGACCATCGATCGGCATGCGCCCATTGAATTCAATCCGGACCGGTTGAAAGCCCAGCTGCCCGATGATGATGCGTTGACCCGTCTTTTTGCTGAACTGGAGTTCAGGCAGCTGCAGCAGGAATATGCCTCCCAGGTTCAATCGGGCGAGCGTTTCTATGCAGCCGTCACGGATGCGGATGGCCTGGATGAGCTGGTGCGTCGCCTGGAAGCATCCAATCGATTTGCCCTGGACACGGAAACCACTTCGCTGGATCCCATGCAGGCCCGACTGGTGGGGCTGTCTTTTTGCCTGGTACCCGCTGAGGCTTGGTATATCCCGGTGGGACACAACTATCTGGGTGCTCCCAAACAGCTTTCCCTGGAGCTTGTGCTGGAGCGGTTGCGACCGGTTCTGGCCAACCCGCAAGTGGAAAAAATCGGCCAGAATATTAAATACGACTGGACGGTGCTGCGTCGCCATGGGGTGGAGCTGGCAGGTGTTGCCTTTGACACCATGGTGGCCTCTTACCTGATCAGTCCCGGAAAGCGGGCCCACGGCCTGGATCAGATCGCCCTGGATTACCTGGGCCACAAGAATATCCGCTATGAGGAGGTGGCGGGAAAAGGAAAAGCCGCGGTCACCTTCGATCAGGTGATTCTGGAAAAGGCCATTCCTTACGCATGTGAAGATGCTGATATCACCCTGGCCGCCCACGATGTATTTCTTCCCATGTTGGAAGAGAACGGCTTGACCGACCTGATGAAGCAGGTGGAGATGCCCCTGCTGCCTGTTTTGCTGGGCATGGAGATGACCGGTGTATGTGTAAACCGTGACAAGCTCTATGCGCTGTCCAAATCCTTTGCCGGTCAGCTGGACCAACTGGAACAGCAGATTTATCAACTGACCGGTGAAACCTTCAACATCAATTCATCCCAGCAGCTGGGTCACATCTTGTTTGAAAAATTGAATCTGCCGGTCCAGAAAAAAACCAAGAAAAAAACCGGGTACTCTACCGACGTGGAGGTGTTGACGACGCTGGCCCGCAACCACGAGCTCCCGGCTCTGGTACTGCGGCACCGGACCCTGGCCAAACTGAAATCCACTTATGCGGATGCGCTGCTGGATCTGATCCACCCTGAAACCGGACGCATCCATACCTCGTTCAACCAGACCGTGGCCGCTACCGGTCGGCTGAGCAGCAGCGATCCCAACCTGCAGAACATCCCCATCCGTACCGAAGAGGGCCGCGAAATCAGAAAGGCTTTCGTACCCCGTAAGGGCTGGCAGTTTCTCTCGGCGGATTACTCACAGATCGAGCTGCGCATCCTGGCACATTGTTCCGAGGACCCAATCCTCATCCAGGCTTTTAAAGCGGACGAGGATATTCATACCCGAACGGCTGCAGAGGTCTTTCAGATTTTCCCCCAGATGATCACCGCTGACTTGCGGCGACAGGCCAAGGCCATCAACTTCGGCATCATCTATGGTATGAGTGCCTTCGGGCTGGCCAGGGAGCTGGAGATCAGCAACAAGATGGCCCAGACGTACATCGACCACTATTTTGCCCGCTACCATGGGGTCAAGACCTTTATCGACGGCACCATCGCCAGGGCTCACGACACCCGGAAGACCAGTACGCTGCTCGGTCGTATCCGGCAGCTGCCGGATATCGCCAGCACCAACCGCAACGTGCGCCAGTTTGCCGAACGTACCGCCATCAACACCCCCATCCAGGGTTCTGCCGCGGATTTGATCAAGTTGGCCATGATCAACGTGGACCGGGCGCTGCGCCAAAAACACATGCAAACCGCCATGCTGCTTTCCGTGCATGATGAAATGATTTTCGAGGTGCCGCCGGAGGAGCTTGATGATGCCAAGGCGCTGGTCCGGGAGGAGATGGAGCACGTATGGCAGTTGGCCGTTCCCCTGAAAGTCAACCTTGCCTGCGGGCAGAACTGGGCTGAGGCCCACTGACACGATTTATTCCTGAGGAGGGTTCCTATGAGACTATCGACAGGGATCATTTCAACACTGGTGGTCGCCACGCTTTTCTTCGGATGCGCCACACCACGAATCACCCTCTTTTCCGATGCCTCCGATCCATTACGGGAGATTACCCTGGAGGGCACGGCCGACGATAAAATCCTGGTGATTCCCATCACCGGCGTCATCTCCGATTCGCCCAAAGGCCGGATCATGCGGACGGTGCCGGGTCTGGTTCAGGAAGTGGTTGCGCATCTGATGCTGGCTGAAAAGGACGATCGGGTCAAGGCCGTGCTGTTCAAAATCGATACTCCCGGGGGTACCACCACGGCCAGCGACATTCTCTACCATGAGATTCTCTCCTTTAAACAGCGCAGCGGCAAAAAGGTGGTGGTCTGCATGATGAACCTGGCCACATCCGGGGGTTATTACCTGTCCCTGCCGGCCGATGTGATCATGGCCCATCCCACCACCATCACCGGGTCGATCGGCGTCATCCTGATACGGCCTGAGGTGTCGGGGCTCATGGAAAAGATCGGTGTGGCCGTGCAGGTAAACAAAACCGGTGAGAATAAGGATATGGGGTCGCCTTTTCGCAGTGTTACGCCCGCGGAGGAGAACATGCTGCAGGCGTTGGCCGATACATTGGGCCGGCGGTTCGTCGATCTGGTCAAAAAGCATCGGAAACTGGACGGCCAACGCCTGGCCACCGTTGCCGACGCCCGCGTTTTCCTGGCTGACGCGGCAGTTGCTGCGGGCCTCGTGGACAAAATCGGCTATCTTCAGGACGCCCTCACCGAGGCCAAAGTGATTGCCGGAACGGGTGCCGACGCCCGGGTGGTGACCTACCGGAGGACCGATTACCCCAATGATAACGTCTACAATTCGCTTACCAGCGGCACCCAGTTCAACCCGAGGCCGCTGGTGGACATGGGGCCCATCGGCGATCTGCTCTCCCTGGATGCCGGTTTCTATTACCTCTGGCCCCAGGCGCTGGGTTCACCCTGACCGATTTCAACGGCCGCCTTAAAGCGGCGCCACGGCTGCCGATAGGTGTTAGAACGGCATTCCCGACGAGGAGGCGTTTTGAATGAACCCAGAACGTTTTTTTGAGTCCGCTGAACAGAGAACCGGTTAAGCATCGCCCCTTATGCCATCGCCACCTTCATGGCTCGTCAGCGCCTCCTTTGTCTCCTGGGGCACCGACTGTTTGACGGTTTTATCCACCGCCTGGTAGATGGCTGTGAAGGCCTCCGGAAATCCTGTCGGGGAAATCCGCCCCGTTTCAATGAACTTGACCACGATTTCCTTGGTGGTCCGCAGAATCTGTTCGTCCTGGTCTGTCTTGCGCATCGATACCTGCCTTGCCTGTTAATATTTTTAAATATATTGAACTGTTATCAGGAACCCTGCCGGAAGTCAACCGTGCCATCAGGACCAGGCGAATCGTTGTCTGAAACGGCCGATTCAACAGAACGTTTGACACGGTTTCCGCCATCCTTTAATAAGAAGCCCCAAAGAAACCGATTGGAGATATTCATGAAATCCTATGATCACACCGTCCGCTACGCCGTAGAGAAGCCTGAGATCGTCACCATCGATGTGCTTGATCCCATTGAATACCAGGATAAGGGCAGGCGGGACATCCTCATCACCATTGCTCAGCCCGAATTTACCTCGGTCTGTCCCATGACCGGCCTGCCGGATTTTGGTACCATCACCATCCGGTATACACCGGATGAATGGATTGTCGAACTGAAGTCATTGAAATACTATCTGCTCCAGTATCGTAACGTGGGCATGTTTTACGAGCATGTTTGCAACCGGATACTCGACGACCTGGTGCGGGTGCTTCAACCCAAAATGATTGAAGTGACCGGGCGATTCACATCAAGAGGTGGTTTGACCACCGAGGTATGTGCCCGATATGAGGCGCCGTCATGAGTGCGATCACCGGTGTGAAAACACACACCCTGGCATTGCTGTTGATTATCGTGGTGCTGGTTTCAGGTTGTGGGATTGCCTCGTCCTACCGGCCTGCGTACCAAAAGACAATCCGCGATTTTTCAGGCAATGGCAGTTACCGCAAAACGGTCGGAGTTATGGCGCTATCCAACGCGACCCAGTTTGCCAACGCGCAGGCAGCCTCACCGTTGATGACCGCCTTTCTGTCCAGCATGGGGTCGGCGGCTGCCGATGCGCTGCTGGTGGTGCCGGGTAAAACAGACGTTCCGTCCTTTCTATCGAGCCCACCACGGCTTGCCAGTGGTGAACTGGATGTATTCACCTTGTCTGCACTGGCCCGTCAGGAGGGAATGAACGTCATTGCGAGCCCCGTGCTCATGGACATTCGTGTTCGAACCCGTGATTCGGGATTCTGGATTTTCAAAGATGTGGCCTACAGCCTTCAGATCCAGACCGCCGCCGCCCTCTATGATGCCATCACCGGTTCGCGTTTAGCCCTGGAAATCTTGATCGACGAAATCGATATCGATGCGAACCAGGCGGCTGCTATCCGCAACGGTCAAGAGCCCCTGGTGGACGACCTGGCCGAAGTCGCCGCAGAGATGGGCGAAAAGCTGGGAGAGCGAATGGGCGATGCGGTCGAAGAGAGCAAATGGCTGGCTACCGTGATTTCCGTGGAGAACGGGATATGTGTCATCGCGGCAGGCGGCGAAGCGGGTATCGAGGTCGGGGATCGATTCAGCGTGTTGGATGGCAGCGGCGTATTGGCCGGATTGGATGGGCAGCGTTTCGTCGTTCCCGGCCCGAAAATAGGCGAAATTGCCATCACCCGGGTGGCCTCCCGGCAATCATACGGGGCGCCCGAATCCGGGGACATGCCCCCGGCAGGCAGCATATTGATACCTGGTCGTTAGACACGCCGCCCCCTTAACCATGGGTTGTCGATTGTGGCGCAATCGAATCGGCGTATTGCCGGATTAGCTCCATGGCCTCGGCTTCCGAAGCGATAAACCGGATGGCGCTGCGGAACTGTCCGGCATTGCGCATGCCTTTCACAAACCAGCACAACCGGCTGCGCATCATTCGGCAGGCTGTTTTTTCCCCGAGATAGCCGACCGAAGCCTGCAGGTAATCCATCATCATGTCGATGCGCTGGCTGTCAGCCGCCGGCGCTGCAGGCCGGCCATGGGAGACCGCCAGTATCCTACTGAAAATCATGGGATTACCGATGGCGGCCCGGCCCACCATTACCCCGTCACAACCGGTTGCATTCATCATCCGCAATGCATCTTCCGGTACGGTCACATCGCCGTTGCCGATCACCGGAATGGTCAGACGCTTTTTTAGCGCGGCGATGATGGACCAATCCGCATCTCCCCGAAATCCTTGCGTGGCTGTCCGTGGGTGCACGGTGATGGCATCCACGCCGCAATCTTCCGCCATGCGGGCGATTTCCAAGGCTTGCTTTCCAGACGGTTCCCAGCCGGATCGGATTTTGATGGTTAATGGGATGGTTACCGATTTGCGAACCGAATCCAGGATCCGGCTCGCCAGTGGCAGGTCTTTCATCAAGGCAGAACCCGAGTTGCTTTTCAGTATTTTTTTGACTGAGCAACCGAAATTGATATCAACAATATCCGCACCGGAATCCTGAACAATCCTGGCCGCATCGGCCAGTATCTGTGGGTCCGAACCGAAAATCTGTACCGAGAGGGGCTTTTCCTCAGGAGAACTGTCCAGCAGCTGGACGGTTTTCTCCGAACCGTACACCAGCGCGTTGGAACTGATCATCTCCGAGCATACCAGTCCGCAACCGGCCCTTTTGGCCAGCAGCCGCATGGGCAGGTTGGTGATGCCGGCCAGCGGTGCCAGTATGGTGAAATTGTCTGTTGCAACCGAACCGATTCTCATTGATGGCCCCTGTGGCCTTGAGGGCTCCTGTTTGCGCGATCCAGTTGGTCGCAGGCGGGGTTGGCATAGCAGAACAGGCAGTTGTGGTGGCATGGGTGAAGGCAGTAAGACCCCACATCCACCGAAATCGTGCACCCGCAGCCCGACGCCTTGCGTTGACCGACATCCTGACGAAGGGACACCCGGCCACCATGAACCGCCATGACCCGCCGGCTTGAAATGCAGGCTCCCGGCCTGATGGTCGATCCTTTGGGAAGCCTTTCCAGCAACTGATTTTCACAACACAGGACCAGGTGAATGCCCAGTGGGGACAGGGACCGCTCCATTTCGAGCAGGACGCTTGTTTTCTCAGCCGCTGGCGGTTCAACAAATGAAAGCGCTCCCCGGGCGCGGCGTTCAATTTTCCGATAGTGATCCATGAAACTGGTGGTGCAGGAGCGGATGCCACATTCCCCTGCCACGGCTGATATGGCTTCGAAATCATCCAGATTGGTCCCGGTTCGGCCCGCTGGTGTAATGAAATGGCAGATGGGGTCGAAGCGCCATTGCACCGACGCGGCCCCGAACCGTAGACAGAGCTGCCGCAGCTGTTCGAACCGCAAATTCAGATCTGGAACCTTAGGTTCTATCAGCCGTGATCGAGAATTGACCGTGAAGTTGAAAAACAGGTGGTAACCCATGTCCTGAAGACGCTCTCCACAGCGTTCTTTCAGAAAGGGACCAAAATCCTTGGACCAGAACACCATGGCGTGAAACCGCTGCGGTGAGACGGCCACCTGCCTGACCTTCCGGTTATAGGGATTTACCACATCGACCCGACCGCGGGCCACCTGCGCCATGAACCAGGGCATGTAAAAGGCCGGAATGTCCGTTCGTCTTGATACGGACAATATCTGTCTCATATTGTTTCTCATATTCGAAACGTCGGCCGGCTTATCGCTTCAGCTTGTCTTTCAGGGAAATTACCGTGGCCTTGCCGTTGGCAGGGGTGGGTGGTTTGCCGGGGGGCGAGTCATGAAGGTCGTCCCCGTCCGGAGCGTTGTCCGGGCAGACGATTCGCTCCAAGCGCATCCGCTTGCCGTTCATGGTAAATTCATCGCCAAGAATATAACGGTCCCGCAGAATCCATGTGACCACCTGCAGGGGAACCTGAAGCATGAGAAGTTTCACATGATACCAGTCCGGCTTGCTATCGGGAAGAATCTTTTCAATCCGGGCAAAACCAAGGGGTTGATCCTCAAAGTGGATCAGGACGATGTCATTTTCTGTAGGCATGCGCTGGTCCTTTTGGTTTGTATATTTCCGCTTCGTGACGGTTTAAAAGCGTTGACCGCAGAAAGTATATGCTCTAAAATCAAGCCCCAATCACAATCAGGTTGTGGAAGGGTCCACTTTTGAGGGCAAGGAGATCCACGATGACCCACTATCGCATACATCCGATCGTTATGGGGACCAAGCAGTTCGACATGGGAATGATGACTTACCAGCATGGTTATGGAAGATCAACCACTATTCCGATATACTGCTGGTATCTCGAGGGCGGAGACCAGGTCGTCATTGTGGATACCGGAGAGATGCATCCGGTGCAATCCGAGGATCGTGAGCAGGCCATCGGCGGGCGGATCTATACTTTCGAAGCGGGCCTGGCCCGACACAACCTTAATCCAGAGCGAATCGATAAGGTGATTCACACCCACCTCCACAACGATCATTGTGAAAACGATTTTAAATGCACCAATGCCGAGATTTTTGTCCACCCGCAGGAAATGAAGCATATCCACAATCCGCATCCTCTGGATTTCAGATATGTGCCGGACTATCTTGAGGAGGTGGAGCAAAACGGCCAGATCCGGCTCGTGGAGGTCGACGCAGAGATTGTCGATGGCATCCGGGTCATGCATACCCCGGCCCACACCGAAGGCGGTCTGACGGTTCTGGTTGAAACGACTGCCGGTACGGCGGCCATAACCGGCTTTTGCGTGATCAACGAGAACTTCTTTCCGCCGAAACAGATCCGCGCCATGGAAATGGAAGTGATTCCTCCCGGTACCCACGTGAATGCCTACGAGGCATACGACATCATGGTCAAGGTCAAGGAGGTGGCCGATATTCTGCTACCGTTGCATGAACCGTGTTTTGCCGATGGCCGGCCGATCCCGTGACTGAATACCCATTCATCCCCGATTAAACGATGCGCCGCGACGGTTAGGACAGTTTCTCCTCCACCATCGGGCAATCCCGATGGCTACAATGAATTTAAATTCATTCCTTCAGGTCGGCGGCTGCTGCCCGCCCCGGCCCGCCGGCCGGGCGTGACGGGACGCCCTTGTATCATTAGGATTTTATAATATAATTACAGCAGACGGCCCCCAAGAGAAGCGTGATTTCGTTTTGGGCTTGACAGTGGGTTTCCTCCTCTGATAAATGAATGAGCGTTCATTCATAAATAGGCGCCGTTTTCGCTCAACCTTGCCCGGATTCACCCAGGCCTTGATTAAACAAAAAGTCCATAACTGCATCCAGAATCCAGCATTGTGTCCGGGATCTTGTGTGGAACGGGCAGGGGGGAGCGAATCGCGGGTCGTCTCCGGCGCCGGCAAATTCAGCACCACCGGTCTCAGGCGGCGCTGGACCCCCCCATCCGAATGATGCCGTGCAGAAACCTGTGCCGGTGGGGATGACGTTTTGGTTGGATACGATAAGATGACCTGAAAAGGGGTAACTTAAATTTGCAGGAGGATATTATGACCAGGAAAATCAGGAAAGCAGCGGTCATCGGGAGCGGTGTGATGGGCGGCGGTATTGCCGCACTTCTGGCCAGCGCCGGGGTGAAAACATTGCTGCTGGACATCGTTCCGTTTGATCTGAAGGCGGAGGAAAAATCCAACCCGGTGGCCAGAAACAGAATCGTCAAGGCAGGGCTCGATAGCGTCCGCATGTCCCGGCCGGCGTTGCTGATGCAACCCAAGGATGCGGATCTGATCAGCATTGGCAATCTGGATGACGATTTCGACAAGCTGGCGGACTGTGACTGGATTGTGGAAGTGGTGGTCGAGAACCTCAAGGTCAAACAGGCGTTGCTCAAACGCATCGAACCGGTAAGAAAGCCTGGTGCGATTGTCTCCTCAAACACCTCCGGCATTCCGCTAAAAAGCATGAGCCAGGGGTTGAGTGTCGAATTCAAGCAGCACTTCCTCGGTACGCACTTTTTCAACCCGGTTCGGTACATGAAACTGCTGGAGATCATTCCCGGAGAAGAGACCCGTCCCGATGTGCTCGCTTTCATGGCTGATTTTGGGGAGCGGGTGATGGGCAAAGGGATCGTTTGGGCCAAGGATACACCCAATTTCGTGGGCAACCGTATCGGCGTTCAGGGAATGGTAAAAACCATCCAGCTCATGCTGGAAGACGGCATGAGTATCCCGGAAGTGGATGCCCTCTTCGGGCCGGCCATGGGCCGTCCGAAAACCGCCATGTTCAAGACCGCCGACCTGGTGGGCCTGGACACCCTCGCCCATGTGGCCAAAAACACCTACGACCTGGTGCCTGGTGACGAGGCCCGGGACGATTTCGTCATGCCCGAATTCGTAGGCAGGATGATCGCGGGCAAGATGCTGGGGAAAAAGACCAGGGTCGGCTTTTACAAGACCGACTTGACCCCCGAATGGAAAAAAATTCGCCAGGTCATCGATCCGGCCACCTTGACGCACGCGGAATATGGCAAAGTTGATCTGCCCTGTCTGGCTGCAGCCAAGGCTGCCAAATCGCTGCCTGAAAAGATGAAAGCAATTGTTTTCGGAGACGATAAAGGCGCCCGGTTTGCCTGGAAGGCTGTCGCTGCCAACCTTATTTACGCCGCCAACCGTATTCCCGAAATTTCCGATACGATTGTAGAGATCGACAATGCCATGAAATGGGGTTTCAACTTTGAGATGGGCCCTTTTGAAACCTGGGATGCCATTGGGGTGAAGGCTGCCGTTGCCAAAATGGAGGCCGACGGGTTCATTGTTGCCGACGCTGTAAAATCCATGTTGGCGACCGGTTATGACAGCTTCTACAAACTGGAAAACGGCAAACCCTATTTCTACGATTTCTCAACCGGGACCTACCAGCTGATAAAAACAAATGCCAACATTGTCTCACTGGCCGGACTAAAGGCCGACAACAAGACCGTTAAAACATGCAAATCCGCCTCCCTGGTAGACATTGGTGACGATGTTTACTGCCTTGAATTCCACACCAAGATGAACGCCATCAATGGTGAGATCGTCGATTTCATGGCCGAAGCGCTCGAGCATGTGGACGTCAACGGTGCGGGTCTGGTGATCGGCAATCAGGCGGGGGGCTTGCCCGGTGCATTTTCCGCTGGTGGTGACCTGGCCTTCATGGCCGGACTGGCCAAAGCAGGCCAGTACGCCGAAATCGATGCGTTTCTGAAAAAAGCGCAGGCCGGGATGCAGAAGGTTCGCTATGCCAGTTTTCCGGTGGTGGCAGCACCCTACGGCATGACGCTGGGTGGTGGCTGCGAAGTGTGTCTGGGCGCCGCGGACAAGATCGTTGCCCACAGTGAACTTTACATGGGCCTGGTCGAGATCGGCGTAGGTCTGCTGCCCGGCGGCGGCGGATGCTTGAATCTGTGGAAAAAAATGACCAGCACGATCCCCGAGCCGGTCACCGAAGTGGATCTGGCCAAATTCTTTATCCCCACCTTCATGGCCATCGCCATGGCCAAGGTCTCCATGTCTGCCGCCGAAGCCCGGGCCAACGGGTTCCTTGGTCCTCAGGACCGCATCGTTTTCAACCGGGACCACCTCATCGGTGAAGCCAAGAAAGAGGTGCTCAAAATGGTGGACGAAGGGTATGCGCCACCGGTCAAACGCCCCATCCAGGTGTTCGGTACCGCAGCCCAGGGTATGATCGATGCGGAGTTGTTCAACATGCAGTCCGCGAAATTTGTCAGTGAATACGATGCGTTTCTGGCCAAACGGATCGCTTATGTGATCAGCGGCGGTGACGTCCGCACCAACAGTGCCGTCGAGGAAGAGACCATCCTCAACCTGGAGAGAGAGGCGTTCGTCGATTTCTGGAAACAGGAAAAGACCGTGGCCCGCGTCGAGCACATGCTGACCACCGGCAAGCCGCTGCGCAACTAATCCACCCGATTGCCGTAAGTAAAGGAGGACTATTCCATGAGAGATGCATATATCGTATCGTCCGTCAGGACCCCTGGATGCCGCAGAGGCAAGGGAGCCCTTAAAGATACCCGACCGGAAGATCTGCTGGCTTTCATTATGAAGGCGGCGGTTGAAAAAACCGGCGGCCTCGAACCCAAGGACATCGACGATGTCATGATCGGCTGCTCCTTTCCCGAAGCGGAGCAGGGATTAAATATCGGCCGGCTGGTCACCCAGATAGCTGGTTTTCCAATTAGCGTATCCGGTGCCACGGTCAACCGCTTCTGTTCCTCAGGCCTGGAAGCCATCGCCCTGGCCTCGCTGCGGGTCATGGCCGGATGGTCTGAGGTGACCATGGGCGGCGGTGTGGAGTCCATGACATTCGTGCCCATGGGCGGCAACCTGCCTCGCCCTCACCCTGAGCATGCCAAAGCCCACGCCGATCTTTACGCGTCCATGGGCATCACGGCTGAAAATGTGGCCAATCGCTACAAGGTGACCCGTGAAGACCAGGACGCCTTTGCCTACGAATCTCAAATGAAGGCGGCCAGGGCCCAGAAAGAGGGGCTGTTCACCGAGATCGTACCCACGCCGGCAGCCAAGTATGTGCTCCAGGAAAACGGCACCTACAAGCGGGAGACGTTTATTCAAGAATTCGATGACGGTGTTCGCGATACCACCACCATAGAAGGTCTGGCCAAACTGCGGGCCGTTTTTGCGGTCAACGGTTCGGTTACTGCGGGCAACTCATCCCAGACCACGGATGGTGCGGCGGCAACCATGATTGCCAGCGCCGAGGCGGTGGAAAAATATGGCCTCAAACCCATTGCCAAGTTGAACATGTATACCACGGTCGGCTGTGAACCAGACGAAATGGGCGTCGGCCCGGCATTGGCCATTCCCAAACTGCTGAAGCTGGCCGGAATGAAGACCAGTGATATCGGGCTGTGGGAGATCAATGAGGCCTTCGCTTCACAAGCGCTTTACAGCATCCGGACCATTGGCATCGAAGATCAGATGGACCGCATCAACATCAACGGTGGGGCCATCGCGCTTGGCCACCCGCTGGGATGCACCGGTGCCAAGCTGTGCGCCACGCTGCTGGCCAACATGCAGCGCAAAGGCGTGAAATACGGTGTGGAGTCCATGTGCATCGGCGGCGGCATGGGCGCTGCAGCCCTGTTTGAACTGTGCGATTGACAATGGCAGCGGCCGACCATTTGATCGGCTGCTGCCATTGTTTCTGTTTGCATCTTCCGATACCCTGTGTTACGAGCAGGGCAGTTGGATAGAAAGGCAGTCTTGATCATGCCCAGCGGAGCAGCCATCCACGCTACTTATTTCGGTTTTTATTTTTATTGCCGCCGAGGTGCGCCTGTGGTCTGCTGAACCCGTGACAACCAGGAAATAGCAAGAGCCGCAGGCGCAACCGCCGGCGGCTTTTTTTTTCGTTTTGTGCGTCCTACCCATAAAAACCCATTATGGACCGGAAAGGAAAATCAGTGATGGAAATGACCAATGACATCCGGGTGGAAAAGTTCGATCCGCTCATTTCACCGTCCCAGCTGAAGGAGCAGCTGCCGATGAATGCAACGTCCCTCCACACCGTTGTGGAGGGACGCCGGGCCATCTCAAATATCCTGGACAGAAAGGATCCGCGGCTGCTGGTGATCACCGGGCCCTGTTCCATCCACGACGAGGTGGCCGCCCTGGACTATGCCCGGAGGCTTAAGGGGCTAAATGAGCGGGTTGCCGGGACCATGCAACTGGTGATGCGGGTCTACTTTGAAAAGCCGCGCACCAATGTGGGTTGGAAGGGGTTGATCAACGACCCCTGGTTGAACGGCAGCTATGACATCAACACCGGACTCCGCAAGGCCCGCAGCCTGCTGATGCAGATCACCGCAATGGAAATCCCAACCGCCACGGAGATGCTCGACCCCATTGTGCCCCAGTATATTGCCGGACTGATATGCTGGGCCGCCGTCGGTGCCCGAACCACCGAATCCCAGACCCACCGTGAAATGGCCAGCGGTCTTTCCATGCCCGTGGGGTTCAAGAATTGTACGGATGGAGACCTGTCCACGGCCATCAACGCCATGATAACCGCCGCATCTCCCCAGCATTTTTTGGGCATCGACCCGGACGGGCAGACCTGTATCGTCAAAACCACCGGCAACCCCCACGCGCATATGGTGCTGCGCGGTGGATCCAGGCCCAACTACGATAGCGTCAGCATCCATGAAGCACGGGCCATGCTGGAAGCCAAGGGATTGGCCCAGGCGATCATGGTGGACTGTTCCCACGACAATTCCAGAAAAAACCACACCCGGCAGGCATCGGTGTGGCAGGATGTCATCAATCAGCGTATCGACGGCAACGCCAGCATCATCGGTATGATGTTGGAGAGCAACCTGAATGCGGGGAGTCAGCCGAACAGCGGTAATCTGGAAACCCTGCAATATGGGGTCTCCATCACCGACGCCTGCATCGACTGGGAAACCACCGAAAA
>NZ_JAWOHB010000071.1:0-25568 GCF_046496365.1 Desulfosarcina sp.
CATCAGCCAAGGAAGACGGCGCCGTCCGATAATCGACTGTTTACCAGTTCATCAAGGAATGATCCCAATGACAGCGGTAAAAACGGGTCTAAGCGTTTTATCAGAATCAGCGCCCCGATCATTGAAGCACCAGCGCATGGGACTGCTGTGTAATCCGGCATCGGTGGACGGCAACTTCACCCATGCCCGCGAACGGATTCGACAGGTCTTCCCGGGTCAGTTAAAAGCCCTGTACTCCCCCCAGCATGGATTTTATGCTGAAAGACAGGACAACATGATCGAATCCGGCGACCGGCTGGATCCGGTTACCGGCCTGCCGGTGTTTTCCCTGTACGGAGATACCCGTGTTCCCACCCGAGCCATGATGGACCCCATAGACATTTTGCTGGTAGACCTTCAGGATGTGGGCACCCGGGTCTATACGTTTATCTATACCCTCTCATACTGCATGGAAGCGGCACGGCTTTATGGCAAAAAGATTATTGTCCTGGATCGACCCAACCCCCTGGGAGGCCTTCGCCTGGAAGGAAATCTGCTGACCCCCGCGTGTTCGTCTTTCGTGGGTCGCTACCCCATTCCCATGCGCCATGGATTGACCATCGGGGAGCTTGCCGTCCTTTTCAACACCCACTTCGGCATCGGTTGCGACCTGGACGTTGTTCTCATGCAGGGATGGGAGAGAGAGATGACCTTCAGCCAGACCGGTCTGCCTTGGGTGCCGCCGTCGCCCAATCTGCCTACACCGGCCTCGGCCATGGTCTATCCGGGCCAGGTGATCTGGGAAGGAACCAACATCTCAGAAGGTCGGGGAACCACCCAGCCCTTCGAAATCTTCGGCGCACCGTTTTTGTCTCCCGAACATCTGCTTGAACGAATCGATGCCGACCTTCTGGCCGGTGTCGTACTCAGACCGGTTGAATTTGAACCCACCGCCAACAAGTGGACGGGGCAGTCGTGCCGAGGGTTCCAGATCCATGTCACCGACCCGGCGGTCTATTCGTCCTACGCACTCTCTGTGGGTCTCTACCAGGCTGTTTTTCACGCCCACCCCGACCGGTTTACCTACAAACAACCGCCCTATGAGTATGAATACGAGCGTCTGCCCATGGACCTGATTTTAGGTGACCGCCGGCTCCGTAAAGCGATTGAAGCCGGCACGCCGTTGGCGCGCATACGTTCAAAATGGGAAGCCCAGCTATCCGACTTTATGCGCATCAGCAAAGGTATTCGGTTTTACAGGTAATCTTGATCCCAACGGCAGGGGGGAGGTGGACGTACCCCAAGCGCAAAAGCCCCGATCAGCAGGCCGATCGGGGCAGCATATTCAAATTCGGGGAGAGGTGGAATTACTTATCGGATTTCAGCGTCTCGATCTCTTTTTTAAGCTCGTCAATCTCTTTTTTGTACTTTTCGGCATCCTCATCGGCACCGGAATCATCGGTCGTGCTGTCGTCTTTTTTCCATGTATCCTTGAGCTCATCAAACCCCAGATAGAGCGCCAGGCCACCGCCGAGCAGGAGCATCACCGGAAGCGCACCGGCCAGCAGCTGTAGAAATTCACCGAACCATACCGACAGGCCGATCAGACCGAGAACCGCTGCAACCGCTCCACCAATTAACGTTTTCATAGAGAATCATCCTCCTTCTTGAACAATTTAAGTTAGACTGATTGAAAATGACTTCATCGGCCATCCGTGTGGATGCCCCTGCGAAGATTTGCCCGATCGGCCACGCGCTTCGTTTTCTCCGGCATTTGCCGAACGATGGGCATATTTTAAAATATTAATGGGATTTCAATTAGATAGCGCATCTGAAATGGCGCCATCAAGTCTATTGGCAATAACATAGAAGCCAGACCAGCGCAAGTATATTTTTCTGCGCTGAATATGGCGTTGCAATGGGGCCAGGCTTCTGTTATTTTTTTGTGTCATCCATGTTTTATCCTTTTGGAATCTAACATTCTAAAATTATGAATAATCAAATAAATAATCCGGGTTCTCCCATTGGGCTGAAGGTTCGCAGGTGGATTGACCGCCTGCTGAAAAATTCACACGATCACTATTTCTGTTTTCTGCCCTCACCCACCGGAACGCTTTCAAGTGCCTTCCTGAAGCGTCTGGTTTCGGGCGTTTTTATGGGCGCCGAACAGGCGGACATCCTTAAAAACATCCCCGATAAGGCCATTGTCGTCTACACAACCAAGTATAAAAGCCACTTCGAATTTCTCTTTGCCCATACCCGCTACCGTCAGCTCAGCCTGCCGATACCTGAACTGGTTTTCGATTCGGGCTCTTTTTTATGGCAACCCCTTTCGCGGGTGTTCCGCATCTGCCTCGCCTACCTCGATGAACTGTTTGCGGAGCGCCGAATTCATAACCCCTATCGAAGCGATTACTACCAACGCGCCCTTCTCTCTTCGGGTTGTGCCACGCTAGCCCTGGTTGAGAAAAAAGGGTTTTACCGACGGTTCGTCAAGGAGAAAAACGATCCGCTTGGCTACCTCATTGAGGTGCAAAAGCGGATCGACCGCCCCATCTATCTGGTTCCGCAACTGATGTTTTTCGGTAAAAAGCCGCTGCCTGCGGTTCCGAGCCTGTTTGACCTGTTTTTTGGCACCTCACACCGTCCGGGGATGTTTAGAAAGCTTGTCACGCTGATCCGGTATCCCGGAAAAATCTTTGTTGAACTTTCCCCTCCGCTGAACCTGCAGCAGTGGCTCAGCCAGTCGGTGCATACAGACGAGAGCATCAATTTCCAGGCCCTTAAATTGCGGCGCCAGCTGCTGTTCCAGCACAACCGCCACCGACAGAGCATCACCGGTCCCGTCTTGAAATCCAACGAAGAGCTCAAAGAATCTATTCTCACCAGCGATCGGATGCAGTCTTTCATTAAAAGACATGCGGCTTCGCGACAGGAATCGATTTACAGTATCAGGAAAAAAGCAGATGGATACCTGGATGAAATTGCCGCACGCTACAGTCCGGCCGTCATCCGCGTCATGTCCTCGGTGGTGGGGTGGATCATCAACTCCATGTTCGACGGGGCTGTCATTGACAAAGCCGGTCTGGCCCGTGTCAAGGCCATGTCCATGCAAGCGCCGCTGATTCTCATTCCCTGCCACAAAAGCCATTTCGATTATTTGATCCTTTCCTACGTACTCTACCACAACAACATGCCCTGCCCCCATGTCGCCGCCGGAAAAAATCTCTCCTTTTGGCCGCTGGGCCCGATCTTCCGGAGCTGCGGTGCCTTTTTCCTGCGTCGGACGTTCAGGGGGGCGGTGCTTTATTCACGTGTCTTCTCCGCTTATATCCACAAGCTGTTGGAAGAAGGATTCAACATCGAATTGTTTATCGAAGGTGGCAGAAGCCGCTCCGGCAAACTGCTCATGCCTAAACTGGGTCTGATCTCCATCCTGCTGGATGCCTATCGCAATGGCGCCTGCAAAGACATGATCTTTGTTCCCGTTTACATCGGCTATGACCGGATTATCGAGGAACAAGCCTATATTCAGGAAGTGGCGGGCGGCAAAAAGGAGAATGAGAACCTCAGCCAGGTTATCCGCGCCCGGCGTTTCCTGAAAAAACGCTACGGGAAGATCTATATTAACTTCCACGACCCCATTTCCACCCGGGATCAATTGGCGGACACCACCGAGCCGCTGGACCGCATGGCCCAAAAAGATATCAACGCCTTGTGCCGGAATCTGGGCTGGCGCATCATCAATGCCATCGACAAACAAACGGTGATTACACCACACGCAATGGTAGCCGCCGCCATCTTGAACATTTCCAAGCCCCGTTTCACCCAGGAGGAGTTAATGGATGCGGTGAACACCTACCTGGCCTTCGCTCTATCCCAGAATGCCAAGCTTGCCGACACCATCACGCTCAACCCTGACAGTGCCATGGAATTTGCCATCGAACGCTACCTGTCGCGCAAACTGCTTGAAAAAGCGCCCGGCGACAAGGATTTGCCTGAAGAACAGGCCAGTTTCACCGTCAATGCCGCCAAGCGCACACTACTTGAATTTTACAAGAATAACTGCATTTCCTATTTTGTGCCGGCTGCCTTCACCGCATTGGCGATCATCAAAAAGGATGCCTTCCAGTTCAGCGCCACCGATCTACACAACCAGTACCAGTATTTCCAGGACTTCTTCAAATATGAATTCGCCTTCGATCTGGATCGGCCCCCGGTTCATTTTGTCAGAAAAACCATCAAATCATTCATCGATGATGCGATGCTCATGCCTCACCAGACCATCCCCGACAGTTACCAGATTACCTCCGCAGGTTATCGGAAACTAAAACTATTTGCCGCTTTTTTGAAACCCTACTTCGAATCCTACCGGGTGGTGCTTCACTTTTTCCGAACCAACCGGAAACAAAACCTGGAGACGAAGGATAAACTGAAAAAAATTCAGAACCTGGGTCTTCATATGCTTAAAAACAAAGAAATCGAACTGGTGGAGTCAACCTCCAAAATCAACTATACCAACGGTCTGAACTATTTTTCCGCCAATGGGATCCGCAGTCATGAAGACGAGCCCCAGATCGCTCATTTTGAAACGGTCATCCAGGCCTACCTGAATCTGTTGAACCAATGAAAGCGCTGATCCTGGCAGCCGGCTTTGGAACCCGGTTGGCACCCCACACCCGAACCCTCCCGAAAGCCTTGTTCCCGGTTGCCGGCATACCGGTGCTGGGCCGCATGATCACCCACCTGATTCGGGGTGGCTGCACTGCTATTGCCGTGAATACCCACCATCTGTCCCATCTGATCGCGTCCTACCTGGCAGAAAACGATTTTGGCGTGCCCCTGACCGTGAGCCATGAGCCGGAGATCCTGGGAACCGGCGGTGCCATCCGCCGCCTGGCACACTTTTGGGATGACGATCCGTTCATGGTCGTCAATGCGGATATTGTCACCGACATCGATCTGGCTGACGTCTACCGGCGCCACAAGCTGGATGGCGCCCAGGTGACCCTGGTCATGCATGACCGCCCTGCCTTTAACCAGGTAGGGGTGGATGAGCAAAACCAAATTACCGGGTTCGAGCGGGTCGACCGTCCAACGAACCAAAGCCCCCATCGTAAAATGGCCTTTACCGGCATTCACGTCATGGACATCCGCATCCTCGACCGCATTCCAGGCAGCGGGTTCAGCGACATCATCCACGTTTACCGTCAGATGCTCGACGAAGGCAGACCCATCAATGCCCAGGTGGTCCGGAATCATTACTGGCAGGACATTGGCAGCCCCGACGGTTACCGCGATGCGGCTGCAGATGCCCTGGCACCTGAGGCGTTCCGATCGGCCTTTGGCGACTGCCAGACCCCTGACATTGTCCGTCGCCGTTTGTCCGGCGACGGTTCCGACCGCGGTTGGTTCCGACTGACAGCCGGCCCGCACCGGCTCATCCTGGCCGACCACGGCATCACCACCGCACCGGCGGGCAGCGAAGTCAATGCATTTGTCAGGATTGGTGCGCATCTCTTTCACTGCGGCTTGCCCGTACCCCGCATCCACACCCATGACGGATTCAGCGGCCTGGTGTTTTTGGAAGACCTGGGAGACTGCCATCTGCAGCAGGTGCTTCAACAAAAGCCCCATGGAAGCCGCATCGAAAGACTTTACCAGACAATCATCGATACGCTGCTGGACCTGACCGAAAAGGCGCTCGAGGGCTTCAATCCGGACTGGACCTGCCAGACCCGGGCTTACGATGCGGCACTGATCCTTGAAAAGGAGTGCCGTTATTTTGTGGACGCTTTTTTAAACGGTTACCTGAACATGACGGTCGCCCATGATAGCCTGACCGCGGAGTTCGAACACCTGGCCCGATGCACCATCGACCATGGCGTCAGCGGGTTGATACACCGTGATTTCCAATCCCGCAACATCATGCTCCGGGATGACCGGCACTATCTCATCGACTTTCAGGGGGCGCGATACGGGCCGGTTCAATACGACCTTGCCGCCCTGCTGATTGATCCCTATGCCGGCCTGGATCAGCCGCTGCAAGAGCGGTTGTTGGGTTATGCCGCCCACCAGGCGTCCGACCGTTTAAAAAGCGACCCGGACACGTTCATCCGCGGCTTCCGCTATTGCGCCGTCACCCGCAACCTTCAAATACTGGGGGCTTTCGGGTTCTTGAGCCGGGTCAAACGGAAAATGGGTTTCGAACGATGGATTCCTGCTGCTGCAGCCATGCTGGTCGGCAACATCCGATCGGCCGATTGCCGGCCGCTGCCCAAACTGACCCGCATTGCCGAAAAAATCGGTTCGGGGTAGCCGGAGGTTTTCGGTCCCCTTTACAGCCAGTGGAAGACTCAACCCAAAAAGGATCTTAAAAAATGCAGCCCATCCAAATAATGATCAACGGCCTGCCAGGCAACGTGGCCACCACCATCGCCAGCCATGCCTTGAGCGACAACCGGGTCATGCTGATACCCCATGCCCTCACCGGCCCTGAAATCACAGTTGACCAGGTCACCGTCAAGGGCACTGTCATCGAACTCATCAAACCGACCGATCGGGGGAAAAAAATGGACGCCATCGTCAGCCGATACGGGAGTTTCATCAGTGTGGACTTTACCCACCCATCGGCCGTCAACGACAATGCCGTATTCTACTGCCAACGGGGGCTGCCCTTTGTTATGGGAACCACCGGCGGAGATCGGGAAAAACTGACCCGGGTGGTTGCCGCATCAGCCGTCTGCGCTGTCATCGCACCCAATATGGCCAAACAGATCGTCGGGTTTCAGGCCATGATGGAATACGCTGCCGACCACTTTCCCGGTATTTTCAAGGGCTACCAGTTGACTGTCCGGGAGAGCCACCAGGCCGGTAAAGCGGATACCAGCGGCACGGCCAAGGCCATGGTTTCCTATTTTGGCCGCATGGGCGTCGATTTCTCGCCGGAACAGATTACCATGGAACGCAACCCAGTGGTTCAGCGCGAAAAATGGAAAATTCCCGAGGCCTACCTGTCGGGTCATGGGTGGCACACCTATCGACTGACCTCACCCGACAAAACCGTGGTCTTTGAATTTCAACACAATGTGAACGGTCGTGACATCTATGCGGAAGGCACCATGGATGCGGTCTGCTATCTGGATCAGAGACTGAAACTGGAGGAAACGGGCCGGGTGTATAGCATGATCGACGTGCTCAAGGCTTAGCATCGGCCGTTGGAGATCCGCCTTGCCCGTCAATTTGATTTTTTGCAGGCATCGGGGGGCTCAAGTTGGCGGGAAAATAACCGATGATAAGCCTGTATTGACCGGTGCATCGTTCCGGCCGGATGCCGTTGAATCGACTTTTTACCAGTTCATCAACCTTCTGACAGGTGAAGAATGGACGTCAAGTACATCAATCCATTTATCAATGCGGTCAAAAAGCTGTTTAACACCATGATCGATGTTCCCTTCAAGCTGGGCAAACCCAGCCTTAAAAAAGGGGGACTGCCGGGATATGAAATCAGCAGCATTATCGGCCTTTCCGGAACGGTGACCGGTTGCGTGGTGATCAACCTCTCCAAAGCGGTCGCCCTTGAGCTGGTATCGGCGCTTGTCGGAGAAGCGGTCACAGAACTGGATGACGACTGCACCGACGCCATCGGAGAAATTGCCAACATGATCGCCGGCAACGCCAAAACC
This sequence comes from Desulfosarcina sp., assembly GCF_046496365.1. Lineage (GTDB taxonomy): Bacteria > Desulfobacterota > Desulfobacteria > Desulfobacterales > Desulfosarcinaceae > Desulfosarcina. Next base: position 7,665 of record NZ_JAWOHB010000071.1, read on the forward strand.
GACTTTCCGTCAGCCGGCACGTCGATCAGTGTTCCCAGCGTGGTGGTCGGCAAGCACAAGGTCTCCTATCCTTCCGGCTTGCCCATCATTGTCATCCCCTGCATAACAGGCAAAGGGCAGTTGGTGATTGAAGTGGCACTCAAGGAAAACGGTTGACGCTGGAGCCTGTCAATGCGCCACTGCCTGCGCAAACAGGCTCACACCGCAAAAAGAGACACCCGCCCGGCCATGACCACCGCAGGCCTTTCTGGGGTGCTGTCTGCACGGAATTAGTCGGCTGACTATCCCTGCCGAATCAGTTCACGGGCAGTTTCGAGCGCCCGTCCCAGGTGCTGGGGCTGCGTGCCACCGGCCTGGGCCATATCGGGCCTTCCACCGCCGCCGCCGCCCACTTGGGCGGCAATCGGTTTAATCATTTTACCCGCATGGAAACGGCCAAGCAGATCTTGGGTCACAACGACGATCAGCAGAACCTTGCCCTCGGTTTCACAACCCAGAACAACAACACCCGAGCCGATGCGGTCCTTGAATCGATCGGCCAACTCCCGAAGGGCGGAGGGCTGGTCAACGGTCACCTGGTGAATAATGGCGCTGACACCGTTGATCGTAACCGCCTGCTCGCCGCTGCTGTCAGCCTGCAGTTCAGCCATTTTGGTCTTGAGCTGCTGATTCTCTTTTTCCATGCTTTTCAACCAAACCATCACCGATTCGACGCGTTTAACCAGGCTGTCGGGTCTATCCTTTACCAGATGACTCAACTGCTGGAGAATCCGGCTGGTTTTCTGAACATGTTCCAATGCGGCAAGGCCGGTCAGGGCTTCAATTCGTCGCACGCCGGAGGCCACACCGGCTTCGGAAAGAATTTTGAACAGGCCGATGTTGCCGGTACGGCCGGTATGGGTGCCACCGCATAGCTCGCGGCTGAAGGTATCCAGCGTTACGACACGCACCCGGTCACCGTATTTTTCCTCGAACAAGGCCGTAGCACCGGATTGCATGGCCTGCTCCATATCCATCTCCTCCACCGCCACGGGCGCATTCTGGCGGATGCGATGGTTGACGAAGATTTCGATGCGCTCGAGTGCATCCGGATCAATCGGGGAAAAATGGGTAAAGTCAAAACGGAGCCGCTCCGGTGCAACCAGGGATCCGGCCTGCTTCACGTGGTCTCCCAGTTCCCGGCGCAGGGCCGCGTGCAGGATGTGTGTGGCTGTGTGGTTGCGTGCCACGTCTGCCCGACGGTCGCCGTCCACGCTCAGCATGACCGTCTGGCCGTTTTCCAGACGGCCGCTCTGCAATCGCCCTTTGTGAATAATGATGCCGGTGGGATCCTTGACCGTGTCCGTTACGATCATCTCCATACCCGGTGCTGAAATGGTCCCGCGGTCGCCCACCTGTCCACCGGCTTCACCGTAAAAAGGAGTCGCCGTTGTCACCACTTCAACCGTGGCCGGTGCATCGGCTGCCGACACGCTCCGGCTGTCTTTGACCACCAGCACCACGCGCGCTTCACAGGCCAAAGCACCGTAACCCACGAACTCGGGTTTCTCACCCGAAGCGCTCAAATGGCGGTAGGCATCGGATATGCCTGTAAATTCGACTTTGGTACGGGATTGTCTGCGCTGTTCGTCCATGCGCCGTTCAAACCCGTCGGTATCCAGGGTCAGCCCCTCGTCGCGCACCATGTCGCGCACGATATCCGCGGGAAACCCGAAGGTGTCGTATAGTTTGAAGATCAGGTCGCCGGGAACCCGGGTGGCGCCCGTTGCCCGGATCTCCGCCAGGCTTTCGGTGAGCACCCGCAATCCGTTGTCCAGGGTTTCCGAAAAGCGGACCTCTTCGTTTTCGATGACGTTGGTGATGAAGGCGGATGCGGCCTTGAGATCCGGGTAGGCCGGCGCCATGATGTCAAACACCACCCGGGCGGTTTCGTGCAGAAAAGGTTTTTTCAGGCCGATGTTGCGGCCATACCGGATGGCCCGCCGCATGATCCGCCGCAGTACATATCCCCTGCCCTCATTTGACGGCAGCACCCCGTCACCGATCAGAAAGGCTGCGGCGCGACTGTGGTCGGCGATCACCTTCATGGCCACGTCGTCGGCATTGCTTTGCCCGTAGGCCTTCCCGGCCAGCGTTTCGGTGCGCTGTATGATGGGGAAGATCAGGTCCGTGTCAAAATTGGTGTTCACGTTCTGGATCACTGAGGCCATGCGCTCCAACCCCAGGCCCGTATCGATGCTGGGTTTGGGCAAAGGGGTCATGGCGCCCGAGGCATCGCGGTTGAACTGCATGAAGACCAGGTTCCAGATTTCCAGAAACCGATCGCAGTCGCAGGCCACATCGCAGTCCGGCCGCCCGCAGCCATGCGCTGCACCCCGGTCCAGGTGGATTTCACTGCAGGGGCCGCAAGGACCGGTGTCGCCCATGGCCCAGAAGTTCTCCTCCTCACCCAGCCGGACCATGCGCGATTCAGGGATGCCGATGCGCTTGTGCCAGAGATCAAAGGCCTCGTCATCATCCAGATAGACCGAAGCCCAGAGCTTATCGGCCGGCAATCGGTAACCGTTGGTCAAAAGATCCCAGGCAAAGTCAACCGCTTTTTCCTTGAAGTAGTCCCCAAAGGAGAAGTTGCCCAGCATCTCGAAAAACGTATGGTGCCGGGCGGTATAACCCACATTTTCCAAATCGTTGTGTTTTCCGCCGGCCCGGACACACTTCTGGGAGGTGACGGCGCGGACATAATCGCGCTTCTCCTCACCGAGAAAGGTGCGCTTGAACTGAACCATGCCGGCATTGGTAAACAGCAGCGTCGGATCGTCCTGGGGAACCAAGGAAGAACTGCGGACCACGCGGTGGCCGTGTTTGTTAAAATAATCAAGGTACAGCTGTCGAATCTCGTTGCCGGTCATAACCATCTCCTGAATGCGCGCCCACGGTACCCGGACCCCCCCACGGCCGTATCGGGTCAGCGCCTATTGCTTGTCTGTTTTTTCCGTTTTCGATTTCGTGTCCGGCTGCAGCAGGCCCACCGACTCACGCACCTTCACATCCACAGCGTCGAAGAGATCGGGATTGTCCTGGAAAAATTTTTTAACGTTCTCGCGGCCCTGGCCGATGCGCTCGCCATTGTATGAATACCAGGAACCGCTTTTTTCGATGATGCCTGCGTTGACCCCCACGTCCAGCAGGTCTCCTGACCGGGAAATGCCCTCCCCGTACATGATGTCGAATTCTGCCTCTTTAAAGGGAGGGGCCATTTTGTTTTTGACCACTTTGACCCGTGTCCGGTTGCCAACTGCTTCCTGACCATCCTTGATTGCGCCGATACGCCGGATGTCCAACCGGACAGACGCATAAAATTTCAGTGCATTGCCGCCGGTGGTGGTCTCCGGATTGCCAAACATGACACCGATCTTCATCCGGATCTGGTTGATGAAAATCACCGAGGTCATGGTCTTGCCGATGGTGCCGGTCAGTTTTCTGAGCGCCTGGGACATAAGCCGGGCCTGGAGTCCCATGTGTGAATCCCCCATCTCTCCCTCGATCTCCGCCCGGGGAACCAGGGCCGCCACGCTGTCGATCACCATCACGTCGATAGCGCCGCTGCGCACCAGCATGTCGGCGATCTCCAGGGCCTGCTCGCCGGTGTCCGGCTGTGAAACCAGCAGTTCATCACAGTTTACCCCCAACTTGCGTGCATAGACGGTATCCAGGGCATGTTCGGCATCGATAAAAGCCGCAATGCCCCCCTGCTTTTGCGCATTGGCCACGGCGTGAAGGGCCAGGGTCGTTTTTCCTGAAGATTCGGGGCCGAATATTTCAATGACGCGGCCACGGGGCAGCCCGCCGATGCCCAGGGCGCGATCGAGTTCGATCGACCCGCTTGAGATCACGGGAATATTGCTGACGGGGCGCGCCCCCAGCTTCATGATCGCGCCCTTGCCGAACTGACGTTCGATCTGGCCCATGGCGGAATCTACAGCCTTGGCTTTATCCGGTGAAATGGTCATGCATGCCTCCCTTTTTTTTAACCGGGTGAAAAATCTTCATTGAAACCTCCCATGGCAATCCCCGGGAAGGCGGCGATCACGACTGCCCGCCCCCTGCCGCGGTTCAATCTGCGGGATTCACGTTCGCCCGCCAGCCCCGCCGCACATGGCGGGAAACAGGCTCACGCTCACATGTCAAACCATATGCATGCATCCGCAGCAGGTCTTACGCATCCGACAGCCGCGACGTGTGCAGCGGGATGTACTCGGCCCCTGCAGATTTCAGCTTGCTTTGAAACAGCGTCAGTCGATCCACCCGAAACGAATCGGATCTGGCCGCACGCATGGATTCCAGCGCTGCACCAAGCGTTTGCACATCCATACGCCGCCGGGTCCGGCCAATGGTCAGGTGTGCACGGAAATCCCGGGGTTCCCTCTTGCAAGCAACCGAATTCAGACTGGATTCGAGGGTCGCCTGAAGTGCTTTCAACGGTTCGATTTCACCCGCCAGGCCCACCCATAAAACACGGGCATGGCGCAAATTCGGGAAAACACCCACGCCGCTTGCCTTGATCTCAAATGGCGCGATCGCTGCGGCGGCTGAATCCAGCTTGGCAGCAACTGCAGGAACCCGTTTTGGATCGATATCCCCGAGAAAATTCAGGGTCAGGTGAATGTTCTGCGTCGCTACCCACCGGATGTCCATTGCCGCGAGTTGAAGTTGGGACTGCACCTGCTGCAAAAAGACGGCAACCGCATTCGGGATCGGCACGGCGATAAAGGTGCGGATGGTCTTTTGCATTCCGTTTCCCTTGCATCCCGGCATCTTGCCTGGACATCAGGCAGCGGGAAGCGTGAACTGAGGCTGGCCCAATTCAAACCGACCCGCCAAGATCCAATTTTTGAGCGTTTCGGCAATCTGTCGGGCCTTGACCATGCTGGAGAGCGGAACCGTGGGAACTTGCTTGCCTTTGACGGTGATGAAACCACTTTTCAGCTCCGCATAACTGACCTGGCCCAATCGGCTGGTCTTTCCCTTGGGGTAATCGTTGCCGTAATCCACTATCTGGGTGAAGATGTCAGCATCCGAGACCGCCGTAAATCCGGCCATTTCTGCATTCAGGATCGGGATGGGGACGCCGAGCCCCACTGCCAGCGAGCACCCGTACCCCTGGATGCTAACCCCCACCAGCCACTCCGGACTCATCTGCTGCATATCTCCCATCACCCACAAGGTGCCTGCCGGACTCAGCGGTGTACCGTTTTCGGCCCGGTTCACCCCGGGACGGTGCTGGGTTCCGTGCCAGGTCACATACCCGACGCCTCCGCCCAGGAAAATCCGCGTTCCCAGTCCGATGGTTTTGTAGTAAGGATCGTTGAACAGCGGACTCAACTGTCCGGCCGAACAAAAGTTGGCGTTGCCTGCCCTGGGTTTTAAGGCTCCCATGTATGTGTATACGGTTTTATTGGTCAAATTGACCGCACAGTTGTAATTTTGATAGGCGTTTCTCGGATTGCACAAGGTTGCCTGGGGCAGTGATTTCAAGGTCACGACCTTCTCATATTCCCGGCTGGGATAACAGTCCGTGCCGTAGGCGCTGGCCTTGATATGCACCTTTTTGCCCGCCACCAGATCCTGCAGCACATGACCGCCGCCATACAGGAACTCGCCGGGATACACCTTGTTGAGCGGGTCGTCTTCACAGGGTTCGGTGGCCCCGATGTAACAATCCACGGCGGCAATGCCTCCGTAAGCCGGTACGTTGTTGATCCACACCTTGGCGGCTTTGGTACCCGGCACCGAGTGGCCGAAATTGATGAAGGCACCCGACGAACACATGGGCGCAAAGGTGCCCGTGGTGACCACATCCACTTGCTGGGCGGCCGCTTCAGGCCCGTTGGCTTTAACGATGTCGATCATCTCTTCGGCGGTGACAACCACCACATCACCGCACCTGATCTTGGCGTTGATCTGCTGGTAGGTTTTCTGAACGCTGAATCTGGCCATGCCGCGCCTGCTCCTATCGGGGTCCTGCGTCATCGATCTTGTCGCTGACGTTGTTTTTGATCCACATATCATCCCACCACTCCACCGGGTTGACGTAGGTCTGGTGAATCAAAGTGCTAAAGTGCAGATGATCTCCACCGGCAAGACCCGTTATGCCGGTCTTGCCTATCATTTTCCCTTTTTCGACCATCTGACCATCGGCAACATCGATTTGGCTCAAATGCGAGTATAGGGTGAACAAGCCGAATCCGTGGTCAAGTATGATGGTGTTGCCGTAGATGCCCTGTTCGCCGGCAAAGACCACTTTGCCGCGATTGGCCGCCGGCACCAGGGAGTGAGCCGTGGATGCCAGATCGATGCCCAGGTGAACCTGGCGATCGACCTCCTTGCCTGCGTAAAAATAGGTCCGTTGATCGGCAAACCTGGCCCGGTTGGCCGCATGTGGCAACCGCAGAAACGGTCCGTCCCAGAGAATCTCTTTTTCCGTTTGTGAGGTAACTTGGTAAATCGCCTCGCTGTCCATGCTGCGCAGTTCCCGGTTGACTTTCAAGAAAAGGTCGAGCCGGCTGCCGCTGGCGGCTTCGGGAAAGTAGCGTTCGAAATCGGGCATTTTGGCATTTAAAAAGGTGTCGGAAAGATTGATGGCATCTTTTCTGAACGAACGGGTGTTGATGTGATGAATCAAACCGGTTGTGGACAGATTACCGGCAAAATCGGTTGCCGTAACCGCCACCCGCGCTTCCTTGCCCTGCCGGTAGTCCAGTGCAAAAAAAGCCATGTAGATCGTCGAATCTTTGAAATGACCGGCGTATCCGGGGTAGAAATGATCCCCGACATTGACGCCGCTGACCGGGCAGTCTTCCGAAAGCCGGTAGAGCGCAACACCGCTGCCTCCCTGGGCGAGGTTGTGCGCACGGCTGATCAGATTGATGGACGGTGCCTGGGTGTCGATCCGGATCTCTTTTTCCAGTTGGACCCGGTTGCCTTTGCCCCACTCGCGCAGGGAGTAATCCCAGACCACCACCCGCAGAACCCCCTTTCCGTCGGCAAGGCCCAGAGACTTGGGTGAGACGGCTGCATTCACCTGCACCGTTTTTTCCTTTCCACCGGCAAAAAAACCGGCTGAAGGATAGGTCCGCTGCAGGATTTCCACTTCCCGACCGTCAACCAACAGCCCCATCCATATTCTACGAACACCGCTGCCGGCATCGTCAACAGAAACGTCGATGGTTCCTGCGGCACCGATAAAAGCAGATGCGAGATCGATTTCGAGGGCGGGCGGTGTTCCTTCCAAACGAATAATGGCCAGCCACACGGCTGGGATACTGATCAGCAGCACCATGCTGACCACCAGGATCGGTTTGAGCGAGCGTCGTTGCTTATTCAACGGATTCTTCCCTTTTGAAGCTGTTCGTTGGCTGTCCTTTAAATCAGCGACGATACCAGTTAAGCCACCGGTAATCAAGGCAAAGTTTTTCACGGCTTGACTTTTCAAGCACCTGAGGATACAAAAGAAACCATGATTGCAATTCAAACCCAAGACGGCATCGAATGAAACCTGACCGTTCTTTTTTCCTGATCAGCGGACCCTGTGTCATCGAAGATGAGGCGATCACACTGCGCATTGCCGCCCGACTGAAGGAACTGACCGGCAGCCTCGGCATTCCCTTTACCTTCAAGGCGTCCTACGACAAGGCCAACCGCACGGCCATCTCCGCTTACAGGGGGCCGGGCATCCAAGCAGGCCTGCGGGTGCTGGCCAAGATTAAGGAAACCCTCGACGTGCCGATCCTGTCTGACGTTCACCGCATCAGCGAGGTCCCCACGGCCGCCGAGATACTCGATGTCATCCAGATCCCGGCATTTCTTTGCCGTCAGACCGACCTCCTTTTGGCGGCGGCCAAAACCGGCAAGGTGGTAAATGTCAAGAAAGGCCAGTTTCTGGCTCCGTGGGACATGGTTCATGTCGTCGCCAAGATTCGTTCGGTATCCAACGTCCAACCCATGATTACCGAACGCGGTGTCATGTTCGGCTACAATAACCTGGTGGTGGATTTCAGGGGTATTCACATCATGCAGCAGACCGGTTGCCCGGTGGTCTTCGACGCCACCCACAGTGTTCAACTTCCAGGCGGAGCCGGAAGCAGTTCCGGAGGTCAACGGGAGTTTGCCCCGGTTCTGGCCAGGGCCGCCGTTGCCGCCGGCGCCGACGGGGTTTTCCTGGAGGTTCACGAAAAACCGGATCAGGCGCTTTGCGACGGTCCCAATTCAATCTCCCTGGACCAGTTACCCGGCCTGCTGGTCCAGCTCAAAGCCATTAAAGCCGCCCTGGCCGTTTGATAGTTTCCCATGATTGACACCCGCCTTAAACAAATTTCACTGATTCTGCTGGATGTGGACGGGGTGCTCACCACCGGTCAGGTGATCTATAACGACGCCGGCCAGGAAACGAAGGTTTTTAACGTACGCGACGGGTTGGGCATCCGCATGCTCATGGAAGCGGGTCTGCAGGTCGGCATCGTCACCGGCCGCCGCTCCATGGCACTGGTACACCGGTGCAGGAATCTGGGCATTCACCTGCTCAAGGACGGCGTCCGCGACAAGGCTGCCGCACTGGAAAGCATTTTGAAAGAGACCGGTGTTACCGCCGCACACACGGCCTTTGTCGGAGACGACCTTCCGGATCTGCCGATCATGCGCCGGGTGGGGGTGCCCATGGCCGTCGGCGATGCCCACGATCAGGTGAAACAGGTGGCTGTTCTAACCACCCGGGCACGTGGCGGCTGCGGAGCGGTGCGTGAAATCAGCGAACGAATCCTCAAGGCCAGGGGCGACTGGGAGATGTTGATCCACAGGTTGTTTCCATGAAAAAAAAACGCCTGGTTCAACGAATCCTGCTGGCCGTCGGCGTGTTGGCCTTAGGGACCACCATCGCCGTTTTTATCGGCTACCGCCATGTAACGCGCAATCCGGAAATCCTGTTGGACAGGGTGCAGAAAGAGGCCGACATGCAGCTGAACAAAATCCGCCAGACCGCAACGAAAAACGGTATTCGGGAGTGGCGTCTGGAAGCGGAATCGGCCACCTTGATGGATCAACACAAAACCATGCTGCTGACCAGGCCCGATGTGGAGTTTTTCATGGACGACGGTGACAACGTGCGCCTGACCGCCGACCGGGGTACGATTTTCACAGACTCCAGCCGCATGAATATCTCGGGACAGGTATCGGCCGACACCAGCCTTTACCGCTTCCGGACCGACGCACTCGCCTATGATCCGGCAACCAGAGAACTGCGCGCCGACACGCCGGTGACAATTACCGGCCAGGCATTCACCCTGCGCGCAGACAGCATGGCCATGAACCTGAAAACGAACATCACCCATTTCGAAGGCGGTGTGGAAGGAACCATCAGTGAAGACCTGCAGCTTTAAACTTCCTTTCGGATTGGTGCTGACGACATTTTTTTACCTGTCGCTGCTGCCCGGTCTGGTCGGATCGTGTCTGGCCGCTGCGGATTCACCCCAAGCGAATGCGGCTGAACCCGAAGCGAAAAAAATCCAAATTACCGCCGAGCGGCTCATATCGGACACCACGAACAACACGGCGGAGTTTATTGGGAATGTCAGCGCCAGTCAGGGTAATACCCTGATCACAGCAGACAACCTCAAGGTTTTCTTTGCGGGAAAATCCGGCCCCGATGACGCTTCCCCGGCGCAGTCCCTGGAGAAGCTCGTGGCCGCGGGAAACGTGGAAATTAAATTCGACAATAGGCTTGCCGTCGCCCGGCAGGCGGTATATATAACAGCCCAGCGGGTTCTGATACTGACCGGCCCGGGGGCATCGGTAACCAGCGGCGACAATATCATCACCGGGGAGACAATCACCTTCTACAGGGAGGATGGGCGCTTCACCGTCGAGGGTGGATCCAACGGCCGCGTTACCGCCGTAATTGTGCCGGAAGAAACAGGGCTGGAATAGTACGCAACCATGTGCCCCGGGGGAAGCTACGAATGGCGACTTTATCCGTTCGCGAACTGGTCAAAGTCTACCGGGGCCGAAAAGTGGTGGACCGGGTCAGCCTGGACGTGGAGAGTGGCCGGGTATTCGGATTGCTGGGACCCAACGGTGCAGGCAAGACCACCACGTTTTACATGACCGTGGGTCTGGTCAAGCCGGATAGCGGCAGGATATTTCTCGATGATATGGATATCACGGAATATCCCATGCATATCCGGGCAAGAAAAGGCGTGGGCTATCTGCCCCAGGAGGCTTCAGTTTTCAGGAAGCTCACCGTCCGGCAGAACATCCTGGTGATCCTGGAGACCCTGCCGATGAGTCGCCGTCAGCGCCATGACCGCACCGACAACCTTTTGGAAGAGTTGGGTATATCGCATGTTGCGGATTCCAAGGCGGGTGTGCTTTCAGGTGGTGAGCGCCGACGCCTGGAAATCACTCGGGCCCTGGCTACCGATCCGGCCTTCATGCTGCTGGACGAACCCTTTGCCGGGGTTGACCCGCTGGCCGTGATTGACATCAAGAAGATCATTGCCCATTTAAAGGACCGCCGCATCGGCATCCTGATCTCGGATCACAATGTTCGGGACACCTTGGGTGCGTGCGATTCAGCATTTATCTTAAACGACGGCAAGGTGATTGAAACCGGGACACCGGAGCAGATCGCCGCGAGCACCATCGCCCGCCGGATATACTTGGGAGAAGAATTCAGGCTCTAAGATGGCAATTGAACTCAGGCAGCAACTCAAACTGACCCAGCAGCTCATAATGACGCCCCAGCTCCAAATGGCGATCAAGCTTTTGCAGTTGTCGCGGCTTGAGCTGGTGGATACCATCCGACAAGAGCTCGAAGAAAATCCCACCTTGGAGGAAATCCAGGAGACCCCCGACAGATCCAAGGATGGTGAACCCGAAGAGGCGACGACTACCATTGTCGAAGAGGCCCGGGAAGTCACTATTGATGAGAAAATCAATGACGAGATCGACTGGAGCAATTACATCGACGAGTACAACTCGCCGGGAAAAGTCAATTTCGAATCCGAAAGCCGCGAGGCGCCCCAATACGAAGCCTTTGTCGCCTCAAAGGAATCCCTCAGCGACCACCTCCTGTGGCAACTGCTGATGCTGTCGCCCACCGACATCGAAAAACAGGTGGGCAGCCTGATTATCGGCAACCTCAATCGGGACGGTTACCTGCAGCTGTCCGTCGAAGAGCTCAGCGAGCAAAGTGGCGTTTCCATCGAGATGGTGGAAGACGTCCTGGAAACCTTGCAGTCCTTCGATCCGGTGGGGGTTTGTGCCAGAGATCTGCGGGAATGTCTCCTGCTTCAGGCCCGCTTGCTGAAGTTGGAAAACACGCTGGTGACCGACATCATCTCCGACCACCTGAAGAATCTGGAAAATAAAAATTACAAGGCCATCTGCAAGGCCCTGAAGGTGAAACTCAAGGATATCGTTGCCGCAGTCAGTATCATCCGCGGGCTTGAACCCAAACCCGGACGACAGTTCAATGAAGAGACCCCCCATTACATTATCCCGGATATCTACGTCTACAAAAGCGAAGGCGACTTTGTCATCGTCCTGAACGACGACGGCATGCCCAAACTTCGGGTCAACCCCTTCTACAAGCGCGCCATTACCCGCAAAAACGAAGTCAGCGCCAATGCCAAGGATTACATTCGGGATAAAATGCGATCCGCTGCCTGGCTGATCCGCAGCATCCACCAGCGCCAGAAAACCATATACAAAGTGATGGAGAGTATCCTGAAATTCCAGCGGAACTTTTTCGATAAGGGTGTAGCCAATTTAAAACCCATGGTGCTCAGGGATGTTGCCGAAGACATCGGCATGCACGAATCCACCATCAGCCGGGTGACCACAAATAAATACGCCCACACCCCCCAGGGTATTTTCGAACTCAAATATTTTTTCAACAGCTCCATCAAGCGGGTTCATGGAGAGGATATTGCCTCGGCGAGCGTGCAGTCCAAAATCAAAAAACTGATCGAAGGGGAAAACCCCAAAAAACCGCACAGCGACAGCAAGATGGCCGACCTGCTCAAGGCGGACAATATTGACATCGCCCGTCGAACGGTAGCCAAGTACAGGGAAATGATGGGCATTCTATCCTCCAGCAAGCGAAAGCAATTTTAATGGCTTCCCCCCAATTTCAGTCGTCCAGTTTTCATCTCCCCTTGGCATGGACGGGCTGAGCATACTTCTGAAACCGCCTGACCGTTCAGTTCGAGCGGTTTTTTCAAAAAAGGAGGCTTGTTCACATGAATACATCCGTTAGATTCAAAAACCTCGAACCCTCGGATGCCCTCAAGTCCTACGTCAGTGAAAAACTGGACCGCATGGAGAAATATTTCAATGGGCCGGCCGAAGCCAATGTCGTCCTGTCCATTGAAAAATTCCGCCACAGCGCTGAAATCCATATCATCGGAGACCGGTTGACCATCAACGGCAAGGAAGAGACCGAGGAGATGTATTCAGCCATCGACATGGTGCTGGACAAACTGGAAGTTCAGATTAAAAAAAGTAAACAGAAAAGCAGGGCACACCGATCCAAAGCGAAAACCGACCCGCTTGCATCCGACCAGGCGATCGATGAAGACACGGACCTGCCCCGGGTAAGTGTCCACCACATCGAATACAAGCCCATGGACGAGGATGAGGCGGTGCTGCAGATGGACCTGATCAAAGATAATTTTCTGGTATTCACCAATGCCAGGACTGACACGGTCAACGTGCTCTTTCGTCAAAAAAACGGAAATTACGGATTAATCAAGCCCCTTACCTAGCAGCGATCTTATGGCGCCCGAGCGGATGATACAACGATGAAAATTTTGGATGTTCTCAACAGCGAGGTTATCCTGGTAGACCTGAAATCCAAGGACAAGATCGGTATTTTGAATGAGCTGGTCGCCCCTGCGGCCCGAATCACCGGAATCGACCACAAAGATATGATGCGGGTGTTGATGGATCGTGAACGGTTGGGCAGTACGGGAATCGGCGGCGGGATCGGCATTCCCCACGGAAAACTTAAAAAATTGGAGCGCCTGCTCCTGGGGTTTGGCCTAAGCAGGCAGGGCGTGGATTTCGAATCCATGGACGGTCGCCCCACCCACCTTTTTTTTCTGCTTATCACCCCCGAAAGCTCCACCGACCTGCACCTCAAACTCCTGGCCCGCGTATCGCGTCTGCTAAAAAATGAAGCCTTGAAAGAGATGATGATGAAAGCAACCCGCCCGGAGGACATCATCGCCATTATCAGTGAGTACGATGACGATTTTTAACCGCATGCAGTGCCTTGAAAACCATTTGTCTTCCCCATAGTCATGTGAGAACCACGCTGTGAAACGGCCCCCCATCACCATCGTCACCGGAAGATCCGGATCCGGAAAAAGCACCGCATTGGCTGCATTTGAGGATTTGGGTTACTATTGCGTGGACAACATGCCGGTTGTCCTTTTGCCCGGTTTTATGGATCTGTCGCTGGAAAATGCCAACCCGTTTGCCGGCCTGGTATTCGGCATGGACCTTAGGGATAACAATTTTATCGGCCGGCATGAATCGGTACTCAATGTCTTAAAAGGCATGGGGTTTCAATTTCGGATCATCTTTTTAGAGGCCAACGAAAAGATATTGCTCAGACGCTACAGCCAGACCCGACGGCTGCATCCACTGGCTCTAGACAAGAACATACACGACGCCATCCTCGCAGAAAAAACCATACTGTCCACGTTGCGCCACAAGGCCGATCACATCCTCGATACGTCTGATATGACGGTTCACGACCTTAAGGCCGTTATCCGGAAAATGGCCGCCGTGGTCACCGAACACGGCCACATGCGGGTCCAGGTAATATCCTTCGGATTCAAGTTCGGTCTTCCGGCCTACGCCGACCTGGTTATGGATGTCCGTTTTATCAAGAATCCCTATTTTGTTGAATCGCTTCGGCCCTTGAGCGGAAAAACGGAAAAAATCCGATCTTTTGTCTTGAATAATGACCAAACCTGTTTATTTTTAAAAAAATATTTTGATCTTCTGGATACGTTGATCCCCCAATATGAAAATGAAGGCAAGACTTACCTCACCATTGCCATCGGCTGCACAGGAGGTCGTCATCGCTCTGTGGTGATCGCCGGGCAGGTGTATGATCACATTTCAACATCGGGTCGAATGGCTGAATTGACCCATCGCGACATTGACAAATCCGCTTCGTTATGAGAGAGGCATCCGGTTTGTTTACACGAATTTACCAGATGAAAGACAGGTGGATATGATTGGCGTTTTAGTGGTTACCCATTGCCGGCTCGGAGATGCGCTTTTGGAGGCGGCTGATTTTATCCTTGGCGGAAGGCCTGAGGCCATGGCCGCCGTGTCAATCGATCTGAACGAAAATGCGGATAAACTGCGCAAAAAAATCGCAGACGGCATAAAAAAACTGAAAAGTGACGACGGCATTCTGATCCTCACCGACATGTTCGGGGGCACACCATCCAACCTCAGCTACTCGTTCCTTGAGGAAGGCCGCATCGAGGTGATCTCGGGGGTCAATCTACCTATTCTGATCCGGGCGGCCAGCGCCCGAAAAAACCAGACGCTCGCGGAAATGGCTGCCAGTCTCGAAGCGTTCGGGAAAAAAAGCATCTCCCTGGCCAGCGGCATTTTAAAGGGAAACAAAAGAGGATAAATGGGCCAATGCATGGCCACCGGCATGAACGGTGTAAAGGATACCCATCTGCGCGTGCGTTGACATTGGGCGAAACCTAAAAGGAGGGCAAGATGAGCATAAAAATCGGCATAAACGGCTTTGGTAGAATCGGTCGTGTGGTATTTCGTGCAGCCATGAACCATCCTGAAGTCGAGGTCGTGGCCATCAATGACCTGACCGACGCGGCGACCATGGCCCACCTGCTGCAATATGATTCAGTCCACGCCAGGCTTGACGTGGAGATCAAGGCCAAAGAAGGCGCCATCGAAGTCAACGGTAAGTCCATCGCCTACACAGCCATCAAGGATCCCGAAAAACTGGCCTGGAAAGATTACGGCGTAGATGTTGCGTGTGAGTGTACCGGACTTTTCCGGAATCGGGATAGCGCAGCCAAGCACCTGACCGCCGGCGCGCGCAAGGTGATCATCTCCGCTCCTGCGCAAGACCCGGACATCACCATCGTGATGGGTGTCAACGCCAATAAATATGATCCCAGGCAGCACCACATCATTTCCAATGCTTCCTGTACGACCAATTGCCTGGCACCGGTGGCAAAAGTACTCCTGGAAAATTTTGGCATCAAAAGCGGGCTGATGACGACCATTCACTCCTATACCGGCGATCAACGGCTGCTGGACTTCCCCCACAAAGACCTTCGCCGGGCGCGGGCAGCCGCCTTGTCCATGATCCCCACAACCACCGGCGCGGCCAAAGCCGTGGCCTTGGTACTTCCTGAATTGGAGGGTAAACTCAACGGCCTGGCCATTCGCGTTCCCACCCCCAACGTCTCGATCGTCGACGTGGTGGTCAGCGTGGATAAAACCGGCGTCACCAAAACCGATGTCAATGAAGCGCTCAAGGAGGCCGCTGAAGGTGCGCTCAAAGGCATCCTGGGATACAGTGATCTGCCCTTGGTCTCAACCGATTTCAATGGCTGTCCGCTTTCATCCATCGTTGATGCGCCGACCACTTACGTTGTTGAAAATATGGTCAAAGTACTCTCCTGGTACGACAATGAAACCGGCTACTCCAACCGAATGGTCGACTTGGCCGCCATGATCGGCAAACAACTGTGATGCACTGGTAAGTCGCTTATCGGGCGGCGCCGGCAACTTTAACAACCGGAAGGAGAAATCGACCCATGAGCAGTCGAACGCCTTTGATTGCGGGCAATTGGAAGATGCACAAAACCGGTTCACAGGCTGTGCAAGCTGCCAATCAGTTGAAAAACCTGATCAACGGGGTCACGGGTGTCGAAGTGATGATCGCCCCACCCTTTACCGCCCTCTACCCGGTGGCCCAGGCGCTCAAAGGCAGCCGCATCGCCGTGGGGGCCCAAAACCTTCACTGGGAGCAACAAGGGGCGTTCACCGGTGAAATTTCATCGGAAATGCTGGTGGATGCCGGTTGCAGCCACGTGATCATCGGCCACTCCGAACGTCGGCAGTTGTTTGGTGAAACCGATGCGGGCGTCAACCGAAAAATTCAGGCCGCCCTTTCTGCAAAGCTCATCCCGGTTTTCTGTATCGGTGAAACCGAGGCGCAGCGTGAAAATGGGGATACATTTTCTGTGCTTGACAAACAGGTTCGAGATGGTCTACTAGGTTTTGCTTTTGATGACCTAACCGGCCTGGTTGTTGCTTACGAACCGGTCTGGGCTATCGGGACCGGAAAAACCGCCACCAGGGAGCAGGCACAGGAGGCCCATCAGTTTATCCGGTCACTGCTCGACAAGCTGTTGGGAAATCCGTTTGCCAGTTCCGTTCGCATTTTATATGGGGGAAGCGTAAAACCGGACAACGTCCGGGCCCTTATGGAGATGCCTGATGTGGACGGCGCATTGGTCGGCGGCGCCAGTTTGGATCCCGAAACATTCAGCAAACTGGTATCTTTTAATCATTGAGAAAACCTTAAAAGACGATAACCAATGTCCATACTATTGATAGTCATTCATGTGGTTGTTTGCATCGCCTTGATCATGATCGTACTGCTCCAGACCGGCAAGGGTGCCGACATGGGCGCCGCCTTCGGCGGCGGTTCAAGCCAGACCCTGTTCGGGAGTACTGGCGCGTCAACCTTTCTAAGCAAAGCAACCACCGTGGCCGCCATCGTATTCATGCTGACCTCTTTGACCCTGGCCTACATATCGGGAGGCAAGACAACCAAGTCAGTGGTTACCGACACCCAAGTGCCCATCGAACAGCCAGCACAGCCTGAAGACAATGCACCCCAAACGGATACGAAATCGGAGTAAAACCCAAATTACAAATACGCCGAGGTGGTGGAATCTGGTAGACACGCTATCTTGAGGGGGTAGTGGCCAACGGCCGTAGGGGTTCAAGTCCCCTCCTCGGCACCACATAAATAACAAGGGTTTACAGAGAATATCATCTGTAAACCCTTTATTTTTGGGCTTTCACAAAAAATCATCAATTTTTTACTAATGATATTAGGTATTTTTTATTTAGTATCTTTTTATTCGATGGGACTCCCTAAACGGCTCCCTAAACGGCGTTCCGAGTTCATTCCAGATAATGACGTTACTCTTCTCAACACGTTGCTGAAAATGTCACTGATCCATCTTTGAATCTCTTGGTCATTATCCAGCCCGGCAACGATACCCTTCAAAAAATCCACATCGCCGACCCCTGCCTCAACGACATAGGCAGCCTTTGCCTGCTCTTCTGGTTCCAAATCGCTTCGGAGGTTCAACTTGAAATAGGCATGGATTTGACCCTTGGCTTTGATGAGCAACTTCACCCTATTGATCGCCCGGTCGTATTGTTCCCCCGGAGTTGCTCGATCGGGAAAGCACGTCTCCACTTCGGACGCCAGCATTGAGATCAAGTCCTCGAAGAAACGAGCCCGCTCCTTTGGAACGAAAGCGGCAATTCTTTGCAAGATTTTCCCCATGCCAGAAACTCCCTTCATTGAATCAGTCTTTCAAGCTCATCCTCGATCGCCTTTTCGACAGCCTCCATGATAAAGCCGTGGATGCTATGCGGTGTGTTATCCGCAATGTACTGGAGTTTCATGTGCAGCGGTTCCGGCAGTCGGAGGTTGAACGATTTGATGACACGCTCGTTCGCTTCAGCCCAAGGGAAATTTGAAGTCCCCTGAATGAAATTGTCTTCGGAGAGATTACGCTTCTTTGGGATGGGTGGTTTTTT
>NZ_JAWOHB010000045.1:0-19887 GCF_046496365.1 Desulfosarcina sp.
GACCTGGCGCTACCGGCCCACCGAGCGCCTGCACCACTTCCAGGCCGAGAAGGTGGTGATCGCCACCGATCCGCCCGCCGCCGCGCCGGACCTCCGCCGCCAGCGGGGTCTGCCCGAGGTCCTCGCCGTCGATCTGCACGGCGACGGGCGGATCGGTGGCGATCACCACCTTCTCGGCCTGGAAGTGGTGCAGGCGCTCGGTGGGCCGGTAGCGCCAGGTCAGCATGCGGAACAGCACGAGGATCAGGTCCCACAGGGAGCGGCTGCTGATCACCGTGACGTCGAAGCGCCCGTCGTGGGCGCTGGTGTCGGGGGTCACCTTGAGCCCGATCGGCGCATCGTTCATCTTTTGACTTCCAGTACCGTCGGATCATTTTTTTTCCCCGGCCATCGTAGCGAAAATAGAAGGCGCCATTTTCCCCAACCAGCCCGTCCACCGGCCACATGCGGGCAATGTGGTCGCACCAGCCCGCCGGACGGCCTGTGATGGGAACAACCCGAATACCGCCCCGTTGAAGGGCTTCCAAGGCCGCAAAGGCGACGGCAGGCAGACGTCCGTTCACGGTAAGGGTGTCGTCGATGTCGGTCAGCACATAGCGAAGCTGCTGTTTTTGATCACGGGGAAAGCGTTCAATCCATTTCATTGCATTGGGCCGTGTGTTTAGGGATGCTGTTCGGCAGGCTGGGGCTAAAGGTTCGGTGGGCTTTTCCAAGATGGCGACCGAAGTCTGCCTGCGTCGTGCAAGGTCTTATTTGCATTGAATTCCTATGGCTGTTGCTGTACTTTCAGTCCATTTGCATAGGACCAGTCGGCTTGCAACCAGGTGCGCCCTTGGACTTGTTCTGAAACCTGTTTAGAGAAACTGTATAAATGAATATCAACTGCTTTCCAACACCTTTGTTCATTGCACACCGGGGTGTCAGCGCCCGATATCCCGAGAATACCCTGGCCGCCTTCGGTGGTGCCATTGATGTCAACGCCGCGATGATCGAACTGGATGTCACCTTGTCGAAGGATCGCCAACTGATCGTGATCCATGACGAAACCGTGGACCGAACAACAAGTGGAAGCGGTGCGGTCAAAGCGCTTTCCCTGGAGCAGCTCAGTCGACTGGACGCCGGCAGCTGGTTCCATCCACGGTTCAAATCCGAGAGGTTGCCTACCTTGGCTCAGGTGTTGGACCTGGCAAAAGGGCGCATTTTGATAAACATCGAGATCAAGCCCGAAGCCTTCCAAGCCCATGGTCCCAAAGATGCCGTGGAACGGCAGGTGCTTGCCCTGGTCCATGAAAAACAGGTGGGTGAGGATGTCTTGTATTCAAGCTTCGAATGGCAGGTGCTGGAAAATCTGCGTAAGATGGATCCGCGTGCCGCTTTAGGCCTGCTCTCGGACGTTCCTGCGGACGAGAACCTGATCTACTGGTTTCGGCGCATCGGGGGTTTCTCGTGGCACCCGGACTACCGCGTGGTGACCCGGCAACAGGTGGAAACGCTTCACGGTCTGGGGGCACGGGTATTTCCCTATGCGGTGGATGGAAAAATAGACACGTGTCGGATCCTGGCCATGGGGGTGGACGGACTGATTGTCGATGATCCCAGGCAAATTATGGCAGCCAACGCCTTAGAAAACGATTCCCGGGGCGATTTTGTATGATGTAGACGCATAATCACCGCTTTGGGTTTAAAGCTGAACGGAGAAAAGCGATGGCACCCCCCGTACTGTTAGACGTGGAAAACCAGATAGCATTGATCACCCTCAACCGTCCCGAGCGGCGCAACGCCATCAACCAGCAGCTGCTGATTCATCTTTACAACGCCCTGGACGATGTGGCCCGCCGAAGCGATGTTGGCGTCGGCATCATTACCGGCAACGGGCCCTCCTTTTGTGCCGGCCTGGACCTGGAGGCCATTGGCAGGGAGAACCTCTTCAACCCGCGCGGCGACGGCAGCGACCTGCCGGATCTCATGCGCGCCTGCAAAAAACCGATCATCGGTGCGGTCAACGGCCACGCCATCACCGGCGGCTTCGAGCTGGCCCTGAATTGCGATTTTATCATCGCCGCAGAAAATGCGCAGTTCTCCGATACCCATGCCCGCGTGGGTATCCATCCAGGATGGGGTATGACTCAGTTGCTCCAACAGACCGTGGGTCAGCGCCGGGCCAAGCAGATCTCCTTTACCTGCCAGCCCATATACGCCCACACGGCGCTGGCCTGGGGGCTGGTCAACGAAGTTTTGCCCCGGGAGCACCTGCTGGAGCGAGCCAAAACCATTGCCTCCCAGATCGTTCAGGCCGATCCTCAGCTGTTGGGCGTTATTAAAACGCTTATCGAAAACCGCAACCGCATCCCCCTGGAGCAGGCCTTTGATAAAGAGAGAAGCGGCTTCAAGCAATTTCTCAAAGACCAGATCAGTAAATTCAAGTCGACCTAAAGGAAGGTGCCATGGGACGCTATCTGCTGGTGGATATAGGGGCAGGCACCCTGGACATGCTCTGCTATGACAGCGAACAGGACCTTCACTACAAAGCGGTGGCCCGGGCACCGGTGCGTGTACTGGCTGACGAGATCAGCAAAACCCGTGGAAACCTGGTGGTCACCGGGTGCGAGATGGGTGGCGGCCCGGTCTCCCAGGCCTTGATTGATCGTGCCAGAATGGCAGAGGTGGTGATGTCGGAACCATCCGCCGCCACCATCCATCACGACCTGCGGCGAGTGGTCGCCCATGGCATCCGCGTGGTGGATGCGGCCACGGCCGAGGGGTTGCAGAATGATCCGCGGTATCACCCTTTCCACACCGGGGATCTTCAGACCGGCCGGCTGCAACACCTTGTCAACGGCTTTGGCGTTCCATTTGAATTCGATGCTGTAGCTGTTTGCGCCCAGGATCACGGTGCTGCGCCCCCCGGGAGCTCCCATCTGGATTTCAGGCACCGGATGTTCACGACGGCCCTAACGCAAAATCCAGTTCCCCAGGCCATGCTTTATCGATCCGACCAGGTCCCCCCGCAGATGACCCGTCTGGCAGCCATCGCCAAAGCAGCGCAAGCCCTGCCCACTGATCGGGTCTATGTAATGGATTCGGGTATGGCGGCCATCCTCGGCGCATCCAAGGATGTGTTGGCAGCCGGCAAAAAACGAATTCTCGTACTTGATATCGCCACCTCCCACACCGTGGGTGCTGCTATGGAAGAAGGCACCCTGTGCGGCTTTTTCGAGTATCACACCACTGACATCACCGCTGAACGGCTGGACAGGCTTCTAAGGGATTTGCCCGATGGCAAACTATCCCACCGGCGGGTTTTGGATGAGGGCGGCCACGGAGCCTACATTCGCAGCGCTTTTGGTTTCGACAAGGTCGAGTTGATTTTGGCAACCGGCCCCCGCCGGCGGCTGGCCCTGGCATCGGCACTGCCCATAAGCTTCGGCGCGCCATGGGGGGACAACATGATGACCGGGACAGTTGGCCTGATGGAAGCGGTTCGGTTGAGGGAAGGGTTGCCGCCGGTGCATTTCCTGTAACGGCGGCAATGACAGCGTGCTTGGCTTGAACCGCGAACTGAGAATCGATTGTTTATCCTTACGGGGAAGCTTTTCTGCGGCTTGCCGCGGGGAGGCTTCAAACGAAAAATAAACCTATCGATACTGCTTTGCCAGGCTACAGTTGCCGCTGAGGAGGATGACGCATGCATGATGAAACACGCCAAGCAGCCATTGATGCTCACATTCAGGATGATGCCTTTGCCCGGTTCCTGGGCGCGGAGGTGACGATCGTGACACCCGGGCACAGCCGGGTCTCGCTGACCGTCACCGCGCAGATGACCAATTTTCACGGGATCACCCACGGCGGCCTGGTGTTCGCCCTGGGAGACCTGGCTTTCGCCGCCGCCAGCAATTCCCGGGGGCAGGTGGCCGTTGCCTTGAATGTAAATATCTGCTTTCTCAACCCGTCCAAGGTGGGTGATCGTCTGGTGGCCGAAGCCAAGGAGTGCCATCTGGGGGGAAGAATTGGGTTATACGAAATCACGGTGATGGATGAAAAAACCGGCACCCCCATCGCCCGCAGCCAGGATCTGGTGTATCGCAAGAAGGCGTGGTTTGTGGCCCCGGAGAATGAATCGCGGACGGCTTAAATCATCTGTGAAATGTGGACAAACGCGATGTCCCTGCTCTCGGGCTGGTCTAAAAAACGGATGATGGCTTCGGCGGTATTTCGTCGCGGATGACCGATCCCGATTGCGCTGCCGCGCTTTTGCGCGCGGATTCGAAGCCGCTGCATCTGACGGACGACCGATGCGACATCCTGCTGGTTGTCGAGAAACAGATCCCGTTGTTTGGCCGACACACCCATTTGCCGGGCACAGGCGTAAGCAGTGGAATGTCCGGTGGTCAGACTGTCTATAAAAAACAGGCCGCAGTTTTTGACCACGTCCAGGGCTTGTCCCATTTTTTTTGGCTGTTGCGTGTATTTGGACCCCATGTGGTTGTTGACGCCGACCAGGTGTGGCAGGGCAGCAATATTTTCGGCAACAACCTGGTGAATACATTCCTGCCGATCACTTACAAAAATGGCCCCGGGGCCCGGGTCCAACGCGGTGTCGAAAGGCTCCATGGGCTGATGGAGCATGATTTCATGACCGTGGTCGTGAAGGGCCAGAGCCGATTCTACGGACCAGCAAAGTCGCGGCAAGACCGAAAAGGTTATCGGAATGCCAGCTTCCAAAAACGGTTCGGTCCGTCTGAGATTGAAACCGATGTCATCGATGATCAGGGCGATGCGGGGTGGACCGACGATCGGTGGGAAAAACAATTCCGCTGAAACCGGAATACGGGAATTGAGCCAACCGCCGATGAGAAGTCCGGCGATTTTAGCCAGAAAGGTGCGTCGATCCATCCGTAGTCGTGATTTTCTCCGGCCTGCCGCCGGTTGATCCACCTTTCTGGTGGCCAATGCGGTTTTCTTTTTTCGAGATCGTTGACTCGATCTTGCGTGTCAGTCTTGGCCTTCTTATACAGTTTGTTGCGTCAAGGATCAACCCTTAACCCTATATATAGGGGTGTTTGGACCTTATGAAAGATAATTTGACTGCCATTCATAACCAGGCACTACGGATCCTGGAAACGGTCGGCATCAAACTGCATCATGCGGAACTCATCCAACGGATTCGACAACAAGGGGTGTCGGTCAACAACCACACGGCTTTTTTCACGCCTGGTTTCATCATGGACGCAATTCACCGGGCACCCGCTTCATTCACCCTGCGTGGCCGCAATCCATGCCATGACATAGTCATCGGGGGCGACCATGTGAACTGCGCCCCCGGATACGGTTGTGCGACCATCTGCGCGCCGGATGGCAAGCGGCGCAATGCCGTGATGGCGGATTACGTCCGCTTGGCCAAACTGGTCCACCAATGCCCGCATTTTAATATCAACGGTGGCATTTTGGCCCAGCCATCCGACGTCCCGGCAGAGCAGAGCCATCTGTTGATGCTTTACGCGGCCATGCTGAGTTCGGACAAGTGCCTCATGGGCGTCTTGGGTAATCGGTCGCAGATGCAGGCGCTTATGGATCTGGCAGCGATTGCCTTCGGCGGCCGGGCGGCGTTTACCGCCAAGCCGCACCTCCTGACCTTGATCAACACCATCAGCCCGCTCCAGATCGATAAAAATGCCCTTGACGCCATGATCATCGCGGCACAGCATAATCAGCCGGTAATTATTTCACCGTCCCCGGCGGCCGGAACCACCGGCCCCATCGACATGGCGGCCAACATCTCCCTGGCCACCGCCGAGGCGCTTGCCGGTATTGCCATCGTCCAGACTATCCGTCCTGGAACGCCGGTGATCTTCGGCCTTCAATGCCTGGGCGCCGATCTGAGGACCGGAAACATCTCAATCGGTTCGCCTGCCTATACGCTGCAATCAACGTACACCGCGGCGCTGGCCCGTATGTACCGCCTGCCCAGTCGCTGCGGCGGTACCCTCACCGATTCCCCGTACCTCTCCCCGCAAAGCGGCTACGAAAGCATGTTAAACATGCTGACGACATTTCAAAACGGGGTGAACGTCGTTGTTCACAGTGCCGGTACGCTGGACAGTTTCGCAGCCGTATCCTATGAAAAATTCATCATGGACATCCAAATCATCGACATGGTGAAGTATTTTCTCAAGGACCTGGAGGTTAATCCAGACACGCTCAACTTGGAACTGATCGGGCGTGTCGGACCGGGAGGGCAATTTCTCACAACCATGGACACGTTGAAAAAATGCCGGACGCATTCCTGGAATCCGCGTATCGGCGTAAGCGGAAACACCGGCGGCGGGGGGTCACCGTCGGATAAATACCTGGAAAGCATCGCCGACCGGCAACAGGCCATGCTGGACAGCTACGCTTCACCGCCCATGGATCCGGCGCTGCTTGCCGATCTGGATGATTGCATGCTGCGGCAGGGCGTCGACCGGGGACGGCTGTCGGCGATATGCAGCCAGGCATGGGGGAATTCGACCCCCTGCAATACTTGAAACAGGAGGACGTCATGATCTACGGCAATCGGGATGTCGGCATCAACCATATCCGTACGCGCAACAACCACACCTGCTACGGCATGGGCATCGGTATCATGGTGCTGGACGATGCCTACCCTGGATTCCCGGGGGATGTACGCAATGCCAGCGCCTTTCCCTATCCGGTGCAGTACGAAATTGCCGAGGGCGTAGACAACCACACCCTGGTGTGGGAGCCTGACAAAACGCCCTGCCGTGAGCCCATCCTGCGTGCCGCCGCCCGGCTTGAACGTATGGGCTGCCGGGCGATTGCCGCGGAATGCGGTTATTTTGCCTATTTTCAAAGAGACGTGGCCCGGCATGTGGCCGTACCCGTTTTCATGTCCAGCCTGCTCCAGGTGCCCTTTATTCAGCAGGTCATCGGGCCGGAAAAAGTCGTGGGCATCGTTTGCGCCCAGAAACGGTTTTTGACCGATGCGCACCTTGAAAACGTGGGCATCGACCTTAACAGCCGGTTCATCGTCGCCGGCGCCCAGGACCAATATGGCTGCCCTGAATTCGACAACCTGTGGGATCATGAAAAACGGCCCGAGGTGCCCGAAATATATTACGATAGAGCGGAAACGGATATGATCCGGATATGTACTGACTTTTGTAATGCCCATCCACGGATCGCAGCGCTTATGCTCGAGTGCACCGGAATGCAGCCCTTTGCCCGGGCCGTTCAGCGGGCCACGGACCTGCCGGTTTTCAGTTGGGGCACGCTTCTCGATTACGCCTTTTCCGTTGCCGTGCATCGAGACTATTACGGTCACGTATAGTGGAAACGAGGGCGTTTTTAACCCTGCCTTAACATCCTGTCGATGACCTGACCTAAACGCCGGATGGCCGGTGCTGCCGCATCGGACCAGTTGGCCGCATTCAGTCGGATGAAATTCCGGTAGCGGTTGCCGGTTGAGAAAAGATGGCCTGGAGTGATGGCGATGCCTTCATTCAAGGCGGTTTGATACAACACGAGTGTATCGATCTCCTCGGGCAATTCAATCCACAGCAGATAGCCTCCGGCTGGATCAGTCACGCGAATGTCGGGTGGAAAGAAGCGGATCACTGCCCGTCGCAGTTCCGCCACGCGGTCCTGATATGCACGGCGAATCCGACGCAGGTGCTGGTGGTAGCCTCCCTGATTCATAAATTCGGCCACAGCAACCTGCGGCAAGGTGGCTGCGGCCAGGCTGGTGCTGTATTTCAGCCAACCCACCGTTGATTGGTATCTCCCGGGTGCGGCCCAGCCGACCCTGAGTCCCGGTGACAGCGTCTTGGAAAACGAGGCGCACCACAAGACCAGGCCTTTGGTATCAAAGGCCTTGGCGGACAGGGGCCGTTCGGCGGAAAAGTGTATGTCCCCGAAGATATCGTTTTCAATCAAGGGGATGTCGTGAGATGCAAGCAGTTTGACCAGCGCTTTTTTGCGCGCATCCGGAATACAGCTTCCCAGAGGATTGTTGAAGTTGGAAATGACCAGGCAGGCCTGCACGGAATTGTTTTCCAGGGCAAAGCCCAGCGCTTCCAGGCTGATGCCGTCCCTGGGGTGTGTGGGGATTTCCAGGGCTTTGAGGCGGAGGTTCTCCATGTACTGAAACACGTCGAAACAGATCGGCGACTCCACGGCAACGGTGTCTCCTGGGCGACAGACGGCTTGCAGGCAGCTGGAAACGGCTTCGCCGCAGCCTGAGGTGATGATGATTTCGTCAGCGTCCAGCGTGCAGCCGGCGGCCACCGCATGCCTGACGATCTGTTGGCGAAGGGGCTTGTTGCCGGGCGGGGCCATATACAGACCGGCGCGATCGCCCATGCGGCGCGCCGCAGCGGCCATGATCCGGTTCAGCTGCCGGGTTGCGGTGAGTTCCTGAGCCGGGTGTGCTGCGCCCAGCTGGGTCAGTTTGGGGTTGAGCGTGTCGCGCAAAACGATCATGGTAATCAGTTCGCGCATTCCGACGGAGCTGGGGTCCGATTCAGGATCGGAGAGCGCCGGTTCAGGGGGCTCGCTGGGCAGCTGGCTGCTGACATAGAACCCTGATCTCGGACGGGGAACCAACAGGCCTCGCGCCTCCAGAAGGTAGTAGGCTTTGAGGATCGTGGTGATGCTGACTTTCCACTGCTGGCTCAACTTGCGAACCGACGGCGCTGCCGCTCCCGGGCCGAAGGCCCCTTCTTCGATCAGACGCGTCAACTGGTCGGCTACCTGCTGATATTTTGGTGTTTTACCCATGGACAACCCTTCGACTCAAGGACCCTGAGGCTTCAATCAGTACAATTGTGCAGCTTAATAACCAGCACAGATGCAAAACTACCATAACTGTACTCATAACAAAACATTAATATTGTGGCTGTTATTCTTTTTCCGGAAATTGTATTCATCATGTCAGGGTAACGCAGGTTGCCTTCAGCGTGGATGCCTTGGGCCCGTGCGGTACGGGTCGACGGAACGACCTGGTTCTACGGCTGATTTTTTTATCGCTCTATCGATCCTGCCACGGTGAAGGGCAGGGTGAGGAGGCAGCAATGAATCATCAATCTCTGGATTCCGGCCGCGTCATGGATTCTCAAAAGCGATTTTTTCTCTCAAACCTGAGTACACCGGACACGCTAGTTGATCTGGCCGCCGGTCAGGGCTGGGGGTTAAAGGGAAAACGCCGGCAGCAAACCCTGTTTTGTCTCCAGGGAAGCGTGTGGGTCACTCAGGAATGCGATATCCGTGACTATGTACTCGAAGAGGGCGATGCCTTTCTGGTTACGCAGCCTGGACTGGTGCTGGTGCGGGCCTTGACACCCGCACGGATCGGCTACGCCGAAAGCCTGATCACGGTGCCCTTCAAAGGGCGTTTCAGCCAGACCGTCTTCAATTAGCCTATGATTTTTCTGGGAAAATCCCGCAACAGTTCCACTGTCTGGTCCCTCGCCCTGGGAAATTTCATGGCCGCGGTGGCCTTCAGCGGAACCGTCATGGCCCGCCACGGTCGTATCTCAGCGCAGCCGGTCCAACCGATGTCACTCACCTGCACGACGACGGGGTAGTCAAATGTCGCAACACCCGTTTTTCTCCAGCGGCCAGGATGACGAAGGCCCTCAACCGCCACCACTTCACGGACGTTTGCCGGCCACACGCAGGGGGCATCCCGGCTGTCAAGCATTTTCTGGCAACGGTACCGGGTATTCATCGCCGACGTCAGGTCGACGGCAATCGGAATCATTGTATCGATCCTATCCATGGTTATAGTTTTGACAACATGGTTCTTGATCGATTGGCATTCTGGACAAAAAAGGAGGTTTACATGACCACTGAACCTGTTAAACTGAAAGGAAATGCATTTCACCTGGCGAATTCTGTCGACTATGCAGATGATTCCGTCGTCAGCAAAACCCTGCTTAAAAAAACGACCGGCAACCTCACCCTTTTCGCCTTCGACGCCGGCCAGGGCCTCAGTGAACATACGGCCCCTTTCGATGCGGTGGTATATATCCTTGACGGTCAGGCAAGAATTACCATCGGGGGCCAGCCTCGCAGCGTGGGCGAGGGTGAAATGCTGATCATGCCGGCCAACATCTCCCATGCCCTGCATGCGGAAAAGCGCTTTAAAATGCTGCTGGTGATGATCAGAGGCGAATGAATGCGCGCGCTTCAGTGAAAATGCAAAATTGATCAATCGTGCCATGCGTGCCTGAGGCGGCAATTTCCACCCACCTTAACGCAAAAGAAAGGGAGGTCGATCATGTTTTGTTACCAGTGTGAACAAACTGCCAAAGGAACCGGCTGCACCGTTCAAGGGGTTTGCGGCAAGCAGCCCGATGTGGCCGCACTGCAAGACCTGTTGCTCTATGCGCTCATGGGTTTGTCTCAGGTTGCGGTGTCAGGCCGCCGTGTCGGGGTCTCCGATGGGGATGTCAACGTCTTCACAGTCAAGGCGGCCTTTTCCACCCTGACCAATGTGGATTTTGATCCGGATCGGTTTGTAAATCTGATCAATCAGACGGTCGCCAAGCGTGAAGGTCTGAAAGCAAAGGTCAAGGCAGCCGGCGGCAATGGTGTGTGGCCGGAGGGCGCCGCCACGTTCGCGCCCCAATCCGGTATCGACGCGCTGTTGGCTCAGGCGGAGCAGGTGGGGTTGAAATCCTATCCCGGCGACAACCCTGATATCCTTTCACTGAAGCACACCGTTTTGTTTGGAATCAAGGGGGTCAGCGCCTATGCGGACCACGCCCATATCCTGGGTCAGGAGGACGAAAGCGTGTTCGCCTATGTTCATGAAGGCCTTGCGGCTATTCAACGCGATGACATGGGTGTGGACGACTGGGTGGCCATGGCGTTGGGGTGTGGTGAAGCGGCCTACAAAGCCATGGAACGGCTCGATGCCGGCAATACGGAAACCTATGGTCACCCCGTGCCCACCCAGGTGCCGCTGGGACATAAAAAGGGCAAGGCCATCCTGGTTTCGGGCCATGATCTGAAAGACCTGGAGGAGCTGCTCAAACAGACCGAAGGAACGGGCATCAACATCTACACCCACGGCGAGATGCTTCCGACCCACGGATATCCCAAGCTGAAGGCCTACCCACATTTTTACGGCCAGTTCGGCACGGCATGGCAAAAGCAGATCAAGGAGTTCGCCGAGTTTCCGGGCGCTATCCTGATGACCACCAACTGCATCCAGCGGCCCAAGAATGACTACAAGGCCAACCTTTTCACCAGCGGAATGGTCGGCTGGCCGGGCATACCCCACATCTCCGATCTGAACTTCAAGCCGGTCATCGATCAGGCCCTGGCGCTGCCAGGTTTTGCGGAGGACCATGTCGATAAGGAGGTGACGGTGGGTTTTGCCCGCAATGCGGTGCTCGGTGTGGCTGACAAGGTCATCGAGGCGGTCAAGGCCGGCAATATTCGACACTTCTTCCTGGTGGCCGGTTGCGACGGTGCCAAACCGGGGCGCAATTACTATACCGAATTTGTGGAAAAGGTCCCCAAGGACTGCATCGTGATGACCCTGGCTTGCGGAAAATACCGTTTTTTCGACATGGACCTGGGCGACATCGGCGGCATCCCCCGGCTGCTCGATGCCGGCCAATGCAACGACGCCTATTCAGCCGTGCAGATCGCCACGGCCCTGTCCAAGGCGTTTAATGTGGGGGTCAATGAACTGCCCCTGTCGCTGATCATCTCCTGGTATGAACAAAAAGCGGTCTGCGTACTGCTGGCCCTGCTTCATCTGGGTATCAAGGGCATCCGCCTGGGGCCGACGCTGCCGGCGTTCATCACGCCCAATGTGCTGGAAACCCTGGTGAAAAATTTCGACATCAAACCCATCGGTACGGCAGAAGGAGATTTGAAGGCCATTTTGGGATAATCGGTTTCCGATGGACCGGACAACAAAAAAGGGGCTGTCTGCCGCGATGGTCAGCCCCTTTTAGGATTGAGATGACCTTGAACCTAGAATGGAATGTCATCCTCCTTGTCGTTCTGATAGGGTGGTTCGGGATACCCCTGATCCTGGTAACCACCGCCGCCGCCGCCTCCTCCCCCCCCAGCGGGCCGGGATCCGCCCCCTTCCCGTGAGCCGAGCATCTGCATGGTGCCGCGTTGATCGACCACGATTTCCGTCGTATAGCGGTCCTGACCATCCTGGCCCTGCCACTTGCGGGTCTGAAGACGACCTTCGATGTAAACCTGCCGGCCCTTGGACAGATACTCTCCGCAGATTTCGGCCAGTTTGCCGAAAACCACAACCCGATGCCACTCGGTCTTCTCCCGTCGTTCGCCGCTGGTTTTGTCTTTCCATGTGTCGGTGGTTGCAATGGAAAAGTTGGCAATCGGTCTTCCATCGGCTGTATACCTGATTTCAGGATCCTGCCCCAGATTGCCCACCAGAATTACCTTATTGATACCCGCCATAAGCTACCTTCCTTTCATGATAATGTACAAAAACAAAAGTTCGGGTACCCTATCATATCTGTTCAAGAATTTAAACGCGACCGCGGTTTTTTTGTTTGTCTATCAGCTATCTATCCATGAACCAGTCGAGAAATTTTCCGGCCAGCGGTTTTTGGGCCCGAATGGCGGCGTGGGGGCACACCTCCAGACAGCAATAGCAGCGGATGCACGTGTCGGTGTTAAACGATATGCCCCGGTCCGTGTAGGCAATGGCGCCGGCCGGACAATACTTCCAGCACTCGCCGCACAGTTTGCAGGTTTTGTTGTCCGCAACCGGCTGCTGAATAACGAACCTGCGCATGAAGCGGCCCAAAAAGTTTGGACCCATGGTGAGCGGCCCCATTTCCGGGAACTGGAAGTCATCCAGAATGTTCAAGTCACCGTTGATGTGCACACTGCCGTCATACAGCCCCATCGCCCTTGCGTTGCGATGGGTTTCCAGGGTGTCGGGGTCCAATCCCACCTGGAGGCAGGCCACATGATCTACGGCGTGGGCGCTTTTGCCGCCCATCAACAGACCCAACTCCCGGGGCGTGCCGCTTTTGCCCGGTCCCTGGCCTTCCATGGCCAAAATGCCGTCCAGGATGGTGTAGGCCGGCCCGACAGCTTCGTAGATGCCGACAATCAGCCGTCCAAACATATGTCGATCCACGCCCGTGCGCATGTGCCACTCGGGTTTTTTCAGGCCGACGATGCAGCCGAATACGTTTTTGACCCCCAATGTCAGCATCATCTGGGTGTGGGTCTTGAGTTTGGCCAGGTTGATGACCACGTCTGCTTCCATGGCATCTTTGGCGATGTCGATGCTGCCGAAGGGTTCGCCCACGTCCGCCGCTACTGTTTTTTCAAAAGGTTTGACCATCACGTCGAGGCCTTTGAGAATTTCCTCGTAGCCACCTTTCTTCCACAGCTTCGAAAAACTGCCCATGGCCGGGCTGTCCGATATCTGGACCCGGGCCCCTTTGGCCAAAGCGAATTCCGCGGCCGCCTTGAGAATCAGCGGGTGGGTGGTCACTGCTTTTTCGGGTCCTGCCGGGGCGAGAAAATTGGGTTTGATCAGCACCCGGTCTCCCGTGTCGATGATCGGCCCCTCATGGGATTCGAGCATCTCGAAAACGATGGGTCGAAGCACCTCTTCGGTGTAGGCGGCTTTTCGAATCATGACGGTGGACATGGCAGCGGGTGCTTTCTGAAGCATACCCTTGAAAAGGCCGGCGGCCTTCAGTGCCGCGGCGTCAAGGGTGAACGACGGTGATTGAACATCTGTAATCGAACTGATAGGATGCGTTCGTCAGGCAACTTAATATTGATGCAGCGGTTAATCAAGTCCTTTCCCCGTCCAGTGATTGTCCAAAGCGATGGCTGATTCGATCCCCATGAATGTGAAAAACGATCATGTCGGTGACAGCGCCTTCAACAAGCGTGTCCGCCGTCACGTCGCCGGTCGCGTTCGCGCTTACCATGCAATCACCTCCCCGGACTTCGAGATTCTCTGCCGTCAGGAATTGATTGGCATGGGCATTGATCCCACAGCCATGTCCATGCACACCGGAGGCGTGACGTTCACCGGTCGGCTGGCGGACTGCCAGCGGGCCAACCTCCATCTTCGCACGGTCACGCGTATTCTCCTGCGTATCGGCGCGTTTGCCGCTACGAACGAGCGCCAGCTGGAAAGAAAATCTTCCGAAATTCCATGGGAGCTGTTTCTTCCATCCGGGCGTATGCCTGATATCAGGGTGAGCAGCCGGCGATCAAGACTCTATCACACGGAAGCCATCACGGAAGGCTTGCAAAGCGGCATCGCCACACGGTCGATCGGCTCCTTGGGTTCCGCGCCCGCGTCGATTCCCCAGACCCTGTTCGTGCGTGCGGTGGAAGACCGGTTTACCCTCTCCCTGGACAGCAGTGGAGATCCGCTTTACAAGCGGGGGCTGAAGGCGGGTCAGGCCCGGGCCCCCATTCGTGAAACCCTGGCGGCGGCCATACTCATGACCGCCGGCTACGACCCCCGACGGCCCCTGGTGGATCCCTTGTGCGGGTCCGGCACCTTTTCCCTCGAAGCGGCCATGATGGCCAAACAGATGGCCCCGGGCGTGAAGCGGACGTTCGCTTTCATGGGCTGGCCGGCGTTTCGTGAAAGCCAGTGGGGGTTTATGAAGCGGGAAGCCGAAGCACAAGTGCAGGATTTGGAACAATCCCTGATCTTTGCGTCGGATATTGACGCAGGTGCCTGCGAAAGGCTGACCGGCATGATTGCCGGCAACGGGTTGTCGGATGCCGTCCAGGTGGGGCAAAAGGATTTTTTCCAATGCGAGGCCGCTCAGTATGGCGGCGGGACGGGGCTGGTGGCGATCAATCCACCCTATGGTGTCCGCATCGGTTCCGCGAAACAGGCGGATGATCTGTTCATGGACATCTGCCGGCACCTGACAAAGCGTTTCAAGGGATGGAAGGTTGCCATGATCGCTCCCCGGCCGGCCCTGGCCAGCAGGCTGCCCTTTTCGGTCAGACGGATGGTGTTGTTGCATGGGGGGTTGAAGTTGACGCTGATCGTTGGAACCATCAAGTCATAGTCGGCGCGCTCATATGGTTCGATCCACTTGATTTTCCGAATAATTTTCATCTCCATGTTGTTGTGTTGAAAATTTTTCCGTATATACGGATAGAGAGATCAATACACAGGCGTTAAAATTTTCAGTGCGATGAACAAAGAAAAAACAGAAAAAAATCCCATCCGGCATCCCATCCGGTTCAAAATATTTTTGGTGAGCCTTGTGCCGACGATGGCGTTGTTGGCAGCCGCACTTATAAACAACCAATATTTAGAGGCCTTAGGTTACAGCGCCGAACAAATCCTTTCCAAAAACTACAAAAGCATCCGTGCCGCACAAGAAGCCCGGAAAACGCTCGAAGAGATACGCAATCCGCTGCTTGGGCAAGTTTACCAGAGGCAAAGCGGGGTCATTGTTTCACGGGAAAAGCTGATAAAATTGTCCACCAATCTGAACGTTTGCCGCGAAAACATAACTGAAACCGGTGAACGTGAATTGATCGACCGCTTATTCCAAAATTACGCCAAGTATGAACCGCTTGTAAATTCTCTCCAGGCCAACCAGGATGACCTATGGGCAAGAAGTCGATTTGCTGATTTTCTTGCACTGACAGCAGAAATGGTTTTTCTCATTGACGACCTGGTCACCATCAATGAAGCCGCCATGGAGCATGCTGAGCAGGAAACCCGTTCTCTGGCAAGCCAGGCGCAACGGAACGCTGCCGTGCTGTTTGGGATTATCATTACCGGCATATTGGTCTTGAGCTACTTTTTTTCCTATCGCATCGCCAAACCAATCATGACGCTTGCCGGTCAGCTTTTAAATACCCGGGAGGGAAGCGGTGTATACCCTGCCGTTGAATCACGAACCAACGATGAGATAGGCTATTTAACCCAATCCTTCAACCGACTGTTCAACCGTCTGAAGCAATACGATCGGCATCGAGGAGAGATCATCGCCAGCGAAAGGGAAAAGGTTCGTCGCAGCGAGGAAGCCAAAGGCCGGTTCATCGCCGACATTTCCCATCAGCTCAAAACGCCGATGACATCACTGTCCATGAGTATAGGGATGCTTAATAACCGCGATGATGGTTTTGGGGCTGAAAAAATGGCCAAGCTTATAACCACCGCACATGATGATTGCACCCGTCTGACAGCATTAATCAATGAGCTTGTGGATCTGTCCCGGCTTGAAGCCATGTCGCCACCGCGACCGAAAGAGACACTCGATATCGCCATTGTACTCCACGAATGCCTGACGCCGCTGACGAAACAGGCAGACAGCAGAGGCATTGCGATTGATATCGACATCCCCGAAAATTTGCCCCACGTCACCATCGATTCTTTCCGCTTTCCCTGGGTCATCACCAATCTGGTCGGAAATGCACTGCGTTATACAGACCGTGGCGGACGAATCGGTCTCAAGGTGTACAGGCAGGGAACCCGGTTCTTTTTTCAATGCATGGATACGGGCAGCGGCATCAACCCCCAATTTTTGCCGCATATCTTTGACCGCTTCACACAATTTTCCGAGCGTGGCAAGGGCGGCACGATCGGACTCGGCCTGGCCATCGTCAAGGATATCATTGAGCAGCATGGTGGGGACATCGAGGTTGAAAGCACGGTCGGAAAGGGTACGTGCTTTACATTCTGGATTCCCGTCGAAAATGGAGGGAGAGCGTGAAAAAAGCGCTGATCATTGACGATGATAAGAACATTTTGACCACACTGGAAATGTACCTCGAAGATAAAGGCTTTGAAGTCCTCAAGGCAACCTCCGGTGAGGATGGCCTCCGGAATCTCCGCAACGGATCGCCCGAACTGGTGCTGCTGGACATGAAACTGCCGGATCGCAATGGTCTGGACGTACTAAAAGAGATTGTGGCCAGCGGCATTAAAACCCAGGTTCTGATGATTACCGCCTACGCCACCATCGAGACGGCGGTCAGCGCCGTAAAAATGGGCGCCTTTGACTATCTCCCCAAACCATTTGTTCCCGGCCAGCTCGACCTGGTGCTGGAAAGGCTGAAACGCTTCCATCACATGGAGATCGAGATCGCCACACTTAAAGGTATTTTTTCCGAAGGAGGCGTGCTGACCCGAAACCACAGAATGCGAAAAATCCTGAAAACAGCGCGCCAGGCAGCCGATTCGGAAGCCATTGTTTTAATCAGCGGAGAAAGCGGCACCGGCAAAGGGCTGCTGGCACACTTGATTCATGATTGGAGTTCGAGAACAGGCAAACCATTTGTTACCGTCGATTGCGCCGCACTCCAGGAAAGCCTCTTGGAAAGTGACTTGTTTGGCCACATCAAGGGTGCCTTCACTGGCGCGCTTCGTGATAAGGAAGGCAAACTCAAGTTGGCTGAAGGTGGCACTGTTTTCGTAGATGAAGTTTCTGAGATCCCGGTGACTGTGCAGGGAAAAATGCTTCGATTCATTCAACACCGCGAATATGAGCGTGTGGGAGATCCTAAACCGTATACCGTGGATGTCCGCATCATTGCCGCCACGAACAAGGACCTGGAGGAGATGGTCCGCAGTGGATCTTTTAGAGAGGATCTCTATTTCAGATTAAACGTCCTGGAGATCTTCTTGCCTCCTTTGAGGGAAAGGCCTGAAGACGTCACGCTGCTGGCCGACCATTATCTGAAACAATCCGGCCGCTTGAATGAAAAAGCGGTTCAACACATCTCAGCCGATGCAATGCAGCGGCTGCAAAACTATACCTGGCCGGGTAATATCCGGGAACTGATCAACGCCATTGAACGGTCTGTCATCATGGCCCAGGATTCAGAGCTGAAGGCAAGCGACCTGCCCCCCCACATTGCAAATTTCAACCCTTCGGCTTCAGCTGCGACTGCTTTGAAAAGCCTGGTCGAAATTGAAAAAATGCATATACAAAACGTGATATCGCATTCCCCTTCACTTGAAGAGGCTGCGAAGGTTCTGGAAATAGACCCTGCCACCTTATGGCGCAAGCGTAAAAAATATCAGTTGGATTGACCGTGCAGGTTGCACGGTCAATTGCTTGCAACATGCAAGATGCCTTACCCCACCCGCCTGACAAATCCCACCGCTGACCGTCAATCAGTAATGAAAATAATCAGTTAGCATTTAGGTACGCATATTGCCTTTGAATTGCGCATCTTGCTCCGATGGGGGCATGGAGGAAGGGTGTCCCATGGCGTTGAAAAAGAAAATACTGATCGGTTACGGCGTCGCCTTTGTTCTCATGGGTTTGGTGGTCGCCTGGGCGGTTACCAATCTGGTATCTCTGGGCCGGGCCACGGAGGCCATCCTGAGCGAGAACTACCGCAGCATCCTCGCCGCCGAGAACATGGTGGATGCCCTGGAACGTCAGGACAGCGGCATTCTGCTCCTGTTCCTGGACGATGCGGAAAAAGGGATCGCTCAATTCCGTGATAACGAGGCGGTCTTTCTTGGCTGGCTGGCCCGCGCCAAGGACAACATCACGATTGCCGGCGAGGCGGAACTTCTCCGATCCATCGAAGCGGATTACGCGGCCTACCGGCGGTATTTTTCCGCTTTGACCGATTGGCGCGCCGCGAACCAACCACCCTTGCGGCCCGCCTATTATCAGGAGACGTCCTACCCCCTTTTCGCCGAGGTGCGCAAAGGGTGCATCAGCCTGCGCAATCTCAACGAAGAGACCATGTACGCCGCCAGTGTGCGGGCCGGCAAGGTGGCCAATCGCGCCATCTGGTCCACGGTGCTCGTAGCGGCGTCGGCACTGATCGTGGCGTTACTGTTCAGCCTGTATCTCGCGGAGCGGATCGTCCGGCCCATTCGGCGTTTCATGGAGGCATCCCGGCAGATCTCCTCGGGCGATTATGCGGTTCAGGTGCCCGTGGAAACCGGTGACGAACGGGGCCGTCTGGCCGACGAATTCAATCTAATGGCCACTCAGCTCGGCCGGTACCACGAGATGAACATCGAGCAGATCGTTTCGGAAAAGAACAAGGGGGAGGCGATTCTATCCAGCATCGAGGATGGCCTGGTGGTCTTCGACACCACGCTCAAGGTGACCGGCATCAATCCGGCCGCGCGCCGGTTGCTGGATTTGGGGTTTGCCGAAAATGCCACTTCCTACTGCGAAGACCTTCTGCCGGACCCGCATATCTGCGACCTGATGCGAAAAACCGTCGAGACGGGCGTGCAACCCGACATTCCCGATGAACAGCGCATCGTCACCCTGAGGGACAAAAACCGGCCCTGCCACTACTTGTTTTCCGTCACGGCCATCCGCGGGAGGGACCGTAGCCTGCTCGGCATCGTACTGCTGCTCAAGGACATCACCCGTTTGAAGGAGGTGGAGCGGCTCAAGAGTGAATTCGTCATGGCGGCCTCTCACGAACTGCGCACTCCGCTGACCAGTCTGGGCATGAGTGTGGATCTGCTCCGGGAACACGCCGCCGAGGGGCTTGCCGGCAAGGATCGCGCCCTTTTGCAGGCGGCTCACGAGGAGGTTCATAGGATGAAGGCCCTGGTCAGCGATCTGCTCGATCTGTCCGAAATCGAGGCCGGCAGTATCGAACTGGCGTTCGAGCGTGTTCCGGTTGCCACGCTGTTCGACCATGCCATGTCGGTTTTCAATAACCAGCTGAGCATAAAGGAAATCACGCTCACTGCAGAAGTGGCCGAGGATTTGCCCGGCGTTCGTGCGGACGCCAACAAGATCACCTGGGTGTTGACCAACCTGATTTCCAATGCCCTACGGTATGTGAGCCGGGGCGGACACATACAACTGATCGCCAAAAAGGTCGGCCTCCAGGTCCATCTGTCCGTGAAAGACGACGGGCCGGGCATCCCTCCGGAATATCAGA
>NZ_JAWOHB010000048.1:0-6533 GCF_046496365.1 Desulfosarcina sp.
GTTTCAAAAACCATCCCTATGAATTTCACAATGGCGGCCTCTGGCCGATGGTCACCGGCTTCTACGTGTCCGACCTGGCCCGGCGCGGGGAAACAGACAAGGCTGGCGCCTATCTGGCCGGTATTCATTGCGCCAATGCCATGGTTATGGGCGATCAACCCTGGGGATTCCCCGAATATGTCAACGGCAGCGATTTTTCGGCAGGTGGAAACCGCCATCAGTGCTGGAGCGCCTCGGCCGCCATCATGGGGCACTATGCCCTGAAAGGCAAAAAGGTGTTTACGATCAATGAAAACGATACTCCTGTGCAGTGACCTGGACCGCACCCTGCCCGAGACTGCCGACTGGATATCACCTGAAACCGAAAATGGAATCATCGTCGATCATGCCGAATAAGACATTGTGGGGAAATACAATTGAAACCTGGCTGATTGCCGTGGGCATCTCTGTGGGGCTGCTGCTCGCCGTCAAACTGATCAGAGACCTTCTGGTTCGTCGGTTCTTCAAATTGGACCAGAGCTGGACCGACGATATCAATGCGTTGATTGCCACAATGGTGAAGAGCGTCTAAATACCTATCGTGGCACTGCTGTTTTTTTATATCGGCGCCCAGGGCCTGAAGATCCCGGACAAATTGAGCGTCTGGGTTTCCGCA
The DNA here is from genome assembly GCF_046496365.1 of Desulfosarcina sp. Taxonomy (GTDB): domain Bacteria; phylum Desulfobacterota; class Desulfobacteria; order Desulfobacterales; family Desulfosarcinaceae; genus Desulfosarcina. The sequence goes on from NZ_JAWOHB010000048.1 coordinate 656, forward strand.
CTGGCAATGATCGCCGTGATCATCCAGGTCGCCAGGTGGGGCAACGTTCTCATCTCTTTTGGGTTTAAACGCTATCAGAATAAACATGTCCTGGAAAACGGCGAGCGTATCACGACGCTTCGGGCCCTGACCTTTGTGGGGCGAACGGCGCTGTTTACGATCGCTGCCCTGCTGGCTTTAGACAATGTTCCCGGTGTGAAAATCACGACGCTGGTGACCAGTCTGGGAATTGGCGGTATTCAGATTCAATACAGCCTGCATATCCCGCGTATACATAAATCTCCCCATTTGAATTCGACGCTGTTTTGATAACCTTGCAAAAGTTTGTGTGTTGCATTTTCGCATTGACCAACCAGCCAAGGAGGAACCCGCCAACCATGTGTGGAATTTGTGGCCAGATCAGTTTCAACGGACAAGCGGCCGATGTCACGCCCGTCATCGAAATGACCGAGAGGATGAAAGCGCGCGGCCCCGATGCGCTGGGTCTGCATGTGCATGGGGGCAACGCTTTGGGGCATCGCCGCCTCAAGATCATCGACCTGAGCGAACGCGCCCATCAACCCATGGTGGACAACGCACTGGGGCTGTCCATCGTCTATAACGGCGCCATCTATAATTACGATGAACTGCGGATGGAACTGCAGGGGAAAGGCTACGAATTTTTTTCCCACGGAGACACCGAAGTAATTTTAAAAGCCTATCACGCCTGGGGAAAAGCGTGTGTCGAACGGTTCAACGGGATGTTTGCCTTCGCAGTCACCCACCGTGACAGTGGGAAGACCTTCATCGCGCGGGACCGGTTAGGCATCAAACCGCTTTACTTTTCCAAAACGGACAAGGCCTTCCGTTTTTCCTCTTCGCTGCCGGCGCTGCTGGCATATGACGACATCGGAAAGGCCATCGATCCCGTAGCCCTGCACCACTACATGACCTTTCATTCGGTGGTGCCGCCGCCGCATACGATCCTCAGGGACGTAAAGAAGATGAAGCCGGGCACGACACTGACCGTTACACCTGACGGTAATGTTGACGAAGCCACCTATTGGACGTTGGATTTCACGCCATCGGCGGATGAAATGCAATATGGACTCGAAGACTGGGCGGAACTCCTGCTGGTCAATCTGCGCAAGGCGGTCAAGCGGCGCCTCACCGCCGATGTCCCTGTCGGCGTGCTGCTCTCCGGCGGGCTGGATTCCAGCCTGATCGTGGGACTGCTGGCCGAACTCGGACAGTGGGACGTCAACACCTTTTCGATCGGTTTCAAGGATGTCAACGGTGAAGGTGGGAATGAATTTGCCTATTCGGATATCATTGCCAAGCACTATGGCACCGACCACCATCGGATCGAAGCCGAAGATGAGCGTGTCCTGCCTTCGCTGGACCGGTGCATCCGTGCCATGAGCGAACCGATGGTCAGCCACGATTGCATCGGATTCTATCTGTTGAGCGAAGCGGTATCGCGGCACGTCAAGGTCGTCCAGAGCGGTCAGGGCGCCGATGAGATCTTCGGCGGCTATCACTGGTATCCGCCGATGATGGAGAGCAAGGACGGTATCTATGATTATGTCAGCCATTTCTTTGATCGCCCGCACACCGAGTATGTTGCCGCCGTCAATGCAAGTTTTGTGGGTGACGATCACAGTTTCGATTTCGTCCATCGCCATTTTAGCCAGCCGGGGGCGCAATCCGCAGTGGATCGGGCCCTGCGCATCGACACCACCGTCATGCTGACCGACGACCCGGTCAAACGGGTGGACAACATGACCATGGCCTGGGGCCTGGAAGCACGGGTACCCTTTCTGGACCACGAGTTGGTCGAGTTCAGCGCCCGCATACCGGCAATGTGGAAGGTGAGTCACGGCGGCAAGCATGTGCTCAAAGAAGCGGCACGGTCGGTGATTCCGCACGAAGTGATCGATCGACCCAAAGGCTATTTTCCGGTTCCTGCGCTGAAATACCTGGATGGCGATTACCTGGCGTTTGTCGCTGACACGCTGCGTTCATCCAGAAGCCGCCAGCGGGCCATTTTCAACCCCGCATACATCGAACACGTCCTCGAGCAACCTGACGCCCATATCACCCCGTTGAAGGGATCGAAACTATGGCAAATGGCGGTGCTCGAGCATTGGCTCACGGTACAGGGAATTTAAGGGCTTTATCATGCCTGGCTTCGCTATCCATGACAATGACCCAACAAGGAGGAAAAGCAGATGAACGCTACCCATCACCGCCAAGACCGTCTGGAACGCATGACCAGTCTGTCATTAAAGAGCTGGCAGTCGGCCACGGGGCCCGATGCCGTGAGTCTGAAAAACGACACGGTCGTGGAGATGGGATGGGGGCGAATCATCTTCGGACATACGTTTCAATCCAATCATGAGCTGTATGATACCCTTTGCAAGGAAGGGACCGGCAAACGGGACATCGCTTTTTATCTGCGCGATCCCCATGTCCTGCTGTCCCTGGGGCCGGACAAGCTGTTCATGGACCCCTCTCATACCTATCGGCTGTGGTTTCATGACTATCGTCCGGGACGCCAACGCTGGTCGGCATTCACCGTTCGGCGTTTGAGCATGAAGACGGATGCCGAGGCGGTCAACCGAATTTATCGGTCCCGAAAAATGGTCACCGCCGATACCGGTTTTTACCTGGACAAGACCGCTTCTCGTCTGCGCACCTATCTCGTGGCCGAGGAACTCGAAAGCAGGCGGATCATCGGGACCGTCACCGGCTTGGATCATGTGGAAGCATTCAACGATCCGGAGTCGGGGGCCAGTCTGTGGTGCCTCGCCGTGGATCCCCAGGCCAAGGCGCCGGGGGTGGGCGAGGCAATGGTGCGCCATCTGGCAGAGCACTATATAGCACGTGGCCGCAGCTACATCGACCTGTCGGTCATGCACGACAATGCCGAGGCCATCGCCTTGTATGAAAAACTGGGCTTCCAGCGGGTGCCGGTCTTTTGCATCAAACGCAAAAACCAGATCAACGAGCCGTTTTTTACGGCATCAGCGCCGGAGGAAAAACTCAACCCCTACGCCCGCATCATTACCGACGAAGCCCGGCGGCGTGGCATCGGTGTGGAGGTACTCGATGAGGAACACAACTATTTCAAACTGATGCATGGCGGCCGATCGATGGTCTGCCGCGAGTCGCTGACCGAACTCACCTCGGCCATTGCCATGAGCCGCTGCGATGACAAGCGATTGACCCATGGCCTGCTGAGGACCGCCGGGTTGAAGGTTCCTCGACAATTTACGGTAAACGTGGACGACGGTGAAAGCAGTGCTGCCGTTTTGGAAGAACTGAAACGGGTGGTGGTCAAGCCTGCCCGGGGGGAGCAGGGCAATGGCATCAGTGTCGATGTGCGGTCGCCGGAAGCCCTTGAAAAAACGCTAGCATGGGCCGGTCAATTCTGTCCGGACGTCATTATCGAATCGTATGTGCAAGGCGAAGATCTGCGCCTGATCGTCATCGATCAGCAGGTGGTCGCCGCAGCGGTCCGCCGGCCGCCGACAATCGTCGGCACGGGGCGCCACCGTATCAGCGAACTGATCCAAAAATATAACCGTCGGCGGGCCAGCGCAACCGATGGTGAAAGCCGCATCCCCATAGACGATGAAACCCGGCGCTGCATCCGACAGGCCGGGCATAATCTGGATGACGTCATCACTGCCGAAGAAAAAATACAGGTGCGCAAGACCGCCAACCTGCATACCGGCGGCACGATCGAAGATGTGACCGAGATCATTCATCCGGCATTGGTCGAAGCCGCCGAACAGGCGGCCACGGTGCTGAACATCCCCGTGACCGGGTTGGATATGATTGTGCCCGATCTGAAGGGATCCGAATACGTCATCATCGAAGCCAACGAACGCCCGGGTCTGGCTAATCACGAACCGCAGCCCACTGCCGAACGATTTATCGATCTGCTTTTTCCCCAAACCGCCGTTTCTCGGCCTGGACCGCGATAGCGAGCGCCGTCCCCGCCGCTTGCGGCAGGGTTAGCGAGCGAACTGGAAATCGATAAACATCCTTACGGTGAAGATTCCCCGCGGTAACCTGCGGGGAATCTTCAATGGAGTCTACGAAAAATGAATCGCGCGGCCATCGATATGGATTATCTCAAGCAGATGCTGGTCTCCCTGCTGAACATCCCCAGCCCCTCCGGCTATACGGACCAGATCGTCCATTTTGTGGCTCAGGAGCTGCAGCAGCTTGGCATCGCCTATAACGTAACCCGTCGGGGGGCAATCCGTGCCACATTGAAGGGTCGCAGTCGCAATACCCTGGATCGTGCCATTGCCGCCCATCTGGACACGCTGGGCGCCATGGTCCGGCGGGTGGAACCCAGCGGCCGTCTGGTTATCTCTCCAGTAGGAAACTGGTCCAGCCGCTTTGCCGAAGGGGCCCGCGTGACCGTTTACAGCGAGAGCGGACCGGTCCGCGGAACGGTGCTTCCGCTGAAGGCATCCGGACACGCATACGGAAAAGCGGTGGATGCCCAACCCGTGGGTTGGGACCATGTTGAAGTCCGCGTCGATTATGACATCCGTAACCTCGATCGTGCGAAAAAAACCAAGATCCAGGTCGGTGATTTCGTGGCCTTTGACACACTGCCGGAAATTTCCGCAGATGGGTTTATCAACGCCCGCCATCTGGACGACAAGGCCGGTGTCGCCATCCTTCTGGCGATCGCCAAAGCGGTTGTCGACGCCCGGATTGTCCTGCCCATCGATTGCCATTTGATTTTCACCATTTTCGAAGAGGTTGGGTCTGGTGCATCCGCAGCGGTCTACGGCGACGTTGCCGAAATGGTGGTCATCGATCATGCCCCGGTCGCCCCTAACCAGAACGCTACGGAATTCAGCGCCGTGGTGGGGATGATGGACCAGACCGGTCCCTTTGACTACCATTTGAACCGTAAGCTGTTAACCACCGCCAAGGATCATGATATTGCCCTTGTAAAGGATGTATTCCGCTTCTATCGCAGCGATTCGGCGTCAGCGATCGAATCGGGAAGCGACACGCGTACAGCATTGGTATGTTTTGGTGTGGATGGGTCGCATGGTTATGAACGGACGCACATGTCTTCATTAACATCGGTTGCTGACCTGATGGTTATTTATATGCAAAGCGAACCGACCTTCATGCGGGACAAAGATGAATTGTCGTCCTTGAACGGATTTCCACATCAACCGGACAGAGAAGTCATTCAAATCAAAACCTGACGGCTTCGTAAAAAACCCGATATCTGAGTTACGCTTCATCCCTCGTCACTGCGGCGTACCTTAAGTACGCCTCATTCCTCTGGACTCGCAAGCCTTGATCCCGGGCTTTTTACGAAACCGTCTGAAATACGACTTTTTACGATTTCATCAAAACCTGATCCTCTATAGAAACAAAATTCAGTTGGATTCAATGAATTCATAGGGTTATAATACATCCCGTAATCGCTTTGGCGTTGATCTGATCCATCGGCTTGATCGACCGCCCCGAAGATGCTAATCAGGATGAATGCCGAAAGTCAGTCAGGAGTTTCAGAGATAATCCATCCCGGCGCTCCGATCTAATTAAATAACAGCAACTTACGCCCCTTCCCACCGTAAGACCTACCGGATTTTACCATCTTTCCGACCCACACCCCTTAAAAAATAGCCTTTTTCATCATTTTGTGCTTGACATGTAAGACTTGGGTTTGCGGTCTGTAAGTTGACAAATTCGCGCAAACATACGTCAGCCGCGGGATCGCAAAATGAACGAGATTCAGCGTGTGTCTACAAAATTTAGGACTGTTTTTCCAGCTGAATGACCTGCGGCGGAGGCTTGATCTTTAACAAATTGAATGTCTTGCGGGTATCTGATGTCAGCTCGTTGCGCA
>NZ_JAWOHB010000104.1:0-66781 GCF_046496365.1 Desulfosarcina sp.
AGGATATGGGGGCAAGCCGGCCAAGTCAACTCAATCGATGGAAGACTGCTATCCGTTGCCCTAAAAATCAAGGCCTTGCGGACGAAGGTCCCCACGCTGGTGAACAGCAGGCCCCACTGGCGGGCTCTCTTCGCCGATAACGGTACGTCCGCCGTCAACCGTGAAAAACGGATGTTTCGATCCCACCGAAAGCCTGTCAGTTAGCGTTGGAAATCGTTGTCCCTTGAAAAAGTAACGAAACATTGCCCAAAACAATTTGACTCGATGACTGCCTCCGCCTAATGATGATGCGCTGAATGGTGTGCCGTTGACCGTTACTTTTCGACCCGTCAGGAGGAGGACAAACGATGAACCCGTCTAATTCAAAATGTGCATTTTCTTCACTTCTCAGCGCCATTTTTTTGGTTGTTTCAGTCCATGCCGCAACGGCTGCGGCCATGGAGAAGGTCATCATCTTTCATGCCGGCAGCCTGACGGTTCCCTTGGCCCGGATCGAAAAGGACTTCGAAGCGGCCAATCCCGGCATCGACATTCTGCGGGAAGCCGGCGGCAGCACGAAAATGGCCCGCATGATTTCCGAACTGGGCAAGCCCGCCGACATCATGGCGTCGGCCGACTACAAGGTGATCGACAAGACGCTGATTCCGGGCCAGGCCGACTGGAACATCCGTTTCGCCACCAATCAGCTGGTCCTGTGCTACACGGCCAACAGCCGCTACGCCGACCGGATCAGCGCCGACAACTGGTTCGAAATCCTGCAGGAAAAGGAGGTGGTTTGGGGCCACTCGGACCCCAACCTGGATCCGTGCGGTTACCGCAGCCTGATGGTGCTTCAGTTGGCTGAAAAATTTTACAGCCAGCCCGGGCTCTACGACCGGCTGGTCGCCAACCGGCCGGAAAAGAATGTGCGCCCCAAATCCGTGGAGCTGGTCTCCCTGCTCAAGACCGGCAACATGGACTACGCCTGGGAATATCTGTCCGTGGCCATTCAGCACGAACTCAAATACCTGACCCTGGACGACCATATCAACCTGGGCAACTATCAGTTCGATGCTTTTTACAAGCAGGCCCAGGTGAAAGTCACTGGTAAAAAGCCCGGGGAGTGGGTCACCCGCACCGGGCAGTCCGTAACCTACGGCATTGCCCTGGTCAAGGACGCCCCCAATCCTGCCGGCGCCATCCGGTTTCTGGAGTATCTGCTCTCGGCGGACGGGGGCTTGAAAGTGCTCAAGGATATGGGGCAGCCGCCCTTCATTCCCTGCCGGGTGCCCACCCAGGCCATGCAGGATGCCCTGCCCGGCAACCTGTCGACGCTGGTGGAGGTCCGTGAATAGCACCGCCGGGAATTTTCCCGGGATTGCAGCGGGGCAGCGGCACCATCAGCGCCGGGATCCTCTGTTCTGGCTGGCGGCGGCCTGCAGCGCCGTCATCGTGGCCTTCATCCTGGTGCCGCTCGTGGAGATGATGACCCAACCCACGCTGACCGCTTTGAAGGAGACCCTGATGGATCGGGATGTGTTCCGGTCCATCAGGCTCAGCATAGTCACCGCCGGTGCGGCCGCCGCTATTTCCCTGGTGTTCGGGACCCCCCTGGCATACCTGCTGGCCCGGCATCGCTTCCCGGGTAAAAAAATTCTGGAAAGCGTTATCGATCTGCCCATCATGATTCCCCATCCGGTGGTGGGCATCGCCCTGCTCAGCATAGCCGGCAGAAACCACCCGATCGGGCGGCTGATGCAGGCGGTGGGCATCGAGATCATGGGGACGGTTACCGGCCTGATCGCCGTGCTGACCTTCGTGGGCCTGCCGTTCTACATCAATACGGTCAAAGCCGGTTTCGTGGAGATCCCGCCGCGCCTGGAGCATGTGTCCCGGAGCCTGGGCGCGTCGGCCGGCGCTACCTTTTTCCGGGTGACCCTGCCCCTGGCCTGGCGGCACATGGTCGTCGGGGGCATCATGTGCATGGCCCGGGCGGTGAGCGAGTTCGGCGCCGTGGTTATCGTGGCCTACCACCCCATGGTAGCCCCGGTGATGATTTACGAACGCTTCACCGCCTACGGCCTCAAGTATTCCCAGCCGGTGGCCGTGTGGCTTATCCTGGTCTGTCTGGTGCTTTTTCTGCTGCTGAGGGTCTTCTCACTGGACCGCAAGGCGGCGGCATGATCCGGATCGATCGGCTCAACGTGCGCCTGCCCGGATTTTCCCTCAAATCGGTGGATCTTTGCGTCGAACAGGGGGAGTTCTTCTGCCTGCTGGGCCCCACCGGTGCGGGGAAAACTCTCATCCTGGAGTCGGTGGCCGGCGTCGTCACGATTGCCGGCGGGCGGATCGTCGTTTCCGGCTGCGACGTCACCGGGCTGCCTCCCGAAGGGCGCGGTGTGGGCATCGTCTACCAGGACTGCGCCCTGTTTCCTCACCTGAGTGTGGGCAGGAACATCGATTTCGGCCTTCGCTATCACCGCCGATCGATCCCGGCCGGACGGGCCATGTGCCGTGACCTCATCGATCGATTGGGCCTGGCATCGCTGCTGGACCGGTCGGTGACCACCCTGAGCGGCGGCGAAAAGCAGCGCGTGGCCCTGGCCCGGGCCTTGGCCACGGCGCCGACGGTGCTTCTGCTGGACGAACCCCTCTCTTCCCTCGATCCCTGTTTCCGGGAAGAGATCCGAGATCTCTTCCGCAGCCTGCACCGGGAAACCGGGTTGACCGTGCTGATGGTGACCCATGATTTTACCGATGCCCACAGCCTGGCCCAGCGCGTGGCAATTCTCAACGACGGCCATGTCGAGCAGGTCGGTACCGTGGAAGAAGTTTTCAGAAGGCCGCTCACGGCCTTTGTGGCCGATTTCGTGGGCATGAAAAATGTGCTGCCGGTAAGGGTGGAAAATGGAATCCCTTTCATCGGCGACCTGGCGCTGGCGATGCCGGGAAGAAAAGGCCATTTCCGCCATGCGGCCATTCGCCCGGAGCACATTCACCTGCTGCCTGCCGGCTCCGATGCAATGTCGAACGGCAGCTTTACTGGTCGGATTACCACCATCTCCAACCAGGGCTTCTTTGCCGAACTGACCGTGGACGCCGCCGGTGTCATCTTCAAAACCGTCATGCTCACCAGCAGCCTCGTGGTGATGGACCTCCGGCAGGGTGCGGCGGTATCCCTGCAGATCGATCCGGCCGACATTCACCTGATCTAACCCCCCACGTTTCAATGTCCGGAGCACAGAGAACCCGCGTGATCATCGACCGCAAAGGCTGTCCGTTTAAACGGGAATACTGTATCAACTCTTGTCAGGGCGGAGCGTAGCGACATCCGTTTATTTATAGGAGCGGCTTCCAGCCGCGATAAACTGCCTCTGGTTGATTGATCCTACCAGAAAGACGCCGCTATATTGATGATTACAGAATATAGTGGAAATAATTCCGATTTAAAATCACACGTCATTCAAGCTTTCCTCAACTCTCTAGGTGTGAGGGGCGTGGCGGTGCTCCCATCAACCTGTTTTTCAGTTCGCGAGGGGCTTAACTGCCTGCCGTGGATGACCTGCCGAGGAGATCGATGGCTGCCCGGCAATAGGTTTCAACTCCGGTTAGCAGGATCTCTTCATTGAAGCCGAACCGCGGGTTGTGGATGCCGGCATAGGCATCGTTGCCCGCACCCAGGCAGAAAAAACACCCCGGGACCCGTTCCAGAAAAAAGGCCATGTCTTCACCGCCCAGTGTTTTTTCCGGCACGACCACCCGGTCAACGCCGACGACTTCTCCGGCAATCCGTCGCACCCGCTCAGCCATGTCCGGATCGTTTACCGTGGGGGGATATCCCGGCTCATAGCTCATTTCGAACCCGGCCCCCATGGAATTGCAGACGCCTCTGACGATGATTTCGATGATCTCGGGCCAGCGTTTCCAGATCGCCTTGTCGAAAGTCCTGGCGGTTCCGCATAAATTAGCGCTTTCCGGAATGACGTTGAAGGCGGTGCCGGCCTGGAACTTTCCGACAGTGACCACCGCGGGTTGCAGCGGATCCATCTGGCGGCTGACGATGCGCTGCAGGGCAGCCACCACCTGGCAGCCGGTGTCCAGGGCGTCCACGCATAAATGGGGCATGGCCCCGTGGCCGCCCTTTCCCGTGATGGTGAGGTCGAAGCGGAACATGGCGGCCAGGAGCGCGCCGGCGCGGATGCCAATGGTTCCCTCGGGAATAGTCGGCCAGATGTGGCAGCCCAGGGCATAGTCCACATGGGGATTTTCCATCACCCCTGCTTCGATCATGGGTTTGGCGCCACCCGGCCCCTCTTCGGCGGGCTGAAAGACAAATTTGATGCCGCCCTTGATCCGGTCTTTGAGTGCCTTCATTGCCGTGGCCGTGACCAGGGCCATGGCCGTGTGGCCGTCATGGCCGCAGGCGTGCATGACGCCGGGATTTTGGGAAGCAAAGGCAAGACCGGTTGCTTCCGTGATGGGCAGGGCATCCATGTCTGCCCGGATGAGCAGGATCGGGCCGGGGCGACCAGTCTCCAGCAGCCCCACTACCCCGGTGCGGGCTATGCCCGTGGTGACGGACAGGCCCTCCCGTTTCAGGTAATCGGCCACGTAGGCGCTGGTCTTGTCCTCCAAAAAGCCCAGTTCCGGCATGCGGTGAAGCTCACGGCGGGTGGCGACGATCCGTTCTCGATACGACCTGATCAGGTCCTTGATGTCCATGGCGTTGAATCCTGTTTGCGCAAAATTTTTGCTGACACCGAAAGTTGCCTCGACACGGGCCTTAACCCAGGAACAGCCAACAGGCCAAAACGGCGAAAATCACCCCGGCTGCATCGGCGGTCAGGGCGGCAGCCATGGCATGCCGGAGGCGCTTGACCTGCACAGCACCAAAGTAGACGGCCATGACGTAAAACGTGGTTTCCGTGGAACCCTGTAGGGTAGAGACCAGGATGCCTGTATAGCTGTCCGGTCCGATGAGCGGGTCGTTGATTATGGCGGCCAGGATAGCGTAGGCCCCCGAACCGCTCAACGGTCGCATCAAGGCCATGGGCAGGGCCTCGGCCGGCAGGCCGAACGGCCGGGTGATCGGAGACAGGGCGCCCACCAGCAGATCAAGAGCGCCGCTGGCCCGCAGCATGCCCACCGCCACCAGGATAGCCACCAGATAGGGAATGATTCGCAGGGCCACCTGAAACCCTTCCCTGGCCCCATCGACAAACACTTCGTAGATGGGCACCCGCCGCAGCGCCCCGAAGACCAGAAATCCTGCCATCAGGCCCGGCAGGATCCAGGGAGAAAGACCCTTGCCGAAAAGGACGGCAACGGGAATCAGGGTCGCCAGGGCGCCCAGGGCCATGATGCTCACCCAGATCGGGTAGGCCCCTTGAGCCGCTTTCAGGGTCGAAATCTCGCCCGGGTTGGCACTGTCGGTCTTCTTTTCATCGGCCTGATGGGTGTCTCGCAGGGGCGATATGCGCTGGTAGAGTTTGGCCGCCAGGATGGCTACACTGGTGGAGCAGATGGTTGCAAACAAGGTGGTGGGCAGGATGATGGCCGGGTCGGTGCTGCCCGCCGTGGCCCGCAGGGCGATGACACCGGTGGGCAGCAGGGTCACGCTTGAGGTGTTGATGGCCAGGAACAGGACCATGGCGTTGGTGGCCGTTCCCGGCTGCCGGTTGAGGGTTTCCAGTTCCTGCATGGCCCGGATGCCGAAGGGAGTGGCGGCATTTCCCAGGCCCATGGCGTTTGCCGACAAGTTGAGGATCATGGCGCCCATGGCCGGATGGTCGGCCGGCACCTCGGGAAAAAGACGAGCCATCAGCGGCCGGATCAGACGGGCCAAAATGGTGAGCATTCCGCCTGCTTCGGCTATCTTCATCAATCCCAGAAACAGGGTCATCACCCCCACCAGCCCGATGGCCAGTTCCACCGCGCCGCCGGCTGAATCGACCATGGCGCTGGAGAGGACCTCCATGGGCGAGGGGAGGTCCGCCGCCGGCTGGACCGTGAACTGCTTCCAGCCGGCATAGCAAACAGCGCTGAGAACGATGATCAGAAATATGCGATTCACGCAGCTGAGCCCGCCTTGCCGCTAGCATCCAGCGGTTTGAGCAGAATCCGGGCGTCAACGACGCTCAACCCTTCGTGATGAATGATCACCGGATTGAGGTCCATCTCCTGAATCTGGGGATAGGACTCGATGATCTCCGAGCAAATCAGCAGCAGGCTGACCAGTGCCTTTTTATCGTAGGGCTTGTCTCCCCTCGCCCCGTCGAGGATGGGATGAGACTTGGTTTCTGTGATCATCCGTTGGGCGGATCGGCGGGTGATGGGCAGTACGCGGAAGGATACATCCTTTAAAATTTCTACCATGACGCCGCCCAGCCCGTACATGATTACGGGGCCGAACTGGTCGTCTAGCTTGGTTCCGATAATGATTTCTATACCTTTGCCCACCATGGGAGAGACCAGCACGCCTTCGATGCGGGCGTCGGCTTTAAAGGCCTTGGCGTTCATAATAATTTCCTGGAAGGCCTTTTTCACCTGTTCGCTTCCGGACAGGTTGAGCTGGACACCCCCGGCGTCGCTTTTGTGGAGGATATCCGGTGAAGCGATCTTCAGGACCACCTCGCCGCCCATACCGGCGGCCGCATCCGCGGCCGCTTCCGCCGTAGTGGCCATCACATCGCTGGTGGCCGCCGCACCGTGCAGCCTGAGCAGCTGCTTGGCTTCGGCTTCGAGAAAGGCGCTGCGACCCTGTTGGTAAACCCTGTCGATGATCTGCCGGCCTTCGGGTCTTGCCTTGGCCCCCCAGTGGAGAACGAAGTCCGATTTGGCATGATAACGGTTCAGGTATCTGCCGTATTGGGCCAGGACGCCGATACACTTGCAGGCCACATCCAGGCTGCCGTAAACCGGTACGCCGTAATAGCGCAGCAGGTCCAGGCTATGGGGCTTCTCAGAATTATACAGGCTGTGTAAGACGATTGCCTTTTTGCGGCTTTTGACCATCTTACCCATCTGGTGGGCGGCATCTTCCTCAATCAGGGCCAGGCTTTCCGCAAAGCGGATGCCGTAGCCACCGAACAAGCCCACAACCAGCAGGCCGCCCACATTGGGGTCGCCCAGAATGATTTTTGCGCAGTCGGCGAAGATGGCCGGGTTGTCATCGGTGCCGCCGGCCACGTCAATGGGATTCCTCACCGAGGCACCGCCGGGCAGAATGGCCCGCAGCTTGGCCTGGGTTTTCTCATCCAATTCGGGAATCTGTACTCCCAGGTCGGTGAGATTGTCGGCGGCAATGGTGGCGTGTCCGCCGCCATCGGCCAGGATGGCGACATGATTGTTCTTGATCGGCGGCAGACTGGATAGGGTCTCGGCCGCCGGAAAGAGTTCGTCCGAGTTCTCGATGACGATGATGCCGGCTCGCTCGAAGGCCCCTTTGGCCACCTCGGACATGCCGGCCAGCGCGCCGGTGTGGGAGCCGGCGGACTGTTTGCCGGTGGACGAACGGCCGCTCTTGAGCAGAATGATCGGTTTGGTCCCGGTGGTTTTATAGGCCTGCTGGAGAAACTTGCGGCCATCACGCATGCCTTCCACGTACATGAGAATGGCGTGGGTGTCAGGATCCTGGCTGAAGAATTCCAGATACTCGTGGAAGCGGATGTCGGCCTCGTTGCCAACACCCACGTAATAGGTGAACCCTTTGCGGCTCTTCAACTTGGCTTCGGTGATCAGGGTCAGGGCCATGTTGCCGCTCTGGGTCAAAAGTGCGATGTCACCTTTGGGGGAGTTTTTCAGACCCACCAGGTTGAGATTGTCCTTGAGGTTGATCATGCCCGAGGTGTTGGGGCCGATCAGGCGGATCTGGTGCCGGCTGGCCACACCGAGCACGTCGCCCTCCAGGGCCCTGCCGGTTGCCCCGGTCTCCCCGAATCCCGTGGCCAGAATGATGGCCCCCTTGACCCCCTTTTTGCCGCAGTCTTCCAAAACTGCAGGAACGGTGCGGGCCGGTGTGGCGATAAGGGCCACATCCACCTCTCCGGGAATTTCCGAGACCGAAGCAAAGCACTTCAGCCCCATGATGCTTTTTTCCTTGGGATTCACCGGGTAAATGGCGCCTTCGTAGTGTTCGTCCAGAAGGGTTCGAATGGTCTGGTAACCACGCTTGGTGGGCACCTTGGATGCGCCGACAACTGCCACGGATCGGGCGTTCAGAACATTTTCCAGCCCCATGAGGATCTCCTTTCGCCAACGCCTAATTATTTTTTACGGTCTTCGAAGGCTGTCAGGGAAGTCTGCCGCTCCTTGGTGGATACGCAGGCCAGACAGGCCTCCACTTCGAAATCCATGAGGGCCTCCAGGCTTACTTCTCCGAGGGCCATGTTGAGTCCCTTCTTGATCATCTTCAGGGAAAATCCTGAGTTGGCGGCGATTTTGGCGGCCATCTCCATGACTGTCGGCATCAGTTTCTCCAGCGGTACGGCCCGATTGACCAGTCCGATGCGCTCGGCTTCGACGCCGTCGATATACTCACCGGTAAAGAGCAGTTCACGGGCCCTGCCCGGGCCGATGAGATCTTGGACCAGCCGGAAGGCACCACCGGTAACCGAGGAGGTGACCTTGGCTTCGGGGCTGCCGATTTTGGCCTCTGCGGCGGCGATGCGGATGTCGCAGGCCAGGGCCAGTTCATACCCGGACCCGATGGCGAAGCCGTTGATGGCGGCGATGGTGGGTTTTTCGAAGCGGATGATGATCCGGGACACTTCCTGGAGCGACACCAGGTAATCCCGGTAGTCTTCGATGGAGCGGGTCTTGGATTCCTTGAGGTCGGCACCGGTGGAAAAGGCACGCCCTTCACCGGTGACCACCACCACCTTGATTCCCTGGTCGGCACGGGCATCTTCCAGGGCGGCCTGCATGTCCAGCCAGAGCCGCTTGTTCATGGCGTTGAGCACCTGCGGCCGGTTGAGGCGGATGACGGCCACCCCGTCCTGCTTGTGGTAAACTACGCATTCGAGGTTCATGGCTTCTCCCAGTAGCGGTCGGCGCTTAAAAAGGTTGAAATAAAAGGCATCCCATTGCCTATATTCCCCGGCAGGTCAAGCGAAAACCGCCCGATCAGGCCAATTCTTTGACCGCATCACCCATCAGGCGGGCAATGGGCAGCTGCCGGGGGCATCGCAATTCGGCCACCGAGTAGTCTTCCCGCGTCAGCCGATTCCGGGTGGCATCCGGGATGGCGGCGAACAGGCGGCGGGCTTCATTCAGATCCCCGTAGCTGCGGGCATACATGAGATAGCGCATGACGTCGCCCACGGGAACATTTCCGGCGACGGCGTTCTGGCAGATCTGGGTGCAGCCGGAACAATAATGCGAGAATGTCTCCCGGGCATAGCATTCCAGATGCTGCCGTTCGTTTTTGGTGAGTGTGGTGCGGTCCACGGCCGCGGCTATGTTGGCCATGAGGATTGACATGGTCGGCATTTGTGAACAGATGGCCGCAATCCGAGGGTTCTCCCAGACTGCCTTAAGTTTGGCCTGCTTGTCGGTGAAACCCTTTTTAACGAAGCGGCCGGCCAGTTCCAGCTCCCGGGAGGAGGCGGTATCCACCGCTCCGCCACCCTGGGTTTTCATGGCGGTCAGTCCGATGCCGGCGTCCACGCAGGCGGCCACCGCTTGTTTCATCTTCTCCTCGTGCATGAGCCTAAAATTGTAGGTCATCATGATGCCGTCGATCCAATTCAGCCGGGCGGCGTCCAGCAGGCACTGCTCCATGTTGGCATGGGTTGAAAAGCCGAAGAGCCGAATCCGGCCTTCGGCCTTCTGTTCGGCTGCCCATTCGCGCATGCCGCTGCCCATGTCTGCGGCGTCCCTGATGGCGTGGACGAAGAAGAGGTCGATGTGATCGGTGTTCATCCTTTCAAGGGAAGTGGCCAGATCATCGCTCATGCCCCGGCCGTTCCGGGAGGTGGATTTGGTTACCAGGAATATTTTCCGGCGGTGTTCGGGGTAGCTTTCGAAATACTGGCCGATGCCTGCTTCGCTGCGTCCGCCGCTGTAGACATGGGCGGTGTCCCAGTAGGTGACACCCCAGCGGACGGCCTGCTTGAGCATGGTCTGGTTGGAGGGAATGTCGAACATGCCCCCCAGGGAAAGAATGGGAACATGGATGTCTGACCTGCCGAAGGGCCGGGTGGGTATGCCGGCGGTGTCGGCATCATAGGCGGGTGTGTCTGCGTCTGCCCGTTTGGGTCCGACAAGGGGTGCCAATGCGGAGCCGATCCCGGCGGCGCCGGCGGATTTGATAAAGGCCCGGCGGGATATACGGTGCTGATTATCGTTCATGGGGGTTGCCTCAACGGGGTTATTGGGTTCATTGGGTTGGTTGCCTGTATTGCGTCTCATCGTCCGGATCGGTTCGCGGATTCGGGTCCGGTATTTTTGTCATCGGGAATGCGATCATCAAAGCAACAAGCGATGGCGCCGCTCCCGGGTTTCGTTCTCGGCGGTTACCCGGATGGCCCGGCGACCCTTGACCGGGCATTCGTGTTCGCAGACGCCGCAGCCGATGCACTGGGACGGGTCTACAAAGGGCAGCTGCAGACGCACCAGAACATTGACCCGGGCTCCCGCAGCCGCCGTCTCCGCGAACGGATTGTCCGCCAGGGCAACGCCGCCGGGGCCGATATCGGCAATTCTGACAGGCGGCGTGCCGAAGCTGCCGTCAATGGTAACATAAAAATCTCCGGTGGAAAAACGGTCGGACTGCAGTGCCGCACCATCGACGATCAGTCGGTTGCCCGTTATGTTTCGCAGTCGCAGCTCACCACCCAGACGAACCGGTCTGAACTCCTCGCGCGTGAAGATCGCTTTGGGGCTCACCGGACAGTTCTCCTGGCAGACGATGCAAGGAAGATCCATACCCCAGGGCAAACAGCGGCCCCGGTCCACAAAGGCCATGCCGATGCGGATGGGGCCACGGGAGGAAAAATCGCCGTTTCCCAGGCGTTCGTCCAGGGTTATCGGACGGATAGCCGCGGTTGGGCACAGGTTTCCGCAGGCGATGCAGCCATGCTGGCAGCCGCTGGTGCCCATGCGGAAGTCGAGCATCGGGGTCCAGATGCCTTCAATACCGGCCTCCATACCTGCCGGGCGAATCACATTGGTGGGGCAGACGCGCATGCACTGGCCGCACTTGATGCAGCGCTGGAGAAATTCCAACTCCGGCAGTGACCCCGGCGGGCGGATGACCGCCGGATTCCAGGCTTCGCCGGTCATGCCGGCCAACCGCGCCAGCGGAACGGCAGCGATGCCGGCCAAAAAGGCGGCGACCAATTCTCTTTTGGACAGGTCCGGCGCGGCGATCTCTCCGGCTGCCGAGGAGCAGGGATGATACCCTATGACGCCGTGGCTGCAGTCGGTCAGGCAGTTCATGCACAGCACGCATTCGTGTGTACGAATGACCCCAGACGGTTCGCAGCCTCCCTCGCAATGCCGGTCGCAGGTGCCGCAGGCACTGCAGCCGTCAGTCTTTCGGCCTATCCGCCACAGGGCGTTTTTCCCCAATATACCGAACAATGCACCCAGGGGACAGACAAACCGGCAGTAAAAACGCGGAACCACCAGGTTAAGCAAAACCGACCCCCAGAAGATGGCGCCGATGGCAAACAGGCCGGGATAAAGCCGGCTGTCGGAAGTGAGGTTGATGCGGTTGCCGTCCACCAGCGGCAGCAGCGTCAGGTTCACTGAACGGTAAAACAGAGGTATGGGATCCAGCAGGCCGGTCTGCAAGGATGCGGCCAGCAGCCTGGAGCCGTCCGTGAAAAGACTCACCCCGGCCCAGCCGAGGGCCATACAGACCACCCCGGCCGTCCATCGTCGCGCCGATTTGTTTTGGATGCGGGCCGCACCGGCGCCAACCAGCAGCAGTGCAAGGACAACGCCTGCAAATATTAGCGGCGAGTTGATCGTCGCTTTCAGCAGCCGGCCCGCAAGGCTGCCGGCCACAGCGCCGAAAAGGAATACGAGAATGGCGTACTTGATGACCTGACCCCGGCGGTAGCGGTTGGCCAGGATTTTCGCCGAAGCGTGGCTGCCCCTGTTGGCCAGCCATCCCACCACCTGGTGCAGCGTCCCCAGCGGGCAGAGCCAACCGCAGAAAAAACGACCCAGCAGGATGGTCAGCACCACGGTTGCAAGCCCCCACAAGAGCCCGGCGTAGAGGGTGCCGGTGGTCAGCAGCGTGCCCAGGCCCACCAGCGGGTCCAGCTGGATCAACCAATTGACCGGCCACCCGCGCAGCTGCCACCACTGCTCACCCAGGGTCGCAACGATGCAGAACCACAGGAAGAGCAGGAAGAAGAAGACCTGGCTGATGCGTCTGGCGGTTACGATGCGCATGGTGAAAACTCAGCCACGGTGAATAAGCAGCTGGAGCGGCATCCAGGGCCGATATGGCGTCGTCGGCTGCGCAATTACAGCGGCTGGCTTCGACTTCAACACCTTGATCATGTCTGGATCTCCTTCAGGTTCAACGTTCTGTAGTCGGCGGTACCGGCTCCGACGGCCGCGGCCTTGGCGATGAACGGCAGATCCTCGGGACGTCGGTCCAGCAGCGCCGCACCCGCGGCATCGGCCGCCACCGGATCGCTGCTTACGATCAGGGTGCCGGTGGGTTTGAGGTCGGACAAGGACCCTCCAGTGGGTCCATTGCGCATCATGGACTGGATTCCATCCAGAATCACGACCGTGGGTTTGATCATCACAGCCAGTTCCTGAATGACGGTGTGGATGTCCTGGTGAAAAATGTTGCGTCGTCCGCCCAGCAGGCCGTACCAGTTTTTAAGGGTCATGGAGGCCCCGCTGCGGTGGTGATCTTTAACCGGAGCCATGCCGATGATACGGTCCACCCGGGCCAGGGGAGCGTACAGAACCGGCCAGTTCCGGATCAGTCGTCCGCGGTCCACGCTGAAACGCGCAAACAGGGGTTCGCGGGGCAACACCACTTCGGCACCGGCCTGGCGGGCCGCTGCATCGATCCCGGTGAGCGCGAAGCAGGAGGCCGGGTCGTTGATGGGGTTGTCGGTAACGGTTACCCGGGAAGCGCCGGCGTCGAGGCAAAGGCGCACCACGGCACCCACTAGCTCCGGATGAGAGGTGGCGCCGAGGGTCGGGGGTGAAGCAAAGGCGGCGTTGACCTTGAGAAGCACGCGCTCACCGGGTTTTACGAATTCATTCATGCCGCCCAGGGCCGCGAAGGCCTGTTTCACGGTGGCTGCCCGGTCCGTTCCTCTGGCGATGCAGAGTTTGCCCTTCATGCCGGAAATGGAAAAATCGGGTATCCGCACCAACGCGCCGGCGTCGGAAACGCCGTCAGGACCCTTGCGATCATAAAAACCGATGGCCAGGGCACCGGCTGCAGCCACCGAAAGTCCCGCCCGGACGCATCGTGCCAGGAATTCACGTCGGTCTATGGTGGGAAAAGCCGCCATTCAATGCCCATCGCTACCGTTTGGCTTCTTCCAGGTGCCCGGCCAATTGCCTGGCCAGAATGCCGGCCGCCTCCAGGTTGCCTGCTTCGTGAACACCTGCCAGATACCGACCTCGGGTGAAGACAATTTCATAGGTGTCGAAAATCTGCAAGGCGGCCGCGCCCTCAACGGGTGGCGGGACGTCAAGGAGGATGGCCCCATACGATACCAACGTTTGCCGGTATTCAGCCGCAAGGGCGGAGGCGGCCTCCATGCTTGGCCGTTGGGAGACATAGGCTGTCAAGGGGATACTGTCGATCAGGTAATCAGCCGTATAGATATGATCCAGCTGTTCGTATCCGAAGGCGTTGGCGGTAATCAGTTGCAGGGTGTCGGGTTCGAAGCCGGCATTGGGAAACAGATCGGCACCGGGTGCACGCGTCCCGGCACCTCCGTCGTGAGATTCCACGAAAAGCCGGGCCAGGGTTTCCATGGCGTGGTGCAGTTCCCGGGAGTCATCTGTGCCGATAAACTCCAGGTAGAGGTTTTCGTGGTTCATGAACAGGGCGTTTTCGGTTCGGTAGGCATTGGGGACCGTGTCGTCGGTTCGGGCGCCTTCCCGGCGCTGCATGCTGAAAACGGAAAAGGCATTTGCCGGCGTGGCCATGTCGTAGACAAACAGCTCCATCCAGATCCCGGCAGCTTGATCCATACTGAACCGCTGGGTATTCAGGGAAACGAAGCCGGAAGAGAGATAGAGGTCGGCACGCCCGTTGATTTTTTCATACAGACTATCCGGGCCGAAGCGTTCCGGTGGAGAAATGGGGATGATTCCGAATCGTTTGGCCTCTACCAACGCAGACTGATCCGATCCCGGCGCTGTCGCCGGCTGGTGGGATTCCGGCCGCAGGGCGACCACCGCCGGATTGATCTGAAACTGGCGCAGGTATACACCGGTTCCCACGGCGGCTAAAATGGCCATGCAGGCCATCGACAGGCGGAATTCCATTCTCCCCGATTTTTTATGCACAGCTGGTTTCAATGCGCACCCCAATGGTTCAAGCCGTTTTGCCATGAATTGTCTATCCAACAATAAAAATATTCAAGGCCGGTTTGTCAACCGCTAACCGTCAAGCGAGCGACAGCCTTGTCACCAAGCCGTGATCGATCGCTTCTATTTGGGCTGCCATATCAGGCTCCGATAATCATCAATCCTTTGTGTCCTTATCAAAGGAAATGGTCAGTGCGTAGGCGCCGTCTTCAAACCGGCTGCGTACGGGATAGCCGCCTTTTTCGAAGACCTTGATCATGGCCTGATTGGTGGCCAGCACGTCGGCGGTCATGCCGCGGGCACCGCGCTGACGGGCCAAGCGGGCCAGCATGCGGTAAAGGTAGGTGGCGATGCCCAGCCCCTGATAATCCTCATCCACGACAAAGGCCACATCTACGTAAGGCTTGTCTTTGTGGCGGGCAAAACGGGCTTCGGCGATGATCTGCCCTTGTCCCGGCGGTCCTGTCAGCCCCACCACGGAGAGTACATCGCGATAGTCCACATTGACGTAGGCCTGCATCCTGGCGTGGGGCATCGTCTTGATCGGTGTGAAATATCGGTAGTAGATGGCCTTGTCTGAAAAGCGGTAAAAAAGGCGTCGCATCTCCTCTTCATCGGATGGTTTGAGAGCCCGGAAGCGAATCGTGACGCCATTTTTGAATGTGTGCCTTTCGGCGATTTCAGACGGGTAGAGATGGGCGCTTTGCGCCAGAAAAATCTGGTCCGGGTAGAGGATGTTTTCGGCTTTGGCTTTTTCCACCAGCGCCGGACGATCCTCGGGGTGGGCGATTTCGATGAGGGCCTGGGCCCGTTCCCGCAGGGTCCTGCCGTACAGGGAGGCGATGCCGTATTCGGTGGCGATCATGTTCACCGAGTCGGGCATGTTCAACTGGTTGGGCATGGCTTCGATGGAGATGCGGATATTGTTTTCTCCCTTGAGGTTGCGGCTGGGCAGGGCAAATATGGTAAATCCGTTCGAGGATATTTCCGCACCATTGAAAAAATCCATGGCCTGGCCCGGTCCGGAGGTCACCTGGCCTTTGCCGGTGTGCATGGCGATGCGTCCGGACAGATCTACCTTGCGGGCGGGGAAAATGGCCACGAAACGGGAATTGCTGCCGATCTCGATGGGGTTGAAGACTTTGTCGATGCTCTGAAATTCCACCAGGGGGTTGCGGTCCAGCCAGCGCATCAGCTCCGGCGAACCCATGGCGTAGCAGGTGAGCGATTTGCCGCGGAAGGTTCTTTTGCGCCGGTTGGTGACCGCACCGCTTTTTACCAGGGCCATGACCGCGTCGGTCATGAAGGGCGTGTGTATACCCAGATCCTTCTTGTCGGCCAGATGGCGGGGCAGGGCTTCAAACAAGGGGCCGAAGGTGAACCCCAGGCAGCTGCCGTCCTCGATCACCGAGGCCACGTTGGCCGCCACCTGGTCGATGACGGCGTCCACCGGCCAGCATGGGAACACCGGTACCGGTTCCGTGCTTTCCACCAGCAGGTCAAATTCATTCACGGAAACGAAGGTGTCTCCATAGGTGCGTGGAATGTTGGCATTGATTTCACCGATGACCAGGGATGCCTGGGCCATCACCTGCCGCCCCACATCCACGGCGATGCCCAGTGAACAGAGGCCTTCGTCGTCCGGCGGCGTGATCTGGATGAGGGCTGCATCCATGGGCAGCTGTCGGCCCTTGATCAGCCACGGAATGGCGGAGAACCGGCTGGGGATCAGGTCCACCCGCCCGGTGGTTATGGCTTCACTGGCTACCCAGCCGGAGAAGAAGGTTTTGAGCCGGTACTTGTTGGAGCGGAGTTCTTCCAGGGAGATGGCATCCCCGAAGCTGAGGATCTGGATCAGGGTAAGGTCCTGAAGGTTAATGGCATCCGATGCCATGAGACGTTTGACCAGCGCGCGGGGTTCTGCAGCGCCGGTGCCCAGGAAGATGTTCATGCCGGGTTCGATGCGTGCCAGGGCCTGGTCCGGTGTGGCCCGTTTTTTGTGCCAGCGGGTCTTAGTTGATGCGGTCATATTAACCATCAACATTGAGAAAACAATCGACGTCGGGAGGATCGGGTGCTATGAGACCTCCTGTCAACGGCCTGGTGTTAAATGTTGCTGAACAAGGGGGACACCATCATGAAATACGATTTCGACCGGGAGATCAACCGCAAAAATACCCACTCCGCCAAATGGGGCGTGATTCAGGATCCGGACAACCCGTCCAACTGGCTTGCCACCGACGACTATTTTGGCGCGGACCGGGTCCTGCCGCTGTGGGTGGCGGACATGGATTTTCCCGCTCCCCAGCCGGTGGTGGATGCACTGGTCCGGCGCGCGCAGCACGGCATCTACGGCTATACGATTCGAACGGCGGATCACGACCAAGCCGTGGTGGATTGGATGAAACGGCGCCATGGCTGGATGATTCAACCCGGCTGGATCGTATCTACCCCCGGCGTGGTGCCGGCGGTCAATTTTCTCGTGCGCACGTTCGCACGGCCGGGGGAAAAGGTGCTTGTCCAGCGGCCGGTTTATTATCCCTTTTTCAGTGCCATCGAAAACAACGCCGCCGAGATTGTTTCCAGCAGCCTGATTCTCAACCATGGCCGCTACGAGATGGATTTTGACGACTTCGAGAAAAAGGCGGCCGATCCGGCAACCACCCTCTACATCCTGTGCAGCCCCCACAACCCGGTGGGACGGGTGTGGACCCGTGAAGAGCTCACCCGCATCGGTGAGATCTGCCTGAAACATCGGGTACTGGTGATTGCCGATGAGATCCACGCCGATCTGGTCTATAAGGGAATCACTTTCACGCCTTTTGCCGCCATCAGCCATGCGATGGCCCACAACACGGTGGTCTGCACGGCGCCCAGCAAAACCTTCAATCTTGCCGGCCTGCACACTTCCAACATTATCATCCCCAACGACGGATTGAAACATCGCTTCCAGCAGACGCTCAACAGCAGCGGCATGGGCAAGTGGGCATCGCCCTTTGGTGTGGTGGCCTGCGAGACCGCTTACCGGGAGGGGGAGCCATGGCTGGCGCAGGTGATGGCGTATATCGAAAACAACCTGGACTATCTTCAGACATTCATCGCAAGCCATATTCCGGGTATCCGGGTTATACGCCCCGAGGGCACCTATCTGGTGTGGCTGGACTGCCGTGGCCTGGGGTTGGACAAATGGGCGCTCAAGCGCCTGATGCTGGGAAAGGCGCGCATTTTTGCGGATGAGGGATTTATCTTCGGGCCGGAAGGAGACGGGTTCGAGCGGATCAACATCGCCTGCCCGCGGTTGATTCTACAAGAGGCCCTGGTGCGTATCCGGCGGGCCGTCAACGGTTGAACATCACAAAACCCAGCAGGATCAGGGTCATGCCCACCAGATGAAAGGTTTTTAGGGACTCTCCCAGAAAGATGATCGCCAGGATGGCCGCGAACACGGGGATCAGGTTGATGAACAGGCCGGTGCGGTTGGCACCGATGACCGATACCCCCCGGTTCCAGCAAAAATATGCCACGATGGACGGGAAGAGGGCAACGTAGCCGATACTTCCGGCTACGCCGGGCGTAAGGGTGAACGCACCCACGGCCCATATCTCCCACACATAGACCGGCAGCAGGCTCAGGGCGCCGAGTCCGAAAGTGTAGACCAGAAAACTCATGGGATGCATGCTGGGCCGCTTGGGCAAGAGGGCCGAGTAGAGGGCATAAAGGACGACGGCGACGATCATCAGCAGGTCTCCCTGCACCAGGGCCATGTCGATCAGCGCCTGCCAGCGCCCCTTGAGCACCACCACCCCGGCTCCCACGACGCAGAGGGCGACCCCGGCGGCCTGAATCCAGGATACCCGCTCCCCGTATAGAATCAAGGAGATCACAATGATGACCGCCGGCATGGTGGTCTGGATCAGGGCCCCATTGATGGCCGTGGTGGTATGCATGGCCAGGTAAAGCAGGGTATTGAAACTGGAGATGCCGAAAAAAGATTGTAATGCCAGAATCTTCCACCCGGACAGGGCCGAATTCCAGTCCTGTTTGACATAGGGCCAGGTCAAGGGCAAAAGTACCAGAAAGGCCACTGTCCACCGCCAGAAGGCCAGCGAGACCGGTGGAATTAAAGTGGCCACGCCCTTGGCCAGCACGATATTGCCAGCCCAGCACATCGGCGCGACAGCCACCATGAGAAAAGCAGGAAGGTTGGATTTTGGGTTTGCATGCATGGCACTTGCCGGTCTCGTTCAGAATGGGGTTATAAAAACTATATCGAATATCAAACCACGGCTCTTTTTTCACGCCGGTTCGATGTCCGCAACGGCCACGCCGTTGTACCGGAACCGGCAAGCTTTTGCAAGCTGCCCGGAGTCGGCGCATGGTCCGCCATTGGTTCGTTGGTCTGCCGGTGAAGTGCGTTGACACCGACTCTGGTTTGCGTCATAACAACGGGAGCCGCCAACCACGTGAAAACCAGCCAAGACGAAATAGGAGGAAGCACCATGAAACAGGGCAAATGCCCCAAATGCGGGTCAGCCAGGATCTTCTCTGCCGAAGACCTGCCCCTTAAAAGCGGTCCCTTCGGCAGCAACTCGATACCGATCAGCCTGACAGCCATGGCCGCCCTGGATAATTATGTGTGCGCGGACTGTGGACTGGTGGAAAGTTACGTGGCCGACGAATACATGCTCAAGAAAATATCCAAGAAGTGGAAGGCGGTCAATGCAACCAGCGACGATGAGGCTTAGGCCGTGCCCATGCCATTTCCCTTTTCCAGCAGCCGCATCAGCGGCATTCGCCATTTCGGTCTGATCTCGCGTGTGCTTATCAAACACGGCATGGGCGAAATCGCCGACAGGCTGAAAGGGCGCTCCGCCACCAAAATCAAATCGGGACTTCCCGACCCCGTCCGCATCCGTCGGACCCTTGAGGAGCTGGGCCCCAGCTTCATAAAACTGGGCCAACTCATGAGCACCCGTGCCGACCTGTTCCCCCCGGAATATATCGACGAGTTGACCAAATTGCAGGATCAGGTCCCGCCGGTACCCTTCGATGGGATCCGACGGCTGATCGAGACCGAACTGGGTCAACCGCTGGATCGGCTTTTCCAAAATATTGAAGAGACGGCCATGGCTGCCGCATCCGTGGCCCAGGTGCACACCGCCCGCTTGAAAACCGGAGAGAAGGTGGCCGTGAAGGTGATCCGGCCGGGAATCGAAAAGCGCATTCGCAAGGACCTTCAGCTGATGTACTACTTCGCCGCGCGGTTCGAACGAAGCTTCGATCTGGGCCGCATCGTGGGGGCGGTCAACCTGGTCAAGGAGTTTGAGCGCACCATCTTCCGGGAGCTGGACATGTTGATCGAGGCCGGCAACATCGAGCGTTTCAGCCGCAGCTTCGCGGATGTCGAGGAGATTTACATTCCCACGGTGGTCTGGGATCTGACAGCCCGGTCGGTGCTGGTGATGGAGCATATCGAAGGCATCAAAATGGATCACGTGGACGAGATTCGCCGCCACGGCATCGACCCGCAGGAGGTGGCCATGATCGGGCTGCGCTCCTTTTCGCGACAGCTCATGTCTGCCGGCATCTTCCATGCCGACCCCCATCCGGGCAACACCCTGGTCATGCACGACGGCCGGGTGAGTCTGGTGGATTTCGGCATCGTCGGGTATCTTGATCAGGAGACGATGATGCAGATCGCCCATCTGTTTCTGGGTTTCGCCGAGCACGACTACGACATGGTTATGGAGGCGTTCGAGGCGGCCGGTCTGCTGGACCCGCGTACCATGGACCTGAAAAATTTCCGGTTGGACCTCAAGGACATGGCCGAACCCTTCTACGGCCGTTCCCTGAAAACCATTTCGGTCAAAGACGTCTATGACCAGACCATGCGGCTGGTGTTCAAGTACCGCATCCGCTTGCCCCGCAACCTGCTTTTGCTGTTCAAGACCTTCATCCAGACCGAGGCGCTGGGCAAGATCCTGGGGTCGGAAGCCAGCCTGCTCGAGGTTACCCGGCCCTATGCCCAACGGCTGCTGCAGCAGGGCTACGAAGCCCACAATGTGCTCAAGAACATGGGACGGGATATGAAGCTGTTCGGCGGCTACCTGCGCCAGATGCCCCACCTGGCCCACGGTCTGTTCAAGCGGCTGGCCACCGAGCCACCCAAAATCGAGCTGAGTCACACCGGCCTGGAGGAGACCTCCAAAAAATTCGAAAACGGCATCAACCGTCTAACCCTGGGGCTGGTGACGGCCGCTTCCCTGATCGCCGCTTCCCTGATTCTTAATTCCTCCCGCAAAGTGCTGCTCTTTGAAGTCGAATTTTTCGGGGTGCAGACGCTTTCCGTTACCGATTTGCTGGGGTTCACCGGCTACCTGATCGCAACATTGCTGGGCCTGTGGCTGGTCTATTCCATTGGACGTTCCGGAAAGTTGTGATTTCCCGCACAAGGGGCCATGCGGGTGCCGGGATCAAGCCGATCGATCCCCCCATCTTATCCAGCCCTGTCTTGGCAGCGATCGACATCAGGTTTCGATTTTGATCACATGGCGTTCCGGCTGGTGCGGAAACCCATTCAAAGAAGACAACCCGTTTTTATCGCGGCTGAAGGTGGGTCCGCTTTGAATATACAGGCCGATCAGGTCGGCGACAGCCGTCAGCGATGACATGTGGGACCGTTCAAACCCATGGGAACCATCGATGCCAAAGCACACCAGCGCAGTGCGGGTATCGTTGCCGGCTTCGATCGCCGAGGCCGAATCGCTGCGATAAAAGCGGAAGACATCTTTGACCAGATCGATGCCCTGCGCCTTGGCGATGCCGAAGAGTTTCCGGTTCAGGTGATAGTCGAACGGACCGGTCTGGTCCATCATCCCCACCACGGCATTGTACTCGGTGGCGTTCTGATTGGGCGCCACCGGGGCATGGTCGATGACCACCATTTCGGCAACGTCGCCATATACCGCCGCGGATGCCCCCGACCCGACCTCCTCGAAGATGGTGAAAATCAAATGGCAATCCATGGGCAGGGCAACCCGGGCATCCATGACAGCTTTGGCAACTGCCAAAAGCACTGCGACCCCGGCCTTGTCGTCCAGATGACGGGCGTTGACAAACCCATTGGCAGTTATCTCCGGCAGTGCATCGAAGGCAACGAAATCGCCGACCTGGATATGGGTATTCACCAGATCGTCAAGGCTACGGATTTCACGGTCCACACGGACTTCCACATGGTCCCATCCGACCGTCTGGACGTCCACCGCTTCGCCGTAGGCATGCCCGGATGCTTTGAGCGGCAGGACGGTCCCACGGATCGGCCCGCCATCGGCATAAACGGTGACACGCCCCCCCTCGGCAAATCGGCTGGACCATGTTCCTACGGGAGCGACGGCCAGGCGGCCGTTGGGTTTCAACTGCCGGACCATGGCTCCCAGGGTATCCAGATGGGCAGCCACGGCCCGGTCCAGGGTTCGGCGGCTGCGGCCTTTCAACGTGGCCCGAATCGCCCCCCGCCGGGTGACGTTGTAACCGATGCCAAGCTGCTGCAGCGCCTGTCCCACAAAATGAACGATCTGGTCCGTAAAGCCCGATGGACTGGAAATGTTCAGCAGAGACATGAGCATCTCCCGCAGGTAGTCCGAATCGATGGCCAGGCGGGTCATTGGTTGAATCTCCAATCATTTTGCAGTGGCGGTTTGGGGGAAAAGCAGATCAACAAATCGTTCAGCGGTCGGTTGGGGTTCGTGGTTGGCCAATCCGGGACGCTCATTGGCTTCGATGATCACATATCCGGGTCCTTCCAGGTTGGGCACAATCATGTCAAGACCCGTGACGGGGATGTCCAGCACGGCGGCAGCCTGCTCGGCGGCTTCGATCAGTTCCGGGTGAACGGTGTCGGTTACGTCTTCGATGGTGCCGCCCGTGTGAAGGTTGGCGGTCTTGCGCACCTGTATTTTCTCTTCGGCAGGGACGACGTCATCCATGCCGTAGCCGGCTTGCCGGATGCAGCGTCTGGTTTCGTCGTCCAGGGGAATGCGGCTTTCTCCATCCGTCGCGCTGGCCCGGCGGCGGTTGTATTTTTCAATCAGTTCGCTGATGCGCTGGCGGCCCGTGCCGACAATCGCCGGCGGCCGGCGAACCGCTGCGGCGACCACCTTGTGATCGATGACGATCAGTCGAAGATCCTCGCCCTGAATATAGGACTCGATAATGACGTCCGGGCAGAATTGACCGGCCCAGGCGATGGCCTTGTCGAGGGCTTCAGGTGAACGCACGTCCACGCTGATGCCGTTGCCCTGCTCGCCCCTGGCCGGTTTGACCACGACCCGCTTCAATTCCTCGATAATGGCAGCGTTGGCTTCAGGGTTCTGCGGGCTGGCCGTGAATTGTCGCGGCACGTTCAGCCCGGCGGCCCGCAGCAGACGATGGGTCAGGCGCTTGTCATCGCAGCGGCTCATGGCAATGGCCGAGGTGAGTTCGGTCAGGGATTCGCGGCAGACCACCGATCGACCGGCATGCATCAGCTTGAAGTAGTTGTGGACTTCATCGATCACATCCACACGGATTCCACGCCGCCGGGCTTCATCGGTAATGATTCGGGCATACGGGTTCAATTTGTCTTCGGGCTGCGCGGTTGTGAAAAACGGCGCATTGATCTGGTTTTTGCGTTTGATACAAAAGACCGGGACCCGCTGGAAACCCAGTTTTTCATACAGGGCGATGGCTTCGACATTGTCGTGCATGACCGAAAGGTCGATGTAACTGCGGCCGCGGGCCATGTAATGTTCCGTCAGGTGGCGAACCAGCGCTTCGCCCACACCCGGCGCGTTGGCCTGGGCATCCACGGCGAGAGACCACAGGCTGGTTCCGTTTTCCGGATCGTTAAATGCCTTCACATGATCCAGCCCGGTGACTGTCCCGATGATGTGATGGCTGTTCAGGTCCTCGGCCACCAGGCAGGTACGCAATCGGGACGTATTGCGGTCAAGGTAAAAACCGGGATCGGCTGCGACCATTTTTCGCGACCGGTAGATCCGGTTGATGGCCTCGGTATCCTTTTCCGTGCTGAGACGTCGAATGGAGAAAGCGGGCCATCGTTCCCGTCCCGGGCGATAGTCGTGAAACCATAACCGGTATGTGTGCGAGGGATCCATGAACAGTTTGTCCGGGCCCATGGAGAGCAGGACGTGGGGGTCGCGCAGATAAAAGGTGATGTCACGCTGACCCGCACCTTCCTGGCAGATGGTGTCAACCAGTGCGGCATTGGATTGAAAGGTGTGGCCGAAGATAATCCGTCCCCAGCCCATGTCCACCACCGCATCTTGTTTCAAGCGCATGGCGTCGGGCCCTGTGGCCGATTGCCAGTTCTTCAGCGAGAGGCTGGTCATGCGTTCCAGTCGATCTTTGCGCCTGTGGTGGGAACTCATCGTCGTCTTCTCCTTTGAAGGCACCTGGTCCAGGCCCAGCAGCGATGTGCAGAGAAATTCCCAGCGTGAAAACGCAAAGCCGAACCGTAAGATGGCCTTCCCAGATGGGTACTAAATGCCTTGAACCGAGAGCCAATATTCAAGCACCGCCATTTGCCAAAGCTTTGAACCGTTCAATGGGGTGATATGCCTGTCGGGTGCCTTGAGAACATGGCTGACATAAGCGGGATTGAAGATCGCCCGCTGCCGACCGTGCGCTGAACACAGCGTTTCGGAGACAAATGCCAGATAGTCGCCGTCCAGGTATTTTAAGGCCGGAACTGGGAAGTAGCCTTTGGGGCGGTCGATTACTTCAGCTGGTATGACTGATCGTGCCGCCTCTTTCAGGACATATTTCCCGCCCCGACCCACTTTCAAGGCGGCCGGTATGCGTGCGCTGAACTCAACCAGTTCGTGATCAAGAAACGGGACGCGGGCTTCCAGGCCCCACGCCATGGTCATGTTGTCAACCCGTTTAACCGGATCGTCCGTGAGCATGACCGTGGTGTCGATGCGCAGTGCGCGGTCCACCGCGGAGGGCGCGCCCGGTTGGCTAAAATGGTGATGCACGAAATCGAGGCTGTGGTCGCCACTCACAAAACGGGAATCAACGGCAGCGGCATACTCGGTATGGGGGCGATCAAAAAAATGACCCACATAACCGACCACGCTGTCCCTGCTGTCCATCATGGGTGGATACCAGTGATAGCCGCCGAATATTTCATCGGCGCCCTGACCGCTCTGGACCACTTTGACATGCCGGGAAACGGCTTCGCTCAGCAGGTAAAAGCCGATACAGTCGTGGCTGACCATGGGCTCGCTCATGGCACGGATGCACCGGTCAAGTGATGACAACACCCGTTCATCGCCAGCTTCGATTTTATGATGGTCGGTACCATAGTGATCGGCAATCAGATCCGAATAGGCGAACTCATTGCCGTCTTCACCGTTGACCTCCTTGAACCCGATGGAAAAGGTGTTGATATCCCACTGGCCGAGTTCCGCCAGGAGTCCCACGATGAGGCTTGAATCCAGTCCACCGGAGAGCAGTACACCAACTGGAACATCGGCGGTCAAACGGCGTTTAACCGCTTTTCGCAGGTGGACCAGGAGAAGCTCGGCCCAATCTTCGAAGCGATAGTGGGCTTCATCCGCCGAAGGAGTGAAATCCAAGGTCCAGTAAATCGATTCCTCAATGTGGCCTTCAGGCGTGATGGACAGCGTCGAGCCGGGCTTCATTTTTCTGACATCCTTTAGGATCGTATGCGGTGCCGGAACCACTGAATGGAAGGTCATGTAGTAATGCAGGGCGAGGGGATCGATCGATTTGCCGACATCTTCGTAAACCAACAGTGCCGGTAGAGAAGAGGCGAAGCGGAAGGCCTTGCCCGTGCTGGAAAAGTAAAGGGGCTTGATCCCCAAGCGGTCCCGGGCGATGAAAGTCTCGCCGCTGTCACGATCAACGATGACAAAGGCAAACATGCCGTTGAAGCGTTTGACACACGCTTTTCCCCAGGCATGATACGCCTTCAAAATGACTTCGGTGTCTCCGTATGAGAAAAACCGGTAGCCGTGATCCTGCAGTTCAGACCGCAGCTCATCGTAGTTGTAGATGGCGCCGTTGAAAACGATGGATAGTCCCAGCGCGTTGTCCACCATGGGTTGATGGGCACGTTCGCTCAGGTCGATTATTTTCAAGCGACGGTGTCCCAGCGCGGCGCCCCCATGCACATGCAGCCCCAGTGCATCAGGGCCGCGTTTTTTCAATGCCTCGGTCATTCTGATTACGGGTTCGACATCAGCGGGTTGCCCGTTGAAGCTGATCTGGCCACAAATACCACACATGACAGGCTAGGTCCTCCTTGGCTGTTGGGTCAACGTGGAAAACGCAACCCGAATTGTAATGCCACGGTATCAAAACAAGGTGGAATATAAATAGGGGCTGTCATGTATACGCGTGATATGCAGGCTGTATTGAATCCGCATTGCCTGATTCGGAGACGCGCTGCCTGGGGTCACCGGTGAGAAAAACGGTGCGGGTGGGATAGGCAAATTCGATGTTGTGTGCTTCGAACTGGCGATATATTTCCAGATTGATGGCCTGTTGGACATCCATATACAGGTTGTAGTCAGCTGACAGTACATAGTAGACAACCTCAAAATTTAGCGCAAATTCTCCATAGCCTTGAAAATGCGCGCGATCGAATCTCACCGGAGACTGCTGCGCGATGATCTCCCGAATCATGCCGGGAATTTTCTCCAAAAACTCAGATCCCGTCTGGTAGACGACGCCGATGGAAAAGAGGACGCGTCGTTCCGCCATGCGTTTGTAGTTGCGGATGCGGCTTTTGAGAAGATCGCTGTTGGAAAAGACCAGCTGCTCACCGGAAAGGCTGCGAATGCGGGTGGTTTTCAACCCGATGTATTCGACGCTGCCCATGTGGTTCTCGACGATAATGAAGTCTCCAACAACAAACGGCTTGTCGAGCAGGATCGAAAGGGAAGCAAATATATCCCCTAATATGTTCTGCAGTGCCATGGCAATGGCAATACCACCAATTCCCAGGCTGGCGACCAGTGTCGTGATCCTTACGCCGGGAACATTATCCAGGGCCAGCAGAGCAGCGATTACAAACAGGGCTGTACGGCCGACAAGCGTCAAGGCCCGAAGGGTGGTGATACGTTCGCCGGCGTCAAGCGCATATTTTTTTTCATATCGTTTGAACCAGAACGAGATGAGCCCATTACCCCAACTGGCGATCTGGATGATAACCGCGATCACCGCGATGGCGGAAATCCAGGGCACAAACCGATCTGGGATCTTGAGTCCCTGGACACCGATATAGACCAACAGCACCGCGACAACAGGCATCGAAACACGCTTGACGATGGTGGCTATGAGTGCATTGACATTGTCCCCCCGGGTCTGGTCGAGTCTAAAAAACCGACGCACCAGCAAATCTCTGATCAGGTTGACGGCAAGTATCAACCCTACAGCAACGCCCAAGGCGATGAGCCAGGATTCAATCGGGTTTCCCCATATAGTCAGGTTCATTAACAGGTTCTCCATCCTGTTCCTATTGCGGTTAACGGTTCAATGCGGGTCTTATCCACTCCGCCGTCTCCGGGAAAAAATGGGCCAGCCCTTCCAGCACACCGGCGGCGTAGTTGCCGTTCAAGCCCATGAAATCTCCCTTGGCCAGATAGAGCCGATGGTTGTGTCCAGCTTCGGCCAGGCGATGGATCGCTGTCTGACGAACATCCTCGGCGGCATTGTTGACCAGGATGGCCTGAAAACCGCTGACCAGCACATCCAGGTCATTGCCGCTGTCGCCGGCAAACACGATATTGGATTCCTCAAACGCTTTGTCGGTCATTAAAAACCGGATTGCCTGCAGTTTGTTGGCCCGACGGGGCAGAATGTCCAGCAGCCCGATCTGCTCGGCATCATCGCGGCTCCAGATGATATGGGTCGCGATGTCATGGTCCTCAAGAAGGTCCGAGATCTGCTGCTTGAGCGTCCGAGGATCGATCGAAGGGTCCGTATAATAGCTGGCTTTATATCGATTCTGCTTTTCCGGTGGCTGCAGTTCAAGATCTTTCCCCACCATGCCGGCCAGCAGCGCGGTGATGTCATCATGGTCATGACCGTGCCAATCCTTGCCAATTTCACGCTGCCACCCCTGGTTCATCCGCCACTGGTCACCGTCGACCTGGTAGATTGTGGTGCCCACATCGCCGATGACAAAATCGGGCTCGGGCAGAGCGAAACCGGCGATGGCCTCCCGGACGAGGTTTTTATCGCGGCCGCTGACATAAGCCAGTTGCAGCTGCGGATGGGCAGCCAGATGGGCGAACAGCTGCCGCGCCCGGGGGGATTCATCTTCAGCACCATTGGGAATCAGGGTGCGGTCCAGATCACTGCACAAAAGTATCGTCTTCATTGATCCTAAACACCTTTTTGCCTTTCAGGGCGGCGTGCCCCATCACAGCGGCCGAAGCACTCCAGCCTTGGTGGCGGTTTCCGCCGGCTGAGAAATTGCTGCCGTTGACATATTCGGGAAATCCCCATGGCTGGCCGTCCATGCACATGGCGTTGGCGCAATGAATACCGGCCAGATAGGCGCCAGCCTTGTCTGTTTCCCCGCGCCGGGCCAGATCGGCAACGTAGAAGCCAGTGATCATCGGCCACAGGCCGCCGTTGTGAAATTCATAGGGATGGTTTTTGAAACTGTATGAAAAGGTAATCTGCAGATCCTCCCAATCCTTGTCCAGCGGTTTGATGACCGGATAAAATGCGGGCAGCAGCTTGATTTGGTCCGGTACGACATGCTGTTCGATATAGGCATCGACCGTTTGGCGCCGCGATGGTGGTGAGACATCGAGCAGCGAGGCCAGGACATTGGCAAATCCATCAAACCGGTAGCCATACCCATGGGGTGAGAAAAACGGCAGCCAGTATTGGCGGGTACAGTGGTTGGCTGCTTTGCGGCCTTTTTCAAAAAGAATCTCGTGGTAGACATCGTCGGGAATTTTTTCATCCGAACCGAACCAGTAGTTGGCCCGAATCCTGTGCTTCAGCAGGCTGATGCGGGTGTGCAGGTCATGATCATCGCAACCGGTGACATGCCGCCGAATGTGGTGAATCGTTCTCAGGGTCTGCAGGTAGAGCAACTGATCATAGAGGATGTAGCCGGTGTGAACATACTCGTCGGCCCAGTCGCCGGTGGCCGGTACATACAGCAGACCGCGATTGTTGAATTCCCAGGCGCCCAGCAGAAAGACCACCTTTTCGATCGACGGCAGCATGTGTTCGATGAAGGCGTCATCTTTGGTGGCTTGCCAATACTCGCCGCATCCGATGACGAACCAGAGATCCGCATCCACCCGGCCGGTCATCCCGCCGTAGCTGACGCGGCCGCTGCGCACGTCCACATTGCTGGGAATTTCGCCGTGAGGGCCCTGATGTTCGGCCAAGGTCTCCAGCGTGTGGCCAAGCGCCGCAATCATGTCGTCAGTCCCGGTCATCAACGCGGCCAGCCCGATGATGATCCCGTCCCGTGCCCATATTCGTCTGTAGTTGTCGCTGTCGGTGGGACTGGCCAGAAAACCCTCGGCACACATGCATTTTTCCAGCAGGGCATCCGCCTGGTTGACAGCCTCCCGATGGTCCGGTTTTTTATTGGTCATGGATAGCCTGATCCCGCTGATCTCCCTTTAGGTTACTGCAACGGCCCCCCACGGTAACTGATCCGTTCTGTGGTTTCCATGGGTTGTGCACCCCATATCGCGCATCTCTGCGCCGGTTATTGCCGCTGCGATCGCTGCCATTACCTGCCCATTGAAAAACGGATGAACGGCTGGGCTTCGATGTAATCACCGTCATTTAGCATCTCGTGGTTTTTCGCATCGGGGGCGAACCCGTAAGCATCGACATCTTGGTTCTCACCGTTGAATGACGGTCGAAATTAAAACATATTGTGCCGGCCAGGGCCATCGGATTGAGGCTGTATTTGGTTGCAGGAGAGACGGTATTCTTGCGACTCGCGCAAAGCGATCCAGAGCGGCCTGAACACCACCTGTTTTTTCATGGCGAGGAGACCGCATTATCGCATGCATACGAAGGTACCACGATCAGCTTGTTGTGCAGGCCCTTTACGCCCGGCTGATCGGCGGCAATCCGCTGAATCCGTTTTCTTTCCCGCCAGGTCTTGACGAAGCCGTCGATGAACACGACTCCTTTGGAGACCACCAGGGTCAGATCGATCGCTGCGATGTTGGCCTGCCGACGCAGGTCGGCCTGGATGCGGGTGTGGATCTCTTTGTCAGTTGGGGTCGATGTCCCCTGCGGCCGGGTCGGATTTGAATCGGCGGTCCGCCCGCGGTCGACCCTGGCGATGTTGCCTGGCCGGGTGATGCTTTCCCCCGGATCGGCCGCGGCATTGGCCCCGTCGGGCGTGCGGTCAAATCCCCGGGTGGTGTTGATATCCCACCGGGTCCTATGGGAGTGTGGGGGCTCTCGGATGGTCATGGTCTTTCACGGTTCCTAACTGGTCATTCGGCCTGCGGCGCCGTGTCCGGTAAACGGCCACGCAGATCGCGGCGCTGGTTCAAACGGCTGATCAATCGGTCTGACGACCTGGATATTAGATTCAGATAAATTGACTGCGAAAACAATGGGGTCGATGGTGTATTGGAAAGCAAGATGAAGGGTAGCCCGACGGGTGCACGATGGACAGGCTGGCAAACCCACGCTGAACCGTGTTGGAGATTGGTCAGATCTCTGGTTTAAGGTTTGAACCGGGTATGTGCAGGCAGATCGCCGTCCCTTCTCCAGGGCGGGAATCCACGGTCAGCGTACCACCCATCACGGCGGCGCGGTCCTGCATCCCCTTCAGGCCGAATCCGCTCATTTTAGGATGGCCTCGGTCGCTGCCTTGGTTTACCCGCTGCAGATCGAATCCAAGGCCGGTGTCCGTCACGCACATGCAGATTCCGTTTGTGGTTTTCTCCAGGCGCACCGAAACCGCATCGGCCTCGCTGTGCTTCAGGGCATTGGTCACCGCCTCCTGCATGACACGATAAATGACGATCTTGCCGGATTCTGGGATCTCACGTTCATCGAGGCCGAAAAATGTGTCGATACGGGTTTGACGGTAGATCTCCCTGCTGGTTTGGCAGAACCAGTCCATGGTGGGCAGCAGGCCCATGTCATCCAGCATGGCAGGCCGCAGGTAGGATGAGATCCGGCGCACCTCGTTGATGGTGTCGTGGATGTAGGCGATGATTTTTTCCAGAGAGATGCTATGTCCGGGGGCATGGCCGTGCATGTTTTCCAACCTTCCCTCGACGGCGAATTTGATGGCCGCCAGATTCGATCCGATGCTGTCGTGCAGCTCTTTGGCGATCTGCCGCCGTTCGTTTTCCTGGGTATCGACGATTTTCAAGGAGAGCCTGCGCAGGGCGTTCTCGGATTTGCGCAGGGCATGTTCCGTTTCTTCGTGTTCGACGATCTCATTTCTGAGCGCCAGGACCGTTTGATGAAGTTCGGCAGTGCGTTGCTTAACAATCTGTTCCAGGTCGGCGTGGGCTTTTTCCAAGTCGGCCTGGGCTTTCCGACGCGCCATGCGGTCCCTGTGTTGTCGCCTGACGGCCTTCAGCTTCAGGGGCAGCAGCTGCAGATAACCCTGGTTCGGATCCTTAACGATGTAGTCAGCCATGCCGGCCTTGAGCGCACTCACCGCCAGGTGCTCCGAGCCTGCGCCGGTCAGCATGACAAAAGGAGGCAGATTCGACTGGTGCCGTAAAGTCTTGAAATGCTCCAGGCCGTTCATGCCCGGCAGGTCGTAGTCGACCACCACGACATCGTAGAATTCGCTGCCGCTATCCATGGCTGCGGGGATCTCTTCGGCCCGCTCGTAAACGGTCAGGACGAACGGCAGCCCTGATTGGTCGAGGGCGCGTCGGAAAGCGACCCGATCGTGGATGCTGTCTTCGATCAGCAGGATGCGCATAGGAAACAGGGGTGGTTGATTCATCTGATATTCTCCGGTACTTCTGCCAGCTTCCAGAAAGTGCTGACCCGGCGGATCCACGCCAACACCTTTAGACCTTCCATCATGAACTTGTGGCGCATTGACCGCCAACCAGTGACGGGTCTATTTCCTGGGCAGGTTTAGGGTGAAGATGCTGCCCTTCCCGGGTTCGGATTCCAGCCGAACCGTGCCGTCGATCAGGTGAGCCGCCTTGCGGACG
Organism: Desulfosarcina sp.; assembly: GCF_046496365.1. GTDB lineage: Bacteria > Desulfobacterota > Desulfobacteria > Desulfobacterales > Desulfosarcinaceae > Desulfosarcina. The sequence continues at coordinate 31,728 of NZ_JAWOHB010000104.1, forward strand.
ATGGCCAGGCCGATGCCGGTGCCGTCAAACTGCCTCTGGGTGTGCAGGCGCTGGAATATTCCGAAAATTTTATCCTGGTATTGGGGATCGATTCCGATGCCGTTGTCGCGCACGTAAATATCGATGCGGTCGTCCGGCGCCGCACGCCAGCCGATCTCGACACGTTTGGGTGTGTGGTCATTGAACTTGATGGCATTGGACAAAAGATTCTGCAGGATCTGCCAAAGCAGGGTTCGGTCGGCAACGATCGGCGGCCAGGCCGCTTCAATGGTAATCTCCGCTTCGGATCCCGGTTGGAGGAATGTCCGGATCTGAACCATCAGGTCGGCCAGATCCAGGTGCTCTTTTTTGCACACCGCCCGCTCGAGGCGCGAAAAGGCGAGCAGGTCGCCGATGAGGGTATTGCCGTGGTCCGCAGCCGATTTCAGTCCGTCCAGGTATTGCTTTTGAGGGCCGCTCAAGCCGGCTGCGAGGTCTTCGCTTAAAAAATCGACATAGTTGCGAATGGCGCGCAGGGGTTCCTTCAGGTCGTGGGAGACGACATAGGCGTACTGTGACAGCTCTTCGTTGAGCCGCTGGGTTTCCTTGAGCTGAGTGGCCAGTTGGCGCTGCACCAGACTTTGGTGCGCTTCGATATGTTTCCTTTCTGTGATGTCGTAGTTGATGCCGCTGATATGTATCGGTTGTCCTTCCACGTCACGGTAGATGCGGCCGCGCGAGGCCATCCATCGGATGACGCCATCTGCCCGGATAATGCGAAAATCCTCCATGATGTCGTCCCGGTCGCTTTTCAGGAGCGCATCCATGCCCTTGATGATGCCTCTGCGGTCCTCGGGGTGGATGAATCCGAAAAAGCGTTCCCCGTCCTCCAGGCCATCTCCGGGTTCGAGCCCGAGCAGACGGTATAGTCGATCATTCCAGATTACTTTTCGGTTGACCGGGTCGAAGTTCCAGATCCCCAGGTCGGCGGCTTTAGAGGCCATGTCCAGCTGTTCGTTCAGCCGCCTCAACTGGCGTTCCTGCCTGCGCCGGTCGGAGACATCGAAAAACGTCAGCTGGCAGGCGGTCAAATTACCCTGCCGGTCGAACTGCGCGGCGGCCTGGACATGCACCGTGATCGGTCGGCGTGCCGGGCCAACTATCCGCAGATCGAAAAAATCGCTGGTCTTTTCTTCGGAGAGGTTTCTTATTCGACGAAAATAGCTGCCCCAGTCCTCCGGAATCACGAAGCTGGAGAACCCGCGGCCTGTGTCTGACCTCTGGTCTATGTTCAGCAGGTTCCGGGCCATTGCGTTGGCCCTGAGAATGATACCTTTGGGGTTGAGGGTGGCATAAGCTATCGGCGCCGATTCATACAGGTCGAACAGTTCTGCGCGTGAGATCTCCAGGTCGTGGACCATCCGCAGCAGGTCGGCCTGTTCTTTCGCCGTCAGCGTGCAGGTTTCCCCCTCGGAGAGGTGCCGCGCTTTTTGGCGCAGCCTGTCATATGCCGGATCGTCGATCATGGGCGGAAAAACCATGGCGAAGCAGGGCTTGAGGTCGGCAGCGCGATAATCGTGTCGATGATTTCCGGCGTCTTTTGGACGCTGTTTCTTCTTGGCGCGTCGGGCGTCTGGGCAGCGGTGGTCGGGGCCATTTTTCCCCGTTTGGGGTCAACGGGTAACCGTTCGCCGGAACTGTGCCGAATTCAGGTTGTCGAAAACCCTAGCCTATTGGGATGCGTATTGTTAGCGCAATCGGAAACATTATTCAATGGCTTCGCTGGGGTGGACACAAAATTGGGTCGGGACGGTGCAAGAAGCCGATCGGGTGGTGTCCGCAAAGGGAGGGCTGGCAGCCCGCTACGGTGCGTTCTCATACGGGTGCTACCAGGGAATAGGCTGGCGGTCTCTGAAGAAACCGCCGGTAGGGCCGTCATCGGGCAGGGTCGCCAGCCATACCGGTGTCGCCGAAGCCTCCTCAGGCGAAAAAGGTGCCCGAGGGCCGCCCATGTCGGTTCTGACCCACCCCGGACAGACGGAATTGACCAAGATATTGCTTCCCCGCAGTTCCTTGGCCAGCAGGGCCGTGACGGCGTTGAGCAGCGTTTTGGACATGCGGTAGGCCGGGGAATGGATCCCGGTGTATTTCGATTCCGGATTGGTGATGTCGTTCAACGCACCCATTGTGCTGGATAGGTTGACGATACGACCATAGCGATTTTTTTTCATCAGCGGAACGCACGCCTGACTCAGCAGCAAAGGACCAAAGGCGTTGGTCTCCAGCGTCCTGAGCAGCGTATCCCGCGCCAGCGTCATGATGTCGGTTTCCCCATCGATCTGAATGCCGGCATTGTTGACCAGAACATCCAGTCTCCCGAAGGTATCGACGATCCTGCCCAAGGCCGCCTGGATCGAGATGGCATCGGTGACGTCGATAAGGGTATTATAGACATCCAACCCCTGCTCAGCCAAGCGGGCACTCGCCGCCGTCCCCTTTTTTTCATCACGGGCAGCCATGACGACCCTGAAGGTTTTCAGTCCCAGCTGTCGGGCGATTTCAAATCCGATGCCCCGATTGGCACCAGTGACCAGCGCGACACGTTTATCCGATGTTTTCATTTCAGAATCCTTTCGCTGTCTTCACTTCCAAGGCACCCGATGCGGGTGTGACCGGCGCTGGCGCGGCTGGCAACAGCCGCTCACGCCAAGGAGACGGCATGCCCGAATAATTGGCAGCCGAATACCCTATCATTAAGACATGCTGGGAAACTTAGAATACGGTCGGCAAGGTATTTTTAATTGCGTTTCTGTGTATGTGGTCAGCATTTGACTTCTCCTGCCGAGATAAAGACTGGACCGTGCGCTATATCGTTGCCGATACGCACAAATGTTATTCCCACCCACGCCTGGTTCATCGTGCTGAAGCGGACCGGCGTGTTCCCCCAGCCTCCGATGGATCAAGGAGGCAACTGGATATCGCATCCAGGCAACGGACAGCGATATCGGCACATAGAAGATTTCAGCGTTGAACCGAATCTGATTGTCCATGGCCAGGACCCCTTCGATCTGATAAGCGATATTCTCAGCCCCGATTTTTATCTAAAATGGGGAATTCGCAGTATTTGATTTTGATCGGTTGGGAGGTACGCTGAATCGCGGACCATCTGACGAAACCCGACCAAAGGAGAAATGTCCATGAAAAACCTCAATAAAATTCTTTGTCCGGTGGACTTCAGAAAAATAAGCGTGGTGTATACCTCTTTTGCCGTTAACCTGATGAGAAGTCTGCCGCCGGCCGGTCCGCCGGTAGAAGAACCGCCGAACGTGCCAAAAAAACCACCGGTAAAAGAACCCGGTGAGCCCTACGAGAAACCACCCGTGCCGGAAATACCACCGGTTGATAAACCGTGGGATGTTCCTCCACAACCCCCCGTGGAGGAACCGCCGCCTGAGGATCCGGATCAGATGCCGCCATGACCGCCCATAAGGCCACCCGTGCACACACGGCTGAGTCAAAATACAGTCCATTACCCATAGTCTTAAGGCGCTAAATAGCGGTAGAATATAACTGTTTCTTCAATCCAAGAAACTGGAGTACTGATGATAGACCGTAAAAAAGTACTGATCTTAGACCCGTCTCCGATCTTCCGGCGTGCGCTCAAAGAGGTGATCCAAGCCAGTGAGACCGGTGTCGACGTCAGCGAAGCCACAGATGCCGATCAGGCGACGGACATCCTTAACAATGAAACGCCCGATGTCGTCTTTTTCGATATCGCCCTTCCCAAGGACAACGGTATCGAGTTTATTGCATCCATAAAAAGCATGGTTCCCGACAGCCGCATCGTTGTTCTGACCAGTCATGATTCAGTGGAATACGAAGCGGCCTCGATTGAGAAAGGGGCGAACTATTTTCTCTCCAAGGAAAACTCCGGCGGCCTGCGTTTGATTGATGTCATTCATGATACCATACGCCGAAACAGCCCTTCCTGATTTACCCGATCACAACCATACGATCGGGTTTTGCGTTGTCAAAAATGGAGACATGGCGTATGTTTTTACATTAAAATCTGACGCTGTGGCGGTCAGAGGATCGGTTGCCTGACCGTTTCGCGGACGTTTTGAATAATCCACCATGAGGCCATGAACAGCGTCTACGCTTTCAAACCAGCCCCCGCTCAAAACCAAGGAACTATCGATGGCCGATAGAAAACCATACGGTGGTTGTGATGTTCTCAATTTCCAGATTGAAGACCCATATTTCAAGGCGCTTTGCGATGCACCGATCCCGGTGCTCATCGTGGGTGACGATGGCCGTTTGCTGATGATCAACCGCGCTTTTCAAACGGCTACTGGATTTTCCCATGCAGCTATTCCGACCATCGGCGCATGGGCAGGGCACATTTTTAATGATTCCCCCGAAAAGCACGAAAACTTTTTCAACCGCCTTTTCGAACCAGAGAAAGTGCTGGAGTCATTGCGCATTTCCTTGAAGAGAACCGATGGTCAAGCGTTGATCTGGGAACTTTCCAAAGCATTGCTAGGCCGGATGACAGACGGCCGGCGAATTGCCGTCATTGTTGCGTCGGATATCACCCATGCCGCCGAACACGAACGGCATCTGGAATCCATGATGAACTGCCTGGAGGAGGAGGTATCCAACCGAACCAAAGATCTCAATACTACGATAAGTGCCCTGGAAAAGGAAATTTCCGAAAGAAAACGAATTGGTGATGCATTGACCCTATCCCGGGAGCGGCTGAAAAACATCTCCAGGCGGGCTCTGGATGTATTGGAGGCGGATCGGCGAACCGTTTCAAAGGAGCTGCACGACAGCATTGGCGCCAGCCTAGCGGCCATTAAATTCAGTCTTGAAGAAAAAGAGATGAAGCGGGAGCAAAATCAGGGTCGGTTGGCGGAGTCCTTAAACCAGGAGATTACCTACCTTTTGGCGACCATTAAAGAAACCAAACGCATATCCGCCAACCTGCGGCCCACGACGATGGATGACCTGGGGTTGATGGCCACCATCGAGTGGTATCTGCGTCAGTTTAAGCGGTTCTATCGCAAAATCAATGTCGATTACCGGACGGACATCACGGAAAGTGATATCCCCGAAGCGATGAAAATTATCATCTACCGTATAATTCAGGAAGGCCTCAGCAACGCTGAAAAGCACAGTGACGCCGATCGGGTCCGTCTGCAGATGGGATTCACCGACGGCAACCGGTCGATCTCCCTGCTCATCCAAGATGATGGCCGGGGTTTTGATGTCAAAGAGGTCTTCTCCCCGAAAGACCCGCTAAGCGGATACGGCCTGACCTCCATGCGCGAACGTTGTGAAATTTTCGGCGGTTCCTTTCATATCGAGTCCCATCTTGGCCAGGGAACAAAAATCAACGCTATTTTGCCAATTTAGCGCTCGGAGCTGCACGTCCGAATCGTCAATAATGCCCCGTCCGTTCCATTCCAATTACCATGCAGGCTGATATCATCGGTCATCATTGACGCCCAATTAACCAAAAGGACGCACGCATAGGCGGCCGCCGACCGCTGTAGTTCCGGTTTCCGGATGGGATCTTCCGGGACATTGTCTTTTCCAATATACCCATGAAAACTTCCGGCAATACATGCCAGCCCCCATTGAGATTCCGCTGGCATTCGATACCATGGCAACCGACCCCAGACGGGCCGTGTGGGGATGCGTTGACCCGGGCGTAATCCCATACGGTTAAAACTAACGAAAGGAGAGTTCTTATGGGAGCAGTCAAAAACGAGATTTACAAATGCGAGACTTGTGGAAATGTCGTTATGGTGCTTGAAGGTGGGGACGGCGATCTGGTTTGTTGCGCAGAAAACATGAAACTGCTGACATCCGATGAAGCCAAAGCCTTCGCTCAGCGCATGCCGAAACCGGGATCACCTTAAAATTATTTGTTTTTTCCACATTTAGGTAACAGGTGTCGTCCACAACCGCAGTGGATTGCACCTGTTTCTGTCTCTACGTTGCAATGCAACCGCGACGGCGAACGCATTCTCCCTGCGGCCTTTTCGCGGGGAATATTCAGTCGTTTGTTGCAAGTGACAGTGTACGCAATTATAATGTACAGAAAGAGAGGTAGCCATGCCGATTGGATTTGATGAAATCCAGGTGGATCCAACACCAGTGGGCACCATCGTCACGCTCAAATTCCGTGAAAAGTTGACTAAATCGGATTATGAGACGTTTGTTCCGATGATCGAAAGCCAGATGCAAAACGGTTCGCCCATCCGGGTGCTGGCCGAGTTGCACGATTTTGAGGGCTGGACAGCCGGTGCACTCTGGGAAGAAACCAAGTTCGCGGCCAAACATTTCAATGACATCAAGCGGTTGGCCGTGGTGGGTGAATCCAGGTGGCGCAAGGGGGTGGCGGTGTTTGTGAAGCCGTTCACTTCAGCCGATGTTCGCTATTTCGATATACAGGAGATCGACAAGGCTCGGCACTGGGTGCGCGAAGCGTAAACAATGGTTCCAGCATTTGTGAATCCACTCAAGCGTAAGGGGGGCAAACCATTTTATTGCAATTCCATGATTTGGTAACCGAAAGGAAATAAAACATGATTGACAAAAACGAGCTATGCAAGAAGATCAAAGAGATTTATCCGGATGTCGGCGAGTGCGGCATCGATGTCAACGTTGCCTTCGATCAGGCCAACCAGCGATGGACGGTCGATCTGAAAAAAGGTTCCCGTCAATTAAAGACCTTCCTGGAAGAAGGTGATGCGGAGTTGTGCCTGCAGGGCAAGCAATGTGTCAGCTTAGGTATAGAAATCGGTCAGTTGCGCGGAAATATCGAACGAATGTAGACTTTGTGGACGCGTGTGGCTGGCTACCCGTGCACACCCGCGTCCATTATTAACAATCTGCCAGCGAAATGTACCTTCGATGTCAGAAAGGATCTCTATTTAAATCTGGATTGCGCGGACCGGATCGCATCTTTCAGGGAACTGGCTGCATTCTCGACGCCCGTTTTCAGGTCTTCCCAGGCATTGCCGCCGGCCTGTCGCAGCTTGTCTAGGTCTCTTTCAGTCGATTTGCGTTTATTTTTCAGCGATTCAATCTGCTCTTCGTAATTCATTTGTGCATCGGCTTTATGCTGCCTGGCCTTGGCCTCCAGTTTGGCAATCTCAGCATTCCACTCATCCAGTTTGGCTTTCATCTTTTTTACATATGCATCTCGGGTTTCACTCATGGCTGATATCCTTTTTTAAGGTAATCTTGGCTTTACTCGCAAGATAGTGGATCGGCTCAGTGATGGATATGGGTCATATCAGGTAGTTTGGCCGTAAGACCGGTTTATTTTGCCGGGAAGCCGCCCTCTAAGGGTCGGCGTCATGATAGCAAGGGCTTTAACATGTAAATGATGTCGCTTTCCCTGGAAGGGTAGGGCGTCATGATACTCTGGTGGTACAGATCGTCGACGGAGATACGGTTGACCATGGCGAGGGTGAAGGTGTTGATTAACCCCGTGGCGCAGTCTGACAGCACATGGGCCCCCAACAGCATCCCGTCTTTTCCGGAGAGTATTTTGTAAGCCGCCGATTGCATGCCCACGCGCTGGTAGGTCGGCCAGGCAAGGTTTTTTCCGACGCTTTTTTTATAGACGGCTCCTTCCTCTTTCAGGGCATCCTCCGTGGCGCCCACCATCCCATACTGGGGGTAGGTGAACAGCACAGACGGAACGGCCGAGTAGTCCATGGATGCGTCGTGTCGATTGCCGGTAACGCGACTGATGATCTCAGCCGCTGCCACCTGGGCCTCGGCATCCGCCACCCGGGCCAACTGGACGGTAGCTGCACAGTCACCCACTGCATAAACATACGGATTCGTCGTGGCCATTTTCGCATTGACGGCAATACCCTGCCGTGTCGATTTGATCCCCGCTGTATCCAAATCAAGATCCCGGATGTCCGGTTCCCGGCCGGCACCATGTACCACGAGATCCGCTTCAAACTGACGGCCGTCTTTGGTTGTTACGGTGAATGCGCGACCGGTCTTTTCAATGTTTGTGATGTCCATGCCGCAGTGGATGTCGATGCCTTCCGGCGCAGATGCTTCCGTCAACAGGCCAACCATTTCCTGATCAAAAGGCCCCAGTGGACGGGGACCGGCCTCCAGGATCGTGCAGTGGGTCTGCGGGGGTCCCAACCTGACGGCAAAATGGGCGAACTCAAAGGAAATGAACCCCCCCCCGATGAAGATGATCCGGGGGGGAAGCCGGTCCAACTCCATAAATTCAGTGCTGGTGGCCATAAGCCGTGCGCCATCTATGGGTAACCCCATGGGGACTGCACCGGTGGCCACAACGATGAAGCGGGCGGACAAACGCTGATCGCCCGCCGAGATGGAGTTTCGATCAGTGAATCGGCCACGACCCCTTATAAAATCGATGCCTGCTTTTTTCAGGCCATTGACAGTATTGTCAGGCACCTTGGCCGTAAATCGGTTTTTGGCATCACGCAGCGCAAGCCAATTGGCCAATGCCGGTACGGCGATCCCTATGCCGGAAAGGTGGCGCGATCGCGCCACGGTTTCGGCGCCTTCATAGAACCATTTTTTGGCCTGGCAGCCGCTGAGTGCGCATGTTCCCCCCGGTCGCTGGCTGTGTTCCACCATCCCCACCGACAGGCCGCTGCGATTCAATTCGTAGGCTGCGGTTTGGCCGGCGGTACCCGAACCGATCACCAGAGCATCGTATTGCTTCGACATGTTCTCCTCCTGGCTATCGCCTGCCTTGCCATGCCGCACTCCCTCGCCGTCTGGATGATGGCTGCCGATAAAAAAAGGGTACCGGTCTGCGGTGATTCCTTACATGGGTGACAAGCATTAAATATTTTTGGAATTATGCTTATCTCTTGGAGGGAAATTTAACAATCCTAAATGATCGGAGGCGAAGCCATTCACGGCGCAGAAAACCATGGCGCAACAGGAAGCCGGACGAGGGGCGTAGCCCCTCATCGATCCTGTCAGCCGTTTTTAAAAAATTCAGGTGGCCCCGATCGACCGGATGGGTGCCAAAAAACCTGATTGGGTTTTGAGATCAGGTATTTAATTTCTGCAAGCGTTTCCGTGCGATATCACGCACTTCTTTGTCGGAATCATTTTTAATGACGCCCTTGAGCACTTCCGGATTGCTTTCGGCTAAAACCGCTTTCTTTCTTATGCTGGGATCGGAACGAACGATTTTAGGAAGGAAAAAATCTCTGAATTTCATTTTCATTTGCCTCCTTTTTGTTTTTGGTGTCCATTATTACAGACTGGAATTTGACCTGCAATGGGGTGAATACTGTATATTCGTTGCTGGAATGCAGTTATTCCGAGGGTCGCTGGTTTTGGCATTGATCCGGGTGATCCAGGAAGGGTGGGATTCCGGGCCGACGGCCGGCGATTTGGACATGGACATCGATAATGGCGTGTGGGTTATTGGGACGGCCCCGAGATGGGTGAGCAGCGGCTTTCCATCAGGGAACGGATCACCTGTTTCTGTTGCAGGGTCAAATCCTCGAAGCGGACGCCGATGCCCTTGGGGTCCCGGCGGACCACCAGACCGTTGATCGCGCAGGTGCGTTCCAGCACAGGCGAGGAAAGTGACATGATCAGCCGCTGGCCCACTTTGACGGGCTGTTCAGTCTCGATATAGGCCCCACCCTCACTGATGTCGCGCATGTAACACTGGTAGGTCCAGTCGCTGATATCGTAATCCACACCCACCAGGCAGTCGTAACGGCTGAATCTTCTGAGGTTGGGGCGCTCGCTCTGTTTTTCGTCAACGATACGTCCGCTTTCCAGCAGCAGGTTCATTAAGGGCGTGTTGATCTCCCGGGTTATTTCTCCTACGGCATAATCAATATCAATCAGAACATTTTCCCATGTGAGGATATGCAGGGCGGCGGATTTGCCCACAAGCAACCCCATTTTGGCGGCTGCCGGCTTGCCGTCGACGATGTAGATCGTTCCCAATTTACCTTTTGCGGTGATTTGCAGCGCGCAGGAGCGGCTTTCCAGTTCCAGCATCTGGAGAAAGGAGGCTAGGGTGATTCCACGAATCTGGCCGCCATAGTCGATTTGCAGTTCGGTGAAGATCCGCTTGGTGAGCATGCTGATGTCCAGGGCCTGATCGAAATGAACGGCCGACGCCATCTGTTTGATCTTGGTGCGGAACATGGATGATGAATTGTTGGTCATGACGATGACGCGGGTTTGCGGGTATTTTACTCCCAGCAGGGACAACAACTCGAAGGTGTCCATTTCGGACATGTGCATGCCTGCGATCACAAGGTGGACTTCCTGCCCGGCAAGGATCTCCAATCCCGCTTGGACGTTGGCAGCGGAGAGGATTTGCAAAAAGTTGCTCTGGCTCTTCAGCAGCCCCACGAAGGTGTGGAGCATAATGGTATCGGTGTCGACGACAAGGATGTTCTTCATCAAATGCCGGCCTCTGTTGGTTCGATCAGTCGTTAGTGGTTTTTTTTGATGCGCTGGGCGCATGCACATGCCCGGTTCCTGTTGTTTGGGTGTCGGGGTGAAGGCGATGGTGCCCGGGTAAAGGAACCGGTCCGTCTCGCGAATGCCGAGATCGGCCAATTAAGGGTAAAAAGAGCATTTTTCCTCCTAAAAAACAAACAGTTTTTCATAACCGGAGAAGGAGGCGCTGTACCCCAGCCGGGCAAATGCACGGGTGATCGCTGACGCTTCGGGATCAGGCCCCGCCGCTGACAACAAAACCGCTGGGACCGATGCCTGTGGCCGAGGATGTTCCGGCTATTTTTGCCAGATAGGTATTACCCAGTGTTTGGATATGGTCGCTGATGTTGTCGAAGTAGTTGAAATGAATCTGTTCCTCATCGATCGTCTGTTCGAACAATTTCATGCTCGTACTGTCGCCGTTTTCACGGCAGACCAGAAGAAACTGGTTGTAGATGTCGATGGTATGGTCTTCGAGACCGGCATCAAAAGGGAAGATCTGTTCGACCGTCTGGCCCTTGGTGACCTTCTGGTCGGGTTCCGTGGTGGGCTCGCCCCCCAGTTCCTTGATCCGTTCGGCAAAACCCTCTGCATGGCGCATCTCATCGATGGCGATAAGCTTGACCTTTGCGGCCAGTTCCCCATAGTCCTTGTCATCCAGGTTGTAATGCTGGCTCATGTACTGGGTAATGGCCGTAAGCTCCATGGACCGAGCCTTGTTCAACACCTCGATAACCTTAGCCTTTTTCTTTTCCCTTGCCGTTTGTTCCATTTTCAATCTCCTTTGCTTAAATGGGTATAGGAACGCTTTTCCGATTTATAGAATGTCGACCATGACTTCGTAATGATCGAATGGGGGCATGATGCAGGCGCCGGAAAACCGCTTGCGGGCTGCAGCAATCATCTCACGGGCGTTGGCGGTACCCTCCGCGACGGGGTTGGCGGTGTGGTGCATGCGCTGCCGCAGCGCCTCTGGCACGACGATGCCGGCTACCCTGGTGTGCAGAAATTCCGCGTGTCGGGGGGTTCGCAAGGGAAGGATGCCCATGATTACGGGGATGCCGATGTTTCGGGTGGCGCGGGTAATTTCATCGGCGGCCGGCTCATCGTATACGGGCTGGGTGACGGCAAACTGAGCGCCGGCATCCACTTTTTTCTGCAGGTGATCCACTGCCTTGGCCAGACCGTTGGTTTCCGGATGGGAATCGAAGACCACACCGGTTTTCAGCCCGGCTTCCCGGGCCATGCGCACCAGGCGGTAAACATCGACATCCCGGACGGTGGTTGTGCTTCCCCGGTCCTTGGAAGCCACAAAATCACCGCTGGCCACCATTACGGTGTGAATGCCCAGGGCTCTAGCCCCCCATAACTCTGCCTGCAGGCTCAAGCGGTTGTGGTCCCGGGTGGTCAGGTGCAGGATCGCCGGTTTCTTCACGCCCCGCTGGATCAGGGCACACAGGGCCATGGCACTCATGCGGGGCTTGGCTACAGGATTGGTGGCGACGCTGAACCCGTAAAAGGGCAATTCAGCCAGGGATTCCAGGGTGGCCAGCACCTTTGCCGGGTCCGGGCCGTCCGGGGGAACCACTTCGATGGTGACCACGAACGGTTCGCTGAACATGTTCATCCTTCAAGCGACCATTTTCCGCATTGTTTGATCGAACTGCGAGGCCGCTGCTGATTAGGTTCCCATGGGCGGTTTCCACGTTCAGGACAGGCACCTTCAAATTCCGGGCCTTGTGCTGATCTGACGGATCGGTCGGGATCCCCGATTGAAACAGGCCCACTTTATCGTTTCAGCGCTTACAGGTCAAGTAGGGATGGGAATCAGCCGAGATCCAGGTTGGCTTTCAATTCGTAGGTCATGGCGTTTTCCTTTCGTGGGCGGAGGTCAGGCCGGCGTCTACTTTCCCATGATCATCAGCAAGGGGATAAACACCAGACCGGCCAGGGCAAGATACAGCCCGTTCAATACACGCTGGTATTTGTGGCGGGTCAGTTCGTCCGGCTCATCGCGGGTCAACTGCTTGAACTTGCGGTAATCCTCCAACCATCCGCTCATCAAATCCACGTGATGGCCCTTATCCTTGAGGGTCATCTTGATCTGCTGGAAGGCGTGCAGGGTAAACACGATCGCACCGATCAATCCGATACTCAGCCAATTCATATGCCATCGCCTTTCGATCAGGTTGTCCGTCAGATTGGTTGGGTGCCTGTCCGTTGACAGTCGACCCGTTCACGACGGGTGCCGGCGCTGCCGAAACAGGTTGCCCGGGTGAGGATCAGTTAGCACAGATGCTACCACACATTCAATGATCGGGCTGCGGTTCAGTTCGAAATTTCGGTTTGGCGCGCGCCGTCGGGGCGGTATGCAACGGATCATCCGGCCAAAGGTGTTTGGGGTAACGACCTTTGAGCGCTTTTTTGACCTCGGGGTAGCTGTTTTGCCAGAAACCGGCCAGGTCTCGCGTAATCTGAGCGGGGCGTCCGGCGGGCGAAAGCAGATGCAGCAGCATGGGAATGCGGCCTTGGGCGATGGCCGGGGTGGTTGATAGGCCGAACAACTCCTGGATGCGTACCGCCAGCACCGGAATCGGCTGGCTGTAGTCGATGGGCAGGCGGGAGCCGCTGGGCACCGTGAAATGGGTGGGGGCCAGTTCCTCGATCTGCCGCTGTTGCCGCCAGGTGAGCAGATTGTGCAATGCCTTGGAAAAAACCCCGGCTTCCAACCCACTCAAGCGTGTCATGCCGGCCAGATAGGGTGACAGCCAAACCTCCAGCGTTGCTGAAAGCGCACTGTCGCTGGTATCCGGCCAGGGACCGCCTTCGGGATCCATTTGTGCCAGAAGCATGACCCGTGCCTGCCAGGACCTCAGGGCTCGGGTCCAGGGAAGTACGGCAATACCCCTGCTGCGGATACCGCTGATCATGGCGGCTCTTACGGCTTGGGGGTCAGGGCACGTCAGTGTTTCGGTTGCCAGGGTGAGTGCGCCCAAAACCAGTTGGCGAACAGCCGATACGGCCTGCCGCTGATCATCCCAGGACACCATTGCCTGCCACCGAACCCGCTGCGCAAACTGGTCTAGCAGGCTCTCCTTCGTGGTGGCAGCTGCCATGAAGATGCGGGCCTCCTGCCGGTCGCCGTCCAGGTGAGCCGCCACCAGGTATTCACTGGTGCTCAACGGTTCAGGCGGGTCGAAATAGGCGCCCCGGCCGCTGGCCAGTAAAAACCGGCCCGGCTTGCCGGGCCGGTGCCGGGCAATGCGGTCGGGATATGCCCAGGCCAGCAGGCGGCCCGGTTCAACCATTGCCGTGCGCGTGTCACTGATACCCAAACGATTCTGCAGCACCGTCGATACCTTGCGTATGTGCCGCACGGCGGCTGCATCCACGCTGCATCCATGCAGTTGAATCGGTTGCCTCGCCGTGAAGGCTTGCAATACGTGCATCCTCAAGGTGACGTCGGCATCCCTTTCCCCACGCCTAAAATAAAGCGGGTCGCGTTCGCTCAGGATGGCGGCGACCTCACAGGCGGCACGACCCATTTTCTCTTTCCCGGCCGAAATGATCATGTGGGATAGACGGGGGTGCAGGGGCAGCGAAGCCATATGCCGGCCGTGGGCGGTAATCCTGCCTTCCCGGTCCAGGGCTCCCAGGTCGGTGAGCAGGCTCCGCGCCCGAGAGAAGGCGACCGGCGGCGGCGGGTCCAGCCAACGCAGGGCATCGGGACCCTCTATCCCCCAGGCGGCCAGTTCCAGGGCCAATGCCGTCAGATCGGCGTCAACTATTTCCGGCCGGTTGTGGGGCACCAAGGTGGGGTTGGCCGACTCGCGCCAGAGCCGGTAACAGATTCCCGGTTCCTGGCGGCCGGCCCGGCCGCGGCGCTGGTCGGCCGATGCCAGCGATACGGGCAGCGTCACCAAGCGGGACATGCCGCTGCCGGGATCGAAGCGTGGGGCTCGCTGCAGGCCGCTGTCCACGACCACGCCGATCCGTTCAATGGTCAGGCTGGTTTCGGCAATGGCGGTGGCCAGTACGATTTTGTGCTGTCCGGCCAAAGGTGGTGCGATGACTGCATCCTGCCGATCCCGGGGCAGGTTGCCGTAAAGGGGGGCTACGGACCAACCGCACGGCAGGTCCGCATCATCAAGTAAACGGGCCACCCGTCTGATCTCCCTGGTTCCGGGCAGAAAGACGAGCAGGTTGCCTTCATCGGCGGCCACCGACCGGCGGATCACCCGGGCAACGGCCTGCTCAACGGGCTGGTCCACAGGCCGGTCGACATAGCGGGTCGTAACGGGAAACATGCGGCCGTCGCAGCGGATCAGCGGGGCATCATCCAACAGGGCGGTCACCGGTTGCGCATCCAGGGTGGCCGACATCACGAGCAGACGAAGGTCCCGGTTGAGCACGCCCTGGACATCCCGGCACAAGGCCAGTCCCAGGTCGGCATCCAGGCTGCGTTCATGAAACTCATCGAAGATGACCAGCCCCACACCGGTCAGCGGCGGATCGCTTTGCAGCATGCGGGTGAGCACACCCTCCGTAATCACTTCGATGCGCGTGTCCGGGCCCACCCGGCTTTCCATGCGGACCCGGTAGCCCACGGTTTGGCCGGCCTTCTGGTTCAGCAGTGCCGCCATGCGATGGGCAGCGGCCCGTGCAGCCAGCCGGCGCGGAGCCAGGAGCAGCAACCGTCGACCGGACAGCCAGGGTTCGTCCAACAGGGCCAACGGCACACTGGTCGTCTTGCCGGCCCCCGGGGGCGCCACCAGAACCGCCGATGGATGCCGATGCAACACCGCCTTCAGTTGTGAAAGGATGGTTGTCACCGGCAGGCGGCTGATCGTTTCGATGTGGATTTTGTCTCCCATGACGTCAGCAGGCATAGCACATTTCAGGCTGAAGTTCATCCTGCGCTGAACGGCAGAAATAAGAATAGGGGTTGAAATGTCTGATGTCATTCAACCCAGTAAGCTATCTTGGAGATACCGGCCCGTATAGCTTTTCTGTGAACGTGCCACTTCCTCCGGCGGACCCTGGGCCACGATACGCCCGCCACCTTTACCGCCTTCGGGGCCAAGGTCGATGATCCAGTCGGCCGTCTTGATTACATCCAGGTTGTGTTCGATTACCACCACGGTGTTGCCGCCTTCCACCAGGCGCTGCAGGACGGCCAGCAGCATCTTGATATCCTGGAAGTGCAGACCGGTGGTGGGTTCGTCCAGGATGTAAAGGGTGCGTCCCGTGGCTCGCTTGGCCAGTTCGCGGGCCAGTTTGATGCGCTGGGCTTCGCCGCCGGAAAGGGTGGTTGCTGCCTGACCCAGCTTGATGTAGGAGAGACCCACGTCCATGAGGGTATCCAGGATGCGCCGTATGTGTGGATGGTTCCTGAACAGGTCCCGGGCTTGAACGACAGACAGATCCAGCACGTCGGCGATGGAGTGGTCCTTGTACCTGATCTCCAGGGTGGCGTCGTTGAAGCGCTTGCCCCGGCAGGTTTCGCAGGGCACATAGACGTCGGCCAGAAAGTGCATCTCCACTTTGATGTAGCCGTCGCCGTTGCAGGCTTCACAGCGTCCCCCCTTGACGTTGAAGGAGTAGCGCCCTTTCTCGTATCCGCGCATATTCGATTCGGGCAGTTGAGCGAAAAAATCGCGTATGGAATCGAACACCTTGGTGTAGGTGGCCGGGTTGCTGCGCGGCGTGCGGCCGATGGCCTTCTGGTCGATGTTGATCACCTTGTCGAGGTGTTCGAGACCGGTTATCGCCTCGTGACGGCCGGTTTGCAGCACGGCGTGGTGCAGTTTTCCGGCCAGGGCCGGGTAGAGAATCTGGTTGATCAGGGTGGATTTGCCGGCGCCGGAAACCCCGGTGACTGCCACCAGGAGCCCTAAAGGGATCTCTACGGTAATGTGGTCCAGGTTGTTCTCGGCCGCGTCGACAATGCTGATCCGCCGTTTGCCGGCCGCATCGACGCGCCGCCGGGTTGCCGGGATCTCTATTTTTTCCCGGCCGCTGAGATACTGGCCGGTGAGGGATGTTTTGCGGCGCATAATTTGTTGCGGAGTGCCCTGGGCCACGATTGTGCCACCCAGATGCCCGGCGCCGGGACCGAAGTCCACGATCCAGTCCGAGGCGGCCATGGTTTCCCGGTCATGTTCCACCACGATGAGGGTGTTGCCGATGTCCCGCAGGTGGCACAGGGTGCCCAGCAGCTTGATGTTGTCACGCTGGTGAAGGCCGATGGAGGGTTCATCGAGAATGTAGAGGACGCCGGTGAGCTCCGATCCCACCTGGGAAGCCAGGCGGATGCGCTGGGATTCACCGCCGGAGAGGGTGGGGCCTTTGCGGCTGAGTGACAGGTAGTCCAGGCCCACGTTGATGAGGAATTCCAGACGGCCGGTGATCTCCTTGAGCAGTTCGGCGGCGATGATCCTGCGGTTGCCGGAGAGCTTCAAGCCGGTCAGAAAATCCTGCGCTTCGCGGATGGTCATCTCGGTGACATCGATGATTGACCTGTCGCCGATCTTCACGGCCAGCACTTCGGGTTTCAGACGCCGACCCGCGCAGGTGTCGCAGGGTCGCGTGGAGAGAAATCGGCCGTAATACTTCTTGGCGTTTTCCGATTCGGTCTGTTTGTAACGGCGCATGAGGGTGTTGAGCAGCCCTTCATAGGTTGTGGTATAGGAACCTTGGATTTTTTCGGCGTTCCAGCTCACCGTCAGTTCACGCCCGCCGGAGCCATAGAGGATCAAATCCTTCTGCCGCTTGGTCAATCGCGCCCAGGGGATGTCGAAATCCAGCGCCCACTGATGCGCCATAGCCCGCAGCTGTTCGGCGGTCCAGGAGCCGTTGAGCTCGCCCTTGCCGGAAAAGTGGCCCTGCCATGGAATCACTGCACCCTGCCGGATCGTCAGCTTGGCGTCGGCAATCACCTTGTCCTCGTCCATGGTCAGCTTGGAACCGATTCCATTGCAGTCCGGGCACATCCCCAACGGTGAGTTGAAGGAAAACAGGGGCGGGTCAAGTTCCGGGTAGGCGATGCCGCAGCAGGAGCGGGCTTCGCTCATGGGGATGTCGCCGCTGTCCATGCGGTGGACGATGATGCGGCCCTCGCCCAGCCGCAGAGCGGTTTCCACCGAATCGGTCAGCCGTTTTCTGAAATCGTCCTGTTTGGAGACGATCAGACGATCCACCACGGCTTCGATGGTGTGTTTTTTGTACCGGGCCAGGGTCTGGACGGCGTCGATCTCCTGCACGACACCGTTGATCCGCAGCCGGGCATATCCCTGCTGCTGCAGACGGGCCATCACCTCACGGTGTTCGCCTTTGCGGTTGTCGATCACCGGTGCCAGGATGAGTATTTTGGTGTTTGCGGGTATGTTAAGGATGCGCTCAACCATGCTCTGGGCGTCGCCCCGGCCCACGGGGTTGTGGCATGAAATGCAGGTCTGCCGGCCGATGCGGGCGAAGAGCACGCGCAGGTAGTCATAAATCTCGGTGATGGTCCCCACCGTGGAACGCGGATTCTTGCTGGCCGACTTCTGTTCGATGGAGATGGTCGGTGACAAGCCCCGGATGGTGTCGTAGCGGGGCTTCTCCATCTGACCGATGAATTGGCGGGCATAGGCCGACAGGGACTCCACGTAGCGGCGCTGACCCTCTGCAAAGATGGTGTCGAAGGCCAGGCTGGACTTGCCTGAGCCGGACACGCCAGTGAAGACGATCAGCTTTTTTTTGGGCAGGCTGACATCGATCTGCTTGAGGTTGTGCTCCCGGGCACCCTTGACCTCGATGGTATCCAGTTCCATGGTCTTTCTTTTTTGGCGAGGCCGGGTCACGGATAGTGGGTCGATTCCGTTGGGACGGTTTTTCATCTTTAATTTCCGTAATGGGTTTCTGCGGTCGGCCAAATGGGCCAGCCGGTTGCGGTCTGATTTTGTCAAGTGGGATCCCATGGCATGAAAACCGGTTGCCAAAAGATTGCCGTTTGTCTTAGAATCCGGCAAAAATAAGTATCGATACCCCCCTTGTCCACGCTGATGACCAGCGGATTGATTAACCAACGCCGAAGGGTATGACGATGAACGCAGACGCCAGCGGTTCCGTTTACGATAAGACCTATCACTTTTACCTGGAACAGCTGAAAACCCTGCGCTTCGACGGAAAGGAAGACCTGCTGGGCATCACCCTGGATGGCGACACGGTGGCCGTGCCCTATTTCGGCCGGTCTATCCGCCTGACTGCCGACGGACTGATGGATGAGGCGGGGCGCCGCCCCGAATTTTCCGATTGTGTGGTGATCTGCCGCTACCTGATCATGTGTCCGCCGTTTGCGCCCAGCCAGAAGGCGTGGGCGGCCTACCGCGATTTTCCCGATGCCGGCCCGCTGACGGTTTTCTGGGCCGACACCGTGGAAGGACCCCTTGCCAGGTCGTTTTCCGGACGTCTCCGTGTGCTGGAAAGGGCCTGCGATGCGCTGGGCGGCACCGTACCGGACATGGATATCGCCTGCGATCTGCACCGGTGCTTCAACCCGCTGCCCAAAGTGCCCCTGCTGCTGGTTTTCAACGATGCCGACGACGACTTTTCGGCCTCCGTGTCCTTGCTCTTGGAAAAGTGTGCCTCGACCTATCTGGATGCCGAGAGCCAGGCCATATTGGGTCTAGGGTTGTCGAAGCGATTGCTGACGGCGGCGGGTGGATGACCCGGTGCAGTCAAATTGGAAAATGGTAAGCACTGATCACGAGCGTTTAACCGGGTTAAACCAGA
The DNA here is from genome assembly GCF_046496365.1 of Desulfosarcina sp. Lineage (GTDB taxonomy): Bacteria > Desulfobacterota > Desulfobacteria > Desulfobacterales > Desulfosarcinaceae > Desulfosarcina. The sequence goes on from NZ_JAWOHB010000104.1 coordinate 50,985, forward strand.
AAGCACCGCCTGCCGAAGCCTGCAGCGGGAAAGAAAGGCTTGAAAATGAATATCCGAACCAAAATCGTGGCCACCATCGGTCCGGCCTCGAACTCTTTTGAAATGCTCCACAAGCTGGTCTCAGCCGGGATGAATGTGGCCCGGTTGAATTTTTCGCATGGAAATTATGAGACCCATGCCGAAGCGATCCGCAATATCAGGTCGATTTCTCGAACACTGAACCGGCCGGTGGGCATCCTTTTGGACCTTCAAGGGCCCAAAATTCGTGTGGGCAAGCTGGTAAACGGTGAGGCGGTGCTGCTGGTGCGCGGCGCCGAATTTGCCATCACTTCAACCCCCCTGACTGGCACTGAACGAATCGTCTCAACCACCTACCAGAATCTGCCGGCCGATGTGCAGCCGGGAGACACCATTTTGCTGGACGACGGCTTGATCCGGCTCCAGGTGGAATCCAAGACCCACGATACCGTCATCTGCAAGGTGATCAACGGCGGTATGTTGAAAGAAAACAAGGGCATCAATCTGCCTGGGGTCAATATTTCCGCCCCGTCACTCACGGAAAAGGATATTCGTGATGTGAATTTCGGGATCAAGAACGGCGTCGATTATTTCGCCCTCTCCTTTGTGCGCAAGGCTGAGGACCTCGATGCAATCAAATCCATCATGCGAAGCCAGGGGGTGGCTATTCCGGTGATTGCCAAGATTGAAAAACCGGAGGCAGTGGAAAATCTGGAAGCGATCCTGGATGCGGCGGATGCAATCATGGTGGCCCGTGGAGATCTGGGGGTGGAGATGCAGCCTGAACTGGTGCCCATTATCCAGAAAAGAATCATCCTGGCGACCGTTCGCAAAAACAAGCCGGTGATCACCGCCACCCAGATGCTGGAGACCATGAGCGTCAACCCCATTCCAACCCGTGCCGAGGCGTCTGACGTGGCCAATGCCATATTCGACGGCACCGATGCCGTGATGCTGTCCGGTGAGACCGCCTCGGGCAAGTACCCGGTCAAGGCGGTACAGATGATGGTAAAAATTGCCCAACAGGCCGAAAATTCGTCTTTTTTAAGGGTTAATTTACACTATGATTCGGATCCGGCGGACCCGGTGATCCACGCGGTGGCCCAGAGCGCCGTGAATATTCTCCAGGATGTCGACGCCCGCTGTATTATTGCCTTCTCCATTTCCGGCAGCACCTCCAAACAGATTTCAAGACAGCGTCCATCCAAGCCGGTATACGCCTTTACATCGCGAATGGACACCTATAATCGCCTGTCGCTGCTGTGGGGCATCACGCCCATGTTCATAGCCAACATTGAGAATGCCGCCCGCCTGGTGGAAGCCAGCGAGAGACTGCTCATCGGCAAAAACTGCGTCCAGAAAGATGACCTCGTCGTACTGGTGATCGGCATGGGGCTCAAGGCCGGATCCACCAATATCATCAAACTGCACCGGGTGGGACATCTGGACTGATTGAAACCCTTTATGACAAACACATCTCCCGTGACTGCAGCCTGGATGTGTTGTCCTAAAACGTTTTACAGCCTGTAGGCGTGCTGCCTCGATAAAGGCGGGTTTTCCGTGGGTCAGTTTGCATTAATGCGCGACAGGATTTTTTGCTTGAGCCGCTTGAACCAGCTGGCTTCGGTGGACGCAGTGGTTTCGGGAATTATGCAGGTCCGCTTGAGGAATTGACCGAAATCCGGGTTGATTTTCCCGAACTGGACAATCCTGTCGATGGAGAGCAGGTTTTCCAGCGACGGCAGGGCCATTTCCATATCCGACTCACGGCGGATCGTTTCCATGGTAATGGACAGGGCGTAGATGGTTGCGTTCTCGGCTAACTCCCCGGGGGATAATGTGGATCCGGCACCACGGTTGTGGCGAATTACCTCGTGGACGCAGGCAACCAGAATGGGATCGCCCATATCCAGTGTTTCGGTGCATTGATCGACGGAAAAGTTGCCGTCGAGAAAATCATCACAGCGTTTTTGAACCGTTTTAAGCCAGGAATCGCTCAAATTCTGGGGCAGCACGGCGTTGGAACCGCGGGACAGGACTTCATTTGAAAACCGGGACAGCATGCCTTAAACTCCTTGTGGTTGCGGGTCGGGCTGTTTTTAGCATAATTCCTCAATCTTGCCCATCCAAAAATGGCATCATTCGGCCCAGGCCGGTTTTCTCCCGCCCTTGAAATCCTCGACGCAGGGGCTCTTTTCCATGCTGCTTCAGGGGCCTTGACCAGAACCCGATTCCACCGTTTCCGGATGGAGACGATGTTATTACCAGCTGGGAGTGAAAATTTCGAAGTGGTTTTGGGGACGCACGCAGGCCGGGCATTTTTCAGGTGCCTGTAAGCCTTCATGGATATACCCGCAGTTGATGCAGCGCCAGATTCTGTTGGATTGCCGACAAAAGAGATTGCCGGATGCCACCCTTGCAGCCAGCGCACGAAATGTTTTCTCGTGTTGCACCTCGGCAACCGAGATGGCATCCCACACCTCGGCAGCGCGATCGAATCCCTCCTCGCGACCGATTTTGGCAAATCCCGGGTACAAGTTGCTGTGCACGTATTTTTCCAAATCTGCCGCGGCTTTCAGGTTGTCCAGGGTGGCTTTGACCACACCGGTGAGAAAACTGGCGGTCACCTCCAGCTCTCCGCCATTGAAGAACTTGAAGAAGCGCAGCGCATGTTCACACTCCTGATCGGCGGTTGCTTTGAATATGCCGGCGATCTGGATAAATCCGTCCCGTCCGGCCTGGCTGGCGAAAAAGGTGTAGCGGGTGGTCGCCTGGGATTCAAAAGCGTAAGAAATCAGTAAATTTTTTGCCGTCCGGCTCTCCCTGAACGTGCCCATGGACATACCTCTGTCGGCTGGTTGCAGTCAACTGACCTTGCCAGGATTGGGGGCTGAATTTTCCTCATCCATCAATCTGCGATAATTTCGATTGCGTCGGCCCCGCATTCTCTGACTGCCCGGCGGACCGTGTCTTCATACTTTTCAGGAATGACCTCGAATTTGACGGTGGCCTGCAGTTGATCCTCATCATATTCGAAAACTTCAGGGCAGAGGTTGCTGCAATTTCTGTCTCCCATGCACTGGCTGTTGATTCTGACTTTCATTGTATCTCCTCCTCGTCCAAATATAATGGGTTTTCCTGTTGGCTCAGGTGACAAAAAGGGTGGGTCCGCTTATACCCTGAACCGTACAATGTGGACATCGAACCATAGCTCAAAATGGAGCATGGTTCAATGCTGTTTCGTATTTGATTGATTTCCGCGACCCTTATAAGATCCGATAGCGCACCGCCAGCGGACTGTCTTGGCCGACCTTCTGTCCCAGGCCGATCAAGCCTTCGCCCTCCAATTGAAAGGCATCCCGCCGCAGCAGGATGGGATCTTGGCCCAGTTCCCGCAGAAAGGTTCCGTTGGTGCTCTGGTCAATGAGCATGAACCGGTTGCGCTGCAGTTCGATGCGTGCGTGCATGCGCGAAACCAGTGGATCGTTGATGACCAGATGGTTGGCAATTCCCCTGCCCATGGTCAGAATCGGCCGTTCGTGGTCCACCAGAATGCGCTGCTTCAGGTAACGAATCTGAAGGAAGTCTTTTTCCGAGGCCAATGCGGCGATGATCTCCTCGGTGAAGGACGTGGACATGGTCATCTGCTCGGGTTTTCCCCAGATCAGTTCATGGATTTCCATGATATCATCTTTTCCCCGAACCCGCGTCCGATCGACGATCCGTGCGCGTCGCCTCAAGGGCAGTTTCATCAGGGAGAGCGTTTCCCTGTTGGTGATAATCTGATCGCTTTTGGCCAATGCAACCATGCGCGCCGCCACATTCACCGCCTCTCCGAACACATCTGTCGGCTCACAGATCACCTCGCCGTGGTGAAATCCGATTCTCAGGTGGATGTTGGCCTGAACCATCGCGGGGTCGAAGGAGATCTCCTCGTTCATCTGCCTGGCGGTTTCGGCGGCATGATTGGGCGTCAAAAAGGTGCACATCACTTCGTCGCCGATGGTTTTGATAACGGTTCCTTCGTTTTCCAGAACCAGTTCTTTCAGTTGGGACAGACAACTGGAAATCAGTTCGCGGGCCTTGAAATCACCAAACGTGTCGTACAGTCGGGTGCTGCCTGCGATATCGGCAAAAAGAATGGTCAACTGGCTGGTGGGGAGGGTGTCCATATCCGGAATACGCCTCACGGATAAAATATAATTCGGCACCTGCAGCGATACCCTCGCATGGCTGTGGCGGGTTGTCAAGTTGGCCCAACCTGAGTGGGCCCAGATGGTTGATTACATCATTTCGATGGCACAGGCCATGGACACACCGCCACCGCCGCAAAGCGTGGCCATTCCCAAAGACTTTCCGCGGTTTTTCATTGCATACAACAGGGTCACCATGATCCGGCAACCGGTTGCTCCCACGGGGTGGCCCAGGCCGATGCCGGAGCCGTTGACGTTGGTGATCTCACGGTTCAGGTTCAGTTCGCGTTCACAGCCGATGTACTGGGCGGCGAAGGCCTCGTTCACTTCCACGAGGTCAAAGTCGCTGATTTTCATACCATGGCGGCTTAGGAGATTTCTAACGGCCGGGACCGGAGAAAGGCCCATGACCGACGGATGGCAGGCGCCGCGGCCGGTGGCGACAATCCTGGCCAGCGGGGTCAGACCTAATTTTTTGGCCTTATCGGCGGACATGATCACCATGGCGGCCGAACCGTCGTTGATGCCCGAGGAGTTACCGGCGGTGACCTTGCCGATTTCGGGTACGAAGGCCGGGGGCAGTTTCTCCAGTTGTTCCATGGTCAGCCCGGGGCGGAAATGCTCGTCCCGGGCAAAAATGAGCGGATCCTGCTTGCGCCGGGGGATTTCCAGGGGAACAATTTCATCTTTAAATGAGCCGTCATCGTTGGCCCGCTCGGCATTGTTCTGGCTTTTCAGAGCCACTTCGTCCATTTCCTTGCGTGAAATGTTCATGTGCTGAGCGATGAACTCGGCGGTTTGGCCCATGATGTAGGGCTTGCCTACACACATGCTCAATGGCGGCTGCGTGGCATCTACCGGGCCATCTTCAGGGTGGGGGATGATGTGGGAGCCGCAATGCAAGGCGTGGATCATGGCATCCACGAAGACAGTGTCCTGTAAACGGCAGCCCCAGCGGGCGTTGGGTACTTGGTATGCGACGCCGCTCATGTGCTCGACGCCGCCGGCCAGGATTACATCGGCCATGCCCGCCTGGATCATGGCCATGCCTGAGATGACTGCCTCCATGCCGCTAATGCACACCCGGTTGACGGTGACCGCGGTAACCGAGTCGGGGATGCCGGCCAGAAGGGCAGCCACACGGGTGACGTTCAGGGCGTCGGCCGGCTCCATACAGCAGCCGTAGCGCACATCGTCGATGAAGGCTGGATCGATGCCGGCGCGTTTGACCGCTTCTTGCATGGTAACGCTGGCGATCACCGCCGCGTTGGTATCCTTGAGTGATCCGCCGAAGGCCCCGATGGCGGTGCGGCAGGCGGATACGATGACGACGTCTTGCATGATTATCTCCTGATTAATGGATTGGATCTTTCGGCGACCGACACTACCGGTTTTTTAGGGTTCTTTAGATCCGGGTATGCTCACGATTGCCAAGCGACGCTATAGCCCCCCAAAACCGCGTTCAGTGATTTCCAGCACGGCTTCATCGCCGGCGCGAACTGCCGTCAATCGGCCGACTGCGACCGGCAGCACCGCATTGATGAAATAGCGGGCGCTCTGGATCTGGCCGTCATAGAAGGCAGCGCTTTTGTCTTTTTCAAGCTGTTCAGCCCTTTTCTCGCCGTCCATTCCGCCAACGATCTTCTCCAGCTTCGGCGAAGATACCGCTGCTCGCCACAGCAGCATCCAGCCCACGACCACATCCCCCATGGCCATCATAAAGGGATGTGCAAATGCAAAAGCGCACTTGAACTTCGGGCTGACGGCCTGCCTGCCGATGACCAGGGCGGTCTCCCCAAGCTGGGCTGTTGCGGCTTCCAGCGAGGCTGCCAGGGTTCTGGTGGCAGGGATATCCTTGGCCTGTTGGATGGTTTTTTTGATTTCATTCATAAAGTCCATGAACACCGATCCCTTTTTCATGCCCAGTTTACGGCCCAGAAGATCCATGGCCTGGATGCCGTCGGTGCCTTCGAAAATCGAAGCGATCTTGCAATCCCGGGCCAGCTGTTCCACCGGGTAATCCATGGTGTAGCCGCAGCCGCCATGGACCTGCATGGCCTCGATACAGACCTCGAACCCGCGCTCGGCACAGTAGGCCTTGATCAACGGAGTGAGCAGGGCGATCAGATCGTCGTTGCGTGTGCGCTCCTTCTCATCGGCCGCACATTCGGCCAGGTCGAAGCAGCGGGCCACATAATAGATGAAACTGCGCATCCCCTCCACATGGGCCTTCATCCATAGCAGCATGCGGCGCACGTCAGGGTGCCGGATGATGGGTACCGAAGGCGCTTGGGCATTCTTGCCGTCGGCCAGATCCTTTCCCTGGATCCGCTCCCGGGCAAAGCTGACTGCGTAAAGGAAGGCTGCCGTGGCGCTGCAGAATCCCATGAAACCCACGTCCAGCCGCGCTTCGTTCATCATTTGGAACATGATTTTCATGCCCGCATTTTCTTCTCCCAATAAAAGCCCCCGACAAACGCCTTTACTGCCCATGGACATGACGCAGGTGGCGCTGCCGTGCAGGCCCATCTTCTCTTCCGTACCGGTGCAGACGATGTCGTTGGTTGCACCCAAACTGCCGTCATCGTTGACCCAGATCTTGGGAACGATGAAGATGGAAATGCCTTTGGTCCCGGCCGGCGCCCCCTCGATGCGCGCCAGCACCGGATGAATGATATTTTCGGTGAGGTCGTGCTCACCGTTGGTGATGTAAATCTTGTTTCCGGTGATGGCGTACGTGCTGTCATCGATCCGCCTGGCCGAGGTGGTCAGCGCGCCCACGTCGGATCCGGCCTCGGGTTCGGTGAGGTCCATGGTTCCGCCCCATCGGCCGGTGTAGAGCTTTTTCAGAAACAGGGCTTTCTGCCTGGCGGTACCAAACAATTCGATCATCTTGCCGGTGCCGTGCCCTTCCAGAGCGTAGATCACCATGGCGTAATTGGCCCCGATGAAATATTCATAGGCAGCGCGCATGACCATGTGGGGCAGCCCCTGGCCCCCCACCGCCGGATTTTCGGTAAGGGAGGTCCACTCATTTTCGACCATCAATTGGTAGGGACGGCGGTAGCATGCCGGAATGACAACCTTGCCGTTTTCAAAAACAACACCGGCCTTGTCCCCTTCGGCATGGGTCGGCAGCACCTCCTTGATACCGAAAGCCCGGGCTTCGGTGACCACCATGTCAACCATCTTTTGATTCAGGTCGCGGTGTTTGTCGGTTTTAAACAGCTGTTCCACATTCAACTGCTCGTAGAGGACAAAATCGATGTCCCGGCGGTCTGCGATTAACTGCGCCATATTTTCATTCTCCTGCTGCAACGGGCTTAAAATGGCTTTCGATCCAATTTATTATACGCCGCGCGCATATCGCGTTTGAGCATCTTGCCGGCGATATTTCGAGGGAACGCATCCATGATGACAACATCCCGGATGCGCTGGAATTTGGCGTCCACGCGGCTGTTGGTCCATTCGATCAATTCTTCCGGCTTCAGTGCGGCCCCGCGGTGGAGTACCACCGCAGCGATGGGCACCTCGCCCCACTTTTCATCGGGAACGCCGATTACCGCCACTTCGCTGACGTCCGGGTGGCGGACAACGATTTCTTCGATGTCTTTGGGATAGACATTCACCCCGCCTGAAATGATCATGTCTTTGATTCGGTCGACGAGAAACAGGTAGCCCTCTTCATCCGCATATCCGGCATCGCCTGTGTGCAGCCATCCGTCGACAATGGCTTTTTCAGTCAGGTCGGGACGCTTGTAGTAGCCGGGCATCATCATCGGGCTCTTGCCGCAGATTTCCCCGATCTCTCCGGGGGCGCATTCGCGACCGTCCGTGTCAAGGATACGCATTTCCATGAAAGGTGCCGGGACACCCACGGAGCCAACCTTGCGAACGGCGTCATGTTTGTCCAGCACGGTCATGAATCCTTCCGTTAAGCCATACAGCTCGTAGAAGCGGCCGGGCAGCGCAGCATTGAGGCGGTGCTTGTACTTGAGGAGCAGCGGGGCGCCTACGTTGTGGATCATCTCCAGAGAGGCCAATTTGGCCGGGTCAAAAGCCGGGCTGTTAAGGATGGCCATGATCTGAGCCGGCACCATGACCACATGGGTGACCTTCTCCTTTGCGATGTCGGCGATGACTGCCTCGGCGTTGAAACTCCCGTGGAGGATATAGGTTGCGCCCAGGAACATCCAGGGCATCAGGTCCAGCATGGCACCGTTGAAGACGATGGCGCCGGCATGCAGCGCGACGCTTTCAGGTGTCATGCGCCAGGAGGCGGCAAAAATGGTGCAGTACATGGCGCGCACATAGTGGGTATGCACGATGCCCTTGGGCGCGCCTGTGGTTCCGCTGGAATACATGATGTTGTACATGTCGTGATCGTCGATGGCCACTTCGGGCGGGTTTTCCTCACTCGCCGGATCCACGAATTCTGCGTAACTGCGGAACCCGCTGCGACGGTCGTTCATTCCCACCAGTACGTAGCGATCATCCGCGATGGCCGGCAGATCCTTGCGAATACGATCCAGGAGATCGGCGAAGGCAGCGTCGGCGATCACCAGGGTGGTATCGGAGTCTTTCAGCAGGGTGGTGAGACCACCCGTGTTGAGCATGGTGCTGCTGGGCACGATCACCAGGCCCGTTTTGGCCGCCGCCCAATAGGCTGCCATTAGCTGCGTGCAGTTGGGCAGAACTGTGGCGAATTTGTCCCCCTTGACCAGCCCGCAGGCCATCAGTGCATTGGCCAGCTTGTTCACGCAAGCGTTGAACGCCCGGTAGGTGAAGCGTTCTTCGCCGCAGACAAAAGCGAGGTGTTCAGGACGATAGCGCGCATGGTGGGGTAAAAGGCTGCCGATATTCATGAATGCGTCCTTTCCATTGTGATGCGGTTGCGAACAGGGAAATGCCGGTACTGTTTTCTTGGACTTTATCCCATAAAAAATCAAGCGCAGATATGCACCTGCGGGTGTGTTCGAAAAGCATCAGCGATTGGAACCCCGACACGGCCGGTGGAATATGGGCGGCCCTGGGTCGATCGAAGCAGCCAACCGGTTCCCAAAAATTCAATCTGTCCAAAACGGGAAATGGGTTGACATGGGAGCCGGCGGATGGGTATATGCCAAAAAAGCCAGGCCCCCCAAGCAGTCACCCATTGGGGTTGGCTGGGGGCTCTGCCCCGAGGCGATCATTCTTTCCAGCGCGGCGCTATTCTCACCCTTCGCATCGGCCGCTGCTATTCATGACGCCATCGCCTTTGTCGGGCTTATTGCGCCCCACACAGCCAGGCGGCTGATCGGTGCACCCTTAACCACCCTGTTGACGGTCTCACTTTAGATTTAATGCAAAGGAATCTGAAATGCCAAAAACGTCACCAATTCAGCTCACCCCAGTTGGCGTGGTTCGGAGCGACATTAAAAGGCCCATGCTGACCGCCGGGGAATCGGGCCTGTCGCTGGACGAACGCAAGGACAGCATCAAGGCTTACCATCGCCGGGTGAAAGCGTCCGAGTGCGAGTTGGTCATCGACCCCCAATGGGAAGAGCTTCTTGACGGCATAGAGGGCTTTTCGCATATCCTGGTTCTCTACTGGCCGCATCTGATCGATCCGGAACAGCGCAAATTGAGAAAGGTTCATCCCATGGGGCGCAAGGACCTTCCCCGGCAGGGAATTTTTGCCACCTGCAGTCCAGCCCGGCCCAATCCGGTGCTGGTATCGGCGGTGCCTTTGGTGAACAGAAAGAACAATATACTCACCGTCAAAGGTTTCGAAGCAGTGGATGGCAGCCCCATCATCGATGTGAAACCCTATTCCAAAAGCTACCTCCAGGTGGAAAATCTCATCATGCCGGCCTGGATGGAGCAGATTCATCGGGAGGTGGAAGACAGCTGAAAACGCGTTTCGGCTTCCCGCGAGTCTGCCCGTTTTTCGCAGGAGGGGCTTCCAGCAGCGATAATCAGACCCCCGAATCCTCAAGCATCGGTCGATTTTTTCCTTGACAAAATATGATGATGGGGCGAAAATTACTAAAATAGAATTCATATTACTATAATAGTAATTTCCAGAATCCAGAGGGATATTCCCCCCATGACTGATTCAACGAGGATGAGCGCATGACCCACGCAATCAACCAAAATCCACTTTTTTATCAGACCAGTGCAGACCTCCCCCTGGTCAACCGTGCTGAGGGCATTTACATATGGGATGAATCGGGAAAACAGTATATTGATGGATGCTCAGGAGCGGTGGTCTGCAATATCGGTCATAATGACAAAACGGTGTTGACCGCTATCAACGACCAGGCCAGGTCGTCCTTTTTTACCTACAGGACCCAGTTTAACAACCGGCCGGCCTTTGAACTCGCCCAAAACCTTGTCAAGCACTCAGCCGCGCACCTCAATCGGGTTTTCTATGTTTCCGGCGGCTCGGAAGCAGTCGAATCGGCGATCAAACTGTGTCGCAGCTACTATATCAGCAAAGGGGAATCCAGCAGGTACCTCTTTATCAGCCGGTCACCGTCCTATCATGGCTCCACGCTCGGCGCCCTTTCGCTGACAAGCTATGCGCCATTGGAGATTCCTTACCGTCCCCTGTTCAAATCCTGGCCGAAAATTCCGGCTCCCTATTGCTACCGCTGCAAGTATCAAATGACCTATCCATCCTGTGGTCTTGCCTGTGCGCATGCCCTGGAGCAGGTCATCGAGGAGCAGGGACCTGAAAACGTTGCCGCTTTTGTCACCGAGCCGATCGGTGGGGCAAGTTCGGGCGCTTTGGTGCCTCCCGAGGATTATTTCGCTGTCATTCGGAATATTTGTGATCGCTACGGCGTCATGCTTATCTTCGATGAAGTGATGACCGGATTTGGCCGTACCGGCAGGCTTTTTGCGTATGAACACTGGAACGTTTCAGTGGATATCGTCGCCCTGTCAAAGGGCATGGCATCCGGCTATTATCCCCTGGGCGCCATCATGACCCGTGAAGATATTGTCCAGAACGTCCTTTCAAGCGGGGGTTTTCCCCATGGACATACCTATGCTGGAAATCCCATGGCCTGTGCCGTTGGTGTCGCCGTTTTGAAACGGATCATCGAAGACCGATTGAGTGAAAACGCCAAGGTGATGGGGGACAGACTGATGCGGGGCCTTGCGCGGCTGGCGGAAAAATATCCCATAATCGGCCAGGTGCGGGGCAAGGGGCTGCTTACGGCCCTGGAATTCGTTCAGGATCGGGAAAGCAAAAGACCTTTTCCAACCAAACTGCAGGTGAACAATCTGATCACCGCCAACGCGTTTGATAATGGACTGATCATCTATCCACGCCGGCCAATCAACGGCCTTTCAGGCGATCATGTGCTTATTGCACCTCCCTTGATAATAAAAGCAAACGAAGTAGACGAAATGCTCCAACGGCTGGACGCGGCCCTGGCAGAAACCACAGCGGACCTTCAAAAAGCAAGCTGAACAAATTTAACTCAGGGGTTATGAAATGATCGACAAGACGACGGCGTTGAATTCGGCCCTGGAAAAAGTCAAGCATGGCTGTTCCGTCATGGTCGGCGGGTTCGGGGTGCCCGGAACGCCCTTTATGCTCCTGGAAGGTCTGCTGGCCCGGAGAACAGGTGACCTTGTCTTAATTAAAAACGAGGCAAATGAAGCGGGTCTTGGCATATCCCGGCTTATCGAAGCGGGACGGGTAAAACGGCTGATCACATCCCATCTTGGTTTGAACGGTACGGTTATTAACATGATGAACAGAGGGGAAATCGAGGTTGATTTTTATCCCCAGGGGATTCTGGCTGAAAAGATCAGGGCCGGTGGTGCCGGCCTGCTGGGTATTGTCACCGACATCGGCATCGACACCATTTTGCGTCGGGGTAAAATCATTATAACACTTGGCGAAAAAGAGGGCATTGTCGAGCCTGCCCTGCGTGCAGATGTCGCCTTTGTGCATGCAGCCAGGGCTGACCGTTCCGGGAATCTGGTCTATGAAAAGAGTAGTCGCAATTTCAATCCGCTGATGGCCACGGCGGCTGACCTGGTTATTGCCGAGGCGGAAGCGGTGGTTGAAATCGGAGAGATCCCCCCTGATCAGGTACATACTCCCGGCGCATTTGTCGATTATGTCGTTGCGATTGAACAGCTCACGCCGGAATACGGAGTATTGCAGCATCATGTGCACTGACCCGAAAAAGAAAATTGCCCAGCGGGCTGCCAAAGAAGTCAAATCCGGCCAGGTCGTAAATCTGGGCATCGGCATTCCGACCCTGATTCCAACGTTTTTGCCGCCTGGGATCCAATTAACCATCCACTCGGAAAACGGCATCATCGGCGCCGGCAAAAACAGCCGGCCGGGTGAAGCCGACAGGAACCTGATCGATGCCGGCGGGACCTATATCACGACCATCCCCGGGGCCGCCTTCTGTGATTCGGCTCTCAGTTTCGCTTTGGTGAGGGGGGGGCGGCTCGATCTGGCTTTCCTCGGCACGTTGGAGGTGTCCCAAAACGGCGACCTGGCCAACTGGATCATCCCGGGGAAATTCGCACCGGGCATTGGCGGGGCCATGGAGCTGGCCCAGAAAGCCAGACGCCTGGTCGTTACCACCACCCACACCGCCAGAAATGGCCGTCCCAAAATTCTCCACGCGTGCAGCCTGCCGCTGACTGCACGTGCCTGCGTCGACCTGATCATCACCGAACTGGCCGTTATTTGCGTCGGTCCGTCAGGTCTGGTTCTGGAAGAGATCGCCGCAGAAACGGACCTTGAAACCGTAATCCGTTTAACGGATGCACCGCTTATCATATCGGAGAGTTTGACAATATTTTAAAATGAATCGCTGTTTATCCCGGGAGAATTTAAAATGAACCCGCAGGAAAAAAAGATCATCGATACCGTCGACCGTCTCAGGGATTCGATCGTAGACTTTGCCATGCGGCTGGTAGTGGAACCCAGTACCCTGGGCAACGAGGCCGGCGTCGTTGCGGTCATGGCCGACGAATTGCGGCGACTGGGCTTTGCAACGGCCTTGATACCACTTAAAAATGATGCCCTGACAACCCACCCCGGTTTTGCACCTGTTCCCTGGGCTTTAGAAGACCGCAACAACATTGTGGGCAGCCTGTCTCCGGGTGGAACCGGCGGGCACAGCGCCCTGTTCAACGGCCACCTTGATGTGGTCAATATCGGCAACGCGGATTTGTGGACCCATGATCCCTATGCGCCGGTCGTGATCGATAACTGGCTTTACGGTCGTGGCGCCGGGGACATGAAATCCGGTGTGGCCGCCATGACCTATGCCGCCCACGCCATACAATTGGCGGGTTTCAGTCTCTGTGCGCCCTTGATTGTTGAAGCCGTCATCGAAGAAGAGTGCAGCGGCAACGGCGCCGTTGCCTGTCTGGCAGCCGGATACGATGCCGAAGCGGTTCTGATTCCGGAACCGTTCGGGCCGACCATTCTGACCGACCAGGTGGGTGTGTTGTGGTTTAAAGTCGGGTTGTGCGGTCGGCCTGCGCATGTATTACAAGCGCCAAGCGGCATCAATGCAATCGAAAAATGCTATCCGCTGATCCGTGCGTTGAGACAATTGGAAACCCAGCTGAATGCAACGGGGGTGCCCGACGCGTACGCCGATATCGAGCATCCAATCAACCTGAATATCGGTATTGTCAAAGGCGGCGATTGGCCGTCGACCGTTCCGGCTGAAGCTGAATTTCACGCCAGACTGTCGTTTTTCCCGGGAACCCGTTTCACGGATGTCTGCGGTCGGATTGAAGACACGATCCGCCAGGCGGCCGCAAGCGATGACTGGCTGCGGCACAACCCGCCGTCGGTTGCGTTTTATGGGTTTCGTTCAGAGGGCCACAGCGTTGCGAGGGATCTGCCTGCGTTTACCGTCCTTGACGACTGTCACCGGGCCCTCACCGGTAAGGCCGCAGCGTCGTATGTCTCAAAATGTACCACTGACTTGCGGGCCTTTCACTGGTTTGGCAGCGGACAATCGACCTGCTACGGCCCGGTTGCTGAAAATATCCACGGCACCGATGAACGCGTCAACATAGACAGTATTCTGCATGTCGCCCGCGCCTACGCATTGTTTCTGGCCCGCTGGTGCCTGCTGGCTGAGTAGACGCAGCACCGAAAACCCAACCAGAAGGAGCCTACATATGATCGAGACTGTTATCATCGATTACCTGCGCACAGCGCAGTCGCGTTCGCGGCCCAGGGATCCCGAGCGGGACTGGTTCCACCGGCTGCGGGCAGATGATCTGCTCGCGCGACTCGTCCCGGCATTGCTTGAACGGACCGGGATAAATTCTTCCGAAGTCGACGATTTTCTCGTGGGCTCGGCCCTGGGGGTTTCGGAGCAATGGACATTTGGCGGCAGGACCCCGGTCATGTTGGCGAATATGGATGCGCGGGTCCCCGCCCGTTTCATTGATCAGCAGTGCGGCTCCGGAATGGCGGCGGTACAGGTCGGTTTTATGGAGATCGCCACTGGATTTGCCGATATTGTTTTAGCCTCCGGGATGGAACATATGACCCGGGTTCCCATGGGGCCGTCTCTGTTCGAAAGCGGAGCCATGTCCGTCAATCCGGCCCTGTACGATGATGAAACGTATGCACCCTGGGACATGGCGACCACGATGAACATGGGGCTTACCGCAGAGAATCTTGCTGACCGGTCCGGCATCACCCGGGAAGCGATGGATCGCTGGGCGGTTCGCTCACACCAACGGGCGGCCGGAGCGGCGCAATCCGGATTCTTTGCTGGTGAGATTCTGCCGATAGCCGTGCGGCAAGTCCATGGCCAGCGGTGCGCGATTGATACGGATCAAGCCATACGGCCGGATGCCGACTTAAATTCCCTGGGGAAACTCAAACCGATTTTTCGTCCCGATGGCGTAATCACCGCCGGCAACGCCTCCCCCCTCAGCGCTGGTGCCGGCGGTATGCTGCTCATGTCGTTGAAAACGGCCATTGAAAAAGGCTTGCGGCCGCAAGCGGCAATCCGCTCCATTGGTTTTGCGGGTGTTGATCCCACCTTGATGGGCATGGGGCCGATCCCGGCAAGCCGCATGGCCCTGGAAAAGGCCGGACTGAAAACAACGGACATCGATTTCTGGGAGATAAATGAAGCCTTCAGTGTAGTCGTTCTCAACTGTATCCAAGAGCTCGGAATCGATCCGGATCGCGTCAATATGCATGGCGGCGGTATTGCCCTGGGCCACCCGCTGGGTGCTACCGGCATCCGACTGGTCGGCAGCTTGTCTCGCATCCTGGAGGAACAAGGCGGCCGTTTTGGCTGCGCCACAGCCTGTATCGGCGGCGGCCAGGGGATCGCCGTTATTCTGGAACGGTTGCAGTGATCTGAAAAAAGGAGAACAATGGGGTCATCCATTAAAGAGCTGGTCAAGTAAAAAAACACCTCTCCCTGCAAAATAATGGAACATTTTTCGCTTGATCTTTAATTCTTCCATTCGGCTCGGTGTCTCTTGTAGGCTGCTATCTGCACCCGCCATTTCTTTCTTGCTGGTTACGGCCAGCCAATCGCTGATCCGCACCGGTCACCCATCTGGATCAAGGCC
>NZ_JAWOHB010000115.1:0-19789 GCF_046496365.1 Desulfosarcina sp.
GGCTTATTTCATTGCGGTCCTGCTCGGCTTGCAGCTTGCGAACAAGCCCCGCCCCTCCATGCAGAAACTAAAAGCCTGACCTGACTGTGCTCCTGCTGGATTCCATGGCACTCCCCGCAGGGCAAGTGTGCGATCCGGCAGATTTTTCAATAGTACCGCCCGGCACAAGCCGGGCCATTTTTGTCGGTATAATCAAATCATGCTCCCCACTGAAATTCTCACAAGCATCGAACGTGCACTGACCGAGGACATCGGCACAGGCGACGCGACCACCAACAGCATTGTCCCCGTGGATGCCACCATGCGCGGGCAGATCATCGCCAAGCAGGAGGGGGTCGTCGCGGGACTGGAGGTGGCGCGCGCCGTCTACCAGATCCTGGACTCCAACCTGGGTTTCAACGTACAGGTCGAGGATGGTTCACGCGTGACAAAGGGACAGGTCCTGGCGTTCGTCTCCGGGCGGGCACGCTGCTCCGGCATATGGCATTGCAAAGGGGGCAGCGGGGGTTGAAGGCGCAGCCCGGCGGGATGTCGGTCAGCGTGGGCATCATTCCCCGGATCTGGTTCAGGCGGGCACCGGGCTGCAAGCTGCCGGGCAGGGCATTGATCAGGCCTTGTGTATAGGGGTGTTTCGGGTTGTTGACCACCCGTTCCGTGGGACCTGACTCAACGATCTTACCCGCATACATGACGGCAATTTTTTCAGTCACCTGGGACACCACGCCCAGGTCGTGGGTGATTAGGATCAGGCCCGTGTGTTCGGACTTGCACAGCTGCTGCAAAAGGTCCATGATCTCGGCCTGGATGGTCACGTCCAGTGCCGTAGTGGGTTCGTCGGCGATGATGATTTCCGGGTCGGTGAGCAGGGCAATGGCGATTACGATACGCTGGCGCATGCCGCCGGAAAACTCGTGGGGATATTGGGCCAGGCGTTTTTCCGGCGAGGGGATCTGCACCTTTTTGAGTTTTGCCAAAGCGATGGCTTCCGCTTCGTCCCGGTTGATGCTGCGGTGGGCCAGCAGGGTCTCCACCATCTGGGTGCCGATGGTCAACACCGGGTTGAGGGTCATCATGGGGTCCTGAAAGATCATGCTGATGTGGTTCCCGCGGATCTCGCGCATCGCTTCGTCGGAGAGCGACGCAAGATCCCTGCCGTTGAACATCACCCGCCCGCTTGAGATGAATCCCGGCTTGCTGATCAGGTTGATGACGGCAAAACCGGTGACTGATTTGCCGGCCCCGCTCTCTCCCACCAGGCCCATGCGCTCACCTTTGTCCAGGCAGAAGCTGATGCCGTTGATGGCGGTCAGGTCGCCCGCGCGCAGGCCGAACTTCACTTCGAGGTCCTTGACCTCCAACAGGTGCGACATAATTATCCCTTGTACAACTTGGGGTTGAGCACATCCCTGAGCCAATCCCCCAGCAGGTTGATCACCAGTACCAGCAGCACCAGAAAGATGCCCGGAAACAGGGTTATCCACCAGGAGCCGGAAAAGATGTATTCGAAACCGGACCGGATCAGCGACCCCAGGGAAGGCTTGGTCACCGGCATTCCCAGCCCCAGAAAGGAGAGGGCCGCCTCGCTCATGATGGCGTTGGCCACTTGAATAGTGGAGATGACCAGCACAGAGGTCAGGGTGTTGGGCAGCACGTGGCGAAACATGATCCGCCAGCGGTTCAATCCGATGACCCGGGCCGCCTCCACATACTCCTTGTTCTTTTCGCCCATGACCGATGCCCTTACGGTGCGGGCGTAGACCGGCCATTCGGCCAGACCGATGATGACGATCAGCAGGGGCACGGCCATATCTTCATATCTTCCGATGCCGAAGGCCACCTGGAATATCGCACTGATGAAGATGGCTACCATGAGGTAGGGAAAGGAGAGTTGGATGTCGGCGATGCGCATGAACACGGCGTCGATTTTCCCTCCGAGGTACCCGGCCAGCAGGCCGACGGCGACACCGAGCAATCCCTGAAGGACCACCGCGCCGCAGCCGATGAAAATGGACAGCCGCAGACCGTATATCATGGTGCTGAGCAGGTCGCGCCCCTGGATGTCAGTCCCCAGCAGGTAGGCCGGTTCACCGGCTTCCATCCACGACGGCGGCAGTTCGGAATTCATGATGTCGATGTTGGCCGAATCGTAGGGGTCATAGGGTGACATGACCGGCGCCAGCAGCCCGGTGACCAGCAGGGCCAAAAGGGCCACGAAGCTGAAGATGGCGGTCTTGTCCTGTTTGAAACTGAAGAGCAGATAGGAGGACCTGAAGCGTTGCCAGGTTGGGTTCATTTTCTTCCCGCAATCCGGATGGTGGGATTCACCAGCCCGTAAATGATATCCACCACGGTGTTGACGACCACGAAAACGGCCCCCACCACCATCAGGTATGCCACCAACAGGGAGATGTCGGAGCGCTCCACCGCCTCGAGAAACATGAAGCCCATGCCTTGCCATTGAAAAACCGTTTCGGTAAGGATGGTAAATGCGAACATGATGCCGATCTGGACACCGAACACGGTAATCACCGGCAGCAGGGTGTTCTTGAACGCATGCACGAACCAGATGCGCTTCTTGTGCAGCCCCTTGGCCCAGGCGTACTTGATATATTCAGTCTCCAGTACCTCCATCATTTCCGATCGGATCAAGCGGATGAAAAGCGGAAGCATGATCGAGGCCAGGGCGATGCTGGGCAGGATCAGGTGCAATATGCCGTCGACGGTGAGCAAACCGCTGTCCCATCCCCCGATGGCCACGGTCTCTCCGCGCCCGTATGATGGCAGCCAGCTCAGCTCCACGGAAAAGATATAGATGAGGACGATGGCGGTGAGAAAAACCGGCACCGACACTCCCAGGGTGGAAAAGGCCATGGTGAAGCGCGAAAAGGCGCTGCGTGGATAGATCGCAGAGAACACACCCACCGGCAGGGAGATGAAAATGATAATCAGCGCCGCCCCAAGGACCAGTTCGAGGGTGGCGGGTGCTTTGGCGGCGATGACCGCAAGCGCCGGTTTCTTATGGAAAAACGACAGGCCCAGGTCCCCTTGGAGGGCATTTTTTGCGAACCGAAGGTATTGGGTGACAAATGAATCGTTTAGACCCAGTTTGTCCCGCAGCAGCTCCCGTTCGGCCGGCGTAACCCGTTCACCCACCATGTCGCGGACCGGATCGCCGATCTCGTTTTTGATGGAAAACCCCACCAGGCTGATGATCAGCATGACAAAAATGGCCTGGGTGACGCGTCTGACGACGAAGGCAAACATAAAGGGCATTCCTTAAACTTGGGGTATTCGGGTATAGGGCCAAACGGCATCTTGCGGCCTAGTCCGGCGCTCCCGGGTTTTCGTAATCCTCGACACAGCGCTGCTACGCCTGCGGGCTCGAAAACCCTGCGGCCTTGGCCTGGACCACAATGGGAGGCCGTATGGGTAACGCTTTGTGCGTCCTCCCTTTGTGGTCGTTCAGGTTGTCCCCATTTGGCTACTTGACCACGATGTCCCCGAAATAGGGAAAATTCATGGTGTTGATGATCGGCGCCACGTCTACGTTTTTCTTGGCACCGTAGGAGTGGTTCTGCCAGTGGAAGGGAACGAAGGCCGCATCGTCGTAGAGGATCTGCTCGATCTGCTGCAGCATGGCGGACCGCTTGTTAGGGTCGGTCTCGACCTGGGCGGCCAGGGTCAGCCGATCCACCTCCGGGTTGCAGTAGTTGCCGCTGTTGTATTGGCCGTAACCGGTCTCCTTGTTGGGGCACATGGCCAGGAATTCGGAGAAATTGCCTGAGTCCTCGGTATCCGAATGCCAGCCGATCAGCTGCATGTCGGCCACCTGGGCGTCAAATTCATCCCAGTACTGGGCCTTGGGCATGGTTTTGAGGTTGACCTTGATATTGATTTTGGCCAGCATGCCCACCACGGCTTCAGCGATTTTCTCGTCGTTGACGTAGCGGTTGTTGGGGGCGATCATGGTGCACTCGAACCCCTTGGCAAACCCGGCCTCACTCATCAGCGCCATGGCCTTTTTCAGGTCGTAGCGGGGTGTCAGACTGGGGTTATGGCCGACATAGCCCTTGGGGCTCTGCTGACCGGCAGGGGTGGCGGTGCCCTTCATGATCTTGTCGGCGATGCCTGCGTTGTTGATGGCGTAAACAATGGCCTGGCGGACCTTCTGTACGCGAAACTCCGGGCGGCGCTTCTGATTGAGCTGCACGGTGATGATGCGACCGCCTGGATAGGTGAACAGGTTCACTTTGGGGTCTTTTTCGATCCGCTGGAAATCCTGGGGCGGAACCGGGGAAATAAAGTCCACATCACCGGAGAGCAGGGCCGCCACGCGGGTGGCGTCTTCCTTGATGGGGGCAATGATGATCTGGTCCACATTGCCCGGAGAGTCGATGTCCCAGTAGTCGGCGAACCGGTCCATGACCAGTTTAACGCCATGTTCCCGTTGGGTGACCGTGTAGGGGCCGGTGCCGGATTCGTTGGCCAGGGCAAAGGAGGGGCCAATTTTCACGATGGCATCCTTGGGTTGCCCCGTATCGTCGGTTCCGCTGTAGAACGCGCTGTCCATGGGAAAGATGTAGGTGCACATTCTCAGCAGCAGCGCATAGGGCTTTTTGGTCTTGATGTCGATGGTGTAATCATCGACGATGGCCGCTTCGGTGAACGGTTCGAACAGGCCCTTGAAGTCGACGCTCTTTTTCAGCCGTTCCAGGGTGAACTTCACGTCTTTGGCCGCAAGCGTGTTGCCGCTGTGAAACTTGACCCCTTCGCGCAGATAAAAACGCATGGTCAACTCGTCGATGCGCTCCCAGCGTGAGGCCAGGCGCGGTTCGATGGACATGTCCTGGGCATAGCGGACCAGCGGATCGAACACCCAGTGGGAATACTGCAGCATCCCACCGGAAAGCTGAACATGGGGATCCAGGGAAACCGGATCGGAATCCAGTCCCACTTTCAGGGTTACGGCATCGGCAGCGGCGCCGAAGCCGAAAAGCACAGCAAGGGTCAGGGTTACCGCGAGAATTTTTTTCATACAACGCCTCCTCCTGGTTGTGGTTGGTGTGGCGACCCGGCACTGCTGCGTGTCATCGGGCCACTCATGTGAAGGATAGATAATTAATCTGTCTGCAAAAAGCGGTGAGTCGGCTATACTCAAATTGCCGACAAGATACAAATAGTTTTTAAACCAGAAAGCGTGCCGCTGAAAGGCAAAAAAAAAGTTAAAGATATGAAAAAATGTGTCGATGGTTTGGGTAAGGCGGCACATCGGGGGATTGCCGCTGAATTGTCTCCTTCTTTTCATCCAACTCCTTCTGCCTGCGGGGCGGTATATTACCGCCCCGTTCCTTTGCGGCCAACTGCGATAAATCCATCCTCCCGTTGGGCTTGCCCGTGGTATCTTGCAATATGGATCACCGATCCGCCTTGATCCTCACCAGGGTATAGAGCAACTCGAGGGGGTTTCCTTGGCGTCCGGGTTTTTTGTCGACAATGACCTTCCAGGAGGAGAGCTCTTCCAGCTTCCCCATCATCGCATGAATCTTTGCCAGCGCACTTTCAGCTTCGCCGCTCATCCCGTCAATGGTTTCGGATTCCTGGAAGGAGGCGTTGTCGTTTGCATCGGTGCCGGGGCCGAGCCCCACCAGAACAGACCCCTCCCCGATATCTACCAACGCGCGGTTGATTGCCGCCGACAGTTTTGGGGCGATGGGAGACAGCTCCTTGTGAATCAGTTTCGATAGTTCGTAGGGGGTCATCTCGCGTCAAACTCCTATTGGTTATAGATGGTGGATCATTGGGATTTCCCCGTTCTGCCTCGCCAACGGGATGGTCTGAAAGTTCACAGGATTGCCAGCAGGCCGTAGATATCTTCTTTGCGGGAAAAAAAATCGGACATGATCCGGTTTATTTGTGCTTCCGACAGGCCGAGCTGGTCGCGAACCCGATCGTATTGGGAATAATGGCCACAGAACAGCTCCGCATTGATGCCGGATATCGAACACATGCTGTCGGCCAGATAAACCATTGCGGTTGCTTTCGTAACCCCCTTTTCCTCGTCGGCCAGATGATGGTTGCCGATGGCGCCGGCCAGCCCTTCACTGAAGTTCCAGCGGCTGGCGATTTGCCCGCCGAGGCGGGCATGATCAATGCCCAGCAGTCGACGTTCTGCTGCAATCAGATCCAGGCCATCGAATTCCATGGCCTGGCGGACCATTTCCCTGGCTTGCCCCATGTGCCGATCCAGCACGATGACGCCGATATCTTTGAGCAGGGCGGCCGTAAAAACAATGTGTTTGTCCGGTGCTTGTGTGGTTTCCGCGATAGCGCCGGCCATGAGGGCGCAGGATACGGACTGCTTCCACAACCGACCCTCCTCGAGGCCGTACCCCTGGTGAGCGGATTTCAGCGGCCTGGTCACGCTGCTGAGCAGCACGATTTCGACCACGCGTTTCAGGCCCAGCAGCAATACGGCATCATGGGCGGATTCCACTTTTTTCTTGAACCCGAAGGCAGCCGAATTGGCCAGTTTAAGCAGGTTGGCGGTCACCACGGGTTCGTAAAGTATCAAATCCGTAATTTCAGAGATGGGGACCTCGGGATCGTCGACCAGGTCCATGAGTTGGTGAATGATCTGGGGTACAGGTTCGATCCGTTCACTTTCTTTCAACAATCGATCCAGTGTCAGCATGGCGGCTCCTTTTTTTATCTCTACCTTTTTTCGAGTCCGCTTTCAAGCCGATGGCCCATATTTATCCAGCTGTGCATGCAGCCCGACGGCATTGCGTGGTTTTACGCGGGCGGCCATCAATGACAGGTGTAGACCCTTTTATCGTTTCGATCGGGGTGTGGTTGAAACATGCACAGGCATCCTTAACTTAGCATACATGTCTCAGTTCGGTTTTGTGCCATTTTACCGGCCGGTGAGTCGTAAGGTCAGTGCGTTTGGGTCGACCAACCGCCATTTTTGAACCGACGCGATCCCGGGATTGAAAACAAGGCCTGGAGCTTATGATCGCCGAAAGACCCTATATCATTGTGGACAATCAGAAAATCGCTCCATTGGGCCGTGCGTCCGAGTCGGGGTCAACAAATGCTGGCAAACCGAATCGGGAGGACCAACCTTACGGCATCGTGGACCGGGTCACCATTTCCCGGGAGGCTGTGGAAAAATACCGGCAACACCAGGCCACGGTAGCAGTCGATTCACCAACAGATCCGCTGTTCCCTAAAGCGCGGCAGTCCACAGCCATTGCCCTGGTGTCCCGCCCACCCACAAAACCTCGCTGACGACGCTTTCAACCCTGCTCATTTTGAAAAGTGCCTGCAGGCCTTGTCCTCGAGTGTAAAGCGCGACGGAGCCCGGCAAAAAAAACCAGGCAACTTTTTCCGCAGCAGTCATTCGAATTCATTGTCTGCATAAATTATTCTTATCATCCTAAATTGTTATCTTTTATTTTGACATGCGTACGGATTTTGCAGAAGAGATCCCGAGGTTCAATTTAAATGGCCTGGAATCCAGAATATGGCGGAATCTGCTGCGCTGGCGACGGTACCCTTTTATCCTCCGGTTCGGACCGGTGCCGGTTTGCCGTTCAAATTTGGAGAAACGCCCAAAAGCCCAACGCGCTTAAAGCTGAAGGCACGGGCGGCTGGGCCGGAACCGGACGATGGGTTGGCCTATGACCGCAGCGGTCGTCATGTCGGCGACCCACGGATCGGGCGGCTGCTGAATATCTATGTCTGATCCGCCGGGGGGATCCTGTCCGCATGGCGCCCGCCATTTTCGTTGACCGGGGTCCGCTTTCCCGCTATGAACACAGATCGTTGAAGTGCTTTTCAAATTTCGAACAACCACCGTCAGCTGGACAACAGACAATCCGGTGTTGGAGCGGAATCCGCAGCTACCCATGGAACCCTTGTCGCTTTCTGCCCTGTTCGTGTTGTGGCTTGCCGGTCTGATGGCCGGTTTCGTGGACGCCATCGCCGGTGGCGGCGGAATCATCTCCCTGCCGGCCCTGCTGGCCACCGGCATGCCCCCGCATCTGGCCCTGGGCACCAACAAGCTCCAGGGCACATTCGGCAGCATGACGGCCGCTGTCAACTACTCCCGGAAAGGTTTGGTCGATCTGCGGGAAATCCCAACCGGGGTTGTTTTCACCGCCCTGGGAGCCCTGGCCGGAACCATGACCGTCCAGGTGCTTTCAGCGGATTTTCTCCGGCATATCATCCTGATTCTTCTGGTCGGTGTTTTCCTGTATACATGGCTGACTCCGGATCTGGGAAAGATTGACCACCGGCCAGCGCTGTCGGCACGCGCATTTTTTAGCTGCACCGGTCTGACTCTGGGTTTCTACGACGGATTCTTTGGTCCGGGGACGGGGTCTTTCTGGGCCATTGCATTGGTGCTGGTATTGGGCCTCAACCTCAAAAAGGCCACTGCTCACACCAAGATATTCAACTTTACCAGCAACGTGGTGGCGCTGGGTGCTTTTTTTGCCGGACACAATGTGGTCGTTTCTGCTGGCTTGCTGATGGGGGCTGGCCAGATGGTGGGGGCTTTGCTTGGATCCAGGCTGGTCATTCAAAAAGGCACCGGGTTCGTGCGTGTGTTTTTTCTTGTGGTTGTGGCGGCCACCATCCTGCGACTCGCCTACACCACCTATGCTGGGAAATAATGATTACTGAAAAAAATTCATGTTGGGTCTGTCCATCGTCACCGGTTCACGGCTGAAAAATGCTTCCAGCTCACCCTTCAAGGCTTCAAGATTCCGGGCGTTGCCAATCCGTTTGTAAAAACTGTGTGCGAATTTGAAATTGGCGCTGAAATAGAGCGCAAATTTTTTGTAGCGCCGCAAGGCCCGTCTGGCATCAAAATGCCGCTCCACCAAATCCAGCAGCGCAAAGGCCGTCTGGCGGTAAATTCCCGGATCGGGTGTCAGCAATTCGGTCATCTGGGCCATGAACCATGGACGGGCAATGGCCATTCTGCCGATGGCCACACCTGCGCAACCGGTGGTTTCAAGCATTCGCAGGCAGTCCGTGCCATCGAATACGTCGCCATTGCCGAATACCGGAATTTTCACCGCTTCGGCGACCCGTTGGATATATTCCCAGCGGGGTGGCCGGGAACGCCGATCCGGAGCCACCCGGGGGTGAAAGGTCAGGGCATCGGCACCGGCGGCTTCAAATCGTCGGGCCAGATCTACTGGAATGGTCGGATCGTCCGCCCAGCCTGTGCGGAATTTGACGAACAGGGGAATGGATATGGCCCGCCGAACTGCCTCCACGATGCGGGCGGCCTGGTCTGGCGTTCTCAGCAGGGCCGCGCCGCATTGCTGCTTGCAGATGGTGGCCACCGAACAGCCGAAATTGAGGTCCACCCCGAAAATTCCGTTGTCCTGGACGATCCGGGCTGCTGTTGCCATGACCGACGGATCGGCGCCGAAGATTTGCATCACGAGCTGGTGCCGCTCGGCCTCCCGCCAGCAGAAATAGGCGGAGTCGGCACGGACTTCATGGGGAATTCGCCGGGCGCTGCACATTTCGCCAAAAAGCAGCCCATAACCGCCGAAACCGGCCAGCAGTTCGCGAAAGGCAATGTGTCCCAAAAGGGTCATGGGGGCCAGCACCAGACGGCGATCGATTGTGGCCCGTCCGATGGTCAGCGGGCGATTGAGGCGTGAGGAAAGATCTGAACTCATCTCGGGTTCGGGGTCAGCGCGGCCATGCGAGACGCTGGGGGTTGCAGTAGACCATGAGGCTGTCGTTCTTTCCCAGAGATGCCAGGGTCATGTTCAGTGCTGCGGCCAATTCAACGGCCAATGCCGTGGGTCTTGAAACGGCCAGGATGACGGGAATCCGGGCCCGAGCCGCTTTCTGGACCAGTTCGTAACTGATGCGCGAACTGAGGGTCAGCAGCCGGGCCTGCTGCAGTCGTCCGTCGAGAAAGAGACACCCGATGGCCTTGTCCAGGGCGTTGTGGCGGCCCACGTCTTCGGCTACGGAGAGCTGGTCCAGCCCATGGCCGTATATGGCTGCGCCGTGGGCGCTGCGGGTTTTATCCCGCAGGGGTTGGTGTTCGCCCAGACTGAGCAGACAGCCCAAGGCCCCATTTCCGTCCAACGGTTCCCCGCCAGACAGCGGTGAAAGGGCCTGAACCAGATCGGCGACGATGGATTTTCCGCATATGCCGCAGGAGGTCTGACTGATATAGGTCCGCCGATCCAGGTGATCGGCAATGGTTGTTCTGCGTGCGGCGGTGAGGGTGACGGTGACCACATTGGTGTCTTCATCATCGCAAAAGGCAAGATTGGCGATGTCCATGGGAGCATCGACAATGCCTTCTCCGAGGCAGAACCCGGCGACATGGGCCTTTTCGAATCCCGGGGTGCGCATGACAACGGCATAGGGCGAACCCTGGACCCTGATGGAGAGGGGCTCTTCTCCGATGAAAGGCATGCATTCGGATCTTTCCCGACCGTTTTCCACGAGGGTGATGGTGCGATGATAACTGTCCACAACTGTCTTCCTTTTCCGCTGACACCCGGCAAGCCGAACAGCAAAGGCAATTCGGGCCTGTGACGATCACCTGGAACTGCCTGGTTATCCTGTAACTATAAGGAAATGGCCCTGCTTGTCCATGACTTTTCCCATTCCAGGGGTCACTCAGTTTTTTCTTGACAACGGTGTGGGAAAGTTTAATATTTCTGATTTTTGATATTGGGAATACGGATTTTGTTTTCAAAGGAGGGTGGATATATGTACGCAGTGGTGGCCACAGGCGGTAAACAATATAAGGTTGAGGAGGGTGATGTCCTCAGGTTTGAAAAGCTTTCCGGGGAGATCGGCTCACCGGTTGCTTTCGACAAGGTCCTTATATTCTCCGATGGCGAAAATGTCAAGATCGGCCAGCCCGATGTAGACGGGGTGACGGTACACGGCCAGATCGTGGGCCAGGGCAAAAGCAAAAAAATCCTTGTTTTCAAATTCAAACGCAGAAAACGGTATCGCCGTAAACAGGGCCATCGTCAGCCGTTCACGGCTGTGCGTATTGACCGCATCGAGGCGTAATTTTTTTCCGAAACACCTGCAGGGGTTGCCGCATCATTTGTTTATTCATTCGGCGCCCTTTTGTTATTGAGGAGGAAACCATGGCACACAAAAAAGCAGCCGGTAGTTCTAAAAACGGTCGAGACAGCAATTCCCAGCGCCGGGGAATCAAACGGTACGGCGGTCAGGACGTCCTCGCCGGCAACATTCTGGTTCGCCAGGTCGGTACCCGAATCCATCCCGGCGTCAACGTGGGGATGGGCAAAGACTTCACCCTTTTTGCCCTGATTGATGGCGTGGTTGCCTATGAAAGAAAAGGCCGAGACCGCAAACAGGTCAGCGTCTATGCCGCGTGAAATTCATTGATGAGGCGCGCATTGCCATCCAGTCGGGAAACGGTGGTGCCGGATGCGTGAGCCTGCGGCGGGAAAAATATATCCCCAAGGGCGGGCCGGACGGGGGTGACGGGGGGCGCGGCGGCGATGTCGTTTTTATGGCGACTACCAAAAAACGCACCCTGTATCATCTCCAGTTTCACCAACTTTACAAGGCCAAAAATGGGTCCGGTGGTCAGGGAAACAATCGGGCCGGTAAAGGCGGTGATGATCTGATCATCGAACTGCCCCCCGGTACCCTGGTTTTCGACGCCGACACCGGAGAACTCCTTAAAGACCTCGTTGATCCCGACGAGGTCTTTGTCGTTGCGAAAGGCGGCCGGGGCGGACTGGGGAACGCGCGGTTCAAATCATCGACCAACCGAACGCCCCGTTTTGCCCAGCCGGGTGAACCGGGACAGACCCTGAATCTGCGATTGGAGTTGAAGCTGCTGGCCGATGTGGGCATCGTGGGACTGCCCAACGCCGGCAAATCAACACTGGTTTCGGCCATGTCCTCGGCGCGTCCCAAAATTGCCGACTACCCCTTTACCACCCTGACACCGAATCTGGGTGTGGTCTACACCAACCGTCGGGAACCCATTATCATCGCCGATATTCCCGGTCTGATCGAAGGCGCCCATACCGGTACCGGTCTGGGTATCCGGTTTTTGCGTCATGTGGAGCGGACACGGCTGCTGCTGCACCTGGTGGATGCCGCAGCCATCGATGCCGACCATCCGCTCAGGGACATCGATACGGTCAATCGGGAGCTGCATCAGTACAGCCCGGCGCTTGCCGAGAAGCCCCAGCTTGTGGTTTTGAACAAGATGGATGTGGCCTGGGCCGATGATGCAGCCACGCTTTTCAGAGAAGCTTACGGCAAGGGCGACCTGCTACAGATTTCCGCTGCCAGCGGCCAGGGACTCGATCTGTTGACCGCAACCCTTTGCAACCTGCTGGACCAGATGGATGAAGCGCAGTCAGAAGAAAAAGAGTGACCCAATCGGGCGGGCCGTGGTCAAGGTGGGCAGCAATGTACTCACCGCCCAGGCCGGCCTGAATCTGGAAGCCATCGCGTCCATCAGCGGCCAGATCTGCCAGCTGATGGACCAGGGTATTCAGGTCATCCTTGTCTCTTCAGGCGCCATGGCGTCGGGCATGAAGAAAATGGGCTTGACCAAACGACCCGAAGCCATTCCCAGGCGCCAGGCCATTGCCGCCATCGGTCAGGCCGGCCTCATCAGGGAGTGGGAGAAATCCTTTGACCGGTTCGATCGCAAGGTCGCCCAGATCCTGCTTACCAGCGATGACCTCACCAGTCGAAAGCGCTATCTCAATGCCAGAAATACCATCAATACCCTGCTCGAATGGCAGGTGGTACCCATCATCAATGAAAATGACACCATCATGGTGGAAGAGATCAAGCTGGGGGATAACGACAACCTGGCGGCCATGATGGCCCTGCTGGTGGATGCCGATATATTTATCAACCTTACCGATATCGACGGCCTTTATGATAAGGATCCCCGTGTTTACCCGGACGCCCGGCTGATTCCCCGGGTGGCCATCTACAGCAAAAATATCGAAAAGTATGCCGGTGATATTCCCGGTGCCTTGGGTACGGGGGGGATGCTGAGCAAAATCAAGGCCGCCCGCAAAGTTACCGCGTCGGGGATCCCCATGGTGATTGCCAGAGGGTACCGACCGGATATTCTGATTCGCCTGGCGGCCGGAGAGGCCCAGGGCACTTTTTTTGCGCCCCGGGAGCAAAGGCTCAATCGCAAGAAGTGCTGGATCGGCTACACGGTCAACCCCCAGGGAACGCTGCGTGTTGACGCAGGGGCCGCCAGGGCATTGATGAACAGCGGGAAAAGTCTGCTGCCCAGCGGAATTGTTGATGTGCAGGGTCAGTTTCCCGTAGGCGCAGTGGTGGCCATAGCCACCGAAGGCGGCCGATTGATCGGCAGCGGTCTGGTGAACTACAATGCCGAAGCGATTCGGACCATCATGGGGCTCAAGACCAACCAGATCAAAGTCCGCCTGGGGCAGAAAACCTACGACGAAGTGATCCATCGCGACAATCTGGTAATCACCGGAGAACCGGAAGCCGTTTGAGGGCCTCCTTTTTTTGAGGAAAGTATGCATATCGATCAAACCATTCAACAAATGGCTCGCGATGCCAGGCAGGCCGCCGGCGTGGTCAACCGATGCGCGGCGGATCAAAAGAATCAGGCACTCACGGCCATGGCCGACCTGCTGGCGCAGCAGGCGGATACGGTTTTCCAGGAAAACCGCAAGGACTTGAAGCGGGCCCAGGCGGCAAATCTTTCCGGTGCGATGGTGGACCGGCTTACCGTCACGGGGAAAACCATCGCCGCCATGGCCGGCGGTCTCAGGGAAGTGGCGGCCTATCCCGACCCGGTGGGCACCATGGGTGAGACCCGCGTGCGGCCCAACGGGCTGCGGGTGTCGAAAATGCGCATCCCGCTGGGAGTGATTGGAATCATCTATGAGTCGCGGCCCAACGTCACCATCGATGCTGCCGGGTTGTGCCTGAAATCGGGCAATGCCGTCATATTGAGGGGCGGGTCCGAAGCCCTGCATACCAACCGGGTCCTTGCAGCCATCATCGGCCAGGCCCTGGAATCGGTCGGATTGCCGCCCCAGGCTGTCCAGCTGATTTCCACCAATGATCGCTCGGCAATCAACGCCCTGCTCGCCCAGGATGAATTTGTGGATCTGATCATTCCCCGCGGCGGTGAAGGCCTGATCCGGTTTGTGGTGGAAAACTCCAGGATACCTGTGCTCAAGCACTACAAGGGGGTCTGCCATGTTTTTGTGGACCACACGGCTGAGCTTCAAATGGCTGAAAGGATCTGCTACAATGCCAAGGTGCAGCGGCCGGGCGTGTGCAACGCCATGGAGACCCTGCTGGTCCACGAGCAGGTGGCCCGGGATTTCCTGCCGGCCATGGCCCGGCGATTCGAAACGGCTGGCGTGACATTGCGGGGGTGCCCGCAAACCCGCGCCATTCTTGCCGACATCTCTCCGGCCAGCGATGCGGACTGGGCCCAGGAGTACCTGGACCTCATTCTGGCAGTCAAAGTGGTGGCGGATATGGAAGCAGCCATGGACCACATCGCCCGATACGGATCCAACCATACGGAAGCCATCGTTACCAGTGATTTCGCTCGGGCGCACCGGTTTGTCCGTGAAGTGGACGCCTCGGTGGTGCTGGTCAACGCCTCCACGCGGTTCAATGACGGTGGTCAACTCGGTTTGGGTGCTGAAATGGGCATCAGTACATCCAAACTGCACGCCTTCGGCCCCATGGGAATCCAGGAATTGACCACCCAGAAATTCGTGGTTCTGGGAGACGGGCAGGTTCGGGAGTAATCCGGTATCCCATCTGGAAACGCCAGGCACTGGAAGCAGCCATGCGAGCAGGACTTTTCGGGGGAACCTTCAATCCAATCCACAAGGGTCACCTGATGGCGGCCCAACGGGTTCTGCATCAATTTAATCTCGACCACCTTTACATCATCCCCTGTCGGAAGCCGCCGCACAAATCATCTGCATACCTTGCGCCGGTATCGGACCGGATCCGGATGATTCAACTGGCCCTGCCTGAAGATGCCCGCTACCGGTTGTCCGAGGTTGAAGTCCAACGCGGCGGCCCGTCCTACACCATCGATACCGTCGAGCACTTCCGCACAGGCATCATTCCCGGTGCCGATCTGTTTCTGATTATGGGCATGGACGCTTTTCTGGAGATTCATACCTGGAAAAGCCAACGGCGACTGCTGGAATCGGTTCAACCGGTGGTGGTTACCCGCCATCATGGAGCAGACCGGGAAGAGACCCGTGACGATGTCAGCCGCATGGGAAGCTATATCCACTCCCGCCTCTCCGCGGATTACGGCTTTAATGCTGAACGAACCTGCTGGCGGAACGATGGCGGCAACTGCATCCATCTGTTGCCGACCCCCCCGGTAGCCATTTCGTCGAGCCAGATCAGGCAGCGGATCAGAGCAGGAAAAGCCATTGCCGACCTTGTTCCACAGGCGGTAAACGCTTATATTGAGAAAAAGGAACTATATCAATGACTGAAACAAGTGATGCCGAGCTGGATGTTTTCGTCCGGTCGGCGCTGGGAAAAAAAGCCAGGAATCCGGTTCTTCTGGACGTGGGTCACCTTACCAGTCTGGCGGATGCCTTTCTCATCTGCCACGGGACTTCCAACCGTCAGGTCAGCGCCATTGCCGAACATATTCAACGCGATCTGAAAGCGCAGGGAATTAAAGCCTTGAGCATCGATGGGCTCAAGGATGGGCACTGGGTGCTCATGGACTATGGGCACGTGGTGATCCACGTCTTTTATGAAAGTATCCGCAGCTTCTACAACCTGGAGGGGCTGTGGTCGGATGCCCGACGCATTCAGACGGTGAGTCTGAAACAGGCTGCCCAGGCACCGGTTGACCCTATAGATGATGTGGACGAAGCGGTGTATATTGAATAGCGCTGCAGCCGTTTCCTTCCGGCCCTGCCAAGAGATTGATCTTATCGCCTTCACATGAAAAAATGGGGGAAAGAGGATGCAAAAGAGAACCCACATGCTGATTATTCTCGACGGATGGGGCATCGGTGCCGACGAACCCACCAATGCCGTCTTGGTGGCCAATACGCCCTTCCTTGACTGGCTTCAATCCAGCTATCCGTCGACGCAGCTGCGTTGTTCAGGCAAGGATGTGGGACTGCCTGCCGGCATTATGGGCAACAGTGAAGTGGGACACATGAACATTGGCGCCGGACGCGTCGTCTACCAGGATCTGATGCGCATCGACAAAGCCATTGAGGACGGGTCATTCTTTAAAAACGAAGCGCTCGGCGCCATCATGGACGCGGTGTCCGCCGGCGGCAGTTCACTGCACCTGATGGGGCTGCTGTCCGATGGCGGCGTCCACAGCCAACTCAACCATCTGCTTGCCCTGTTGGACATGGCTCAACGCAAGGGGCTGTCCAGGGTTTTTGTGCATGCCATTCTCGACGGCAGGGACACACCGCCGGACAGCGGGGTGAATTATCTGAAACAGCTGCAGGACCATATTCAGGCCAACGGCACCGGGAAGGTTGCATCGGTCTGCGGACGCTACTATGCCATGGACCGTGACAAGCGCTGGGATCGGGTTGAAAAGGCCTACCGGCTGTATACCGAAGGCCAGGGTCGCCTTCAAACCGATGCGGATGCGGTGGCGGCTGTAAATGCCGCCTACGGCCGCGGCGAAACCGATGAATTCATCCAGCCGCTGGTGATGGACGACGGCAGCGGCCGGCCGGTGGCAACGGTGAGGGACGGGGATGGCATCCTCTTTTTTAACTTCCGTGCGGACCGTGCCCGGGAGATCACCCGGGCGTTTACGCAAAAGGATTTTGACGGCTTCCCGCGCCAGGTGGTTCCGAAGCTATGCAGCTACACCACCATGACCCTTTACGATGAGGGTTTTGACCTGCCGGTGCTTTTTGGTCCAGTCCACCTGGAGATGATCCTCGGAGAGGTGCTCAGCCGCCAGGGGCTGCGCCAGCTGCGCATTGCCGAAACCGAAAAATACGCCCATGTAACCTATTTTTTCAATGCCGGGGAGGAGACACCCTTTGAAAATGAAGACCGCTGCCTGATTCCATCACCCCGGGATGTGTCCACGTATGACCAGAAGCCTGAGATGAGTGCGCCCCAGTTGACCGACGAAGTGGTCGCGCGGCTGGATTCGGGAAAATACGATTTCATTGTGCTCAATTTCGCCAACATGGACATGGTGGGCCATAGTGGTGTGATGGCCGCTGCCGTCAAGGCCTGCGAGACCGTGGACCGTTGTCTGGAAAAGGTGCTCGACAAGCTCCTGGAGCAGAACGGCGCAGCCCTGGTCACCGCCGATCATGGCAACTCTGAAAAGATGGCCGGTCCGGACGGCAAGCCGTTCACGGCCCACACCACCAATCCGGTTCGCCTGCTGCTGGTGGACAACACCCGCAAGGCGGTGCGGATGCAGGCAGGCCGTCTGGGCGATATTGCGCCAACGCTGCTGGAGCTGATGGGCATCGATCAACCCATTCAGATGACCGGCCGAAGCCTGCTGTTGACCTGAGTCGTTGGTTTGGTCGCGCTGCCTTTGGGTTGACCCGCTATTCCATGAAAAATGATGACCCCCGAAAAAAAGTTGGCCACCGACTGCCCCATTCCGGTTCCAGCGCCCTGGACAGCGCCTTTCGGATTTTGACCCGCCGGGACCACACCACCAAGGAACTGACCGTCAAACTCCGTCAAAGGGGATTTGACCCGGCCGCCGTCGAGAATGCCCTCAGGCGCTGCCGGGAACTGGGCTATCTGGACGATGCCAAAACCGCCATGCTGATGGCCGGGCATCTGGCTGCAGGCGGCTACGGTCCCTTGCGGGTTCGTCAGGTCCTCGAGCAAAAAGGGCTGGGCGTTGCATTGATCGAAAAGGCGCTGAACCGTTGTTGTGATGAGGAGGCCCAGGTTTCCGTCGCCCGGCGGCTGTTGGAAAAGAAAGCCTTCCACCTTGGACGTGAGGCTGATCCATGGAAACGTCGTCAGATGGCCTATCGGTTTTTAGCCGGCCGGGGTTTTTTATCAACCGCCATCAACCGGGCCGTCAGCGATATCTGAGCCGAAAATCGATGGGTTATGCTTGCGGCTTTGATGCGATTATTCAGCGGCGCAGGTAGGTAAATCCAGCATCGGACCGCCCTACGAAACAGGATTGACTGAACCCTTTTTTCCGGATAACGGCAAGGGCCTGGCGGGCTTGGGTTTCATTCTGGGCGAAATCGAACAGCCAGCGCCGCCCGGCCAGGATTTTCCAGTTTCCTTGAACCTTGCTCACCGTCGCTGCCATGGGATCGAAGGCGATGCACTCCTCCTCGGCCATGGCCCCTGACGGGCTTCCACCTTTGGCCAGCATATAGGTGAATCGGCCCACGAAGCAGGCGCGGTCCATGCGGTAATGCCTGATTACCTTCAGTGCCTTGTGGGCTGCGGCCGGGTCGGATTCAAAGTCGAAGAGCCAGTGGTTGCCGTCAACGAGCTTCCATCGTCCGTTGACGTCATGAACGCGAATCGCAGCGGGATTGAACCGGATGCAATCCTCGTTTCCGGACGACTCGATGGGTTTACGTGGTCGGTCAGCGGCAGCGTCCACCATCGATCGGGTCCAACGGGAACCGATAAACCCGCCGGTTTTTTTCACCGCCCGCAGCGCAGCGCCATGCTTTTCGATGACCAGTTCCAGGCTCCCTGACCCCGCTGATCGTCCTTTGGGAACATCGGTCCAGCTGCCTTGGATGCGGTCCTTCTGGATTTGGCCGGAGAAGACATTCGACCACGCCGGCTGAACGTCGGCAGATTCACCATACCAACGAATCTGCCTGCCGTTCTGACGCAGATAGTAGGTGCCGCCATCGTTGCACGTCCAGCGGCCGGTGAGATCTCCCCAGGCATTGGATAGCAGCAAGGCAGAGAAGATCAAAGCCGCCAAAAAAATTGTTCTCATTGGGTATTCGACTTGCTTGTAAAAGCGGGTCCGGGTGTCTTCAGATCAGCCGCTTAGGTGGTGTTCATGCCTGCCGGGCAGCCCGCGCAGCCAAAACGATCTCTTCCAGCGCCGCATACGATTGGGCACCCACCAATCGTTGATCGTTGATGACAAAGGTGGGTACTGCAGTGATTCCCATCTGACGGGAGCGCCGCCAATCCTGGTCCACACCTTCCCGGTAAGACCGTTGATCGAGCACATGCCCTGCCTCCACCGGATCCAAACCAGCGGCCGAACAGAGCTGCAGCAACACCGCCTTGCGGGCGATGTTCTCCCCATGCTGAAAATAAGCCCGGAAAACCGCGTTGTGGTAGGCGTCGCCCCGACCCTTTTCGTCGGCCCATTTGCCCAGCTCCTGGGCCAGCCGGCTGTTGAAGGTCATGATGCGATCCCCAAAGGGCAGGTCCAGTTTCCGGGCCACCTGACGCAGCCTGGCCAGCATGGCGGGAATGTCCACCGGCTGTCCGGCAAACAGCGCTTCCAGGGTCTGCCCCGCCTGGGGTGTTTCCGGATGAAGGGGAAAAGCCGTCCATATGACGCGGATATCCAATGCCGCTTTGAGCCGTTCAATACGCCCGGTACTGAAGTAGCACCACGGTCAGATGTAGTCGGAGAAGACCTCTAACGTTGTATTTTCAGTAAGTTGTGTCATCTGTTGCCTTTGTCTTCAGCCTGAAATTCAGCCAAAAAATAGTTCCCCAATAGTTCCCCAAAGTCCCTATTCGTTCCCCACTTTCAGTTTCTTGTCAA
>NZ_JAWOHB010000117.1:0-35485 GCF_046496365.1 Desulfosarcina sp.
CTTAGGGGTCATCGACAGCCAGGGCAATCAATTGGCCTACGCCGGTCCTTGCAATCGGAGGTCGATCCCCGCCAATTCGGCAAAGGCACCATCGTTCCCGAAAAAAACAGGTCGGCAGCGATACCCGCTACATTGGCGGATCGTGGCTCAAAGACGGGGAGTGGATGCTGGTGATCAGCCAGATCGTCGGACAGGGGGCCGTTTAGGATCATTTCCGGTGGCTGCATGACGATATTCAGCGGTCATCGTACTGATCTCCAACACCCTGGTCCGCCACCTGGAACAGACCGACATGAAGATGAACGAACTCAACGCCCAGCTCATCCAGCAGGAAAAACTCCCGGCATTGGGCAAAATGACTGCCGGCATCGCCCACGAGATCAACAACCCATTGGCCGTAATCGGCGAGAAAGCCGGCTGGATGGAAGACCTGCTGGCCGAGGAGGAATTCAAAACCAGTCAGAGCTACAAGGAATTCGCCGCCTCCATCGCCAAGATCGAGGAACACGTGAACCGGACCCGAGAAAAAATAGTGAAATCAAACGCATCCAGTTATTGGCCGAAGTGCTGCTGCTCACCGGCCACGCCTCGGTGGAGACCATCATCGAGGGGATGAAACCGGGGGCCTTCGACTATCTGCTAAAACCCATAAAGTTCGACGACCTGCTCGTGAGGATGGCCCAGGCCTTTCAAAAAAGTCGGCCCACGAAAAGAAGATCCGCGATGCCAAAATTCATGAACTGACCCGCTACCCCAGCCGGGTGTTCGAACAGGATTGAAGCTAGGGTTGCCGTTTGCCTGGTTTTAGTTGCCTCGGGACAAGGTTGTCCCGCCAGATAATGGATTGGCCGAATTCTGGATGCTGACCCCTGGATTTCCTTGCGGACGGATTCCGGCAGCGCGCTGCGTGAACCATCCTTTTAGGCACGGCATCGTTCCAAAGCCATGTCGCGCCTCCTTTCCGATGCAATCCCAAAGCTGTCCGCATTCGTTACAATTGTAAAGGATCCGGACAGTCATTTTTTTTACACCGGTCCCGCCGCTTTCCGTTAATTAATTATTATAAATAGATTCAATTAGTTTTATAAAATCTTTCCGTTCATCAAGAGTGGCATCGAACTTGAAGTCAGCACAGACAGCAGCCTTTTTTTCGCGACAGCAAGCTACTGGTCACCGGGGAAACCCATGAATGAAAATACCGCACGGCTGAGTCCCTATTACCGATCCCTCACCCGCAACATGGTGTTGCTGGTGATGGTCATTTCGCTCACCCCCATGGTCCTCGTCACCGGGATCATCCTCAACCAGTTCAGTGCTTCCCATCACGAAAAAATACATGCCCATCTGGGAGAACTGGTCCTCAAGCACAAGCAGAATATCGACGGTTTTCTCTCGGAAAAACTGCACAACATCCGCTTTCTGGCAGACACCATCGATGTTGACCAGTGTGGTCAACCAAACATGATCGAGGGACAGCTGGCACGCCTGCAGGGAGCCTACGGCCCCGTCTTCGTCGATCTGGGTGTAATCAGCGAACAAGGCCTGCAGGTGGCCTATTCCGGCCCCTTCAAGCTGGAACAGGCCCGCTACACCGATGCCGACTGGTTCAAGCGCGCCCTCGAAAGCCGCGATTTTACCAGTGACGTGTTTCTCGGCCTGCGGGGGACCCCCCACTTCATCATCGCGACCCAAAAGAGCTGCCAGGACCAAAAATGGATTATCCGGGCCACGATCGACTTTTTGGAGTTCAACCGTCTGGTGGAAAAAGTGCGCATCGGGGAAACCGGATTTGCCTATATCCTTAACCGTGAAGGCCAGTTTCAGACCAAGCCGCTGTTTGATTTCACACCGGACCTGGACATCTACAACCGCTATTTTTCCAACCTCGAACGCATGGGCAAGGAGGTGGAAATTCAAGAGCGATTGGATGGCAAGGGGGTAAAAAGCATCTATGTTTCAGCCCTATTGAAGGGCGGCGACTGGCTGCTGGTATACAAGCAGGCCTATTCCGATGCCTTCTCGGATCTGCGCAATGCCCAGACCGTTGACGTCCTTTTCTTTCTGTTTGGCGGTCTCGCCGTTGTCGGCATGGCCATTTGGATGTCGGCTAAAATGGTCGGCCGCATCGCCACCGCGGACAAGGAAAAGGAGATCATGAACGAGCAGGTAATCGAAACCGGAAAACTGGCTTCGGTCGGTGAGCTTGCGGCCGGCATCGCCCACGAGATCAACAATCCGGTGGCCATCATGGTCGAGGAAGCCGGCTGGCTCCAGGACCTCATGGAAGACGGGGCTTTTAAAAGCGAAGCCGACATCAAAGAATTTGAACGGGCGCTGAACCAGATCCGGACCCAGGGCAAACGCTGCAAGGAGATCACCCACAAGCTGCTCAGCTTTGCCCGCAAGACCGATTCGCGCATCGAGGATTGCGAAATCGGTCATCTTATCGAAGAGGTGGTGGCCCTGTCGGCCCAACGGGCCAAATACAGCAAGGTCGACGTGGTTACGCGGCTGGAGCCCAAACTGCCCGCCATCTCCGCTTCCAATTCAGAGCTGCAGCAGGTCTTTCTCAACCTGATCAACAATGCCATGGACGCCATGGACAAGACCGGCGGCACCCTGGAGATCAGTGCCAAACAGGAATCGGGGCATATCGTCATCGGGGTGTCGGATGATGGCCCCGGCATCCCCAAGGCCAACCTGGCCCGCATTTTCGATCCATTTTTTACCACCAAACCCGTGGGCAGCGGCACCGGTCTGGGGCTGTCGATCTGCTATGGCATCATCCACAAAATGGGCGGCGAAATCACCGTGAAAAGCGCACTGGGCGTAGGCACCACCTTCGAGATCCGCATTCCGGTTAAAACCGATGAACCCACTGAAAATGTAGCCGTATCGGTGACCGACACCCATAGTTAGACGGCAATCAAAGAAAGGAGATCCTCCCATGGCCACTGCGAACATCATGCTCGTGGACGATGAAATCCCCTTCGTGGAGGCGATGACCAGGCGCCTGGACCGAAGGGATCTTGTGGTGGAAAGTGCCTTCAGCGGCGATGAAGCGCTGGACAAACTGACCGCCGGCAGCAAAACGGAGGTGGTCATTCTTGACGTGAAGATGCCGGGTATGGACGGCATCGACACGCTCAAAGCCATTAAAAGCAAGGTTCCGTTGGTGGAGGTGATCATGCTCACCGGCCATGCCACCGTGGAATCGGCCATCGAAGGGATGAAATTCGGTGCCTTTGACTACCTGATGAAACCCTGTGACACGGATCATCTGATCGCCAAGGTATCGGAGGCAGCTGCCAGGAAACGCCAGCACGAGGAGAAAATAATCAATGCCCGCATCAAGGAAATCACCTCCCGAAGGGCCTGAGGAAAAGCTGCCCGGAAGCCGGCCAACCACCCCCGCGAAACCGCCCATCCGTCTGCTGATGGTCGATGACGAAAAGGGCTTCGTCCAGGTGCTGGCCAAGCGGCTGGCCAAACGGAACATCCACGCCACTCAAGCCTTTTCCGGCATCGAAGGAATACAGATGCTCAGAATGTCCGATTTTGACGTGGCCGTGCTGGACCTGAAGCTTGAGGACATGGACGGCATCGAGATTCTGAAAATCTTCAAAAAAATGGACCCGGACATGCCTGTGATCATGCTCACCGGGCACGGCTCGGAGAAGGCATCCATCGAAGGCATGCGTCACGGCGCCTTCGACTATTTGACCAAACCCCATGAACTGGCGGAACTGGTGGATAAGATCATGAAAGCTGTCCGCCACCCGGAAGCATGAAGAGGATATCGATGAAACTCCTGCTTGTGGATGACGAGGCTGAATTTCTCGACACCCTGCTCAAACGCATGAAACGGCGCCATGTGGATGTATCCGGCGTCGGCAGTGGTGAAGCCGCCCTGGCCTATTTGGAACAGCACGCAACCGACGTGGTGATCCTGGATGTGCGCATGCCCGGCATGGACGGGATCGAGACGCTTCGGAAGATCAAAGATCGCCACCCCTTGATCGAAGTGATCATGCTCACCGGCCATGCCAGCATGGAAGCAGCCATCCAAGGTATGGAGATGGGGGCCTTCGACTACTTAATGAAGCCCATGGACATGGACGATTTATTGTACAAAGCCGAAGATGCGTTCAAGAAAAAGACCATCCATGCAAACAAAATCCACAAAATGGTGCGGGACCTGGGGTGACCGCCTGCCGTCGTCCTTCGGGGTGGATTGACCGATCGAAAACGAGACAACCATCATATTAACTTCAATCAGAAAGGCGAGGCGGGAAATGAACTTTTTCAAACAATGGGGCAGATTCATGATGGAAGGGGCCAAGGCCCACGCGCGCTGGGAAATCCAGATGTCCGGCAATATCCTCGGCAGCCGCCGGCGGGTTTTATTGCTCGTTTTGCTGGTGGTGCCGGCCATCCTGGGGGGCATCGTTTTAGCGGATCAGATGGGGAACAGCATCCCCGATATTCTGGGCGGGAAAAAAGCCTATAGTCCCGCCTTTTACTCCACGGGGATCTTCATCGTCTCCATTCTCATCGGCTTGGGTGCTGGCCTGATCACCGGCTGCATCGGCGCCGGCGGCGGCTTCATCATCGCCCCGGCACTGATGAGCGCCGGCATCAAAGGCATCCTGGCCGTGGGTACGGACCTTTTCCACATTTTCGCCAAGGCCATCATGGGCAGCATCATCCACCGTAAACTGGGCAATGTGTCCATTCCGCTGGCCGTGGTGTTTCTGATCGGCGCCATCCTGGGCGCCACCGCCGGCGGCATCATCAACCGGGTGCTCTATGAGTTGAACCCGGTGTTGTCAGACACCTTCATCACCACCATCTATGCCTTTATGCTGGGATTCTTGGGATTTTACGCCATGTATGATTTCCTCAAGGCCAGGAAATCGGGCGACAGCGGCGGTGCCCACGGTGGCGGCGGGCATGGCGGCAAGGTTGAAGGCACCGAACTGGGCGGACTGCCCCGCAAGCTCCAATCGATTAACATTCCCCCCATGGTCAAATTCGACTTCGACTTCACTCCCGGAGGAAGGAGCATCTCCTGGGTGTTTCTGGTTCTTTCCGGTGCCCTGGTGGGATTGGCGGCCGGTATCATGGGCGTAGGCGGCGGATTTCTCACTTTTCCCATCTTTGTTTATATGCTGGGCGTGTCTTCCATGACCACGGTGGGCACGGACATCTTCCAGATCGTCTTCACCGCCGGATATGCATCCATCAGCCAGTACGCCATCTACGGGTTCATCTTCTACACCCTTGCCATGGGCATGCTGCTGGGGTCCCTTATCGGCATCCAGATCGGTGCCATGGTCACCAAGGTGGTGCCCGGCATCACCATCCGCGGCTTCTACGCCATGGCGGTACTGGCGGGGTTCGTCAACCGGTTTTTCGCCCTGCCCGCCAAGTTGGGGGAAATGGGGGTGATCAAGATTTCCAAAGGCATGGGTGCCACGCTGGATACCATCGGCATCTGGGCTTTTTTCATCGTTATCGGCGGCTTCGGCGTATGGGTGATCGGTACGTTTTTGAAAAACATCGGACAGCTTAAGGGGGAGGGAGAACACGCATGATCGCCAACAAACCCAAATTCATAACCGGCCTGACATTGATGGTTCTGTTTGCCGCCGTCTTCGTCGCGATTTTCATGCCCCTGTTCGGCGGCAAAAACGGACTGGAATACCTCGACAACCTTTACAACTCAATTTCCAAGGGATCGGCTTACTATATCGACTCGGTTCGCAAGCAAGTAGACACCATTCAGGACCCGGGGTTAACCTTCACCCTGACCATGAAAAGCGCGTCCCAAGCCCAACAGGCCATTCCCCTGTTCATGCAAGCCGGTGCGCAGGTGGGCCAAAGCGGGGCTGAACTCACCGTCACCGGAAACATGATCAAGATCCTCAACCATGTTCTCGATGATGCCCAATCCATGTATGACAACGACGGCGCCGCCGTGTCGGCCAAATACGGCTATGCGGAAAAGTTGGTGCTCTACAATTGGTGGAGCGCCCTCAAGGCCATGGATTTTGACCTGAAAAAGCAGAAAAAATTCAATTCCGCCAGACTGGCCGAAACCGTCAATAAAAAAGCGGTGGAGACCGCCTACAACTATTATGGTATTGAAGGTCAGAAGATCTCCGAGCGCATCGGAGTGGTGATTTTTTCGCTGGTCTTTTACGTGGTCTACACCCTGTGGTATGGATTCGGCATCATGTACATGTTCGAAGGCTGGGGCTTGCGGCTGGAACACTGACCTTATCAACCGACGGATATAGCCAAGGGGAACCGGATCGGCGGGCCAACCGACTTTCGCCGGTCCGGTTCCATGTGGCCGTGGGGTTGATATTCAGATGGGCAGGGCCGGGACCGAAGCCTTTCACGGCCATCCATGGTTTACGGGTTCGCCTTACCGGTTCATACGAGGTGCAATGGGTTGTTTATATAATATATTCAAATGGTTTAAATCAAACGATCCGCTAATTGACGAAAAGGAGGCCCGGACGCTTCGCCTTGAATTCCAGTCACGCTATCATCAGTTCAAACTGCTGTTGAATGCCAACCACCTGGCTCTCGAAATCATGAGCGGCGTGGAAAAGGCCCTGGAGGGCAATGTGCCCTTCGGTATGAAATTCATCCGCTCGCGCACCATGGGGGCTTACACGCGGGTATACCAGATCGTCAAACACCTGAAAGCCCTGGCGCCAGGCAAGTACCAGGACCTGCCGCCACGTCTGGAAGCCATCCGCCTGTCCTTGGAATCGCTGGTGAATCCGGTTCGACCGACCCCAGCTGACGACACGTATACCCTGCCTGTTTCGGCCCTGGACAAATCCCATGCGGACCAGGCCGGCATGAAAATGGCCAATCTCGGCGAAATGGCCAATCGCCTGCACCTGAAGGTACCGGACGGCTTTGTGGTCACCGCCAGTGCATTCCGCCGTTTCCTCGACTACAATGACCTGAAGGTGGAGGTTCAGCGACGCATCCAGAGCGCTGAAGAGCAGGGCCACCACGCGCTTTACACCATCAGCGCCGACATTCGCCAGCTGATCCAGAACGCCCCGCTACCCGCCGATCTTGAGGCCGCCATCCTAAAAGCCTACCGCGACCTGGCCCGGCGCCAGCAGGGGGACGTCCACCTGGCCGTGCGCAGCAGCGCCCTCAACGAAGACCGGGAAGGTACCTCATTCGCCGGCC
The DNA here is from genome assembly GCF_046496365.1 of Desulfosarcina sp. GTDB lineage: Bacteria > Desulfobacterota > Desulfobacteria > Desulfobacterales > Desulfosarcinaceae > Desulfosarcina. The sequence continues at coordinate 7,225 of NZ_JAWOHB010000117.1, forward strand.
TGTACCACAGCGCCATGAACGTTTCCGGGGACCATCTGATCGACACCTACAAACAGATCGTGGCCGCCGCTTACTCCCCGGCCGTGATGGCTTACCGCTTAAACCGCGGACTATCCGAGCAAGAGACGGAGATGTGCGTGGGGGTGATTCAAATGGTGGACGCCGTCTGCGGCGGGGTGCTCTATTCGGCCAACCCCATGAACCTCCGGGACCGGTCGGTGGTGATCAATGCCGCCTGGGGCCTGCCCAAGGCGGTGGTTGACGGTACCACGGCAACGGACCTGTTTCTAGTAGACAGATCCCCTGCCCTTGTCCTGACGCACCGGGAAGTCGCGGTCAAAGAGAAGAAATACGTCTGTTATCCGGATGAAGGCGTGTGCCGGCTGGACGACACCGGACCAAAGATGGCCCAAGCCTCCCTCACGGACCACCAGGCCCTTGATCTGGCCGCCCTGGCCGTTGCCATCGAGAACCACTACGGTCGGCCCCAGGACATCGAATGGGCCATCGATCCCTCCGGCGATATCGTTCTTTTGCAGTGCCGTCCCCTGCAGGTCTCCGCCGATGCCCCGGTGCGGCTGCCCCATCCAGACGACCTGGACAGCTTGCCGCCGGTGTTGTTCCAGGGAGGCGTTACCGCTTCTCGCGGCGCTGCCGCGGGGCCGGTTCACCGGGTGATGAAAGATGTGGATGCGCTCCAGTTTCCCAGCGGTGCGGTGCTGGTCACCGACCGTGCCTTGGCGCGCTGGGCCGCCCTGATACCCCGGGCATCGGCAGTGATCAGTGAAAAGGGCGGCCTCACCGGGCACCTTGCCAATGTGGCCAGAGAATTTCGCGTACCCGCACTTTTCGGCGCCGCCGGGGTCATCGACCGCCTGTCCGCCCAGGACCAGATCACGGTGGATGCGGACACCGGCCGTGTCTACGCGGGCCGGGTGCAATCGCTGCTGGACATGGCCGGTCAAGTGTCATCCAAAAACCTGATGCAGGGCACACCGATTTTCAGAACCCTCGAAAAGGCGGCCGGCTTGATCACCCCGCTGACCCTGATTGACCCGGACAGCCCGTCCTTCAAGGCGTCCAATTGCCAAACCCTTCACGACATCACCCGCTTCTGCCACGAAAAAAGCGTACATGAAATGTTCCGATTCGGTAAAACCCACCGCTTCCCCGAACGCAGTTCCAAACAACTGCGGGCCCAGATACCCATGCAGTGGTGGGTGCTGAACCTGGATGACGGCTTTCGGGTGGATGTGGCCGGCGACCGTTTTGTGGATATCGACAACGTGACCTCCATCCCAATGCTGGCCCTGTGGGCCGGCATCACCGCTTTCCCCTGGGAAGGACCGCCGCCGGTGGACGGTAAAGGCTTCGTTTCCGTCTTGTTCCAGGCCACTCAGAACCAAGCCCTCTTGCCCACCGTGCGGACAACCATGGCCAACCGCAATTATTTTATGATATCCAAACACTACTGCAGCCTCCAATCCAGGTTGGGTTTCCACTTCGCCATCACCGAAGCCCTGGTGAGCGACCGGACCCAGGAAAACTACGTCAGTTTTCAGTTCAAAGGCGGGGCCGCCGACTTCAACCGTCGCTTGAAGCGGGTGCGGTTCGTCGAAGAGATTTTAGACGCCCATGGGTTTCGTACGGATGTGACCAAGGATGCCCTGCGCGCCCGCATCGAGCAGCACGATGCCGCAGCCATGGTGGGCAAATTGAAAGTTCTCGGGTACCTGAGCATCCACACCCGTCAGCTGGACATGATCATGGGCAACCCGGCCATGGTGGCGCGCTACCGGGGCCATATTCTGAGCCAGATCGACACGCTCCTGGCCGGGCCCAACCAATCAGCCGGTTGAAAGGGACACCCATGTGGTCGCGCATCAGCCTGAAAAACAGGATTTATATTCATCTGGCCGCCATTTTTCTTGTGACCCTGTCCGCTGCGGCAGTCATGGTCTGGTATTCATACAACCTCGAAGGCGTGCTAACCACCATCACCGATGAAAACCTGGTGGCCTTTCAAAGTGCCGAGTCCCTGGAGATCGCGCTGGTCAACCAGAAGGGGTTTGTCTCCTATTATTTCCTCGACGGCAATCCGGCCTGGCTGAGCCAGTTGGAGCAGTACCGGCGGATATTCAGAGAACAGCTGGGTCATGCCCGTGCCCTGGCCCAGTCACCCGAGCAGAGGCAGGCCATCGATCGCATTGCCGACGAATATGATCACTACATCCAAGAAAAGGACAAAGTGATCAACTTCTACAAGGCTGGGGATGTAAAATTCGGCTCCAAACTGCATCAGACGGTGCGCAGCCGTTTTTTCGCCATCCTCGAGATGTGCGAAGCCTACAAGGGCGTGCACACGCAGTCCATCATGGCCGCCAAGCAGGAGGCCCTGACCGAGGCGGCCCGGCTGCGGGACACGGCCATGGCGGTCATCGTCACCCATGTCCTGCTGGTGCTGCTGCTGGCCTACCTGCTGGTCTACCAGATCCTCAATCCGCTGCGCGCCCTGATTCGGGAAACCAGCCGCAACGAGGCAGTCGAAATGTCCGGCAATGATGTCAAAACCCTGAGCCAGAGCGTGCGCGGCCTGATCGAGGATGTGGGACAAACCCAGGTGGAATTGGAAAAGAGCCGCGAAACCCTGCTCCAGGCAGACCGGATGGCCATGGTGGGCAAACTGGCGGCGGGCATGGCCCACAGCGTGCGCAACCCCTTCACCTCCGTCAAGATGCGCCTCTTCTCCCTGAACCGTTCCCTGAAGCTTTCCGGGGCCCAGAAGGAAGACCTCGATGTCATTTCCGAAGAAATTGACCATATCGACACCATCGTACAGAACTTTCTGGAATTTTCCCGTCCGCCCAAGCTCAAAATGCAGCCGGTAAGCCCGTCCACGGTAGTGGACACGGCCATTCAACTGCTGCGCTACCGTCTGGAGTCCTACCAGGTCAAGGCCATCATCCATCGCGACCAGACGCTGCCGGCGGTCCAAGCGGATCCGGATCAGCTGAAAGAGGTGCTGGTCAATCTCATGGTTAACGCCTGTGAAGCCATGACCGGCGGCGGCAGCATCGAGATCCATGAACGCCTGCTTGAATCATCCACGGAGGCGCTGAAGGCCGAGATCCGTATTACGGACAGCGGAACGGGAATCGCTCCGGAGGCGCTTAAAAGGATTTTCGATCCCTTTTTCACCACCAAGGAAGAAGGCACCGGACTGGGCCTGAGCATCGTTTCCCGGATCATCCAGGAACATGGCGGGCACATCGATGTGACCTCGGAAGAGGGCCGGGGCACGACGTTTCGCATCGTCCTTCCCACGTTAGGAGGAAAATTGTGACCAACATCCTGATTATCGATGACGACGATCAGCTGCGCATCAGCTTCGAGCGCCTGTTGAAAGAAGAGGGTTATGGGGTTTGCACCGCCGCGTCCGGCGAAGCGGGTGTCCGCATGATCAACCAGGTGATGCCCGATCTGGTGATGCTGGACCTTCGCCTGCCGGGGATGAACGGCCTGGAAACCTTCAAACAGATTCACGGCATGGAACCGAAACTGCCGGTGATCATCATGACCGCCTTCGGCACCACCGAGACGGCCATCGAAGCCACCAAGAGGGGCGCCTACGACTACGTGGTCAAGCCCTTTGACATCCCCCAGATGCTGTCCACAATCCACCATGCCCTGGAAGCCGGTCGGTTCATGCGTTCGCCGGTGCACATGGGTGTCGCCCCTGAAAAAACCCAGGGGGAAGCCATCATCGGCAAGAGTCCGGCCATGCAGGAGGTTTACAAATCCATCGGCCGCGTTTCGGCCACCGATGCCACCGTGCTCATCCGCGGTGAATCCGGCTCCGGAAAAGAGCTCGTGGCCCGGGCCCTTTACCAGCACAGCCTGCGCGCGGAGAAACCCTTTCTGGTGATCAACTGCGTGGCCATCCCCGACACCCTGCTGGAAAGCGAGCTGTTCGGCTATGAAAAAGGAGCCTTCACCGGTGCTACCCACCGGCGGGTGGGCAAAATCGAACAGGCCGGCGGGGGTACGGTCTTCCTGGACGAAATCGGTGACATGCCCATGAACCTGCAGGCCAAGATGCTGCGTCTGCTTCAGGAAAAAAGCGTCGAGCGGCTGGGAGGTCGTGAAACCCTTCCGGTGGATGTACGCATTATCGCAGCCACCAACCGGGACCTGGAGGATCTGATTGCCATGGGGCAGTTCAGAGAAGATCTATACTACCGGCTCAAGGTGATCACCATCTGGCTGCCGGCGCTTGACGAACGCACCGGCGACATCCCCCTGCTGGTCGATTATTTTTTGACCCGGTTTGCAGCGGAACTCGGTGTCGAGAACCCGGGGATCGCCCGCGAAGCCCTGTCCATGATGGTCTCCAACCCATGGCCGGGAAACATCCGCGAGCTGTCCAACACCCTTCAGAAAGCGCTGATTTTCAACCGGGGGGCTCCCTTGAGCATCTCGGATATTACCAACGCGACCTGCGGCGACGCCAAAAGCCATCATGTCAAGGAAGTTGGCGGTGACGACAGTATCCGTGCGTGGCTTCGCAGTCTGCTGTCAAAGGGGGCCCAGGAAAATTTGTTCGAAAACTGCATGGACCATTTTTGCGGTATGCTGGTGGGGGAAGCGCTGAACCTGACTGGTGGAAACCGCTCCCAGGCCGCTAAACTGCTGGGGATGTCCCGGCCTACGCTGCACGCCAAGATCGATAAATACAATCTGAAAATTGAAACCAGCATCAAGTAGGCAAGACGCCTTTGGTGATGTGCGCGAATGCGCTGTGGTTATGAATGGATTCGAAGTTCTCGGCACTGACGGAAAACCAGGTGATATTGTCATCGGCGATCAGGCGTTCGGAGACGTCCCGGACCACATCCTCGACGAATTTGGGGTTGGAAAAGCCCCGCTCGGTCACATGCTTCTCGTCAACCCGTTTCAACACCGAATAGACATCGCAGGACGCGCAGGATTCGACCAGTTCGATCATGTCCTCCAGCCAGATGAACTTTTTAAAGCGGGTCTGAAGCTGGACGATGCCGCGCTGATTGTGGGCACCCTGATCGGAAATCTCCTTGGAGCAGGGACAAACGGAGGTGATGGGCACGTTGACTTCGGAAACCAGGTCGATTTCATTGCGCGAGTTGCTGGCCCCGATTATCCGGCAGTTGTAGTCCATCAGGCCAGGGGCATAACTCACCGGAGCCTGCTTTTCGATGAAATAGGGAAAACTGACTTCAATGTGGGCGGAGGCGGCGTCCAGGTTTTTTTTCATGGCCTCGAGCAGCACGGAAAATTTTTTAAGGGAAATTTCCGGTTTCAGCAGATGGAGCATTTCAACGAACCGGCTCATGTGGGTGCCCTTGTACTCCTGGGGAAGATCCACGTACATGTTGACGGCGGCGATGGTGCTCTGAGAACCATCACGACGGTCTTTGACGCGGATCGGGTAGCGCAGATTCTTGATACCCACTTTGTCAATCGGGATGTTACGATGATCCCGCTCGCTTTGTACATCTTTCATCATCTGTCTACCTGACCGCGGGGCTTGCACAAGCTGAGTGTAAACATCAATTTTCAGTCGAATCGAAAAGAAATCAAACTATCGCTGCTTCAATAGATATGCCATCTTCACATGACTCATGGACCGGTAAATATTGCCCTTGATCTTGCGGTTGCTTCGATAGAGTTCCTCCAGCATGATTTTGATTTCCGAACGTTTGGTAGCGCCAGCCGACGGGCACGGGTTGCTGAACCGGGGAAACCGCTGCGTCCCGGCAAAACGCAGGATGCTTTTTTCATCAACCATCGCCAGGGGGCGGATCACGACAAATCGACCGCCGAAAAACTCCTGGCGCGGCACCATGGTGCTGATCTCTCCAGCATAACAGATATTTAGAAAGAGCGTTTCGATAACGTCGTCTTTGTTATGCCCCAAGGCCAGCTTGGCGCATCCCAAGTCCCGGGCAATTTCAAACAGCCGTTTGCGCCGCAGCCGGGCACACAGAAAACAGGGGTTCTCCCGGTTTGCCGGACTGTGAGCGACAATTCCATGGTTGGTCCGGTCAACGGTGAGGGCAAGGTTCAACTGCCGGCAGGTGTCCGCCAAACCGTCCTCAAATCCACCTCCAAAACCGGGATCCACATAAATGGGGAACAGTTCGTAGCGAACCGGTACCCGCCTGCGCCGTTCGGCCAGGGACCACAGCAGGGTCAGGCTGTCCTTGCCTCCGGACAGCCCCACCGCGATTCGATCTCCGTCACTGATCATGTCGTAGCGGTGGATGGCCTTTGCAATCAGCCGGTTCAAAACCTTGTATGCGTGGCTGTGCCGAGACAACGCGAACGCTTCCGGATTAACCGGTTATTGCTCGGCGTCGGTCTTTTCAACGACCTTTCCGGCGGCAATTTCACGCAGGGCAACCACAATGTCCTCATTTTTCGGCGAACTGACCAGGTATTCGGAGCCTTCACGAATTTGCCTGACCCGCGATGCCGCCATATGAACCAGCTTAAAGCGGTTGGGTACCTTCTCCAGACAATCTTCAACGGTAATTCTTGCCACAGTATTCCTCCGGTTTACAATATTTCAACGAGTTCGTAGACACGCTTGCCCCCCGGTGCATTGAGGACAATCTCCTGGCCGGGTTTTTTACCGATGATCGCCTTTCCCAGCGGAGAGGTAACTGAAATACGGCCCTTTTCAATGTCGGATTCTTCCGGGCCTACCAGCTGGTATTCGACATCCTCACCGGTTTCCACATTTTCAAGTACAACCGTGCAAGCAAATACGGCCCGATCTTTGGGCAGGTTGTCCACTTCGATAATTTCTGCATTTCCCAGTTTGTATCCCAGTTCGCTGAGTCGGCCTTCGATGAAGGCCTGGCGTTCCTTGGCGGCGTCATATTCGGCATTTTCGCTGAGGTCACCATGGGAACGCGCCTCTTCAATGGCCCGGATAACACGGGGCCGTTCAACGGATTTAAGGTATTCCAGCTCTTTTTTAAGCGTCTGGTACCCTTGTCTGGTAATGGGTATTCTTTCCAATGGACGACTCCTAGACGATGTTCGTTTTCCATTTTTTGCCCGGTGGCAGAAAAACAGATCCCCACGGCACATGCCATTGGGGAATGAGGGGGTTCAAGATTGATTCCAACCCGCGGCAAGCCGCGTGGAGCGCGCGCGCTGTCGCGGTTCAAACGAAAGGGATGCCTCATCCGACCTTTTCAGATTAAAGCCGATAAAACTACCATCTGCCCAGTATGCTGCTGCCTGCCTGAACCTTTTGGCCCACAGCTACCGCTATTTCGGTTGAGCGCGGCAAGTAGATATCCAATCGTGAACCGAAACAGATCAGGCCGAATCGCTGACCCCGTTTGATAACGTCACCGGGTTGCACCGTGCAGATGATCCGGCGGGCCACCAGCCCGGCAATCTGCACAAACCCCACCTGCTTTCCGGACGGGCCCTCCAGCAGCAGGGCGTTGTGTTCATTTTCCTTTGACGCCTTGTCCAGATTGGCCGAAAAAAACTTGCCCGGATGGTAGCGCACCTGCCGGATCGTTCCCTCGTGGGGTATCCGGTTGACGTGAACGTTGAAAACGGACATGAAAACACTGATCCGGTAGCATGGCGCATTATAGTAGGGCGTCTGCTCGATGGATTCCACCTTGATCACCTTGCCGTCGGCCGGGGAGACGACAATCCCCTCACCGGTGGGAATCAGCCGGTCCGGATCCCTGAAAAAACAGCAGACGCAACCGGTGGTGAACAGTCCCAGAACAGCCAGGGGACCGACGCCGAGCAGGGCAAATACGACTGTAACAAAAATCGATGCGTAAATAAATGGATATCCTGCCTTGGCCACCGGAAATGCGGTCTGGCTTGGCGGATCGGACCAGTTCAATGAGGTCATATTCTTCTCCACCGGCGCCTATGCCATCCGGTTAAAGACTTTTTAGAAACCTTTTAGCGGGTTACCTATATCCAATGCATCGCGCCGTGTCAACAGCTACCCGACAAATGAACCTGAGCGTCTGATTTGCGAACATATTCCGGCAGCAAGGTATCGGTACAGTCGACGTCCTGACGGCTGAACCGCCTCATGGCCAGCATCCCCACCGATCCGGCCCGAATTACGTGCTGGGTCGGATCGCCGAAACGAATGCCTGGGCGGCGTGACTGTAAAACCTCCCGGTAAAGCACCGCCCCTGAACCGACAACAATCGCATCTTCAGGCAGCAGCGCGGCAGTTGCTTCAGGTGCATCCAGCGCTACCGCCATTGCCGGCTGGAGATTTCCCATGCCGCAACGGAAGCTGGCGTGGTAGATTTCACCCCGGCGTGCATCGATCATGGCGACAACCGTGCAATTCAGCTGCGCGAATGGAAAAGCCAGCGCCGCCAAACTGCTGACCCCCACCACCTGAGCCCCAGTAGCGACGGCCAGCCCTTTAACCGTACTGATGCCGATCCGCAACCCGGTAAAGGTTCCCGGACCCGTGGTGACGGCGATCCCATGGATATCCTCAGGGTAAAATCCACTGCCGCTGAGGATGGCGTGGATGGTAGACAGGAGATGCCGGGAGTGGGTTTTTCCAGCCGTGTATACCGCTTCCGCCATCAACCGGCCCTCCCTGATCAGGGCAACACTGCAGCCGGCCGTGGACGTATCGACGGCAAGAAGGTTCATGGTACGCGCTTGCCAGCAGGTTTTTTTTTCGCCTTGATCGGCTTTTTAACCGGCGCCGGCTCCAGAGCGATCGTCAGCACCTCGTCCATATTGCGCACGGGAACAAACTTGAGCTTGCGTTTGACGTTTCTGGGGATCTCCATGAGATCCTTTTTATTCTTTTCCGGAATAATCACCGTATTGATGCCTGCACGCAGCGCACCCAGTGCCTTTTCCTTGAGCCCGCCGATGGGTAGTACCCGCCCACGCAGGGTGATCTCCCCGGTCATGGCCACATCCTTGTTGACCGGTCGTTCAGTCAGGGCAGAAATCAGCGCCGTGGCCATGGCAATGCCTGCCGAGGGGCCGTCTTTGGGAATGGCGCCGGCCGGCACATGAATGTGGATGTCCCGATTGTCGAAAATCTCATCCTTGACCTTGAACAACTCTATGTTGGCCCTGGCATAGCTCAACGCCGCCCGGGCTGACTCCTGCATCACCTCGCCCAGTTGGCCGGTAAGAATCATCTCCCCTTTGCCGTTGATCAAGGCGGCCTCCACGTAAAGCACCTCGCCTCCGACCTGGGTCCAGGCCAGACCGGTGGAGAGTCCCACCTGACTTTCCTCCTTGTCCATCTCCGGAAAATATTTGGGCGGTCCCAGGTATTTTTCCAGGGACTGGCGGGTCACCTGAAATGGACCGGTCTCCCCTTCTGCAATTCGCCGGGCCACTTTGCGGCAGAGGGTCCCCAACTCCCGTTCGAGGTTGCGCAGCCCCGCCTCCGAAGTATACTCGTTGATAACCTGGACCAAAGCGCCTTCACTGAAGTTGATCTGACGGGGCTTAATGCCGTTTTCCTTGACCTGCCTGGGAATCAGATGGGTTTTAGCGATGGTTTTTTTTTCGTCCTCGGTATAGCCGGACAAGTTGATGACTTCCATGCGGTCCAGCAGTGCGGAGGGGATCGTGTCCGAGATGTTGGCGGTCAGGATAAACATGACCTTGGACAAGTCAAAGTTGAGATTGAGGTAATGATCGCTAAACTCCGAATTTTGCTCTGGATCCAGCGCTTCAAGTAGTGCCGATGAGGGGTCGCCGCGGAAGTCGGCGCCCAGCTTGTCGATTTCGTCCATCATGAACACCGGGTTATTGGAAGCGGCCTGTTTGAGCCCCTGGATGATCCGCCCGGGCAGGGCGCCAATGTAGGTGCGGCGGTGGCCGCGGATCTCGGCCTCGTCCCGTATGCCGCCCAGTGATATGCGCACGAACTTTCTTTTCATCGCGTTGGCAATGGCCCGGCCAAGAGATGTTTTGCCCACACCCGGGGGGCCTACGAAGCACAAGATGGGGCCTTTGGTCTGAGGATTGAGTTTGCGGACGCTCAGGTATTCCAGAATGCGGTCCTTGATCCGGTCCAGGCCGTAGTGATCCAGGTCCAGGACCGCTTTGGCCTTTTTTATGTCGATGACATCGGCTGTTGATTTGCTCCAGGGCAGTTCAACCATCCAGTCCAGATAGGTCCGCACCACCGACGATTCAGCTGAATCGGGATGCATTTGCTCCAGTCGGCGCAGCTGCTTGTCGGCCTCCATCTTGGCGTCCTGGCTCATCTTCGCGCGTTTGATCTTGTTTCTGTACTCTTCGATCTCCTGGGAGCGTTCATCCAGTTCACCGAGTTCCTTATGGATGGCACGGACCTGTTCCCTGAGAAAATAATCTTTTTGGCTCTTGGAAATTTCGTCCTTCACCTCGGACTGGATTTTCGCCTGCATGGCAGACAGTTCGACTTCGTGAAACAGCAGGTCATTGACTTTTTTAAGGCGCTGAAAGGGGTCGATGATTTCGATGATGGCCTGGGATTCGTCAATTTTCAACCGCAGGTTGGAAGCCACGAGATCTGCCAACCGTCCTGGATTTTCAATGCTGGTGAGAATGGATCCCACCTCGCTGGTATACTCGCCCCGCAAGGTGAGAATTTTCTCGGAATATTCCCGCACGTTGCGCATCAGCGCCTCGGTTTCCAGATTCACGTCCGAGGATTCCGGCTCCTCGATGAGGTCGATTTTTACCCGAAAAACCGACCGCCGACGCACATATTTGGTGATCCTACCTTTGGCGATTCCCTGAACCAGTGCCTTGACGCGCCCGTCCGGCAGTTTGAGCATTCTTAGTATCCGGCTCACGGTGCCAATCTTATAGATCTCCTCGGGTTTGGGATTTTCGATGCTCGGGTCGACCTGGGTGACGACGAACAGGTATCGGTCCTTGGCGATCGACTCCTCGATGGCGTTGACCGACTTTTCGCGCCCGACAAACAGGGGCAGCAGCATATCCGTAAAAATAACCACATCCCGAACCGGCATCATGGGGAGAATTGTCGGAATTGTGGATTCCGGATCGTCCTCTTCAATTATACTGATCAGGTCGTCCTTATCTGTCTCGCCCATCATTACTCCTGGAAATTTCAATGTCCGCGTTCATCCACGGCCCGTTGATATGGGCCTTGTATCAAAATGTGTTTTATAATAAGTCTTAATTTTTTTTTGACAATGCCGCGCGGGTTCTTTTAGGAAGCGCACATCGAACTGACAGTTATGACCACGACCCTGCCCATAAACATTCTGGCTTTCATTTTCGGCGCCTGCATTGGCAGCTTTTTGAACGTCTGCATCTACCGTATCCCGGCAGCCCTGTCCATCGTTCATCCGGGTTCGAGCTGTCCCCGCTGCAAAACACCGATTCCCTTTTACGACAATATCCCCATCGTCAGCTACCTGCTGCTCATGGGGAAATGCCGCAGCTGCAAAACCCCCATCGCCGTCCGCTACCCGTTGGTGGAACTATTGGGCGGGCTCTTGGCCATGACCTGCGCCATCTCTTTCGGCCCCAGCTTGCACGGAGCGGTCGCCTTTGTCTTTACCGCCACCCTGGTTGTGGTGACGTTTATTGACATAGACCACCGGATCATTCCGGACGCGATCTCGCTGCCGGGAATCCCGATATTCTTCCTGGCCGCCTTTGCGGTACCCACCGTCACCTGGCAGGCCAGTGCCATCGGCATTGCGGCGGGCGGCGGAAGTCTTTTCACCGTGGCATGGGTATATCAGACCATTACCGGCAGGGAGGGTATGGGCGGCGGGGATATCAAACTGCTGGCCATGATCGGCGCCATGATCGGCTGGAAAGGCATCCTGTTCACCCTTTTCGCCGCCTCAGCCATCGGCACCCTGGCTGGCGTACTGGCCATGATCCAATCCGGCAAAGGCATGCGGCTGGCCATTCCCTTTGGCCCCTTTCTTTCCAGTGGTGCGATTCTCTACCTTTTTTTGGGCGACGCCATCATATCCTGGTACCTGAATATGCTTGCATAGGCGCATTCGGACCTCAGAAATCCCTTGTGCGCTTACCGGAAAGCGAGCAGGCGGGTAGGCTGTCCGGCGTTAAATCCACTGGGCTGCATCCTGATCAATTTAGGCCGCAGCTAAGGATTTGAACCGGTCAGGCAATGCCGATAAATTCAAAATTCATCCGCGACTGGAATTTCTCAACCCGTTTGAAAATTTCCTTTAGCATGGTCTGTTCGATGTGGGTGAGTTTTTTCGGATTGATGTAATTGTCCGGCTTGATGCGTTCATCGATGACAGCAGTGATCTGCCTGACAAACCGCAGTTGCATGAGAAAGCTGTACGCTTTTTCGAGCTCTTCATATTCCTGCTGGGAAATGACCTTCTTGATCCTGAGTTGATCGAGCCGCTCCAGCGTATTGGTCTCTTCGATGCCGTTTTTTAGTGCATAGACCCGGGCGAAGTCGACGATGGGCGTCATGGCGCTCTTGATGTCAAAGGCATTGCGATGTCGGCCTTTTGATTCCACGACAAAATTACGAAAAAAACCCAACGGCGGCTTGAAATTGAGTGCGTTTTCAGTCATGTGCCGAAAAAACCCGGACCATCCGTCAAGGGCAGTGAACAAATGTTGTCTCAGTTCAACAATCAGCGCCTCCTGGCCATACCCGTGGCTGAAATCAAAAAAAATACTGGCCTGCAATAGGTCTTCGGCTTCGGCGGCGTGAATCCAGTCGCTGAAATAGGCCTTCCACCGGCTCAGCGGTTGGCACCACTGTGGGTTTTTGGCCATGACGCCGCCGCTGCAAAAATCGTAGCCGGCCTGATCCAGCAATGTACAGGCTCTGTCGGCAAGCTTGCGAAAATAGCTCTCAACCGATTCGGCGGCGGCCGGTTTCGGGTCGCGGTAAATGATGGCATTGTCCTGGTCGGTCCTGAGGGTTTGCTCCTGACGCCCTTCGCTGCCCATGATCATGAACACGAAAGGCACCGGCGGCGGGCCGGCTTCATCAAGGGCAAAAGACATGATTTTTTTTAAAATTGAATCTGCAACCGCCGTGATAAAACGGGTCACATTTTTGGCTGTCGCGCCGTTATGGATCAGGCTTCGCACCAACCCGGTTACCTGCTGATGCTTTTCGATGATCTTGTCCATGTCCGGCGAAATCTGAATTTCGCGCAACAAAAAAAGCGGGGACTGCCCTTGGTATGCCAAAATATCCTTGTTGGAAAGCATCCCGACGATGTTTTCGTTTGCATCCACCACGCCCACATGCTGGAAGTCCTCCTCCATCATGGTCATCATGGCCTCGAACACCAGAGCCTTGTCAGATATCGTGCGCAGCGGCGCAGACATGATGCTGCCCACCGGCTTGTCGATGGGATAACCGCGTGCGATCACCTTGCGGGACAAGTCCTTTTCGGTAACAATGCCCACCTGTACGGGATCAGTCGCACGTATGAACGCATAGCTGCTCTTCTGGCGCGCCATGACACCGGCAGCCGCCTGGATCGAGACGTCGGCCTCGCAGAATACCGGATTGCGGGAATAAATCTGAGACAAGGGCTGATTGAAAAATTGAAGGTTGTCCTCCTGGGGCCTGAGGGTTTTGGCGATAATCGCCGCATAGGATCGGCTGAGCATCCGTTTTCCGAAGGTGTCGGAAAAAAAGTCGCAGAAGGCGGTGTGTCTCCGGCACAGATCTAAAAACACCTGGCTGGGCAACACCCAGAAGGCTGAGGGTTCAACGACTTCCATGGTGCGAACGGACAACCCGTCGTTCAGGAGCATGGAAATACCGCCATAGATATCCCCATCGGAAAGAAATTCCCGCATTTTTTTCTGGCCGTTTTCTTGATAGTACCGCTCGGCTGCGCCTTTTTGAAGGATGTACAGATAACCGACCCGGGTCTTGCCTTGAACAAACAAAACCGTTTCTTTGGGGTAGGTGATGTGTGAAAGTGATTTGGCGGCACAATCGATTTCTTCTTCCGGCAAAAAGGTAAACGGATCAACCCCGGCAAGGAAGAGTCGTGCCTGGGCGACTCGGGTAATGGCATCCAGTGATTTATCGAACATGTTCTGGCTGAAATTAACCAGAAAGTACTCATAAAACGCCTTGTTTTTGGCGCACAATTCCATGACGACGGTATCCGGGATGGAGATGGCGGTGACTTCGGTATCCACCTTTGTCGTCCGCAGGGAATTGCCGGCGTTCAGCATGACCGATATTCCGCCGAACACTTCTCCTTTTTTGATATATCCGGTCAGTTCCTGCCGGCCCTTATCATCCTGATAGAGGGACAGCTGGCCCTTCATGATCACGAGTACATTTTCGATGCGTGTCTTTCCCTGAATGGAAACCGAATGCCCTTTGGGAAGGTGGATGATGGCTGCTTTGGAAACAGCCAGGTCCAGCTCATCTTTGGTGAGAAATGAGAAATGGGGCATGGTTGAAAGATAGTCGAGAATGCCTGGTTTCATCGGATCATTCCCTTGGGCAGCAAAAGCGTCCTAAGAATGCGCTTCAAAATGAATTACTGCGGCAGGAGCTCACCCGTTTAAGCTGCAGCTGCATCCGATGCAGGCCTTGAAAGGGTGATAAAGGATCGCAGCAGGATCCCCGCCGATCTTTTCCCGCGCCATCTGCACACTGTTTTAGATGGCCCGGAAAAGGACTGTTGGATCGAATCATCCGGCAGCAAGCAGCCCGGCCATTTTCTGGGCAATGGCGTCGAAGGCCGCCGAGACGGGAGATTGTCTGTTTAGCTGTAGATAGGATACGCCTGCATCCCCGCATTCCACCATTTTCTGATCGAAGGGTATCTGGCCCAAAAAAGGTATTCCAGCGGCAATGGCGGTTTTTTGGCCGCCTCCGGAGCCGAAAAGATCGATCCGTGTGTGGCAGTGCGGGCAGGCGAATCCACTCATGTTTTCAATGAGTCCGAATATTTCCATCTTGACGGTTTTGCAAAAATTTATGGATTTCCGGACGTCCGCCAGAGAGACTTCCTGCGGTGTGGTGACAATGATGGCCTTGGCATCGGAAACAGTCTGGGCCACGGTCAAGGGTTCGTCTCCTGTTCCCGGCGGTGCGTCGATGACCAGGAAATCGAGGTCACCCCATTCCACATCCCCAATAAACTGCTGGATTGCGGAGTACTTGACCGGACCACGCCAGATAATGGCTTCATCCTTCGTTGACGTCAGTGACTCGATGGAGACCGCACTCAGGTTCTTGGAATAGCCAATGGGGTTGAGTTTACGGTTGGGTCCCAGCGCCAGCATTCCTGAAAGCCCCAGCATTCTGGGTACATCCGGACCATGCAGGTCCACATCCATGATCCCCACCCGGTGCCCCAGGCTGGCCAACGCCAGAGAAAGATTCACGGCGGTGCTGGTTTTTCCGACTCCGCCCTTCCCGCTCATGACGATGAATTTATGTTTGATGCGCGCCAGTGCACCTTTTACGTTCGCGTCCCTCGCGGCATTCGGGTCGGCTTTCTGTTTGGCTGCATCCACACTGCTTTGAATTTGTACCATGTCTTATCTCCAGATCGAGTCGTCAGGGGTACACGATGACCGGTGGTTCGACCGCAAGGCTGCTGCAAGGCGCACAACCGTCATATCGAAAACCCGGTCGACGGGTTGGTTCAAGCGCCCAGGAAACGGTGAAAATCGTCCTGGCCGCATGCGGGACAGGCTTCGGGCCTGCCGGTTCCCAAGGGCTCATTCCACTGGTTGTTGCATTTCCGGCAGGAGAACTGGCGCTGCTCTTCAACCATTTTGTAGTTGCCGCCATCGACCCGGATGGCTTTTCCGTTAATCAGCGCATCGGCTACCGTCTGCCTTGCCTGGTGAAGGATTCGACCGAATGTGGCCCGTGAGACACCCATGCACTGTCCGGATTCCTCGTGGGAGAGCCCATCCAGATCAGCAAGCCTCAGCGCTTCGCGTTCATCAACAGTAATACACACCTCGGCAAGGTCAACCATGGGGATTCCCCGTGGCTTGAAATAACTGATTTTAGGATTGAACGCCACGAGCCTGTCTTTTCTGGGTCTTCCCATGCGCCCTCCAATAAAGCATATGCCCAATTACGAGCTGTTATTCTTTCAGCCTACCCTTGTCAAGCCGCTTCTGCGTGAAGGGGAATGCCATGGGCACCCTCAAAACCCAACGATCAACGGGGCCGCTTGGGTCCTGTTTCCGGGCCGGGGGTTTCCCCGGGTTCCATTTTCGGGTCGACCTGGGTGAAATAGTCTCGGGAATCTTTGACGAAAAGCCAGTAGGTACCCATGATCGTGAACAATACAACGGAAACACAAAGAAGTGTTGAAATTTTATTGTGGGGGGTGACAAAAAAATAAACCAGGTCATTGATTACAATAAAAAGGGTTCCAACCACGACCAGCGCGCGGGCCCATTTTTTTATGAGAAAAAGCAGGCCGCATAAACTGAGGCTGACAATCGCCATCTTCTTTATTTCAGGGCCTGAGCCATCCAGGGCGCCCTCAGCCCAGAAAAGAGAATAAATAAAAATCGGATGGCAGACCCAAGCGACGACCAACATGCCGAAACTTTTTTTGAAACTGGCCGGAGATGCGCGGAAACGGCTTAAATAATCATTCATAGAAGGCTCTGTTTCTCCATCGGTTGCGTTCTCAGGGGATAACCGTTCACCCGCCATGGTCAGCCGCCCGGCGAACTCACCGTAAGCGTCTGGCCGATATGAATTACCGCCCCTTCAGTCAATTTGTTGATGGATTTAAGTTCCTCAACGGTCAGGTTGTAGCGCCGGCTGATGCTGAAAAGCGTATCGCCGGCAGCTACGGTGTGCGTTTTCACCGCTGCCGGCTTCTTGACCTCAGGCGGACTGGACTGGGTCACCTTCGCCACGGGCGCCTTTTCAAGTTTGGCGACCTTTTGCAAGGTTTCATCCGTTTTCTTTTGCAGTGCGTCCAGACTCATGGCCAAGTGGTCCATGCGCAGCGACATGGACGCTTCCGAACGATCAAACCGGGTTTTAAAGGTTTCAAAAGCCTTGGCCTGTTCCCAGATGTGGGTCACTTTTTCATCCATCCTGTCGGTCTTTTCCAGCCGCAGTTCCAACTGTTCGATTTTCTGTTCCAGCTGCTTGATGCGTGCCAGGTCAGAGGACTCGTTGATATTGGAGAAAAGAAGCAGCACCAGCAGCACCACGCCGGCAACAACGGCGATACCCAGCCCCCAGTAGAGATAGCGCACCGGATTGCCGGACAAGATGGCACTCTTCTTCAAGCCTTTTTCCTTGAAAGCGGAATAGCCGTCATCGGCGTAATAGGGATCACTCTTTTCGGGATCTGCACCTTCGCCAGCGTCTGTATCTTTCCACTTCATAGCCGTGCCTCCACCGCATCCGTTGACCCAGTTGTGACCGGTTGATAAATGCCCAATGAATTTACTCCTCTATAAACCAAAAAGGTGATTGACATCAACCCCAATTCCGCTGTTTCGCAACGGCCCATGCGCATGGTTACCCTCAGCCAGGACCGCACAGGAACATTTGGGATCCGGTGACCATGCTTGCGCTGTGTTGAACCGCGATAGCGAGCGCACTCCCCGCTGCTTGCGGCGGGGTTAGCGAGCGAATCAAAAAATAGACAGTATTCCTTTCGGTCGAAGATTCCTCGCAGCTTGCTGCGAGGTTCTTCAATTGACCCTACCCGCTTGATGTTTCCAAGGAAAAATCGCTATGAATACTAATTGTGGCCATCTTGTCACCTGTGCATGTTGACCGCGACGCGCTTTTCAATTATTGTTTTTTTCAATTTTCCCCTCAACCGGCAGGAAACGACCATGGCTGACCATTCACACCGTTTTATCGAAGATTTCGAAGGTTTTATCGGATTCGGGCTTAATCAGGAATCCGACATGGACACCGTGATATACTATCTCCAGAAATTTTCAGACGATCAATTGATGGCGCTGCTCAGGAACCGGTTGACCCACGAAGAGCGCCAAACCATTTTCGATCTGGTTTCAGGCATTTTGCACAAACACCTCTCGGAGCCTGAATACCACCGCTATTTTCTAAAAGACAACCACTGACCCGTTGGAGGCGAGATGCTCAACGACATCCAGCTGAACCGCTATGCGGACGTATTGCTCTGGGGACTCAAAACCGCACGCAGCCGGCCCTTCAAGAAAGGGGATATCGTTTTGCTGCGATTTAATCTGGACGCCCTCCACCTGGCGGAAATCCTTGAAAGCCGGCTGCTTGAAATGGGCATTAACCCCGTTTGCCGTATGAACCCCACCCCCAACATGGAAAAGCATTTCTTTGGCCTGGCCAGCCGCCGGCAGTTGATCTTCAATCCACCCGGGGAAACCGAGCTCTACCGCAGTCTCAATGGATCCATCTTTCTGCACGCCCCGGCATCCATTACCCATCTGAGCGCCATCGACCCGAAAAAAATCAGCCGGTTCACCCTATCCAAAAAATTATTGCGCGACATTCTCGAAGCACGTGAACAGGCCGGCCTTTTTTCGTGGACCCTGTGCATGCTTCCCACAGCGGAGCTGGCCCGTCATGCTGGATTGGCCGAAAAAGACTATGCCAAACAGATTGTAACGGCCTGTTTTTTAAACCGCCGGGACCCGGTGGCACACTGGAAGACGGTTCATAAACATGCCGCCACGATTAAAGCCTGGTTGAACCGCATGGCGGTGAAACACTACCATGTCGAATCCGCAGCGGTTGATCTGAAGATCACCCCGGGTGAATGTCGCCAATGGATCGGGATTTCAGGACACAACATCCCAAGTTTTGAGCTGTTTGTCTCGCCGGACTGGCGCGGAACCCAGGGAGTTTATTATGCCGACCAGCCTTCCTACCGCAGCGGCAACCTGGTCAGGGGGGTAAAGCTGACCTTCAAAAAAGGTGTGGCTGTTGAAGTCAGCGCAGAATCCGGCGCCGAATTCGTCAGGCAACAGCTGCAGATGGATCGCGGCGCATCCCGGCTGGGTGAATTCTCTCTGACCGATAAACGGTTTTCAAAAATCAACCGTTTTATGGCCAACACACTTTTCGATGAGAATTTCGGAGGCCGTTGGGGAAACTGCCACGTCGCGCTCGGCGCCAGTTATGCGGACACATATGGTGGTGATGTGCAGTCTTTGACCAAAGAACACAAAACCCGCCTGGGGTTTAATGATTCCGCACTGCATTGGGATTTGGTCAACACCGAAAAAAAACGGGTGGTCGCCCACCTCGCCGACGGGGTCCGGACGACGATCTATGAAAACGGGTGCTTTGTGTATTGAAAAACACCTGTCAGATCATCAGACTTTGTATTTACCGAAATCCTCCGGATTTAAATGCTCCAAGTATTCGGCCCACTTTTTGCCCTCTTCGCTGTCGTCGAGCGCCTCTCCGGCAGGCCTTCCCGCGCGTGACTTTTCAATGACCCGCTCATCCACAAAAATGGGGGCATGAAAACGCAGGGCCAGGGCAATGGCGTCGCTGGGGCGGGCATCCATGGTAAATGAACGCTCCTTGGAAGCGAAATGGATCTCGGCATAGAAGGTGTTGTCTTTCAAGTCGCAAATGTCGATCCGATTGATCTGGACATTAAGGACTTGGGTCAAATTCTTGAACAGATCATGGGTCATGGGCCGGTCAAAGCGAATATCCTGAAGGGCCGACGCAATTGAGGTTGCCTCCAGAAGCCCGATCCAGATGGGAAGCGTCTTGTCCCCTTCCTCCGTTTTTAGGAGAATGATCGGGGTATTGGATGCCGGATCCATTGCCAGTCCTGCAATATTAACTTTATGCAGCAACGGTGGTCTCTCCTTTTTCCGGTATGGCACCCGTCGCTTCGGGAATCAGTCTTCCCCATAGCGAGTGGGCATGGGTGCCTTCTATCATGATATCCGCAAAGGTCCCTGTCAACAGTTCTTTGTGCTTCAATAGCCCGTCGGGAACGGCAAAATGGATGATGTGATTGGAAGAAGAGCGGCCGTTCCACCTGATCTGAGTGGCAGCGATACCCGTTCCAGCGCCGTCGAGACCGCGGCTGGGGCCTTCCACAAGAATCTGCCGCACCTGCCCCACCAGAGCCTCGTGTTTCTCCTTGGTAATGCGACCCTGAAGATCCAAAAGTGCCTGAAGGCGCTCTTTTTTAAGTGCCTGGTCGATTTTTCCGCCAAAGGCGGCCGCCGGTGCCTGGGGCCGGTCCGAAAACATGAAGGCGAAGAGCCCGTCGTAGCGCACGGTTTCGATCAGGTCCAAGGTGGCCTGAAACTGGCGGTCCGTTTCACCGGGAAAACCCACGATGAAATCCGAGGTGATGGCGATATCCGGACATACCTGCCTTAGCTGATCGACCTTTTCCAGGTAGGCCTGGCGTGTGTATCGACGATTCATACGCTTTAAAATTTCATTGTCACCGGATTGCACCGGCAGATGAATGTGGTGGCACAGTTTTTCCAGACGGCCGAAAGTGCCAATCAGTTCCTCGCAAAGGTCCTTGGGATGGGATGTGGTGAAACGTATCCGACCTAGCGCTTCGATCGCGTTCACCCGCCCCAGCAGTTCGGCGAATGTACACAATCCCTCCTTGCTTCCGTAGCTGTTGACATTTTGTCCCAACAGGGTCACTTCCCGGACCCCCTGGTCCACACGCATGCGGATCTCTTCGATGATGCGATCCGGGTGCCGACTGGCTTCCCGCCCGCGTACATGGGGTACGACGCAGTAGGTGCAGTAGTTGTCGCACCCGCGCATGATGGTGACAAAGGCCGACACCTGCCCATCGGCCAGGGGGCCGGCAACCGGGCTGTCGCATTCGATGGTATCGGACATTCCCACATCCACGATGCGGCAACGGGAGGATTCGATGCGCCGCACCATCTCCGGGAGGCGGAAAATGGCGTGGGTCCCAAAAACCAGGTCCACATGGGGCATGCGTTTTAAAATTGCCTTGCCTTCCTGTTGGGCCACACAGCCTCCGACGGCAACGATCAAGGAGGGATTGGCCGATTTGATTTTGGCCAGACGTCCGAGAAAACTGAAAGCTTTTTGCTCGGCTTTTTCACGGATGGTGCAGGTATTGACAATAACCATGTCGGCCGATTCGATGGTATCGGCGCCGGTATACCCCAACGGTGCCAGCACACCTGCGATCTGATTGGCATCGTAAACGTTCATCTGGCATCCAATGGTGCTGATATGGAGCAGTTTTGACTTCATTGGAAAATATGCACCCCTTCCATTTGGTGTCCGTCACCCGCTGCTGACAACCAGCTGCCGGTTCAATGCTGCCGTCCGGCCGGTCAAGGAGGCCTCCTTGACCGGAACCACTTCAAATTGCCCTGCAAAGCTGTCCACAATGCCGTTGACCAAGTCCTCACATCCCGGTGCGATCACAATCCGCACGAGGGCAACATGCGGGTCCAGGGTGGACATGACCGCCACGTTGTCATAGGCCTCAAGAATGAATTTAACGAAACTGATCTGCCGCCGGTCTACCCGGTAGCAGCGTCGGGTTGTCTGCAATTTCACCTAACACCTGGCCCTTGTCATTGACAAGCCGAAACCGGCGGTCGCGACGGGAAACGCCTGGTCTGGATGGGTTTCCCTTTCTTTACGCAACTGGGGATGTTTCGGGCTTGTTCCCACCTCTGGAATAAGATATGCCCCTTGCATGAAAAAACAATGGCAGCTTTACAATCCTGACCCGGAAACGGTTGGCAAACTCTCCCACCAGATCGGATGCGGTCCATTGATCGCAGCACTTCTGGCCGTTCGCGGTATCCAATCCAATGCCCAGGCCACCCGATTCCTCAACCCCTCACTCAGCAGCCTTTCCCCGCCGCTGACAATGGCGGGAATGAGCGCTGCCGTCCAGCGCATCCACCGTGCCCTGGCAGCCGACGAAAAGCTGCTCGTATTTGGCGATTACGATGCCGACGGAATCACGGCCACAGCGATGCTGGTCGGCTTTCTCAGGCATTGCGGCGCACGGGTCGATTACTGCATTCCCCATCGGATTGCCCACGGCTACGGCCTGGGTACCGATTTCATCAACAACCGGGCGATCCCCGCCGGTGTCAACCTGATTATTACCGTGGACTGCGGCTCAGACAGCGGGGCGGCCGTCAGCCTGGCTCGCCAGGCCGGGATCCACACCATCGTCACCGATCATCACCCGGTCGACCGATTGCCCGAAGATGCCATCGCCGTAATCAACCCTACCCGGCCGGACTGCCCTGCGAATCTTGCCCATCTGGCTGGTGTGGGTGTGGCCTTTTACCTGTTAATCGCCTTACGGGCTCACCTGAGGAAAACAGGATTCTGGAATCACCGTTCGGAGCCCAACCTGAAACATTATTGCGACCTGGTGGCGGTGGGAACCGTCGCCGATGTCGCCCCGTTGATAAACGAAAACCGGTGTCTGACAGCCGCCGGCCTGCAACAGATCAATCGCAATGTGCGGCCCGGCATCGCTGCCTTGATGGCAATCAGCGCATCGCCGGACAAACCGGCGGATTCTGAAACCATCGCCTTCAGACTGGCGCCCCGGCTCAACGCAGCCGGCCGCCTGGTGCACGCCCGCATGGCCTGTGAGCTGCTGCTGGCAACAAACCAACCCAAAGCAGCCCGCCTGGCAAGAGCCCTTTGCCGGCTCAACAGCCGACGCCAGTCCATGGAAACCGATTTGCTTGAATCGATCCAGCATCAGTTGGCCGCCACGCCGGGTCATCTGAACAGCCCGGTTATACTGGTTCACGGCAACCATTGGCACGAGGGGATTCTGGGTATCGTGGCCTCACGCCTGACACGTCAGTTCAATCGGCCGGCAGTGGTGATCAGCACGCGCAACGGCAAAGGCAAAGGATCAGCCCGCAGCGTCGACGGCATCGACATGGCAGTGGCCCTGAGCAAATGCGCGGATCTTCTGGACCGTTTCGGAGGTCATCCCCTGGCGGCCGGCTTATCACTTCCGACCATCAATATGGCTGCATTCAAAACCCGGCTCGAAACGGTTGTCAGGCATCTATCGGTGAATCATGACGCCGATCCGAGGCTCTCAATTGATGCCCACCTGTCGTTGGATGACGTCACACCGGAATTGATGAACGCTCTGGAACGGCTGGGGCCGTTCGGTCAGGGCAATCCGTATCCGCTGTTCATGGATACCGGCGTGCGCGTGCATGCAAGCAAGGCCGTCGGCGACCGCCATCGTCGCATGATTCTGGAGAGCGGGACCGGCAGCGGCGGCAAACACCCGGCGATCCAGTTCAATGTCACCGGCGCACCCTTGGCGCCGGACCGATTTGAGAAAATCGCTTATCGCCCGCAATGGAATTACTGGAACGGGAAAAAAAACATCCAATTCCTGGTCGAAGATACCGATCCGTGAAGCCAACCCGGTTGCCTTTTCCTGCTTTACCGGGAAAAACCATTGTCCGTGACCCCTTGACGTCGATTTTTAAATCGGCGGCATACTTTTTTTTGCTTGCATTGGCCCTGATAACTTTTTTATAAGGAGCCATAGCGATAGCGCATGAACAATCCGTCAACAACAGGTGAGCACCCATGGCAAAAGTTTTCCGACCCAGCAACCGTGAATCCAGCATTCTGTCCAGAATAGAGTCCTCCAAAGAGCATGCACGGCGGGCGGCCATCAGTATGGTTAGGGAAGATCCGACCCGCTTCGCCAACCCCATTGCCATGAAACTGGTGGAAGAACACCTGGTGGAGACCACCAATAAAAACGCCCTGGAAGAGCAGATCGTCAAATGTCTGGAAACCCTTTCCCACGCCGATGAATTTGACGTGGACTACCAGATCGCACCATTTCGCAACCTGGTCCAGCAACCGAACGTCGTCAGCCTCTACCTGACCGCCTTCGTTATCGAAAAGCTGATCAACCATAAAGCGGTGGTGGACGTCTTCGGATCGGATGCAGATATTTATCTGTGCATCCATAAACAGGTTACCAAGCTCCTGCCCTGAGCCGTTGCATGGGTCCAGCCTTCCTTCCGCAGCTGGTCAACGGTCCTTTCGACGATCCAGCCCTTTACGTTCACTTCCGCCACCAAAACCGGGCAATGCTCTTCGACCTGGGCGATCTTGGCGCCCTTGCCGCCCGAGACATTCTCAAAATCACCCACATCTTCGTCACCCATACCCACATGGACCACTTTGCGGGGTTCGACCGCGTGCTGCGCCTTTTTCTGGGACGGGACAAGGATCTCTATCTTTATGGCCCCCAGGGTTTTCTGGCGAATCTGAGGGGCAAGCTGGCCGGCTACTGCTGGAATCTGGTCACGAATTACCACAACCGGTTCACGCTGCATGCGACCGAGGTTCACCGCGACCGGTCACTGTGCTGCAGTTTTCACTGCCGCAGCGGCTTTGCCGCCGACGCTGAAATCAGGGAAATCCCCTTCGACGGCGTCATCCTGGACGAGCCGGCCGTGACCGTCCACGCCGTGCACCTCGACCATGGGATTCCGGTTCTGGCGTTTGCCCTCGCCGAAGCATTCCACATCAATATCATTAAGGAATCGTTGGAACGCCTGGCCTTGCCACCGGGCCCCTGGCTGAACCGATTCAAGGCCATGCTTTACGGCGGGGTGGACCCGCAAACCAAGGTTGCGCTCCCGACGGCGCCCAGAACCAAGGCCAAAGATGACGTTTCTTTGGGAGAACTGAGCAAGGCCATCACGCGCATTTCACCGGGCCAGCGTCTGGCATATATTGCCGATGCAGCCGGTACGCCTGAAAACATCCGCAAAATGATCGCCTTGGCCGGCGGTGTGGATCGTCTGTTTGTGGAGGCGGCGTTTTCTCACAGCCACCGGGAAATCGCCCGCAAAAAACGCCATCTCACGGCCCGTCAGGCCGGTGAAATCGCCCGCGCCTGCCGGGTGAAGCAGTTCAGCCTGTTTCATTTCTCCCCCCGCTACTCAGACTGTCCGGAATTGCTGCAAGCAGAGGCAGAGAAAGCGTTCAGCGGGGACCTGTAGGCTCAGGGAGCCAAGGTTGCCTGTATCCGGTAATAAGAATCCCGTCTTGCAGGGGTAAAGCCGGCCCTGCGAATCATGGTGACGACAGTGTCCACGGTGGCCTGCCGGTCGTGGCCGGCCTCTTTATGGACATGTTCCTCGACCAGCACCCCGCCGAAGTCATCCGCCCCGGCCAGAAGGCCCAGTTGCCCGGCTGAGACATTTTCCGAAAACCATGACGATTGAATGTGGCTGAAATTATCCAGCACCAATCGGGCCAAAGCGATGATCCGTATGTATCTGGCGGGGTGAGCAGGGTGTTTCACCTGTTGGGCCAAGCGCGTACGGCCGGGCTTGAAAGACCAGGGGATAAAACTGGAAAACCCGTCGGTGCGGTCCTGAAGTTCTCGCAAACGAAGGAGATGGTCGACGATATCTTCATCCGTTTCAACATGACCGAACATCATGGTAGCGGTGGTCTTGAATCCGATCCCATGGGCTTTTTCACATACATCCAGCCATTGATCGGTGGTGGCTTTGCGCGGAGCAATAATTCTGCGGACCGGTTCGGTGAGAATTTCAGCACCACCACCCGGGATCGTCCGGATGCCGGCATCCCAGAGTGTCTTCAGCACCACCTCAACCGAACAGCCTTCGCGGCCGGCCATGAAAACGATCTCCGCCGGGCTGAATGGGTGAATGTGAACCTGCGGACAGGTGCGCCGTATGGCCTGGATGTAGGCCTGCCAGTCTCTTAGCCCCACCCGGGGATTGTGGCCGCCCTGGAGCAGTACCGTGGTTGCGCCTTTGGCAACGGCACGGTTGACTTTTTCCGCCACCTCCTGCGGACTGAGCAGGTATGCATCGGCGTCCCCGGCCTTGCGGCAAAAGGCGCAAAACAAGCAGCCGGTCACGCATATATTGGTGTAGTTGGGGTTGGTGTCCACTACAAAAGTGACCGTTTCATCCGGAAACCGCCTCACGCGTTCCTGGTGGGCCAGGTTCATCAACTCACCCATGGGCAGGTCGCCAAGCAGTTTCAGCGCCTGCTGCCGATCGCAGCGCTGTCTATTCTCCAATGCGGATCGTGTCGTCATGAATCTATCCACCTGATTGTGCCACCCTATCCGGCGTTTTGAAACAGCGGCGTTCTGCCGACCTGTTCAAATTCCTGAAAAAAACGTTCCTGCCCCCGGAGATCGCTGTCATCCAGACAGCGTCGGATGGCCTGAAAATAGCGCACAACCAGGTCAGGCGGGAGCTTCAAACGGTCTGCCGCTTCGGGAACGGCCCGGGCAACGAGCACGGATTCTTGATCTTTAAACTCGTCCAGCCACTCTAAAATGGCCGTCTTTACGGGTGCCGGGGCGTCTTTTCTTACCACCCATCGGGCGAACACAAAGGGCAGGCCATGCCAATCGAACCACACCTGTGAAAGATCGGTCACATGGTCGAATGGTTGGCCGGTTCCAGCCGCTGCACCCTTGATCAAGGCGCGATCGCCGATGAGAAGCTCCCCATCCGGCTCGCGGCCTTGGGTCGCCAGGTTCGGGAGCCGATCGAACCCGATGGTTCGACCCAACAGCAGAAAAAGCAGCCGAACGCTGGAAGCGGATTCACTGGTCAGCCGAAGGGTTTTCGGCGCCTGCATCGCTTCAAAAGGGCCATGTGAAAAAAAAAGAACGCTCATGCTGGGTCCCTTGGCGGCGATGCCGAAACGCCCTGCCGTCTCGACCATTCCGGCCAGCTGAGGCAGTCCGCCGACGGGGACGGCCGCCGCAGCGACCCTGCCCGTCAGCAGCGCTCCGATACTGGCGCGGGGCACCAGAGAAACGAAATGGCATCCCCGGGGTGCCGCCAATTGGCGGTAGGGGGCCATGTTGGTGTATGGAATCATCGCCACGGGCGCACTCATGCCGGCCTGCTCCGGGGTGAGAACCTGCCATCCCGCTCCACGGGAGTGAATCCGGCCGTATGGATGGTTTCGACCATCTTTTCACGGGCCAGCCCCACGGGTGTGGCCGCACCGGCCAGGTGGGCGATCTTCTCCTGGCTGATGGTGCCATCCATGTCATCCGCCCCCCAGCTCAATCCGGCCGCCCCGGTTTCCAGGCCGGTCATGGGCCAGTAGGATTTTAAATGCAAGATATTGTCCAGCAGCAGCCGCGAAATCGCCATAACGGTGAGGGTTTCCAGGGGCGTGGGCCCTTTTTCGATGAAATTGCCGGCACCCGGTTGAAAGGGCAGCGGGATGAAGCAGGAAAATCCGCCGGATTGGTCCTGGGCCCGTCTTAGGATCAGCAGGTGTTCGATGCGCTCGTCCCAGGTATCGCCGAACCCGAAAAGCATGGTCGCGTTGGTGCCGATCCCTTTGCTGTGAGCCAGTTGATGGATGCGCACCCAGTCGCCCGGGCTAGTTTTGTTTTTCCAGTGCCGTCGATAGAGCCGGTCGGAAAAAATCTCCGCGCCGCCGCCCGGCATGGCATCCATACCGGCTTCCTGGAGCTGGTCCAGCACCGTCATTGCGGACAGGCCGGCGGTTTGGGCGAAATAATCGATCTCTACGGCCGTATACGCTTTGATATGCAGGTCCGCAAAGCGGGATCGCAGCGATCTGACCAGTTCCAGATTTCTGTGATAGGGCCAGATCTGATTTAGACCGCCGACGATGTGTACTTCGGTGGGATTGAGGCGTTCGACCTGCTCGAAGATTTCGGATTCTTCCAGCACATAGGCATGCGGGGCATTTTTAGATGCCGCGTAGTTGCAGAAGGTACAGCCGCTGCCACAGATGTTGCTGGGGTTGATCTGCAGATTGAACACGTAGGTGGCCTGCCGGCCATAGCGCCGTTGACGGTTGGCCAGTGCCGCAGCGCCCAGTCGGTGAAGGCGGTCGGGAGTGACCGCTTCAGCCAGGCAATAGGCCTCTTCCCGGGAAAGCCGCTGGCAGCGGGCGCCTTTTTCCAGCGCCCCATCAAATACCTGGTTGCCCATCGCCATTGTTCCTGTCTGGACAGACCCTGTCCCAATCGCACCCCCTTCGCCGGGCATGCATGTGATGTTTATTTATGGGGCAGGCCGAGGGTCTTCCACATACGGTCCACCCGTTTTTCAACCTCCGGATCGAATTCAACGGGCTTGGGATATCCTGTTTTCCAGCGGGCGTCAATGGCAATGGGAAAATCGAAAATCAACCGATTGCCGGCCACCGTTCGACCGGCTGGATAGAGATCCG